>JAZQYV010000001.1:0-6201 GCA_045633705.1 Candidatus Onthoplasma sp.
ATGGCCTTTATCTCGTGCGTCTGCAACTTATTACTGATAATCATTGCTTTGTTGTGTTTTATGTTTGTGTAATAGATGTGTTCAAATGTCTGTGTCCAAAAACATCAAGCCTAATGACGTAAATTGGCATATAAATGCAAATGTATATTAAAATATCTAAATAATAATGGATTATGTACTTTTTTTAGCAGTAAATTGAAAAAAAACAGGATTTTTTGCCCTATATCAGGGTGTCGTGCCACAGCTCTTTGTGTATTAACCTTTTGTGCTGCAATGAGAGGGTGTTGTGTTGGCCTGTGTTCAAAAATAAGAAAAAGATTTGAAAATTGACAACGCCGCCTTATCGCGGCCCAAACGGTACGAGCTTCGCCCGTCCTTCGTTTGACCAACCGCTGTCGGCATTGTCGATTCTCAAAACAGGAAAGAGGAATTCCCTGTTTTGAGAATTCCTCTTTTGTCCAATCGTGCAAATTTGTGACAAATTATCGAACAATTTCGTCAAGCCAAATGAGCAAAGGCAAGCTTGCTTGTACTTTGCCATGGCGAGAAATTGTCGGCGAAGCCAACTTTTCGTCAAGCCAAACGGGCAGAGAGAAACTTGTTTCATCTATGCTGTGGCGAGAAATCGTCGGAACTGCCAACAATTTTATGAAAGATTTTCTAAAGGTGGTAGATTTTGTTCATTACTTGAGAGCAGAGGGTTACGATATGGTAACTTTTGACAAGGTTGGTAATGGTGTCAAATCTTAAAACTGCATTTACGCCCCCCTCGTGGAGCGTTTTTATGTATGTAACCCTTATCGCACTTTGATACATTCTTTTTGTGTTATTCTAATCTAAAATATCTTATTGATAAAATTGCAGATTTGCATTGATTACTATCGGCGACTAATGGTAATTTTAATATATAGGATTTTAATATTATTTTTGTCGCATATCATTCTTTTATTTTTTCATTATCATAAAGAGCGTTCTTCCAGAAATATGTGCTAACTTTGTGCCGTTCATACAAATAGTATGAATGGACATATTTTAGAAAGCGCATTCGCTTTATTCTGACAGCGTGAACTTGGACACTTCACAAAGGTAATTTCAGAATATTGGGAAGAACGCTCTCTTGGTTTGTATTTGTATCTATCGCAATACATTCCAAGTGGAGTCGTGTTCATTATCCTTATCTGAATTACAAGGGAGTCCAAGCCCTACGCTGTAGATAAGGCAATGACTGGCTCCACTTTCTTTTTTTATGCCTCCTTTTTCAGTTTAAAACTTATTCAAGCACCGCAGAGCCACAGGTGTTTTGGGGATTTATGAAATACTTAAACTTTTTTAAACGAACAGTTTTAATACTGCTGATTATGTGTTCAAATAGTGTTTGGGCACACGATTTTGAGGTTGATGGAGTATTTTATAAGTTAATCAGCAAAACTGATAAGACAGTTATGGTAACTTATAAAGGTACATCTTATAGTGCATATTCGGGAGAATATATTGGCGATGTTGTAATACCGGAAAATATTTTATTCTACGAACGTCTTGTTTATGCAACTTTTGAAGACTGGACCTCAACAAATAAAGGTGTTGCTAGTAGTACATCGAAGATGGAGTATTCAATTACAACAGAAGTCGGTGATATACTTGAATTTGATTGGTATGTGAGTAGTGAGAGTAATTACGATAAATTAACAATAACAATTGATGGTAAACAAATACTTCAAAAGAGTGGTAGTTACTCCGGACATTATAGTGAGGAATTTAATGTATCCGGAACTCATTCTTTAGTTGTTGAATACAAAAAAGATGGAAGTCAAGATAAGGGCGATGATATAGGAAGAATACAGAATATCGCTTTGTATGGGTCTGATACTCAAGAAGCTGTTTACAATGTCGTAGAGATAGATAATCACGCTTTTTATGGTTGTAGTGGCCTTTCTAGTATAGAATTACCAGATAACGTTACAAAAATTGGTTCTTATGCTTTTTATGGTTGTAGCAGCCTGGTTAGCATTGAGCTATCTAATAGTGTTGTAGAAATTGGAAGTTACGCTTTCCAAAATTGTAGTAATCTTGAAAATATTGTTATTGGAACAGGTGTTGAGGTAATTCCATTTTATTGTTTTTCAAATTGTAAAAAACTATTATCAATTATAATACCTAGTAATGTCATAGAAATTAAAGGTACTGCATTTGAAAATTGTTCTTCTTTACAAGATGTCATTTTGGAAGATGGTAACAAGCCTTTGTATTTGGGATATTCAACTTACCAACTAGACCTTGGAAGTAAACTCTATTATGGTTTATTTAGGCATTCTCCGTTAACAAATGTTTATATAGGACGAAATCTAGAATATGAAATAACTGAATCTCCTACAACAACACCATTTAGTGGTAAAAGCAATTTGAAGAATATCATAATAAGTGATTGCGTTACAAATATTGGAATTTGTCTGTTCTATAATTGTTCTAGTCTTATAGATGTTGAATTGCAAAACAGCGTTGTAAGCATCGGAGATAAGGCTTTTTATGGCTGTAGCGCTCTTACCAATATAGAATTACCAAATAGTATTACAAGCATTGGTTCTTATGCTTTTTATGGCTGTAGCGCTCTTACCAATATGGAATTACCAAATAGTATTACAAGCATTGGTTCTTATACTTTTTATGGCTGTAGCGCTCTTACCAATATGGAATTACCAAATAGTATTACAAGCATTGGTTCTTATGCTTTTTATGGCTGTAGTGATCTTGTCAGCATTGAGTTTCCTGATACTGTAGTGAGTTTTGGAGATAGAGTTTTTGAAAATTGTTCTAGTCTAAATGCTATTTATATAGATGATATTACAACTTGGTGTAAATATAAATTTACATCGCAAACATATAATCCATTGTATTATGCAAAAAATTTATATTTAAATAGAGAGTTAGTAACCAGTCTTGTTATACCAAATGATATATCTATAATAAATGATTATGCGTTTTGTGGCTGTTCTAGTCTTACAAGTGTGATAATCCCAAGCAGTGTCGTAAATATTGGTAATTATGTCTTTGATGGTTGTAATCAAATTAAACTTATTACTTTTGAAGATGGCGAAACAACATTGTCATTAGGTCATAATAACACAATTGGGTATAGTTGGCAGTATGAAACCTCAATAACCGTTTATAATGGTTTGTTTTACAGTTGCCCCTTAGAGGAATTATATCTTGGACGCAACATTGCTTTTAATACTTCTCCTGTAAAAAATAGGAATAATTTAAAAATTGCGACATTTGGATGTCTTGTAACAGATATTAATACTGCTTTGTTTAATGGTTGTACCAACCTCACAGATATTTATTTCTACTCCAACCCCACCATTGGAGCAGATGCAATTCCCTCAACAGCAACTTGCCATCTTATTATTGACGATAACAATAATATTGATTTTAACATTGTTAATGAAAATACATACTCAGACGTAAATTATACCCGTACCATTGCCGAGGGTAAATACGGGACAATTATTCTGCCTTTTGCGCCCGATGCTACAAGTCTTGAAAATTATGCTTTTTACGAACTAGTTGAAAGTGGCGACGGGTATATGATGTTTGAGGAGGTTGCTACCCCCATTGCAAACGTTCCTTATATCTACACCCTACGCGATGGAAAAGAAAATGTAGCAATAACAGGTGGAGAAGCCTCAATATCTTCAAATATTGTTACACCCGAAGTTGATGGTTGGCAAACAGTAGGTTCATTCAGTAACCAAACAATTGATACAAGCAATGGCAACTACTATGCGCTATCTGTAACGGATAACGAGATAAATCGTATTACAAAGAACCTCACAGTTTTACCATATCGTGCGTACTTCAAGAGTTCTAATGCCTCCAAATCTGCATTGAGCGTATATATAAGTGGTACAACAGGCATAAAAGAGATTTCTTCAAGTGAAATTGATGGTTTTGAAGATGGTGTAATATTCGACTTGAGTGGCCGTAAGATAACAGAACCCGCAAAAGGAAATATTTATATTATGGACGGTAAAAAAATAATGTTTTAATGATTATGAAGAAAGAATATATTAAACCTCGAATGAATGAGGTAGAAATTGTTTCATTGGAGATGATTGCAAGTTCAATCCCCGTTGGAGAAGATAAAGAGAGTGGAGTGACTGGTGTGAACCCAAACAGAGGCGAATGGGGTAATTTGTGGAAATAATATCTGTTTAACCTTGTTTCTTACGCCCCCTCGTGGTAGGTTTTATATAGAGTGTACCATTAGAAAAGGTGCACTCTATGTCAAACCCACCACAAGGAGACGCAAGAAGCAAGTAGAATAAAAAATAATATTTAATTATTCGGTATAAATCATAAAACATATTACATTTGCAAAAACACGATAAAAACACTTGCCTATGAAGCATTGACAAATTAAAGACATATAGACAAAGAAGCGTTAGCTTGTATTCTTGCTTATCGAAATTCGCCAAATTTTAATTAAGCCACAAGAGTAAAAGTTGATGCTCACGTCATTATATGGCGTGGGCTTTTACTCGTATATGTGGCATAGGTGTTTGGCGATACCTCGATAAGCGTAGACGAAGTTTTAGTCCGCGCTTTCTTTTTTTGTCTGCACTTTCGGGGATTTTACGGACTATTAAGATGATTGAAAATACAAACATTAAATTATTAAGATTATGAGTAAAAAGGAAGATGACACAACTCCATTGGAAAAGTTTATAGGAGCTGTAATTGTTTTAGTCATTGTATTTTTTGTTTACAGATGTAAATGGTCGGACAATGACAACGATAGTAAATATGATAAGAAAATTGCAAAAACAGAAAAAGTTACAGGTTTTGTAGGTACATATACAACTACAGATGCTGTGGGTACAAAGCTAACATTCATACTTTCAGAAGACGGAACGGTTAAATGTCATGAGGAATACAAAACTGTTTATGGGGTCGCAAATTCCTATTCGAAAAACAATGAATACGGTAAGTATAAACAAACAGCGACAAAGACTCACTATGGTTCTTGGAACGATATGTTTAAGAGCGGAAAACAGTGTTGGCTAACGATTAAGAACGGTCCTACACTATATTATAGCGCAAATGAAACATCAGAAACATCATACAGTTATAACTACATTATTTATGATGGTTATATGTATGTAGGAAGTAATGATGCTGATGCAAAACATCCTATGAGACGTTTGAAACTAACAAAAAGATAATACGCACTAATATGGAAAAGAATGAATATTGGATTTGCCCTGAATGTGGTTCTGAGGTTGATATGAATAAAAACGGATGTTGGAGATGCCGTTTTGTAACTGACGATGTGTCAAAATACAAATACAACAGGAAAGCAGAATTCGTTAGCAATTTAAAGATAATGTCAATCGTCATAGCTTCGTTAATTGCTTTAATTGCTCTATCTATTTTTCTGATTATTTGTGTCGACAACTACTATATAGAAAAACAGACTCGTATAGTAATGGAACAGAAGGCACGTGAGCAACAAATTAAAGAATTTGAGCAACATCTAAGTAATATGCAAATTAGAGAAGAAGAAAGAAGAGACTACGATAAACAAAGATTTCAATCAAAACAAAATAATGCTCTACAAAAAATAAATAATCTTGAAAATCAATACCATAATTGTTTAGCACAATATGGTAACGCTAATGGGGCTTACGAACAAATTCATATTCAAAAAGAGATGGAACGTATATTAGAAGGCATCAATAATATTGCTGCTAAAGAAAATTTACCTTATAAAATAATCAAAAATGTTCAAGCAAGAGTTCGAATGGACATAGCAAAACGTTATGGTCATTAAGATTTAACAGAGTATATCCCCACAAAGAATGTATCAATACGACCAAATATTAAGGTTATATTGATACATTTTTAGTTTGATACAACTCTTCTTGATAGTGAGGTAGATGACATACTTGCAATGTGCTGTAAATTAGATAGTTTATGGCGTGATGCATCGCTTGAAACTTGCCAAAAACTGCAAAATCTGCTCTTTCCTAATGGAGTTTTGTGGGATAAGGAAAAAGACAATTATCGGCAGGGTGGACAAAAAGTAGGATGAAACGTCTGTAATTATTTGATATACATATCTTTGCAAAGATTATCATTGATATGCTAAAAAAAATGCTTTTTTTGTGGTTCCTCCAATGTGGTCAAGAATGGCCTGAGAGGGCG
>JAZQYV010000002.1:0-2656 GCA_045633705.1 Candidatus Onthoplasma sp.
CATATCAAGTTTTGACAATAATAGAAAAACCATTAGTTTTGACAGTTGGAAAGAGGGTTCTATGTTTTTAGAGCCAAAGAAAGAAAATAGAACAGTCGCTCAAAAATTACCGTTTGATTTTGACGGCAACACCGCCAAAGAAGAGGAAAATCCATTCCAATCCGGCATCCAAATTCCGGAATTGGGTACAGTTGGTGGCAACGAACCACGTAGAACAACTGAAAGAAACGATAGTTTGGGATTGGAGAAAGATAAAATAGAAAACGGGATAGATCCTGTTTGGAATATAAATGATAAATCAAATTTTGATTTAAATAAAAACAATAGTTCATCAAACTCAAAAAGGAAATTGAAAGTTCATGGAAAACCACGCACTAAAGATTATGCTGTACAGATAAATACCTTGATAGGGAATTTACCGGTTACGGCAGCAAATATTTTAAAACAACTTGGAGTAGGAATTGAAATTGCAGATAACTTATATACGACCACAGATAAAGGAGAATATAAAAAAAGGAACGGAATATATTTAGACCAAAATAACCGAATTGTTATCGATAGCAAGCATGTTGATGAATACACTCTAATTTCAGAAGTCTTCCATGCAGCGCAGGATCAGTTGGAAATGACAGGTACTGGTAAGTCAAATTTGGAATTCCAGGAGCATGTGATTAAGGATTTGTATTTCGGTCAACAATTTAGAAAAACAGGTGATTATAAATACTTCAAAGGTCTTTCTGCAACAGACGATGAGGGATATGCTAATTTTATAAACAATGGATTTGACAATAACGGGAATTTATATTTGAACAATTTTTTAATGCATATCAATTCATATTTTGATAAATTTCAAGAGTACTATTCTGGAAGTGGAGCATACCAGGAACCAGGGGTAGATGATTTTAATTATAATTGGAAAGTGATATTAGATTTATTTGGTATAAAATATAAATGACAAACTTATGAAACGGTTTATTATAACATTATTTGCAATTGTTTTTACGCAAAGTATATGCTATGCAGTTGGGTACAACAAAATTGACAATGACAGCATTAAAGTTGAGTATCAAAGATGTAAAAATGATACCATCTATTATAATATACATTACCAACATGGTGAAACTGTTTTTTGCGGTTTAAAGCAATACGAAGAGAATTTATTCCGTAAATTCCATAAGCAGTACAACCAAATTGATTTAGAATATCTCATTGATGAGTTCAATAGTGATGATGAAAGTAGAGTCGCTTTCTTGAAATATGTGCAAAAGAAAGTTTTGGAAGGTTACGGAAAAGCGAGGTGCGCCGAGATGATGGCGAAATGTAAGGATAATTTTTACACCATTCAAATATTAATTTGTATTGATGTTGAGGGAAAAATTATTGACCTTGACTTTATGTATCCTTCACATTGCGCCGAATTCATGACAAACGAAGATATTGTCCGTAATACACAAATTCTAAAAGATAGCGAACCATTTTTGTTTTTTGAAGATTATGCAGAGATGGGAGTGAGAGTTTTACCCCGATTCCCAATCCCCATCCATGAAAGATGTATCGAAGAATACCTGAACGGAGAATAAATAACGTGAGTTCGATATAAGCTAAATCAAATCGCGAACCTGTCATCCCGACAGTGCGTAGCGACGAAACTTTAGTTCGACAATACTTGCAGGAGTTGGTTACACGTAGCGCAGGCGAAGTTTGCGCCATGTAGGTTGCTATAAGCAAGGATTGTCAAAGGATCTCTGAATCCGCGTATAATGAGATTCTTGATATAGAATATAAATATTGAGAGTATGAAAAGATATTTCTTGTTGTTTCTGTCATCAGTCTTGATACAAACGGTGTGTTGTGCATTTGATAGGAATCTTCCTGATGGGTGGATAGTTGATTACAACATATCTGGTAAAGATACTGTTTTTTATAAATACAAATCTTCAAGTGTAGTCAAATTTTGTGGCCTTAAGGGGTATGAAGAGGATTTATTCAGTATATTTCATTATGAGAATGAAATGGAATTCAGGGAACTTATAGATTGTGTTAATGCCGACTTCGAAAACAGAATTGCTTTCTATAAATATGTTGTTAGAAAAGTATTGGAAGGGTATGATGAAGAACGTCGTGCCGAATTTATTGAAGCAAGTAAAAAAACAAGTCGAAATGTTCAGATACTTATTTGTATAGATGTCAAGGGTCTGATTTTTGACCTTAATTTCATATTTCCTGAAAATTTTGAGCAATACCTGACCAACGAAGACATTGTCCGCAATACAAAGGTGTTAAAAGCCTGTGAACCCTTTTCGTTTTTTAAGGGATATGAAAATATGGGCGTAAAAATATTGCCTCCTTTGTTGATACCGATTGATGAATGTCTGTTAGAATTGTCATTAAAAGATGAAAATTGAGAAAAGTAATTTTTGCAAAAATGAAGATATGAAACGGTTTATCTTATCATTTATTGCTGTCGTTTTTGTACAAATGTTTTGTGTTGCAAATAATGTATTCAATACTGACAGTACAAAAATCGAATATCAAGTACACGGTAATGATACATTAGTTTTGATGTGCGCCTTGATACAACCGTGATTGCATATATAATGCAGGGTAGGGTGTGTTGGTTCGCTGTGCCCTTTGGTTTTTATGTTCTTATAATGTT
>JAZQYV010000003.1:0-1521 GCA_045633705.1 Candidatus Onthoplasma sp.
GTGTTACAAACCTTTTTAACTGCTTTTGCAACCTTTTTTAACGCTTTCTTAAACCAACCACAATTTTGGATTTGTTCAAGCTCTTGAAGTTCACTTAACAGTATATAATCCCCATCACAATCAAATACTGCGTCAAGGTTAAGTCTCCAGCAATATTGTTTAGTGTAATAGTTTTTCATTATATTGTCAAACGATTTAATAAAAAACACAAACTTCCTATCTCAATTTGTGTTTTTATATAAATAAAAGTTTTTATAATAATCCTAGCCTTGATAATGATTGTTCTTTTTGTTCATATACAACATTATTTATTGATGTGCCTAAAATAAATTCATCAATAAATCTAGTAGAAGAAAGCCAGTATTCTTTATTTTTTTGTTGCAAAGTTTCAAAATTTTCAATATTTATAATATTATTTAAAGTTTCATGCGCTAGAATACTTGCATTATTATCTAAGCATTGTGCTAAATAGAACCTGTTGTTAGCAAATTCAAATCCTTTTGAAAGTTCTACAGATTTTTGCAAATACTCTTTACACTTGTCATTTTTTTGCCATTTTTTGTCTGTGCAAATAATGTTGTTTGCTTTAAGAAAATATATTATAGCCTTATCTTTGTTAGATACTATTTCAATTTTCTGCTCTAATAATTTTAAAAATTCATTTTCTTCAAACAAATATTCACTACTAAGATAAGTTGCTATATACAATAAATCTAGATTTTCTAACAAATCTATATTATCTCTAATAATCTGGTTAGCATTGACATAATCTTGTATTGGATTTAATAATTCTGACATTACGTACTTTTCAAGTGTTTGATAATTTTTATTTTCATAAAACTCCTTTCTTAGTTGATTGTTTAATTGTTCTACATCCATAATACAAATCCTTCCTATTTTATCAAATTAATTAAATTACCTACAACTCTTGAAGAAGTTCCAGCAAATCCATCTAAATTTATTATTTCTCCGTTTTTAACAAAAAATCTAATTGTTGCCTCTTTTCCATTAATTACGGTTCGTATCTCATTTGACCCTTCAACCCATTTAGAAGAATTAGATCTAGCGGTATCAAAAAATTTGGTTAAAATATCATCTTTGCCACTTCCTAAATCCATGATACCATTATTGACATGGTCATTTGAAAAAACATGTTCCGATATTTTATCCATATCAATATCTTTTGCAACTTTACCTTTTGCTATTATAGCTTTAGTAATTCCGTAAGAAATTCCCGAAGCCAAAGCTCCAACCGCGGCACCAACTCCGGCACATATGCCTACGGTCTCCCAGTCCACTTCTCCATCTTGAATATATGTAGAAGCCGCTGCTGTTCCTGCGGCAATTCCTGCACCAACAACTGCACCTACTGCAATGGTAGCCACAACAGGCGCTGCTGCAACTGCACAAACAACTCCAATTACTGCTGGAACTGCAATGGTTGCAACTGCTCCAACCACTCCTACTGTTGTGTTACAAACCTTTTTAACTGCTTTTGCAACCTTTTTTAACGCTTTCTTA
>JAZQYV010000004.1:0-59758 GCA_045633705.1 Candidatus Onthoplasma sp.
CTATCATACATATTAGGCCTATTAGAGCCAAAAAAATCATGCACACGTTAACGTGTTTTTCAAGTTGTTTCTGTTTCAATTTTACATCCACGTTTTGTTTCATTTGAAAGGCATTATATCACTTTAAATTTTTATTGTCAACACTTTGTTTAAAACTTTTTGTTAAAAACAAGGCAAATTGCCTTGTTTTTAATTACTAAGCTTCAAAAGTTTCTTCTACTGGTCTGTCAGCCTTTTTACGTGCGTGTTCTTTTTTGTCTACAATAGTTTTCTTTTCATTACGAACAATTGTACATACCTTTTTAACAGCATCATTTACAGCTTCGCCTACTTTTTTGCCAGCTGTAACCACTGGTTCCTTAACGCCAGTAATTTTGCAGTAAGCATCATGGTCGCCTTTATAGCCTGCCTCAATAATCAATGTGCCACGAGATTCCAAAGCATCAAGTTTAGCTACGGCTGCCACTACCTTTTTATCAGTTTTAACCCCTTCATCGGTTTTATTAAATCTATAATTCATAATTCCCTCCCTTCTATACTTTATATATACTAAATTTTGCACAATTTGTCAAATAAATTTATACATAAATCTTATTGTTTTACAACAAAATTTAGTTTATTGTTTTTACAATCAACCATCACAACATCGCCATCCTTAATTTCTCCACGCAAATACATATCGGCCAGTTCATCTTCAATAGCTGTTGTAATCAGTCTGCGTAATGGTCTTGCACCATAATCTTGGTTTGTTCCATTTTTCATTAAGTATTTAAGAGTGCTTGCACTAAACTTAAGTTCAATGTTTTTGTCTTTCAAGTTCCTATTAAGTTCTTGCAACATATTCTTAGCAATTTCCGCCACCACATCTTCGCCAAGCTTGTTAAACACAACAATATTGTCAATACGATTGATAAGTTCTGGGCGGAAATGCTTTTTAAGCTCATCAAGTGCTAATTGTTTTAAATCCATTTCAGCACTTGCCTTATCGCTAAACCCAAGGCCAAGTCGCTTACCGCTTAATTTATCACTACCAATGTTTGAGGTTAAAACAATAACTGTATTTTTAAAGCTTACCACTCTGCCATGGCTATCAGTAAGTCGCCCATCTTCCAATATTTGTAGCAACATATTAAACACATCTGGGTGCGCCTTTTCAATTTCATCAAGCAATACCACACTATACGGCTTGCGGCGCACTTGTTCGGTTAATTGTCCACCATCATCAAATCCAACATACCCTGGAGGGGCTCCAATAAGCTTTGATACACTATGTGCTTCCATATACTCACTCATATCAAGCCTAATCATCTTGTCATCACTATCAAACAATGCATTTGCAAGTGCTTTGCATAATTCGGTTTTACCAACACCAGTTGAGCCTAAGAACAAGAAACTTCCAATAGGTCTACGTGCGTCACGCATACCAATACGGCCGCGCCTAATAGCTTTAGATACAGCAACAATGGCCTCATCTTGACCTTTTACTCGTTCACCTAAAGTTGCTTCTAATTTTAACAGTTTTTCGCTTTCGCCTTCGGTTACTTTGGTGATAGGTATGCCCGTCCACTTGCTAACAACTTCTGCAATTTCTTCTTCTCCAATTTCGGCTGGAACTTCTGGCTTTGTAGATGGCGTATTTTTAAGTTCCTCCAGCTGCTTGTTAATCTCAGTAATTTCATCACGCAATTTGCTTGCCTTTTCAAAATCTTCCTGTGTTACAGCATCTTCTTTGTTCGCAGTTAGTTCAACAATCTTTTCTTTTAGTTCTTTTTCTTGAGTACTAGAATAGTTGTTTTTAACTTTTGCACGTGATGAGGCCTCATCAATCAAATCAATCGCCTTGTCCGGCAAACTACGGTCAAGAATGTATTTATCAGAAAGTTTTACTGCTGACTCAATGGCACTATCTGTTATTTTTACTTTATGGAACGCCTCATAACTATCTCGCAAACCTTTAAGTATTGTAATGGTGTCATCTACACTTGGAGGGTTTACCATAATAGGTTGAAAACGACGCTCCAAAGCCTTATCCTGCTCGATATATTTGCGATACTCATCAGTGGTGGTTGCGCCAATCGTTTGCATCTCGCCACGTGCAAGATATGGCTTAATCATGTCAGCTGGAGAGGTTTCTCCCTTTTCGCTGCCAGCTTGGGCAAGAGTATGAATTTCATCAATAAACACAATTATATTTTTACTTGTCATAATTGTTTCAATTGCATTTTTCAACTTTTCTTCCATGCTGCCACGATACTTTGTTCCAGCCATTAAGCCACCAACATCAAGGCTGTATATGGTTTTACCCTTTAGCAATTCTGGTACATCTCCAGCAACAATCTTTTGCGCCAATCCTTCCACTATTGCAGATTTACCAACACCAGCTTCTCCAATAAGCACTGGATTGTTTTTGGTTTTGCGACACAATATTTCAATCACACGCTCAATCTCTGCATCACGACCAATAATCGGGTCAATCTTACCCTGTTTTGCTCGCAATGTTACATCACTTCCCATTTGCAATAAGTCCTCGCTTAACTCGCTGGTGTGCACGCTTGGGGTTGAAGCAAAATCATCTTCCGCTTCCTTATTGATTTTTCCAACACGTACAAAACCATCTTGATTAAATCCACTTGGCGATGTTGCTTGTTTTGATGAAATTACTGTTAACATTTTGTTGCGCATTTCATATACATTTACTTTTAATGCTCCAGCCAAAATTTGAATAGCATAACTATCAGTTTGTGAAAGCAGTGCAACCAAAATATGTTCAGTACTAATATAGTTGCCACCCATGCGTCTACTTACTTCATTAGCTATTACAAACATCTCTTTGACACGTGGCGAAAACTCTCCCATATTAGCGCTAAATCCGCTGCCCATATTTTCAAAAACTTGCTCCATAATTGCGGTTGTCAACTTATAACTTTTTAAAAGCTTATTGGCTTGACAATCTACTTTTGTAAGTCCATACAATATATGTTCAGTGCCAATAGGATTGCCGTACTTTCTAGCAATGCTTTGCGCATATTGAATACTGCGATTTGCCAAATCAGTTAAATTATATATCATTATTTCCTCCTAACTATAAATTGTAAATTTTATTTAAAAATAAATTAGCAAAATAATTAAATTTAATATTATTTTTAAAAACAAATTAATTGTTTGTATCTATTTTAAAGCATTTTAAATTGAATTGCATTTAAAATAAAATTTATTTTTATTTATTTGATGTATTTTTTATATTTTCGGCTAATTGTTTTTTGTTTGTTATTTTTTTTGAAATATTTAAAATATCTATTACTTTGTTAATATTTATTTCTTTTTCAATGCCACAATTTATTCCTATTAAAATATTTGCAACCAGTTCCATCACTTCGCTTTTATCAATTTTAATACAATTATTTAATATTGCCTTTGCCCTTAAATTGGCGTCCACGATTTCGTCTTCATCTTCGTTTAAAAGTGTTTTTGCCATTTCAATTTCAATGCCATTAATCTTTTCAATATATTGATGTGTTAGTTCGCAAATCTGCTTTTCGGTATAACCCAAAGTTGAACCTGTTTTAATTGTGCATAATCCACTTTTATCATCTATACACTTGAGGTCAAAAATTAGCTTTTCATTAGATTTTGGAATAGCATTAATCGCCTTCATTTTGTTTAACGCTGGTAACATAATTTGGTATTCCACACTCATGCCTGAACCAACGCTTTTGATGTCTGGAGTTAAAAATCCAAATTTATCACTATAAGCAAAGTTTAACTTATTGCATAATTTTTTATCAACTTCTTTTGCTTTTTCATATGCCCCAAACACATGTTTATCCACGCTAAATATCTCAATGTGGTTTTTACCATTAATTTGAATATTTACTTGATTGCTTGTTGCATATGCCTTTTGCGCATAATCATTTACAAAATCATTTTCAATTGTTTCGCTTAATATCAAGTTTTCAATAACCTGCGGCGACAGATTGTCTAACGTCTCCCCTTTAAAAGCACACTCGCTAATGGCTTTTAAACACAGCTTTAAAGAGTTTGACAATTCTTCCTTTGTTGAATTTGTTGTAAATGTTACACCTTTTAAATTTCGATTAAACTTAATCTTTGCGCTTATTACGTTATTCATTTTTAAGCTCCTTTTCAAGTTTTTTAATTTTCTTGTTTATAGCCCCAGCATCTTCATAACGTTCTTCTTTAATTGCTTGTTGCAGTTCCGATTTTAGTTTAATTAATTCCTGCCCTTTTCCTAGCTCTTGTTTCTTTTCCTCAACCCTAAATTCAATATTGTCAACTTTATGTTCTGCATATGGCTGAATACGCTTTACTATATCATCAACTTCTTCTTCAAAAGCATTATAACACTCTGGACAACCCAACACTCCGTATGATTTAAACTTATTCAAGCTCCAATGGCAGGCTGGACAAACCTTATCATCAAAATCATCAAAACCTAAAAAATTTGTTAAACTTCTAAATTCATCAAATATCGAATTGTAGCGCTTATTAAACACCCCTTCCTTGGCAGCACAATGCTCACATAAATGTGTAGACCTAACCTCGCCATTTACCACCAATGTTGAGTGGTAACACGCTTCATTTACTTTACATTTATCACACTTCATATCCTAACTCCTTTTCATTATTTCTATTATAATCTCTTTTAATATATTTGCCCTTAATATTTCTTCCATATTTAATGGATTATTAAGCGCTTTTGTCGAAATTGCTCGCTTTAAAATTTGGCTTTCGTTTAATTTTAGCATCTTTCTTGTGCTTAAATTATCAAGTATTTGATATCCATCAACTTCACTAAGCGGTTGGTTGCATATCGCCAATAAATTTTGAAGATTTGCCTTATTGTTAGTTAGCCTTGTAACTTTAATAAACCCAGCCCCACCTCGTACACTATCAATCACATAACCATTATTTACGGTAAACCTAGTATTTAACACGTAATTAATTTGACTGGGCGCACACGCAAAAAACTTAGCCAAATCATTTCGGCTTAGCTCTATAAATTGCGACTCTGCCAATGTATCAAGTATAAATTGCTCGATTATATCACTTCTGCTTGCCACAATAACCTCCTATTTAAATGGTTTAAAGTCCAAAATTTAGAATTTGACTTTCTTTGACCTTCAACATTATTATAATACCCTAAAATCCCGTTGTCAATCATTTTTGCCAAAAAATTAAAAAAATTAGCAATCTTATTGACTGCTAATTTAGTTATTAAAATCCAAATACTTGGTCGTCAGTATACTTCTCAACCAAATTTTGAGCCCACTGCTGGTATTCTTTTTCCACCATAGGCTTAACCTTGGCACTTGCATTGTTATATGTATTGCGGAAGCCTACAAGCGTTTTGCCTTCTTCGGTTTGAAATTCATAGTTGCATACACGAGACAAAATTTTGTCAATTGTGGTTAACTTTGTAATGATTTCATCATAGTTTCCTTTAAGTTTTGCATATGCGTTTTGTACAATGCCTATAACAAACTCTATCTCGTTAACCTCTCTAGAGGCTTGGATTGTTGTAGCATTTGTATGTTTCACCATTGGATAATGCCTAGCATTTTTAGTTGCCTGTAGCAATGTTTCGGCATAGTTATATATTACTAAAATATTATATTGAGATCTTCCAGCATGACCAGCTTTTAATTTGTGTTTATAAAATGGCATAAATTCCCCTTATTTATCTTTTGATTTAACTTATAAAATATTCAATTATTGGCGCAGAGAACAGGATTCGAACCTGCGGAAGCTTTCACTTCGCACGCTTTCCAAGCGTGTGCCTTAAACCTCTCGACCATCTCTGCATATAGATATTGTAAATAGTTAAATTATAGCACATTAAACCTACAAACTTATTTGGTTTAAGACACCTCTAAGGCTCCCACAAAGCATATGCTTTGAAGGGAAAAGGAAAAGTAGAGCGCACGTGCCACATTTGCGATTAGCAAATAGGCCTAAGCGATAACTTTAACGCAAACCACTCGACCATCTCTGCATATAAATATCAATAATAAAATGCATACATTAAACAAAAACGCAAAAAACAACAACCGCTATAATAAATAATATTATCCACTTTAACCATTTAAATATTTTCATATTTGAATAATAACATAATTATAAAATATTTTCAAGCGATTTTTTAATACATTTTAATTAATTTTAATATTTTTTTATTTTTAAATAAATCTACATAAAAAACACGCTAAAAATGCCCCTATAATATTACAAAATAGCGCAATAGGCACTGTTAATAACGTTTTTTTTACTTTGGTAGATGCAAAATAAATACTAGATACATAAAATAATGTGTCACTACTTCCCATAATAACACTTGCACAATTTCCAATATAACTATCTGGACCATATGTTACAAATATTTCTTTTAATAATACATATGCAGCATTACTGCTAAACGGCCTAATAATTGCTAGTTCTGTAACCTGAAATGGAATGCCCAATATATTAAATATGGGTGAAAGCAATCTGCAAAGTACTGCACTTAATCCACTCACCCTAAATAACTCTATTGCAATAAACATTGCAATTATATAAGGAAGCAACGAAACAATAAGAGGCACACTTTCCTTTGCCCCCTTTACAAAACTTGAATATGCATCTACTTTTTTAATAAGCGAATACATTAATACGCATGCTATTAATGTTGGTAATAATATATCTGCCATTACAACCTCATTATTATAAAATTTGCTTTCATTTGCGCACTACGGCGGAAAACTGGTGGCATCTGCCACCATAAGCGCAACCGCGCTTTAAACCTTTGGATCCAAAGGTTGTTTTCCGCCACCCAACTACTTTACTTTAGACTTTTTAAACAATACCCTTACGCCCTTTCGGTAAATCAATTTTACCAAGATTATGCCAATTATTGTAGGTACAAATGTTGCAACAACCGTTGGCCAAATAATCGCTGATGGCGCAACACTTCCCGCTAAAGCTCTTAACCCTATTACCGTGGTTGGCAACACTTGTATACCGGTCGAATTGATAATAACCAGCATTATCATGCCTTTAGTAGCAATTTCACTACCCTTGTCCATACCTTGCATTGCCTTAATACCAAAAGGTGTTGCCGCACTACCCAAGCCCAATATGTTAGATGAGACGTTTAAGCATATATTTTTCTCGGTTTGTTCATCAGTTTGTCCAAATATAAACCTTATTGGGCGCTTTAATAAATGCGACAGTTTGTGACTCAACTTAGTGTCATCAAGCACCTGCAAGATGCCCAGCCATATTGCATATATACCTAAAAACTCGATACACATTTGCACGCCATTGGCGCTTGCCCCCATCATTACTGTTAGAGCTTGTTCGGGTGCGGTTGCAACCAATACAAATAAACTGCTAACAATCATAAATAGCCAAATTTTACTCATACCTAAATTTATGTACAAGCTTTAAGCTTTATGATTAATTAACAATTAAATATGCTTTTAGCACCTATCATATTAAAAACCTTTATTACCTTATCCAATCTAACATTTCGCTTATCAGCTAAAATCTTATTTAATACATTTACACTAATTCTCGCCCGTTTGCAAAACTCGGTTTTACTTATTTTGTTTTGATTTAGATAATCTATAATTAAATCTATCTTGATATATGTTTTCATATTAACTCCTTGTTGTTTTACATTCTCAAATATGAGATATATGTATTATACATTCTCAATATTGAGAAGTCAAGTATTTTGTTTCATTTTTGTGATAAAATCTTAATATGTTAAGTAAATTTAGTGAAAGATTTAAACAATTAAGAAAAGAAAATGGTTTATCTTATGAAAGCCTAGAGCAAGTGCTAGGCGTTAGCCGTTCAACTATGTGTAGATGGGAAAATAAGCAAACAGATGTAAAATCGGAAGAATTGATTAAGGTTTTACAATTTTTTAACGTAACTGCTGATTATCTGTTGGGTTTAGAAGATTAAACTAATTTATAATGCATTAAATTTCGCAATCTACAAATACTACCTTTGAAACCTTTTAGGTTTAGGAGGATTTATGTTCGGTCGTAACAAAAAAGAAAAAAATGAACAAAATGCTCAATCAAGCAATAGTTCAAATTCTTCAAGTGCTAAAAATTGTGGCACAAGAAACGCTCAAAACTGCGGTTCTCGTGGTTCTAACTCAAGAACATCAAACGCACAAAACAGCACACGCAACACTACTAGAAATTGTAACTAGTAGTCAGAACACAAAAAGTCATCGACATCTGTCGGTGATTTTTTTGTATAGGTTATTGCAACATTTAATAAATTCCAATTACAAAATTGTATTTACAAATTATATTGTTGCCCCTTTATTAGTTGTCAATTATTGACTTAAACCAAATTGTTTGTTATACTAATTATTAGGAGAAAATATGAGTTATTATTTATACAAACGTGATAGTTCTAGTAAAACACCTGAAGGCAAATGGAAAAAGGTATATTCCCCACTTGATGAAGGTTCAAAAACAACTTACAAAACTGTTGGTACATATAAAATCACCAAGCCAACCGTTATAAATCTCGGTGGCAACGGAACTGTTGACGATGCAAGTGCTAATGGTATGGCAAAGCGTAGCGAAAATGCCGTAGGCATTGGCGGAGATGATGTTGATTTAATTACAATAAAATATCGTCTTGAGCCTAATATTGCAATTCCTAGAGGAACTTTTAACTACGATGAAGCCAAGGACTTTGTCACAAATTTGTTGTTGCCTCTAGCAGTGGACCAAAATGGAAATAGATTATCGTTAGATTTAGCTTGTAAGCAAATGCGCCTTGTAACTGTCGATGCCTATTGTTATGGCAACGTTGCTAAAAATATAATTGTAAGCGCATTAATTGACCAGCTTGGCATTAAAGGTTATTCTGCAGATGAATGTTTAACCATTGCAAAGCAATTGGTTTGTATTTGTTATGCGCCAAAGTATTCTGAGCACAAAAATTATACATATAACTTTTATATAAAATCACTCAACGACCCTATGTTTGGCTTAAATTATCACAACGAAAAATATGGCGACGACTTCTCTCCAAAAAATCTTGGTTGCGGATTGATTGAGCAATCGGGTGACACTGTAAATCTGTACACCGAAAACTTATCAATCGAAAACGACCATGATATAACTAACACAACTCGAAATAAAAAATGGAAACTTATTGTTGACAATGATGATGAATACTCACTTACTGCTGAAGCCGCATCAATTTGTCACGCTGCTGCACTAGAATACGCTATTTTAAATTCATTTGCAAACTTCAATTCTCAAACCTATGTTCCATTTAACTTAAGTGTTGTTGCCGAAGATTGTCAGTCTATTATCAACGTTTTTAACAATTCCACTAAAGGGCAACAACTAATTGCTGAAAATCAACAAAAAATCGATGATTATATTAAACAAAACACCGAAGTTCCTTTTAAAGATGTGCTTAAAGAACTTGGAATAACCGAAAAACAAATTTTATCTGGAGAAAAGCCTATTAATAAGTTCATGCGAGATTACAAAGGCATTGTTATTTATAATGGACAATATAAAAAGATTGTAGAACTTGGTAGATGTTACCTTAACAACTTTGCAAAAAAACGCATTGCGACCAAAACTGATGTTGTTGCACTTGAAATTGTCCATGAAAGCGGATTTATATTAAACAATGGAGATTTGATATTGTGTCGTGAAAGTAAAAATATGTTTTACAGCGCGCTATATGCAAAATTATTTCAAGGTCTTAATTTGGAAAACAGTATTAAATTCGAAGTACAAACCATTAACGGAGTAAAATGCTTAAAACTTAGCGATAATTACGGCAGCATAAATACTCCCCACAAAAAATTATCCGAGCTTCAAACCGATTGGAAAGCATATAACAATTGCGATCTAACAATCTCTCCTTCGGAAGGCCAAAGGGTTGTGGTTCAAAACATTTGCACCCAATTTAATATAGACAAAAAGAACATATTAACCAATACTTTAACTCTTTCAGTTTAAATAAAACACACAAAAGCCTACTAACATTAGTAGGTTTTTTAAATAATTAATCTATTATTATTTCGTACATATTAATAAAATCCAAACAAAAAAACACCCATTAAGGTGCTTTTGGTGCAACGATTGATAACGAATCCGAACCATAAGGTGTTTATCGGATATTGCTATTTACTTGTTAGGGTTGATATTAAGAAATAATTTAATTAGAAATCATTTGACCACAAGCACCATCTATATCGGCACCATTAGTTTCATAATATTCTACTTGCATTCCTGAACTTTCAAGTGTTGAGATAAATATATCTTTGTTTTTACTTTCTGATAATTGACTTATTTCAACCCTATTAAATTTATTGATTTTAATAAGTTCGTCCTTACCTAATAATTCGAATAGTTTTCTTGCATCTTCGATTGAATCGTTAACATTATTAAATAACACATAATTCCATTCTACTTCACGACCAGATAAAGCTTTATATTGTTTGACAGTTTCAACCAATGAAATTAAATCACTACTAATTGGCATCAACCAATTTCTTCTTTCTTCGTCAGCAGAATGCAACGAAATAGTTAGTTTAAAATTATTTATATCCTTTAAATCTGTTGCCAACTTTAAAATGTTTTGCAGTTTTACACCAGTAGTTGCTAAGGCAAATTTATTGTTAGGATATTTTTTATCTAAAATACAAAATGCTTTTATTAAGTTATCATAATTTAATAAAGGCTCACCAATTCCCATTGCACTAAATAAAATTGGTTTATCTTTCTTGGGACTTTCTTCTCTTATTACATTCTCAATTTGATTACATATTTCTTCATCAGTTAGGTTTCTCTTGAAATTGCACTTTATACCATTATAACAAAATTTACATCTTAAACTACAACCGACTTGTGTTGAAAAGCAAATAATATACTTGTTTCCATAATCAACATAGGAAGTTTCTATCCTATAACCATCAATTGTAGTTTGTATATATTTTCTGCATACATTGTCTTTAGAGTAAGCAATATCCTTTATTTTAACATTTAAGTTTTCTATCATTTGATTTATCCTCAATAATCAGTATAGCATACTTTTTGTAATAATAATATACCTTTCACAAAAAAAAGAGAGAAGATTTTAGATTTCTTCTCTCTTGTGCTTAGTTGTTGCTGGTTAAGTCTTTATTTTTAGCGTTTAGCAAGGTGTAAACACTTTTTGCTGATAAATTATAATTTTAATGATATTGCTACGCAATGATATTTGATTTCATCAAATGATATTTTGCCTATGGCAAAATGATATGAATTTATCCTTCACTTTTTGTGCAGCAAAAAATATCATTTTCGAATGGAAATATCATTTGCTTTGCAAATATCACTTATCCGAAGGATAAATATCATTGCAATAAAAAAATTAGCACATACAAGTGCTAATATTTTTTATTGCTGGTGCCGATGGCCGGACTCGAACCGGCACGGGAGTTTCCCCCCGAGGGATTTTAAGTCCCTTGCGTCTGCCATTTCGCCACATCGGCATATTAAGTTTGTCCGTTATTTTTATTCTAAAGAGGGACACGCCCTCTTAAGAAAATTAAGTTGGAGGCACCAACCAGATTCGAACTGGTGATAAAGGTTTTGCAGACCTTGGCCTTACCACTTGGCGATGGTGCCAGATAACCAACATTGCTATTATACTATAATATATGAAAAAATGCAAGGAAAATTTAAAAATTTTTTGAAAATTTATAAAATTTATTGTTTTTAGCTTATTAAGTCTTGTCACTCTCAGCACTTTACATCATAAAATTAGTATTTTCGCAATTTCAAGATTATTTAATTGCTTAATATTTGCTAAATTTGATATAATTGTTTGTATAAGGAGTATCTATGAATAAATACAGAAAACTAAAAAAAGAAATTTTAAGCCATAAGTATTGTCCAAAATTGATATCCGACAATAATTCTATTAACATCAATATTACGGATTCAACTGAAATTTTATCGCCATATACCGAAGATAATCGACCTGTTATCACCAATGATTTTGCTGAGTTTTTAAATAATTCTGTTAAAGACATACCTATTAAACAAGATATATCTATTACCATCTCTACACAAAAGGGTAAAACAAAAAATATCCCTACCGCCATAAAAACATATTACTATAATGAGTTTGTTGATATTGAACGTAAACTTAAGTTTAATATGATGTCAAGCATATTATTATTGTTAATTGGCTTAGTTGCTTTCGCAATATCTATTGCCCACTATATCGCCGAAATGCCAATTTTAGCGGGTTCAATTGACATTTTTGCTTGGGTGTTTGAATGGGAATCATTTGACTTGTTTTTCTTCCGCAGGAGAGAGCTAAAACATCAGCAACGAAGATATTCTAACTTTATAACAGCAAAAATCAATTTAAAATAAAACTTTTGCCATAATTAGTTGCTTTAATTTTTGTGTATGCGTAGTTGATAATTTAATAAAGTAAAAATCGCCTTATTATAAGGCGATTTTTATCTTTTGTATTTAAAATTTTCATTTGTATTTTAAGATATGTATTTGTCTTTTGTAGCGAAGTTAAACACTAGATTTTAGGTTCAACTTTAACGCACTTTCTACCGCGACCATCACGACCAAACTTTACAACACCATCTGTTAATGCAAATAATGTATAATCCTTACCCAAGCCAACGTTTGCTCCTGGGTAAATTCTAGTTCCTCTTTGACGTACGATAATATTTCCAGCCAATACAAATTGACCATCAGCGCTTTTAACACCAAGACGCTTACTATTACTATCTCTTCCGTTTTTAGTGCTACCGCCACCTTTCTTGTGGGCGAACAACTGAACTAATATTTTCATTTACGCTTCTCCTTTATACTGATATATTTTGGAAAGGTATCCGCCAAATCATAAAGTCCGTTTACCGTTGATTTCATAATCAAATTTGCCATCTTTAAATCTTCACCATCTAATTTAGGTAAAGTAATTGACAAAGTTGGTTGCTTAACATCTACTACGTATACCGTATCAATATTAAGTATTTCACAAAACGTCTTTTGAGCATTTTGTAAAAGCACTGATACACTTGCACATACGATATCGCTACCCTCTTCGGCATAGCCCGAATGACCCATACTAGTAATAGACTTTATTTTGTCGACATCTTCCCTTACAATTGTGATTTTAATCATAATTAACCTATACTTTCAATTACAACATTAGTGTAGGCTTGTCTGTGTCCTTTCTTCTTACGCTCGTTTTTCTTAGCTTTGTACTTGAACACAAGAATCTTGTTTCCTAAAGTGTGTGATTGAACTTTTGCCTTAACCACAACATCTTTAACCACTGGGTTACCAGCTACAACGTTGTTTTCATCAGCAGTCATAAGAACTGGGAATTCAACGTTCTCACCAACTTCGTTAGCAAGACGGTCCACTCTTACAACATCTCCAACACTAACTTTGTATTGCTTACCAGCTATAAGTGCTATTGCGTACATCTTAGTTACCTCCTATAAAATTTCTCGAAGACTCACTTTTAAGGTAGAGTTTGCTATCATAATAAACACTTTTAGTGTTTATTTAACCCGTTTAAAACCTGTTCAACGTGGTACTACGCTTAATATAATATCACATCCAACTACTTTTGTCAATGGATTTGGTAAAATTTATTAAAAAATCGGGCTATCACGCCCGATTGTAATTATCTCGCTATAACTGATTCTTCAGTTTCAATATCAAATTCTGGAACACGTTGCAAAAGCACGCCTCTGTTAGCTTCCTTAACTTCTTTACTAGCGTTATGGAAAACCACGCCAAATCCCAATATTTGTTCAGCACTATTTTCAATTGCTTTGCTAATAAGTCCAGTAGCTTTAATTACGTCTGCATATGCAATTTTCCCATCGTATATAATACTATTATTCATAATTTTTTCTCCTTTTAATCTAGATTTTTTAAACGCAAATATGCGTGTTTTATATTATATAATTCAATATATGATTTAGAGTACAAAAAATACCACTAATTTTAAAGATTTGTGGTATTTTGTATCGAAATTTGTCTAAATCACTTATTTAGCCTTAACCATATCGCAAAGCTTGTTAAAGCTTGCAACGTCGTTAACTGCCATATCAGCCAACACCTTACGGTTTAGGTTGATGTTGTTGTTCTTAAGTCCGTTGATGAACACGCTATAGCTTAAGCCATTAGCACGGCATCCAGCGTTGATACGCACAATCCAAATACGGCGCATATCTCTTTTCTTTAACTTACGTCCAACATAAGCGTATTGTCCAGATTTCATAACTGCTTGACGAGCAACACGATATAGCTTGCTCTTAGCACCACGATAACCTTTAGCTTGTTTTAAAATCGCTCTTCTTTTCTTTAAAGCATTTACACTTCTTTTAATTCTCATAACTTACCTCCTACTTTTGTCCTAACATTGCTTTTACGTTTTTAGCATCAGATGCATGTACATAACCTGTACCACGTAAAAATCTCTTTCTTTTTCTTGTTTTCTTAGCTAAGATATGATTTTTGTTGCAGTGAGCATGTTTAATTGTTCCGTTAGAATTAATTGTAAAACGCTTAGCTGCTGCTTTTCTTGTTTTAATTTTTGGCATAATAATATTTCTCCTTTCTATTTTTTAATAGGTATCAAATACATAAAGATATTTCTTCCAGTAACTTCTGGTTTCTTATCAATAGAGCCGAACTCTTGTAGCATTTCAGCAAACTTATTCATAATATCAACACCTTGTTGTGGGCGTGCCATTTGACGGCCTGACATACGAATGTTAACTTTAACCTTGCTACCATCTTGCAAAAATTTGCTAACTTGATTTGCCTTGGTTTGCAAATCATGGTCACCAATAGTCATAGATAATGACATTTCCTTTAATTTGGCAGTTCTTTGAGCTTTCTTTTGGTCCTTAAGCTTTTTCAGCTGGTCAAACTTGTGCTTGCCATAATCCATAATCTTGCACACAGCTGGCTTTGCATCTGGCGCAATCATCACTAGGTCTAAACCATATTCTTGGGCTTTAGCATTTGCCTCAGCACCACTAACAATACCTAATTGTTCCCCTTCAGGCCCAATCAAGCGAACTTGAGCGTCAACGATTTGTTCGTTTCTTAATGACTCTTTTATAATAAACCTCCATACCATAAAAAAATGGTTTCTTTACGTAAAAGAACCCACTACTCAATAAAAATTATAATCAATTTTTAAAACCTCAGTCGCTTGCCTAGCGCTCCTGGGTGAGAAGTGGCACTCCTACTTAAACACTCACATTATATCACAACAAATCCCCCTTGTCAACCCTTTTTACAAAATTTTTAAAAAATCTTTGATAGTATTGATATCCTTAAATCGTTCAAAACAAATTATTAACCGATAAACGACTCACAATATTATTTTTTAATCCTTAACATATTTACTTGAAGTTGTTAATTATACAAAAGCAAAAAAGGCATATTTCTATGCCTTTTTGCTTAATTATCTTAACACTGGCGTCCTTTACATCCCTATAGTATATTAACACTGTGTACACAGCATTATTACACTAACATAGCGTTCCTAATCCAAGAGGTGTCACTTCCACTACCAGATGTAAAGTAAGACGCATAATTGTTTCCAGCAGTAAAAGTTACCGAAATATATCCTTCCCAGCTTGCAGTTCTGGCAAATTTTAGCACCAATGCACTGCAACCCTTAAATGCTTTAGCCCCTATAGCCGTTACATTGGCAGGTATTGTAACAGTTCCTAAACTTGTACAACCTTCAAATGCACTCGCTCCTATACTTGTCACGCTTGCAGATATTGTAACCCCTGTTAATGAAGTACAGCCTTTAAATGCACTCGCTCCTATACTTGTCACTCCTAAATGTATTGTAACAGTTGCTAAACTTGTACAACCTTCAAAAGTTGAGGCAGCAATGCTAGTTACACTTGAAGATATGATTATACTGGTTAAACTCTTGCACTTGTAGAACGCGCTCTCTCCTATTGAGGTTACTCCGTTTGGAATTGTTACTCTTGTCAAACCAGACCTATCAAATGCTCTTTCACCTATACTTTGTAACATTGTTGGTAGCGTAATTGATGTTAGTCCGGTAGTCCCAGCAAATGCATAATTACCAAGTGATGTAATAGTCCCTCCAAGAGTAACATCTCTCAAGGCAGAACATAATATAAATGCTCTACTACCAATGCTTGTTTCTCCCCCAGCAATGCTTACTTTATTCAATAAGGAGCATCCTTCAAACGCTCTTTCTCCAAGTGCTGTTGTACTGTTTCTTATTGTAACCGTTTCCAATTGGTCTTTATTTGAAAAAGCATTTTCCCCAATTGTTATATCACAATTTGTAATAGCCAAACTTGTTATACCTGGACACCCTGCAAACACTGTACTATTAATGCTTGTTGTCAACCTTTGCATGGTTATACTTTCTAATGCAGTACACCCCTTGAATGCATTATTACTTATACTTGTTTCAGTGTCACTGAGTGTTTTTGCACTTATCTCTAGCCGTTCTAATGCGGTACAATCACTAAATGCCGAGCTCCCTATACTTATTGAATCAGATTGATAAATTGAAATGTTTGCTAGCCCTGTGCAGCCGTTAAATGCAGAATCTCCTATATCAATTGAGCTGTTATTAGTCAATTCAATCTTTTTTAAGGCAGTAAAATTTTTAAAAGCATCATTATCAATAGTAGTTTCACAGCCGTCACGCAACATTAAATTAACTGTAGTACAATCAGTAAACATCTCCTTATTTAATGTTATCTCTTTTTTGTAAACATATATATTTAGTTCTGATTGTTCTGAAGTTGAAGAGCTCCTAGCAAAAACATTTTCACCTAATTGTAATACTGTAGTTTCTCTATCAGATGAGCTTCCTATATTTACCACACTTAACTTATCAGACCCTTTAAACACATTATCCCCAATGAATGTTACACTGCCTGGAATTGCTACAGTTCTTAATGCAGTACAAGAAGCGAATGCGTTATTACCAATTGATTCTAACCCTTTTTGCAAAATTATATCAGTTAAGTTTGAACATCCTTCAAAGGCATTATTACCTATTGAAGTTACGCTACTTGGTATATCAACTCTGGTTAGTTCAGCGCAATCTTTAAACGCCCAGGGGCCTATAGTTTCAAGCTGGCTACCTGAAGCAAATTGCACATTGCTCAACAAATTACAGTGATAGAACGCGTCACTTTCTATGCTTTTTACACTAGATGGTATGATTATACTGGTTAATGAATCACATTGTTGAAATGTGATTCTTCCTATACTAGTTACACCATCTGGTATTACTATATCAGTTAAAGCTGAGCAGCCATTAAATGCAGCATTTCCTATGCTAATTACAGTTGATGGTATGGTTATACTAGTTAATGAAGTACAATATGCAAAAGCGGAATTACCTATGCTTTGCAACTGACTGTTTGATCCAAAGTCTACACTGCTTAATGATTCGCAACTAGAGAATGCATAATTTCCTATACTGGTTACGCTGCTTGGAATCACAACTTCTCCCAATTCATAACAACAATTAAATGCTCCATCATCAATCTTGGTTACTGGCTTTAAACCATGTATTCCATCGTTATATATGCTTGGGATTTCAATGCTGTCAGCTATTAAGTATCCTGCATTAACAACCCTATAGCCATCACTTCCTTCATCATATTCAAACCAATATTCATTTAGCTGTGTACAAACTTTTGTCTTAGTTGCAGGATAGCCCTTGATCCGATGTTCATCACATTTCCCCCATGCTACAACACTTACTGTTGTTTCACCCTCATATATCCAGGTTGAATTCTCTTCAAATATTAAATAGTTAGCATTAAATCTATATATAGAATTCATGCTCTTAGGTATATATACATATTCCATAGCGTGATTATAATACATTTCATCTATGCTTTTAATACCTTCTTCAAAGTATATGCTCATAACATTTTCTAGAATTGGTGGATCTATACCCAAAAAATCATTACAAACTTTAGTTACTGGCTTGCCATTATATATACTTGGCACTACTAAGTGAATGGTATCGGTTGGACCATTCCAGCCAGTTTCTTTAATTACAACTTTATAACTTTGACCATCGTCATTTAATTCAAACCAGCTTGGTGCAGCATCAGCAAGACTTACAGCCGGTGCTTTGGTCCATTTTTGTGTATGCGTTGATAATTGATTTACAGCTTCTACCGCATCTTTTAAATCAACTGGTGAAATCGCTGTTCCATCATCTAAATGCCAGCCCCAAACATCTTCAAATATAATTTCACATTCACCATCAAAAGCATCAGCGAATGCACCATATCCTATTCTTGTCACACTAGCAGGAATATTGATAAATTCTACCCCCACCGTACAAAAACAATAATTACCGATAGTTTCGAGTGTTGATGGTAGTTTAACATCGGTTGGTGAATTATAGCTAAACGCCCCATAATCCAAGTGTTTTACACCTTCTGGAATTATTGAATCAGCACAGCCTCTAATTAACGTTTGTGTTGATTTATCTATTATACAATTAAATTCTACCCACTCTCCATCAACAAGCTTGCCACTATAATATTTTTCATTTGCAGGTGATACAGTGATTTTTTCTAAACTATTCGTTGCATATTGTGCGCCAAACAATATTACCGATGCAGGAACATTTAAATTCTTTACATTGCTCTCTGAAAACGCACTATTTCCAACTTCTTCCAAACCTTCTGGCAAATTAATTGATGTTAAGCTTGAACAGTATGAGGCGGCATATTCTCCAACAATTTTTATTCCTGTTGGCAATGTTATTGAAGATATATAACTACTCATAAATCCTTCTTTAGCAATCGCTGTAATTGTTGATAGTCTAGCACCTGTATTATACTTCATAGGTATTACAACATCACCTGAAATTGATGTGTCTTTTGCAGATACCTCTGCGCCGATATAGGTAAGCTTATTAAGTGTTGCGCGTTTAGTATATAGTTGCAAATCTTGGGTTATCAACATATCATCAGGCATTGGCTTTGTTAAAGCTTCATCCAAGAACAATCCACAAGTTGCCTCTCGAATGTCATAAAAAACCGAACCATCTGCAGACGTCCAGCCAGCAGCGCAATGAATTAATTCACCACTTGAATCTACTGTATTTAATTGACTGTAAATTGTTATATTGTCTTTATCAATAGTAAACACTTCACTACCAGTATTAATGTGTCCATATTCATCAATGTTAGAGAAATTAATTGTCAAATTTCTTACTTCTATCACTTCGCAAGTATATGCTCTCCCAGCAGTTTCTCCAGGAATTGTTAAACTTATGCTTGAACTTGAATAAGGGTTAGTTATGCTTGGAGTGTTAGATATTGAACCAGTATAACTTTTAATTCTGTAGCCATCAATTGCTTCAAACTGAATTCTCACCTCATCATCAAAACGCTTGTTTATATGTTTAGTAGATTCTCTACTTGAGCCATCCGCCACAACTTTTTCATTGGTTCGTAGATTGGTTGCGGTAATTTTAGAATGTTCTGGAGCCATTAGTGTTACTTGATAATTAATATATGACCCATCATATTCTGCAGTGAATATTTCATTCCGTATGATTGGCTTAGAAGCGTTTGTATCCCATCCATTAAAGGTATAATTATATCGCGAATCGGATTTCCTAGACGGAGAATCCGGTATTGCCGCTGTATACCCATGCTTTACTATTTGTTGAGATATTATGTCTCCATCCCAATCTTTAAATGTAACAGCATATTCGTTTCGCACCACATCATCAACTGTAATCTCTACATCGCTATTTACGATATATTGATATACTAAGTTGTCTCCAGCTGACAATTCGTCAATAGGGCTTAGAATACTGCCATTTGCGCGAACTTTAGGTGTGCTTTGATTGTGTGAACTATGCAACAACAATGATAAGGTTACAACCTGTCCATGCGTTACTTCGCCAAAAGTTGCACCAAGCCCAATTTGCTCAGATGAAATTGTATAACCAACTTGACTGGCAGGCAATATAACCGAATAATCATTTGCATTTACATCAGTTATGGAAATCATTACAGTTTCAGTAATTTCTAAATTGTAAGAATATACTCCCTTGCCCAATTTTATTAGGTCTGACGAACTTATAGTTTGTAAGCCACTTTCACCTTGAACATATATATTAAAGATTTCATCTTCATTGTTTGCTTCATTAAGTGTTACGGTAAGTGTTGTAGTATCACCATGTGCAACTTCGTAACTTGACAACTTTAATTGACTATTATCCGTAGACACCTCATAAACATTACGCTTAATATCAGCATTTACCTTGATTATTACTGTGCCTGTTACATTAGTTAGTTTGTATTGGTCACCTTCTATATGCGTGATAACCGCATTATCTGCTATCAAATGCTCGATCGGGTCTATAATTGTGTTTCCGTCAATATCTTTGAACTGGCTTTGACTATATGCATCGCTGAATTTGAATGTAAACATTGTTTCTCCGGCTAGTCCATTTCCGCTATAGTTTACAAATATTTTGTTGTTTTCGTCAAATAACTCTTCTTCAAATCCAAATTCGTATGCTTCACTTACTGGCGCTATTACTTGGTATTTGTTTAGCTCAATACCTTCAACTGAAATTACCACGTCTCCTGTTGCATTACTTATTGTATACACATATGTATCAGATTCATAAAATACCGCTGTTGGGTTTTGTATTCTTACTCTAGGCTGGCTATGAGTGTATCCGTCTAGTAGGTTTAAGCTAAATGTAAAGCTGTTCTCTATATTTAAATTTACGCCCTCTACACACAAACCGCCCTCTTCTGATTTTAGCAAGAACATATTACCTTCTGTGTCTAATAGTGCATACCCAACCATTTCAGATGATATGATTAGCTTGTGATTTTTAATTTGTTCAACACATTTTATTTCAACATCTTCATTTACTTGTATTGTAAATCCATATTCTGTTAAATTTTCATCAATTGTTTGATTTAATCCATTAATAGTAAATTCTGTTGTCTCATATCCCGGTGTAACCACATAAGATATTTCCAATTCGTCATGATAATAAATTGTATCTCCAGACTCTAATTGACCTAGGCTAGCGCCATCCCTTCTGGAAGATCTTCTGCTAACCACAAAGCCATCTGGAACTTCATGAGATTTTAATGTAAATGACAATAGTTCAATATTTTCAACTATTATTTCGGTGCTAGATTCCACCTCTATTGTATACACGCCATTGTCGTCTGGGTCTAATGTTGTGGCATGAGTAACTCCTGGAGCTAAAGTTATCTTTTTAACGGCATATCCAGTAGATTTGTATCCTTCCAACACATCTACTTTAAATGATATATAGTTGCCCTTTTCTACCGCTTGTGTAGTTCCTGGTAAGGTTATCACATTTGAACCATCATATTTCACAAATGTTAGATTGTACCCTTCTCCCACTGTTAAACTTACCACACTTTCGTCAGATGCTATACCCAATATCTCGTATGACACTATTTCATTTTCAGCATCTTCCTGTCCAACAACTTTGCATATCCATGTATATACATTGCCGTCTTTTGTAGATGATTCTATTGTTAAACCAGATAAAGATAAAACCGTATCAATATAAGCATCGTGAAGCACTGTTACTTCTACTGTAATAATTTCGTTATACTTAAGTTTTCCTAAAACAGTGCCATCATTTACCTTTACGCTTAAATTCGTAGTATCGCCTACTATTTCTTGAACATTATATTCTCTTTCAATAGGCTGATAGTATGGCACAAATATTAAGTCAGATTTTACTTCAAGATTGTCAAAATCAACAACATCGCTACCACCGGCCACAACCCAGCCCTTAAATTCATACTTATATTGAGCTGTCGCCACTTGCTCTTGATTTGCATATGCTGTTATTTGGTCGCCATGTGATACTATTTCTGATTTTAGCGTTATTGCATCGATATCATTTCCACTCTTAAAGCTTACCAAATACTTTTTCTTAACCACTCCTGAAACTTCGATGGCAGAGTTTTCTTTTACTACTATCGTGTAAACCTCGCTGTCTGCAGCTAATTCTTGTCCTGCATACATCACTTTGTTAGGAGTAGTGTAGCCTTCAGCGATATCCAACTTAAACTTAACTTCGGTTCCCCAGTTTAATGGATTGGTTATAGCCAAATCGTTTATTCCATCCGCATCTTTTAGGGTATACCCCTCTCCATTTGGAAGAATCAAATCAAAAGTCTTTATTTGTTCTTCATAATCAATGGCCACATTTGCAGACACTTCATGCCTAACTACTGTATTTTCGTTGTTTTTATCATAAGCGTCCACATAATGCTCTACTCCATTAATTGCAAACTTAGTCTTCTTATAGCCCTCAGTTTCGCTGTAATATATATGCAGCATATCTCCATAATACAAGTTTGTCCCCGGGGTAATCTCACCCGTTGTAGCTGAAGAATTGTTGGTTGACGCACGATATATTGTTATGTTGTTATTTGCTTGTGATAAACTTAAGCTATACTTTTTCGCCGAGATTGTGCTGGTAACCTTAATTTCGATATTATCTTCTACAAAATTTAAAATATAATATCCTTGTTCAGTTGGGGTTATTAATTCGCCATTTGCAGTCACTTGCAAATTCTCGCCAGTATAACCCAAATTATAGTCTATCCAAAATACAAATGAATCTCCCCACTCTAATTGAGCTTTATTATCCTTTATCTGTTCTGAACATTCAATCTTATAGTAACTGCTATTTGGCAGCTTTATTGTATACTTTTGTTTTTCATATTTTAAATACACTTGAGTTGATGGTGAAACTTTATCAGTATCGCTATATGGTTGTGTAAATTCAGCGTCCTTATATACGCCCACAAGTGTATGACCTTGAATTACATTAAACTTGGTCTTTAGTTTAGCAATCGTTGAGCCCTTTTTAATGCTTACACTATACTTTTCAGCATTCTCGAATTCAGTGTTTACCACAATCTCGTATTCAGTAGTGTCGGTTGCTCGGTTGACAAAAATTGTAACAGGTACCGCTACTGCTGTTAGCGCAGCTAAGCCCAATACCACACCCGCAGCTCGTCTGCCCTTTTTACGAGAACGTTCATCAGCCAAATTCCCAGAATGCAAAACATCTAAGCTTTCAATCAAATCAGAATATCTTCCTGTGTTTTGCTGAGTAGGTTCTTGCTTGGTTGTCCCGGCCTGAGAAACTTTACTTTGATGCGCATATTGTTGTGTATTTTGACTTTGTTGTCTAGACAAAGGCCTTACTACATTAGATTGCTGTGGTCGAACTTGATTTGCAGCTCCTTGAGGTCTTGGTGGTTGACCTTGCGCTGCTCTTACCTGCGTAGGACGTTGTGGTGTGCCCTGCACTTGCCTTTTACCTAAATTTTGTTGACTGTTGTTTTGATTAAAACTATTCATCTAACCCTTCTCCTTTGTATAAAGTATTATGCTCTAACCGTATTTAATTTATCAAGAAAACATCATATCTCAGCAGTCTTAAACCAGTCAAAACCGAACACTACAATTATTCAAGTATATTGTATCAAAAATACATATATAAAGTCAAACACTTTCCGACAATATTTTATTAATACACTTTAATACTTAAATATATCTTTAATACTTAAATATATCTTTAATATTGTCGGTTAACGCGTTTTTTGTTATTAAAATTTGAAGCTGTTTTTCGGTAATATAAGTAGCCTTATTAAGCTCACAATAGAAGATTGTATAATACCCTTCCTTAGTTTGTTGCAACAACTCCATCAACGTGCAAGACGGCTGAACATGTAAAAAATTAATCTTTTCAATTCGCTTGCTTTTCTTAAAAAATAATTTGTAATACACGTCGAAATTAACCTTTCGCTTCGGCCAAAAGTTAGTACAAAAAAATATCGCAAACACAATATATGTTAAATCAACCTCACCAAAACAGCTCATTATAAACAAAATAGTGAATACTAATATCGCCAAAATATTGAGAATTGAGTTTACAATTTTAGCCGTCCTTTTACTATGTTTGCTTAAAATACCCTCCATTATTTTAGCTCCATCTAAAGGTTCAATTGGTAGCATATTAAAGCTAGCAATCAATAGGTTAAACCTAAAAAAATGTGCAGTATATACATACATTTCTGGCATTATCCACCACAAACTTGTGCAAATTAAGCATATTACAAAATTAACAACTGGACCTGCTATGGCAATTGCAAATAAGTCGTCCTTGCTAATTTTGTTATCCAATTTTATGCTTGCGCCAAGCATATCAAATTTTACAAGGCTTGTATTATATCCCTTTGATTTGGCAATATAAACGTGCGCCATTTCATGAAAAATTAGAGCTAAAATATAGTTTATAAACAGCAAAAATTGATGGCTTAAAATCATCAACAAAGCCATCAAAACAAAGCTTATACCCACTTTAACTTTTGTGCGCCGCATAATTACTTTTATGCTTATAATTCATTTTTTATTATTAAAATTATTTAAATATTGAATGCTTCTTTCTTGCTAAATAACTTAAATGACGTATTTTAAGGTAAAATTTTCATAGCTTTCATTCGGTCACCAATAGCATTGATATTGATAGAATACATATTGTTTTCAGTTAAATCAATTGATATGTTGATGTCATCAAACTCCGCTTCAAAATAGTTGTTTAACAAATAAAAAATATCACTTTTTATCACATCTTTCATATATTGCGGATTAACCTGTTTGTCCTTTTTTATAACATTGTCCAATCTATTAATTAATTCCATTTTCACTCCTACAGCAATCAAATCTCTTTGAAATCTTAAGAGACTTTATTTGCATTTTTATTGCACTATATTTTTATATTTTTACAATTAAAGTTTCTTCTTAAAAAATTTACGCATTCCACCAATCACACCCTTATATTTGTATGTGCAATCATATAGCTTTTTACTGCCTGTTTCAATATTGTCGCTAAGTATTGCAAATGCTCTGTGGCTGGCAATTTTATGGTCGATTCTATTGCTATTTCGTATTTGCCCCACACATATAAAATCATCTTCCGGTATCACCCCGCCAAACTCAACCTTAAGGGTTTTACTAATATCATAAACATTTAGCATAAGCTTATCAACAATCAAATCTCCACGTGCTCGATTAACCACAAATTTAATATTATACAAATCATATGTACCCAATATCGTAACCACCTTGTCCGCATCTCTAATACTTGATAAGTGCGGTGTGGTCACCACAATGGCTTCCTCGGCACAAATAACCGCTCTATTAAACCCAGCATCAATTCCTGCTGGGCAGTCAATCAGTATATAATCAAACATACTTTTAAGGTCACCGATTACCGCCTTTATGTATTCGCTCCTTATTGTAAGATTGTGCGCCACATTCCCGCTGGATAGCATACAAAGTAGTGGATAAGTTGTATCTTGCACCAAAGCCTGACGCAGCCTACACTTACCATCTAGCACGTCTTGCATAGTGTACAGCACTCTACTTTCCATGCCCAACACCACATCAAGATTATTTAGCCCAATATCCATATCAACCACGCACACACGATAATTTTTTTTAGCTAAATTTAACCCAAGATTGGCACAAACCGTGGTTTTCCCCACCCCACCTTTACCAGATGTAACAACAATAACCCTTGACATTAAATTTTTCTCCTTATCAGCAAGCATAAGTATTAAACAAAAAAATGTAAAGCACACCTGCTCTACATTTTTCACTTTCGACAATATTAGTAATTTGTTGTCACTTAAAGCTTAATATATGGATAATCTTCTTTGTTTAATGATAATAATTTGCCAGCGCCTAATATTACTGCATCTTTAGGATTATCAACAACAAAGGTTGGCACATTAAGACGTTTTGATGCATATTCCACTAATCCCGGCACACTACTAACCCCACCTGTAAACACAATACCATGTTTACGAACCTCAGCAAAAGTTTCGCTAGATAATTCATCTAAAAACTCTTCAATTAGGTCAAACATTTTATCATACACACCAATTATTGCCACGCGAGCCTCGTTGGCACGCATAGTGATTGTTTTATATTCATCTTGGTTATCAACACCCTCAAAAGTGCATGTATACATATCGTTGGCATGCATTGATGCAATATCATCTTTAATTGTTTGGGCTTGTTCGGTTGTTATTTTTACATTGTAATTATCTTCAACATATGTTGCCAAAGCCTCATCCATTTCAGCCCCGCCAACAAGATAATTTCTACCCTTAATAAAACTGTATTTTGTAAGCACTGACATATCCACCAAAAACTTACCCATATCAACAATCATTACTTCAGCGGTTTCATCTACGCCAGTTAAGTTGCTTCGCACACATACGGCGTTTTGAACAAATGTTATTTTACCAACACCCGCTTTTTGCAAGATCATTTTTAATTCCAACAATTTCTTTTCCGTCAAAGCGCATGGTACCGCCACAATAGCATTTATTACACCATTTTCATAAACTGATGTATCAATAATATGTTTAAGCATCTTTTGAGTGTACGGCACGCTAATTATATTTATGCCCTGAATTGGCTGATGTAAATCATATTGATTGGGCCTTAAATGACACAAACGCCTAGCCTCATCACCATATTCACAAATCCTAGACTTGTTTTTAAAAGTTGCAACATAACTTGGTGTACGGCTAACGATGCCCAATCCTTTGCGATAAACAATAATTTCATCACTACCAAATTTGATTGCTAATTCGATTTTGCTCATAAAATTTTATCCCCCCTCGTTTTAAAAGCAAACAAGCGGTACGCGTACGCACCTTGCGTACAAGGGCTTGTTAGCCCTCCGCGCTTTGCCAAATGCAAAGCGTGCGTACCGCCATTGTATTAAAGTATTTGCAAATTCTTACCAAATATTTTTCTAAAATCTGTTGCCAAAGTCATTGCTTGACTAATCTCAAGTTTTGCTTCCTTTTCAACCGTTGTTTTTAATATAACAGTATCTCCCAAAATGTCGCAAGAAATATCCTTTACAACACTTGCACCTGTAATATTTAATAATGTTGCAAGTTTAATCAAAATACCAAGCTTTTTAACTGCACCCGCATCTTCTTCATCTAAAATATCTTTGTACTTAACCCAATCGCTTAAACTAAAGTTATCAGGGTCCTGATTTGCAACCACAAACCCAGCCATAACAATTTCACGATGAGTTACACCATAAATTTTAGAACCTAAAATTATATTAAAACCATTTTTTTCGTAGTTTTCATATGAAATTCGCTTTCCACTTAAACACATACTTGCAGCAATACGTAAAGTCTTAACATAATTACGATTAAGCCTGTGCAAAACCTTTAATTGCTTGTACAAAATAATTGCTAAATCATAAATATTGTTCATATTTTGACCGCTTGGATAAAATTCGTTAATAGCACTTAAACTATAACCCAAAATATCCACCATTGGCTTTTCAGCTTGCGCCAAAATCGTACGAGCCACCAAGCCATACATCTCACCACAAGTTGACACCTTAATATTTGTTTTAATCACATTATTGTACAACGCTTTGATAATTGCTATACCACTAGCTAGTACATCGGCACGTAGTGTTGATATACCCTTAAGCTTTTTAGCCTTGTCAATATCTAAAGTTTTTATCAAACTATATATTGACTTAAAGTTTGTGTCAGTAATTTCATAATTATGAGCAATATCAACTGGATAATGTGTAGATTTACGGCACAATACACCTGTTGCCTCAAAAACCTTGCCCAAGCCAATATACTCAACATCTTCATCAAGTCCAAACAACCATTTTTCTTTACGGATGTAGCTGGTAACAAAATCAACCATCTTGTCCATTTTATCAGAAATATTTGTTATATCGCTAAACTTTTCAGCCAAGCTTAATGCCCCAAAAGGTAAGTTACATTGATTTACAACCGCACGGCGATTGTAGTTAATTAGCTGCACACTATCATCTCCAATTTGGCAAATTAAGCCCCTTACAATAGGCAATGAATGTAAGCTTGCCAAATGCAATGCATCTACCTGTTCCTCTTCAGTTAGCACCCTAAAGTGCAAAGAAATCGTTTTGTAAATTTCATCTAAAAATGCAATTTGGTTGCGTGCTGTTGATAAAATCGGGTCAGCATAACACAAATAATTTGTAATTTGCTCACTATCCATAATCTTTCTAAAAATCTTGAAAATTGAAATAGTTTCTTCAATTCTAGCCGCTTTGATATAGCCATCTCTTTCCAAATCTTGGGTTAGGCGAACCGGTTCCTTGATTTGTTGTTCTAGTGAAAAGTAGCCATTTGGTGTAAAGCTTAACTTACTAAATGTTATTTCACTTGCCCCTAATTCAATTACTACTAATTTTTCCATACTGTTTTTCCTTTTATCGTTGTTACACTAGCATATTTTTTTGTTATAGTCAATAGGTTTTTCAAAAATTTTTATACAAATTTTTATTTTAAACTTTTTACCCAATTTTACCCAATTTACATAAGTAACTTTATACTATACAATCTTTGAAATTGAGCTTTCAAACACTTTCCAAACTGGTTTTTCCGTGTCTGGCAAAACCTTAAATATCATAGGCTTTTGAGTGGTTGGGTGTTTAAATTTTAATTCGTAGGCCCATAGCGCCAAATTGCCACCATGCGCCTTATCTCCATACTTAAAATCGCCAAATATTGGTGTATTATTTTGCTTGCTCATTTGCACCCTTATTTGATGACTGCGCCCTGTTAAAAGGTTAACTTTGACCAAACTTAGATTGGATTTAGTATCCAAAACTTCATAGTCTAAAATCGCTTCTTTTGCGCCATAATCACTCTTGGTTGCAAGGTTTACAATGTTGGTTTTACTATCCTTTACAAGATAGCAGTTAAGGCGGGCCTTATCTTGATTTGGCTTGCCCAACACTACGCACAAATACGCCTTTTTCATCTCTTTATTTTTAAGCTGTTCGGTAAGGCGGGCAGCACATTTGCTGGTTTTTGCAAATACCATAACACCGCCAGTTGGCCTATCCAGCCTATGCACCAAGCCCAAAAACACGTTTCCAGGTTTGTTGTCCCTAACCTTTATATAATTCTTTAACAAATTTAACAAGTCATCATCTTTGCTTTCATCTTCTTGCACACCAATATTATGTGGCTTGATAATTACCAACAAATGATTGTCTTCATATACTATATCTGGTGTAAAATCCATAAGCTTCCCTTTATTTTATTATATTTTCCTCATACTCTTGTTCAGCTTCTTGCAAATGTCGTTTAGCTTCCTTAATTTTAACTTCGCGCTTACGCTTTAAATCTCTATTATAGTCATGCATATAATCTTCACGGTAAAGCTCCATTTCACTTCCTCGTTCATCTATAATAGCAACCAACATTTCAGCATAATTCTTTTTAAATACCCATTGTGTATTGTAATATTTCACACTGCATGAAAAATCTTCTAATTTAGCAGTTATATGTTTTACATGTGCACTTTTTACATGTGCACTGAATTCATATTTACATACAGCATAGGCCTCAAATGTCAACTCTTTTGACCTAGAAATATCAAATCCATTAATTGTAACGTTACATCCCCACTCTTCCTCTGTTAGTTTAGTAACAATGTTGCAAATATCCTCGTCTGTTAAAATTTCTACATACATAATCTTTGTCCTTGTTTAATTAAATTCCCCTTATGCTATCTTTATTTTATAATGCAAAAGCGTCCGCAATTTTTCATTCTTCACTACTCGTGCAAACGAGTAACCGCTGTGCACCCGCAAGGTAGCACTATACCCTTTTGTTCAGTTGGCAAACCTATCTCGTAAGCATCAACCTTGCCATTAGGAAATACACAATTAAGTATATTTGCCATAACGGTTGGTTGAAGGCCTGTAGTGTAACTATTAATTAGCACCATCAGAGCATTATCCGCCACCACATCTTTAACCAGCTTTACAAAATTGAATATATCGTCTTCAATCTTCCATGTTTCGCCCTTAGGTCCACGACCAAAGCTTGGTGGGTCCATTAGCACAATATCGTACTTTTTGCCACGTCTAATTTCGCGCTCTACAAACTTTTGGCAATCTTCATTAATATAACGTATATTATCAATACCATTTAGTTTTGCATTTTCTTTAGATATATCAATCATACTTTTTGCAGCATCAACGTGTGTAACACTTGCCCCAGCCTTGGCACATACAATGCTTGCTGCCCCTGTGTAGGCAAACAAATTAAGCACACTTACTGGCCTATTTGCATTTTTAATTACATCAATAAGCATGTCCCAGTTTACAGCCTGTTCTGGGAAAAGCCCTGTATGCTTAAAGTTCATGGGCTGAACCCTAAACTTAAATTCACGCCAATTAACAATCCAGTGTTCTGGAAGGCGGGTAAATATCTCCCAGTCTCCAGACTTACTTTCAGTGCGATGGTAATGCGCATCAACCTTGTTTTTGGCCAAATTTTTATTTACATTCCAAATAATTTGAGGGTCTGGTCTAAGCAAGGTATACTTGCCCCAACGCTCCAATTTCTCGCCATTGCCTGTATCTAACACAATATAATCGTGCCAATCTTTTGCTACTTTCATATTTCTCCATTTCAATGTTTAAACTTATAAAATTTATAATTTTATTTACAAATTTTTCATTCTTCACTATTAGTTGTTCATTAAGCAACTTTAAGTTGCGTCTATTATACAACATTTAATTTTTTTTGCAATACTTTTTGCAAAAATTATACCAAACATTAAGTTAAAAACAAACGCAAATAAACATGCTAAATCTGTTTGTTAACTTATTTGATGGCGGTCACACCGCCTAATAAACATCTAACACCTTTTGCATTTTTATCACATCGTCTTTTGTGATAATGCCTAGTGGAGGATATTCATCTGTTCCTCCACGAGTGATTAATACAACCAAAAGCTTGTTGTTGGTTTCAAACAAATTCATAACTTGCTCGATAGTAATCTTTTCGTCTACAACGTTATAGTAATGAACATTGCCCAACTCCTCAATAACATCACTCACTGTTGTTTTGTCAATAAACTTTTGAACATTTTCACCCTTAAGTAGATGTCTGCCCATAATATCCATCAAGCGCTGACCGTTAAGCACACCTATCAATTTGTTGTTGGTGTAAACAGGCAGATTGCTATAATCACTGCGAGCCATCAACTTAATTGCCACAGACACCCAGTCATCACCATTAACACACAAAACTTCGTGAGTGCTAATTTTGTCATAAGCTAGTGGTGGAGTTGCAATTAGCCTAGCAATACTTTCCATCTTTTCAACCACATCTTCGTGTGGCTCGGCAATAACAAAATTACTATTCCCCTTGTGCACAATAGCATTACGCAAACGGCCATAATCGATAAGGTCATCTTCGTATTTACGCACTACCGAGTTAAGCAAAACAGTTTTGCGCACCACCTCACTAAAATTTAAACTGCGCTTTAAATTATATATTGTGCGTAGCGAACTATCAATAGCATTATATGCTGCAATAAATCTATTTGCATTTGACGTTTTTCTCATTAATATCTCCCTAAATGTTTATTACTTAACTTAGTATAACATAAATTAGTAATAATCGCAAACAAATTTTACACCTATTTTTTAGCATAGTGTTATATTTTTTAGGTATAAATTAAAACCAAAAAATCATTCATTTATAATTAATTGTTGCCCTATAAACAATCGTGTTGAGTTTAAGTTATTTATTTTTATCAACGTCTCAATAGATGTGTTATATTTTTGAGCAATACTTGCCAAATTTTCGGTTGGTGTTACAATATGCGTTTTATTGCTTTCGTATATAAGCTTAACCACTTCCCCCTCGTAAAAATCAACATTAGGATTATTTCTAATTATTTTGTTGGGCGATATATTAAATTTGTTGCTAATAGCAATTAAATCCTCTCCCACTTTTAGTTGATAATAATCAAACTTTGTACCAATACACTCTTTAATTTCCATACTTTTTTATATGAAATTTGTATAAATTTGAACACTCGATTATATACATAAATAACAACATTATACTCCGGCGCAAACCGCGCACTTAATGTGCGCTAAAGGGCAACGCCCTTACAATTTTGCCAAAGCAAAGTTGATTTGCGCCCAACTTTAAAGGAAGTTTATGAATGAAGTAAAGTCAGTATTTAAAACCGTATCAATGATAACAATATTTTCAGTAATTACCCGATTTTTTGGGTTTATTTTTCGCATATTCCTATCTCGCAAACTAGGCGCAGAAGGCTTAGGTGTGTACCAAATAGCCGCATCTGTTATGGGCATATTCATGACATTGGTTGCCAGTGGACTGCCTTTAGTTACTGCCAAAATGTGCGCAACCTACAACCACACCAAAGAGTTTGACAAAAAAAATATAACTGTAACCTCCGCCACCATACTGGCATTGATTATAAGCCTTGTTTCAACACTTGCTATAGCCTTGTTTCAAAATGTGTTTACCGAGATAATTGGCAACACACTTGTAGTAGAATTAATGCTACTTATGTGCCCAGCAATTATATTTAGCGCAGTTTATGCCATATTTCGTGGAGCTTTATGGGGCAAAAACTCGTTCTTTTGGGTGAGCTTTACCGAGCTAGTTGAACAAGTGGTTAGGCTAATCCTAACCTTTATAATGCTTTACTCCATAACTGATATGTTTGCTGCCACTAGGCTTACTGCAAAGGCATTTTCAATCACTTGCTTAATATCTGCCACATTGGTTGCCGTTATATACTTTATTGATGGCGGCCGATTAAAGTTTAAAAAAGGTCAATATTTACCACTAATTAAAAGTTCTTCACCGATCACCGGCGTACGTATTGCCTCTAGCTTCATCCAACCCTTAACCGCAACCCTAATACCAATGCTGTTGGTAAGTATTGGTTACACCTCCAGCCAAGCCATTAGTCAGTATGGAATACTTATGGGTATGACCTTCCCACTATTATTTGTTCCGCTATCAGTTGTAGGCTCGTTAAGTATGGTACTGGTGCCAAAAATTTCCACTCTAAAAGTAAGCAATAAGTACGACGAAATTGGCACAAGTATCGATAGCTCACTTAATGCTTCACTATTTTTATCAATGCTAATTATTCCACTATTTTTGTCAGTGGGAGACCTCATTGGTGTTGTGCTGTTTAATAACCTTCAAGCAGGCATATATTTGCAACTTTCAGCCGTATGCATTTTGCCTATTGTAATATCAAATATTACCAGCAGCATACTAAATGCATTAAGCCTTGAAACCAAATCATTTGTAAACTACCTTATAGGCTCGGCTGTGCTGTTTATATGCCTATTTGTGCTAACACCAGCCATTGGCATTAACTCGGTAATTGTAGCATTCTTCCTATCAATGGGAATAACCGCAATACTCAATTTTCGCACTATAAAAAAGGATATTCCAAGCCTTACATACAAAACCTTAACCAACCTGTTTAGATACGCAATTATAATCGTACCAACCTCGCTTATTGGCCACTTTGTATCAAACATATTATATCACTTTATTCCAGCATTTTTTGCAGGCATTGTTGGTGGTGGGCTAAGTGTTGTGTTAACACTACTATTGCTCCAAATGTTTAACATTTACAAAGCCCCATTTAATATGCTAAAAAACATGTTAAAAAGGAAAAAAAATAATGTCGATTAGCGAGATTAATTTTACTTTACAAACCAATTTTTATATGCTATCATTAAATTATGAGTTACGTATTAGATAAAGTTTGGGCTGAAAAGTTGGCTCAAAACATAGATGTTGAGTTTAAAAAGCAGTTGTTTGCGTTTATTAATCGAGAGTATGCAAGCAAAACTGTTTTTCCACCAAAGGAAAAGATTTTTAACAGTCTTAATTATGTGCCTATCGACAAAATTAAAGTTGTAATTATAGGTCAAGACCCTTATCACACTTACGGGCAAGCAGATGGGCTAGCATTTAGTTGCGCAAACGGCACACCTCAACCATCACTTACCAATATTTTTAAGGAAATCAGTAGCGATCTAGGTATAGTTATGAGTGGCAAAACCCAGCTAGACAGTTGGGCAAAGCAAGGTGTGCTACTACTTAACACTTCACTTACAGTTGTGCAAGGTCAACCAACATCTCATTCTAAATGCGGTTGGCAAACTATTACTAAAGAGATTGTAAAGATAGTTAACCAACTTAATCAACCTATTGTATTTATGCTTTGGGGCGGACATGCCAAAGGGTTTGCTGAAATATTAAACAACCCTAACCACCTAATCCTTACCAGCGCCCACCCTAGCCCACTAAGTGCATATAACGGTTTCTTTGGATGTAAACATTTTAGCAAATGCAATTCGTTCCTAGTAGAAAATGGTGTAACACCAATCGATTGGGAGCTATAACAACACAAATCACCATAATTGTGGTGATTTTTTTATTAATCTTGTAATGCTCTTTATTGTTTTTGCATATATATAATTGGAGAATATTATGAATGTTACGGAAACTATTAAAAAGTTGGATTTTGACATAAAACAGATTGATGACACTATTGACATACTCAATTATCTATCTAATGGCAATTATCTTTCTACAAATGGCCAGCAAACTATATCGCGCAATCTTACCAAGCTTTGGGATGTACAACATCATTTGCTAGCGTTAAGAGCTGATTTAATAAAAGAGCAAAACCAAAATTCATCTCCACACAATACAATCTAAAAGGCACTTACATTAAGTGCTTTTTTTATTGCAAATTTTAAAAAGCCTATTGCAATTAACTTAAAATTGTGGTATATTAACAACACATATAGTTTATGGAGAAAATTTATGGAAAAAGATAAGATTATAATAGTTTGCAATAACGACTTCGTTGTTATAAAAGGTGAAAATGCAAAAGATGTTATTTCTGCTCAAATTTACAACGATGCTTTAAATTTTATACTTTATGAAGATATGCCTGCAGAACGCGTTGCCTTTAATAAAGGCTATTCAGTTGAAAATACTAAAAAGATACGCATTGTTGAATTTGAAGATGAAATTTATTTGCGTGCCAAATCCGATAAAGAAGCCATCGCCCCTATATGTATTGAAGAGTGCGGCGACACATTAAATGTAATCGACATGCTTGAAACTGATTGTACTAGCACCATTGAAGATATGAAAGGTTCTATCAAAGATGTAGAACAAAACTTTGAAATTGTAGAAGGTAGACCATTCCTAATGGAAGATGAATTTAGTGTATAGGAGGAAATTATGGATAAAAAAGAATTTACCCCATTAACTAATTTAGAACATCAAATATCAGCACTTGAGGTTGCCATTTATAACTTACGACAAGCAAACACCCCTCATTTAAATGCTCACACTAAAAAAATGCTTGCATCTATAACCAAAAACCTAGTTGACACCAAAAATGAAATTAGAAAAAGTGTTAACCAGCTGTCTAATGAGCACCAAACCTATATTCAAAAGATGGTACAAGATGCTCAATCTTTAAGTGATGGCTCCATCGTTGAAAATAGCACTCACACCGAAATTGCAAAACAAAATTTAGAAGAACTTGTAGAGTTTGAAACCTTGATTGTAACCAGTCCTAATTGTGACGACACAATTATATTGGCAATAAAAAACGGCAAGTTGATTATACGTAATTTTTGCAACGAAGATGCAACTGACAAAACTTTAGATAAATATACTGAAGACTTGTCTTGCATTCGTCGCGATATTGTGGTTAATGGAAAAATAAATATTTTGGCTAGCGATGGCCTTAAAAAGCCTCTACTATTCAGCATTGAAGAAACAACAACTGGCTTAAAGATTAAATCAGTTGAAACAAAACTAAAACAAAATTTATTAAATAGATAGGCACTTGAATTATAAGTGCTTATTTTTTTAAAACTTAAATATTTGATGTGGTTATACCACTTATTTTTATAAATTAATTAAATTTTATTGACACTAATGTAAGATTGTGTTAAAATATAAGCATCTTATGAAAACTATCAATGCAAACATTATAATTATTAACATTATTGCATAGGCAACTTACGCTATATGTTAATGTTTGCAAGGCACTACCATATAGCGTATATGGTAGTTTTTTTATTAAAGGAGTAAGTTATGAGAAAAGAACAAGGGATACCTAATTTCCCTAAAAATGAAGAAGAGGTTTTAAAATTTTGGGCTGATAACCAAATCTTCGAAAAGTTAAAACAAAAAAATAAGCACACAGGCAAGTATTATACCCTACTTGATGGCCCTATCACCGCCAACTACAATATGGGCTTGCACCACGCTTTTGGCCGTACATTTAAGGACGCAACCTTAAAATATCGTGCCCTAAAGGGTTATGACCAACACTATCAAAACGGATTTGACGCACATGGTTTGCCTGTTGAAGTTGGTGTTGAAAAGGAGCTTGGCATCAATAGCAAAAAAGAAATTGAAGAATTTGGCATAGACAAGTTTGTTGATAAGTGTATGAAGCGTGTTGACAAATATTCAAAGTTGATTACTGAAAGTTCTATTCGCCTTGGTCAATGGATGAATTGGGACGATAGTTATTATACCAACACTGACAACAACATCACATCAATTTGGCACTTCCTAAAAGAATGTGACAAAAAGAATATGATTGGTCAAAAATATCGCCCTATGCCATGGTGTACTCGTTGTGGCACAAGTTTAAGTGAACACGAAATGAGTGACGCTGACGCATATAAAGACGATACTTGTCAAGCAGTGTTCTTTAAACTTCCTATCAACGAGATTGATGCTAAAATGTTGGTTTGGACTACCACCCCATGGACATTATCAAGCAACGTTGCAATTGCAGTTAATCCTGAACTTGATTATGCTTTTTGTGAAGTTAAGAGTGATAGTTCCCCTATCGTACTTTGCGAAAGTGCATTAAAAGTGTTAAAGGCCGATATTGTACGTGTAATTAAAACCGTTAAGGGTAGCGAACTTGTAGGTTATACTTACCAAACTTGTTTTGAAGAATTGCCAAAACAACAATTTACACACAAGATTGTTGCATGGGACGCTGTTGACGCAACTGAGGGTTGTGGTGCAGTGCATATCGCCCCTGGTTGTGGTGCTGAAGACTATGATTTAGGTTTAACCCTTGGTTTAGAGCAAGTTATGCCTATTGATGAGGCTGGTATATTCTATGATGGTTTTGGTTTCTTAACCGGTTTAAATGCAAATTGTGATGAAACTCGTGATTTGATATTTGAAGAACTTGCTAAACGTAACAAATTATATTATCATCACACTTACACTCACCGTTACCCACATTGTTGGAGATGTAAAAACCCATTATTGTTCCGCCTAATTAGCGAATGGGTAATTAAGGTTGATGAAATCCGTCCACAACTTATCGAACAGGCTGACACAATCGAATGGACACCAGAATTTTTGGGCAAGCGTATGAAAGACTGGTTAACAAATATGGGCGACTGGTCAATCTCACGTCCTAGATATTATGGTTTACCTCTTCCAATTTACCCTTGTGATTGTGGCAAGGTTACCGTTGTTGGAAGCAAAGAAGAATTAAAGGCTTTGGCTGTTGAGCCTAGCAAGGTTGACGCCCTACCTCACTTACATCGCCCATATATTGATGAAGTGGAAATTAAATGCCCATGCTGTGGTAAAGCTGTTAAACGTATCAAACACGTTGGCGACTGCTGGCTTGATGCTGGTATTGTTCCATTTAGTACTAAAAAGTACTTTGAAGACAAAGATTTCTGGGCTAAGAATTTCCCTGCAAATGCAGTTGTTGAAGGTAAAGAACAAGTTCGCTTGTGGTTCTACAGTATGCTGCTTATGAGTGTAGTATTAACAGGCAAAGCTCCATTTAAAAAGGCTATGGGAACCCCTATGCTACTAGCCCAAGATGGCAAAAAATTGTCTAAATCAAGCCCTAACAACATTCCACTTGATACAGTTTACACCGATATCGGTGCAGACCTTGTAAGATATAATTATGTAAACACTCCTTTAATTAATGACGTTAAATTTGGTTATGAAACTATTGATGAAGTTCGCCGTAAAATATTAAATTTATGGAACAGTTACCTATTCTTTGGAACTTATGCTAATATTGATAACCCTGATTTGACAGATTATAAATTAGATTTAAATACTTTAAATGTTAGCGATAAATGGTTAATAATTCGTACTAATAAATTTGTTGAGATTTGTGACAAAGCGTATGATGAAACCAACTTTGGTGGTGTAACTCAAGAATTTGAAAAATTTATTGACGAGGTATCTAACTGGTACATTCGTATCAATCGCCGTAGATTCTGGAAAGGCGAAAATGGAACAGACAAATTAAATGCATACTACGTATTAAGTTATGCAATTAAGCACACCGCTATCGTGCTTGCCCCTATCACTCCATTCTTAAGCGAATACTTGTGGCAAAATCTAGTGCGTGAAATTGATAAAAATGCTGAAGAAAGCGTAATGCTATCAACCTTTGGTGCAAATCTTGTTGAAGTTCAAGACAATAATTTGATTGCACAAACTGACTTAATGCGTGATGTAATTGCGCTTGCAGGACGTTTGCGTAACGAAAAACAAATCAAAGTTAAGCAACCACTTAAAACATTGTTTATTTGTGGTGACGTTAGCTTACAAAATGCAGTTGATTTGTACGAAACAATACTAAAAGATGAATTAAACATCAAAAACATTGTGGTAGAACGTGACCAAACAAGATTTAATGATGAATATTTAATGATTGACCTTCGTAAGGCTGGCGCTGTGCTTAAGGGCGATGTGCAAAAGGTTAAAAATGAATTATCAAATTGTGATGACGCTACAATGCAAGGCTATGTAACTGGCTTCCATGCTGGCAAGGTTAATATCTGTGGTTACGAACTTGATAGCGACCTATTTATACCTCAAACTAAGGCAAAACAAGATTATGTAATTGCCAACGTTGATGGCATAACCGTTGTGCTTGATATAACTATTGACAAAAACTTAATGCTTGAAGGCTTGTCACGTGAATTAATACGTACTTGCCAAGTAATGCGTAAAAATGCAAACTTTGATGTGGCTGACCGCATAGTTGTTGACTTTGCAACCAGTAGTGAAGATTTAACTGAAGTGTTAAGTAGTTACTCTGACAAAATCAAGGCAGAACTTCTTGCAACTGAAATTACCACCCTTACCGCTTTCGACACCGAAGAAAGCACACAAGTTGGCGGTGACGACATTACAATCCGTATGAAAAGAGTTTAGGTACGGTGCGCACGGCAAATAATTAAATACAAAAAATCTCTAAGAATTACCTTAGAGATTTTTTATTATATTTTACTCTCTTGTATTTTTTTTACTTTTTTATTATACTCCATTTCTTTATTATATCTTAATTCAACATAATATGAACCATGGTCACGTAAATCATTAATCATATCATCAACAACTCTCAGAGTGTGATCTAAAAATTTAAAGGTGTTTGCATTAGCTTTTAGCAAAGTTTCAATTTGTTGAGTTTTTAATTCTGGATGATTGATAATAAATGCATAAAGCCCTCTAATATTAGCATAATTTTTAATACTCATATATTCCGTATTTAATTTTGTTGTGATGATTAATATCCCTTTCTTTTGTGTGATTGGCACAGATCTAATTGATAACTCTGCCTTTTTAATCCTTTCTTTCAACTCTTCTTTAAACTCTTTATTTGTCATAATTCTCTCCTATCGTTTTGGCATATTTCTAAACTTTTCTTCTAGCATACAATGCCTCGCATAAGCAATAGCCATGTCCATTGGGCTATGAATATTTTCTTTTAATTCATTAACCAAATACATATTATAATTCAACATCTGATTTAGTACCTTAAACTTTGAATTCCCAATAATTAGTAAACTTATTTGGTGTGGTAATAGTTCCGGATTGTTATCAATCACACTTTTTAAACCTTGCAAATTAGACAATATTCTAATATTGAAATATTTGCCATCAAACTCTAAAAATGGATTGTACGTAATCGACTCTCGCTGGCTTCTAAGTTCTTCAGGTAATGTTGCACGCCTAATTTCAGCCTGCTCCAACTTCTCTTTATGAAAATTTACCCACTTTAGCATCTCGTCTTGAAATTGTTCTTTGGTCATACCCTTTCTCCAATTATCTTTGAAGCATTTGTTCACGATCTAAAAGTTTTTGGGCTTCAACTTGAATTACTCGATTATTACGATAAGCTAAACACACATAAGTTAATCCATGGTCACGCATTTCGTCAATCATCCCAGGGTATAGTGAAATAAATTTAGTTAGTAATATTTTATTTTCATTTGCCTTGATAAATTCTTCAATTTCAGCACCAGACATATTTTCATAATGTCTTGAAAATAGATATAATGCTTTTAATTGAATTAATTCTCTTTCTGTAAAATATTCATCAATTGACACCAGCTTAGGATATTTTGATGTATTTATTCCCATATTCTTTGCCAATTGAACACATTGTCTTAAGTTGTGTCTAAGATACTTATTTCTTAATTCTTCTTGATATTTGTTTGTCATAATTCCTCTCCTCGACGTTATATTATCATATAAACTATTAGTTGTCAATATTTAAAAATAAAAAATCCATAAAATTTATAGATTTTTATTTTTCAATCATAGCAATAGCAGTTGCAATTTGATCGGTATGCGAAATGCTGATGTGAATATTTTTTATATTTTTATTATCAAAGTATTGTTTCAATTTTTCATTAATGTTGATATATGGTGCCCCATTAGATTTATGCAAAATTTCAATCTCGCTTACCGCCAAACTTGAATCACTTAATGCTTTTACCACCGCTTCCTTGGCACACCACATTCCTGCCAAATGAATATGTGAGTTAGCATGAGCTTTACAATATTCAATTTCATTTTTTGTATACACACGTTCAATTAAATGTGTGCTTAAATTTTTAAATCTTTCAATATTTTCAATATCAATCCCTATCATATTAACCTCTATATTTTTATTTAAAATTTTTAGCTTAATTAATATTATTTTAATTTGTTTAATTTATTTGTTAAACAAATATTTATTTAAATTAAATAATTTAAATTTTATTAAAATGTTTAATCCTTGCCTTAAAAATAGCATTTTGTTGAAATTTTATTTATTTGATGTGTTGATAATATGTTTTAATATTTATTTAATTTTATTATTTTTATTTATTAAAATATTTTTATCTTTATTAATTTAATTGTTGTTATTTTTTAAATACCCTACAACTTTATTTATTGTTTCATAATCAAAACCTTTATACGATAAATGACGCAAAAGTTTGGTTATATTTTCCTCAGTATATTCTTTGGTTTTCATAAACTTTTCGGCAGTCTTAATTGCAACTTCTGTATCATCAAATTCTTCTAAACAAGACTTGGAAATTTCTTTACTTACACCCTTTTGCATTAGCTTTTGCTCTAACGCACGTTTGCTTAAACTGTGTTGTTTAATTGACACAAAGCTGGTTGCAAAATTTTCATCATTTAGCACACCATATTCATTAAACTTATCTACCACTTTAGCAACAACCTGCGCCTTATAACCCTTACCCTTTAAATAGTCTTTTAATTGTTTGGTTGTAATTAGTTTGCTAGAAACATAATTCATTGCAAGGTTAGTTGCAATCATCACATCACTTTCAAACACAACTTCCGCTAGTTTATGTTCGTCAATTTCCGTGCCAGTTCTTAAACCATACTTTACAATAATCTCACTATGCAAAATACATTTTTCGCCATCAATAACGACTATAAAAATATTTGGATTTCGGCTTGATTTTAAACTTATTTTTTCAATTAACATCTTGTTTTTCCTTAATTATATTTTAACAAAATTTTCAATTTTAGTAAACTTATTTATATTTAATTTAAAAATTAATTTCTAACATAAATATCTCGGTTACTCACAATCGCAACGAAGTAATACATATTAAATACTGATTTAAATAAATTTTATTTATTTAATAGTATACAAAACAAAATTAATATGCTATAATTGTTTTATGAAACAAAAAGAATTTAAACGATGTCCTAGATGCAATCACAAGTGCCCAAGCAATGTTGCAAAATGTGGCAATTGTGGATTAAACTTTGACAAATTTAATACGGCTACCAATAGTGAAGCTAAAAGTGCATTTCGCATGGGAGAAAAAGAGCGTGTGCTTTATACCAGACGCCGTCCAAGTGATATTAGTAAAACATCTATGTTTTTTAAAAGTTTATTCGGCGGTTGGTTTGGACTACATTATTTTGCAGTTGGCAAAAAATGGCGTGGGCTATTTCAGGTTGTTGGTATTGCAATGATGTTTGTATATGCATATTTTGCTGGCGAACTAGGGATTAGAACTGGCTTTGCTGGAAACGCTGTGCTTGTCTGCGGTATTGTCTGGGTTGCAACATTTATCCTTTGGTGGGCAGATTCAATTTCAATATTGTTTAATCGATTTAAATATCCTGTATCGCTGCCATATAGTGAAGTTAAGGAAAAAAAACATAATTATACTGAGAAAAAAACAGAACAATCTAACAATAATAATAAAAACGTAAATGTTGAAGATAAAAAAGGAGAATAAATGTCTACAATAGTTGTGGGATTAAGCGGTGGAGTTGACTCTGCTGTTACTGCCCTACTTTTAAAACAACAAGGCCATGATGTAATTGGCATGTTTATGGTTAACTGGGAAGAAAATGACGAGCATGGCGTATGCACCAGCGAAACAGACTTTCAAGATGTAAAGCGTGTTGCCGACGCCATTGGTATACCATACTATACTGTTAACTATGCCAAACAATATTGGGATAACGTGTTTGAATATTTTTTAAAATCCTACAAAGAAGGCCGAACACCAAACCCAGATGTATTGTGCAATCGTGAAATCAAATTTGGTCCATTTCTAGACCAAGCTATGCAGCTAGGGGCCGACTATATTGCAACCGGCCATTACGCAAAAAAAGTTGTGCGCGATGGGATAAGCTATTTGTATAAGGCAGATGACTTAAACAAAGACCAAACATACTTTTTGAACCAGTTATCACAAGCGCAATTATCTAAAGCAATGTTCCCTCTTGCTGAAATTGAAAAGCCTGAAGTTAGGCGCATTGCCGAGGAACACAATCTTGTAAACGCAAAGAAAAAGGACTCTACAGGCATATGCTTTATTGGAGAGCGCAATTTTAGAAAGTTTTTAAAAGAGTATATCCCTATGCAAAAGGGCAAAATTATGGACCTTGAAGGCAATGTCTTAGGCGAACATGATGGTGTTATGTATTACACAATAGGTCAACGTAGAGGCCTAAATCTTGGTGGAAAAGATGGGTATGATAATGACCGTTGGTTTGTTGTTGACAAAGATGTTAAAAATAACATACTATATGTAAACTGTGGTGAATGTGACCGTATGTTTTCAGATAGTTTGGTTGCTTCATCATTTAACTGGATTAGCGGCTGCCCATCTAAAGAATTTGATTGCTTTGTAAAGTGTCGCTATCGTCAACCAGACCAAGCTGCACATATCAAAGTGTTGGATAATGGAGATGTGTTGGTTACGTTTAAAGAAAAACAACGTGCCGTAACGCTTGGTCAATTTGCTGTATTATACGCCGAAGATGGTATGTGCTATGGTGGTGGCGAAATTATTGAAACCAATTAACGGCGCGAATTGAGAGTTGCCTTGCCAACTCTCCTCGCACCACAACGTGGTGCATTTGCGCAAATAAGTGCGCTATTCGCGCCTAATTTGACAAAATTTAAGGGGTTAAAATGTCAGAAAAAGAATTAAATAAAAACGTAAAATTGTATCCGTCCTATCGAGCATTCACGTATGACTTTCTATTCTTATGGACAATATCAATTTTATACTTAACCGAAATTAAAGGCTTGAGCTATTCTCAAGTTATATTTTTGGATGCAGTTTTAATGCTGGTTGGCTTTGGATTGCAAATACCAATTACTAAATTAATCAAGAAAATTGGTAGGGTCCCTTCAGCAAGAATTGCAGGCATTGCATGGCTTGGATTTTCGCTGATATATCTGTTTGGCTCAGGCATGCCTATATTTATTGTCGCAAATATATTGTATGGCATAGGTATGGCAATTAGAAATATAACGGATATAGAAATATTGTCGCTATCACTTAAAAAACTAAATCGTAAAAAGGACTTTTCAAAGGTGGAAGGCAAAGGCTTGTTTATATATAATATAATCGAAGCATGTTCTTCGGTGCTTGCTGGGTATTTATATGAATTTGTAAATCCGTATGCGCCAATGATTGGAACTACTGCTTGTTGTGTTGTGGCGGTTGTACTATCATTCTTCATTAAAGATCCTCACGATGAAGAAGATGATGAAAAAATGGAGATTATTGAAGAAAAGAAAACCAAGCGTGAGCCTTCATACAAAGCCCTGCTAAAACGACCATTTGTTATGTCAATGATTATATTCTGCTTTTGCTTTTACGGTATGACAAGCGTGTTTAGTTCTCTAGCCAAAATGTATTATCAAAATATACACACTCCAGCATACTTGTTTGGTTATATATTCTGTGCATTAAAATTAATTAGCGCACTTGCTTATAAATACGAATTTAAATACGAACTTAAAAAGGGCGTGCGAAGTTTGATTATATTTGTGGCAATATTATTAATTGCCTACACCACAAATGCAATTGTTTACTCAATCAATCCATCAGCCATTTTATCAATTGTTATTATAACTACTATGATAGTTGGTCAACAAATTGCCCGTTCAGCATATCGTATTTCAGTGCGAAACTATATCAACACTTGCACCTCCAAAAACGGCCTAACCAAAACACTAACATTATATTCAATGGCTGAATACCTTGGATATGCATGTATAACTTTATTTACATCATTTATTTTGGAAATATCTGGTGACAGTTATATTGTTGCAAACTTAGCATTAGTAGGGTTGCTTGGCCTGCCATTAATAATTGGTGTAACATTGTTCTCTAGGGCTTTAGTTAAAAGCTATATGACGCGATGTACCATTATAAGAAAGGATATTGAATAATTTAATAATATATAACAAAAAAACACTTTAGCAAATAAAGTGTTTTTTATTTTACAATCATCAGCTAATATTGTTAAAACTATACTTTGGTCAATTCCTTAATATTTAGTTCAAATTTTGATGTGTTTTTAATTGATTTAACAAATTTTTGAGCTTCTTTTATATCGTTAAATGTCAAAGCCACCGAATAATATCTAGACAGTTTACAAGGATAGTTTGATGTATTTGAGGCAATATATATACCTAATTGCGACAACTCAATCACATAAAGAGGAAGCTTGTATTTATTATTGTATATAAACTTATTATTAAGCCTTTTAACAGATCTTTCATCAAACATGGTTGCGTATTCATTTTTCTGTTTAGGTTCGGGTATCATATTATGCCTTCTTAGATAATTATATAGCCCACCGATATGTCTGTTGTATCCATATTCCGATTTTAATATTTCGTATAATTCTTTGTGAGATATATACGGATTTTTACTCAAAACTTCTCTTATATTGTTAACTTCTTCTTCAGTGTGTTCAGTTGGATGTGGGGTATTTGGTCTGCTTGATTTGTTCTCCAAACTTTCCAATGTGCCATCATACAAGCTTTTATATCTCCAAATACTTCGTTCTACAATATCAAATTTGTCACAAGCCTTTTGCATTCCATACTTTTCAGCATATTGCAGTATTTGCAATTTTTCTTTTGCTGGCCTTCTGTAATTCTTTTGTCCCATAAGTAATCCTTTAATATGTGTTGTAATTAATTTATAAGTTTTTAATTAAAAATTTTATTTATATTTTGCCTTTCAATATTTCCATAAACATCCTAATTATTTACTCTTTCGTTTTAAATTAAATGATTTTAATATATCTTCCAGGTTCTCGGTTGGATTAAGTGCTTCGTTTATGTCAAACCCTGATGCTGACGGAACGGACGAATACTCTGATGCCAAAATGTTTGAGGTTGATTTTACCACATTGTTTCTTGGCAAAGTTACTGCTTCCTTTTTGTCGTCAATATAATTTATTATATTATTTAACAGCTTCTTGATTGGGTCTTCAAACGAACTACTTGTGTGTTGGTCTGGATTAAAGCTGATTGAATTATTGTACGCCTCGTTTTTAAATTTATCAACCATTTCCTTAAGCTTTTGCTCCTTCTTCAATGCTGGATACTTATTATATAAATCATTAAGAACCTTATCCATACGAGCATATAATAATCTTAATCGTTGAATGTTTAGTTCATACAACTTATGCATACTACTATCCCATTGATTGCTTCGTTCTACAGCAAAAACTATAGCTGAAGATATGCTTTGCTCTTTAGCCTCATGAGATTTTACTTCACCAGTTAATTTACGTATTGCCTCACGTTGGCTTTCAATCAACGAGCGCAACCTAGAATTTTCAGCTTTTAAGCTTTCTATATTATCCATTATTTACTCCTATTTTGTAAAATATTATTTACGATTATATATATCACTAACCAACCAAAGCACGAAATCAACATTATCCACCATTTGTATAGATTTAACTTAAATAAATGAACTAGTATAAATAAACCTACAAATAATATCGTTAATTTTTTCTGCGATTTTGATTTAAAGAATAGTCCAGTAGCCAAACTTGCAATACCAGCCCCAAGCAATACATAGTGCATCAAATCAAAATACCCATATCTTGTAAAATCTGCAATTGTGGAGATTATTCCAAAACAGAATATGATTATTCCTAAAAACAAGCTGGAATCAATTTTTAACCTTAACCCTCTTATAATCAAACATAATCCGTATACAAGCATTGTTAATGAAAAGCATATGCCCAAAAACGAAAATGCAATGTCTTGAAAAATCAAATCTAATATCAAGCATACTACTGCAACCACCACAGTTGCGATATATAATACATTAACTCTTCTTTTCATACGCTTCCACCTTTCGTGCCTTTACATAATTATAGACCAAAATTGATATACCTATAACAATAAGCATTGCACTTAACCACTGAGAAACTCGTAGTGGTCCCCAATATAACGAATCTGTACGCAATCCTTCAATCCAAACACGGCCAAGACCATAATACACTAGATAAATGCCTGCAATAGTTCCAGTTTGTTTAGACTTTTTAAATAGCAACATCAATATCGCAAAACCAATCAAGTTCCACATACTTTCATAAAAGAATGTAGCTAGATGCCACTCATAACCCGTGTAAGTTTCAATCTTTACCGCAAATGGAAACCACTGCCATTTAGGGTTTGTAACCAAATACCCATATGCCTCTTGATTGAAGAAATTTCCCCAACGGCCAATTGCTTGCCCCAATATCAATGCTGGCGCAATAACATCAAATAGTTTTACAATCAGCTTAAAATCACGCTTAAAAGCGCAAAAAATCAATATTGCAATTATACCGCCTATTATCCCACCATATATAGCAAGGCCACCACTTCGTATATTCCAAAATGTTTTGAATGTATAAGTTGTATCACTAAATATGCAGTAGTATGTTCTTGCACCAAGTATTGCAAATGGAATTACTATTAAGGCTAGTACTATTATGTCATCAGGATTAATTCTTCGTTTTTTTGCCAAATGCTGCACCAAAAAAATAGCAATTAGCATAGCCATGGCAATCAAAATGCCATAAAATCTAATTTCTAATCCAAATATTGTAAATCCATTTATTGCCAAGTTATACATATATAAAATTATATCATTTTAAGCCAATTTATGTCAACCAAATAAAATAATCAGCGCCAAATAACTTCGCATTAACTTGTTATAATTTGTTTGAAAACAAAAAAAGAGCTTTCGCTCTTTTTTTTGTTATTTTGTTATGCCTTTTTTAGCTGCACTTTCTCTTTTACGAACAATTGCGCCCAATTGAGTTCCCAATTCTCTTAACTCCTTCTTGTCCACTTTTACCAAACCTTTTTGGCTTGCTTGATACAATGCTTGTAATGCAGCACAACAAGTTTTTAATTCGTCCATTGGAATAGCTTTTAAATCTCTAGCCTTTAACAATGCAACAGCGCTTAATACTGTTTCAATATCTTTATTTGTAGATTGTATAGCTTCCTTACTAACTCTTGCATGAGCTTCTGCCTTATTCATCAATCTTTTTAGATTTGCCACAGCTCTTCCTACATCTCTATTATGGTTTTGAATTATTTTATCACTTTGCAATGAAATGATCTTATCATTTTTTTCTTGAAGAGTCTCTTCAAAACTATTCTTCATAACAAATATTCCGTTGGTTAATCCTATGTTGTCTTCCGTTAATCTTTCCACCTTTTTTGACAAGTTATGAAAGTCCCAAGCAAGCGCCTCGCTTGTAGAACGATAAAGTTCGTTTCCAGTAGATAAATCCTTATTTTTAGCTTCTAGGTCCATAATACGATAAATATTTTCACTTTGTCCTTGCACTAAAGTTTCAATATGATCTTCAGCCTCATTTAGTCTTCTTTGAGCATCAGAAAGTTCACTAGCAAGTGTTTCTGCTTTAGATTCTGCAGTTACTCTAGCTATTCTTTCCTCTCCTAATTCTTTAGTTACCTTTTTAACCTTACCTTCTGCTGTACTTGCTCGTTTTTTTGCTCTTTTTGTTTCAGCCTCGCTTATTGCCAAATGTTCGCTCGCGGTAGTAGCACTTCTATAAGCGACTTCCTCTGCCATGCTAACATCATATAATTGACTTTGTAATCCCTCAATTGCATCTATATTAAATTTAATTTCTTTTGCTTGAGTATCAATGGTTTTAAAAGCCTCTTGCTTAGCTAAATCCGCATCATACCAGCCGCTTAAAGCATACTCTAAATCATCTTCACTTTGCTTTCTTGCTCTTTCAGCCTTTACTAGTTCGTGGGTTGTGTTCATTAAGTATTCGTTAGATTCTTCCAAGTTTTGACTCAACTCAACATTTTCAGCTGCTAATTTATTGGCTTTATTACGTAAAGCTATTCCGCGTTTTGTTGCTTTGGCGTGCTTTTCACGTTCTTGTTCTAACTTGATTGCATTAACCCTTGCTTCATGCGCTCCTTCGATTGCATACATAGCCGCTTCATCACGTTCAACTTCTGTTTGCTTAAGTTGTTCTAAAGCATTTGCAAGTTCTTCGCTTTTGTGTTGGGCTAGCCCATTATTTAATACTCTAAGTGATAGCCAGTATTGTTGTCTATCTTCTTCTGTAAGCTTTTTACTGTCATGGAATTGCTTAATAAAATTTAAATGCGCAATCGTTATTGGTTTTCTATCTAAATTAATAGATTCATATACTTTAATCATTTCTTCTGCGCCAGCATCTAATTGCTCTTTTTCAGAACGCACAGCTGACATTGCGTCCCACATGCTTTCAGCAGCAGTTTGACGATATGTAGATTCACGCTTAAGTGATGAGCCCAATTTTTTGCGAGTGTTAGAATGACTTGCCTTTTCTTCTGCTAAAGCCTTTTGTCCCAATACAAGTCTGCCATCAAGCTGTTTATACGCTTCCATCAATTTGTTAAAGCTTTGTTTTCTTGCATTGTTACCTTTGGTCCAATAAGTGTGCATAATTTTATCATATGCATCTTCAATCAATTTATCTAGCAATTCTTTTTGATTTGAGATTTGCTCTTCATTTTTATCCTTAACAGCTTGTGAAAGCTTATTAATTGTTTCCATAATTTTAGCTTTATCTTTACTCATCTCTGATGGGAAATAAGCAGCTATTTGTCTTGCATGCTTAAGTGATGCTAAAATGTCGTTTTGCTTGTCTATTGTTGCTGCAAGGGCTTGATTTTTATCTTCTACTTCACGCACATTTCCAGCCTTCTTTAACAATGCTTGTTGTGCTTCAATTTCTTTCTTACGTTCTTCAGCTAGCATACGTTCGGTTTGTTTTACAGATTCTAGCTGTTCATCAATATCCCTTAACACTTCCTTTTCAAACAAGCTTGCATACAATGTTGCGGCTGCCTCTTTTTTGTTTGATAAGAATGCTAAATTTCGGATATTATCTTGGTCTTTGTTGTGTTTTGCTAGCAAACAACCACCACACAAAGCTTCAAGGACAATTGCTTTAAATGGGTTGTAAAATTCAATGCCGTTGCGTGTTTTAACTTCACGTGTGTAAGATGCCAATATTTTAACAGCATCTACTATTTTTTCTAATTGTTCGTTGTGTTGTCGAAGTATGTTGTCTTTCTTTGTTTCTGAAATGTATTTGTTGTTTTTAGCTTTGTTGATGGCTAAAGAATGCTCTTTTGCTTCTTTCAACAAAACATTTAAATAGTACTTTAGTTCATTTTCGTTCTTTACTTCAATACCCGCTTTTGAAAAGCTATATATGTTTTCAATAGCTGCAACAATCAAATTGTCGTGTGTAGCCACCTTTCTCGCTTTAGCAGACTTGTATGAAGCTTTAATTTCCTTTCTAATATGTTTAGGGAGTTCACGAGATTTAATTGCTTTATATAAAACAGGTCCTGCAACGGCACCAGCTGCACATGCTGCACCCAAAACAAGGCCTGCAACACCACCTGTAGCAAGACTTAATAAGCCCACTGTGCCAAGCACAACTGGTATTTGCCATTGTGGTTGAACAGAGTTAGGCAGCTTATTCTTTAAAAATGCCTTAACCTCATCATCATATTTGATTGTATATTCATTAACCTCGTATCTCTTTTGGCTATCAATAATTTCTTGAGCACTTCTATATTCCATAATAAAAACCTCCAAAATGCTTTGATTATTTATAATATTTTAACATATTTTTAACATTTGTCAATACATTTCTTTAAAAATTATACTATATAATAAAAAAATCCTATATTGTCTATAGGATTTTTATTCATTATCTAGAACAATATCGGCAATAACTTGTGCCACTTGTTCGGCCGTTTGATGTGTTGAATCTATTAATACACTACCCTCAGGTACAACCAGTGGAGCAACTTTACGTGTTTTGTCCAAATGGTCACGGTCTAAAGTTTGTTGATATATTGTTTCAAAATCAACATCAGCGCCCTTTTCAAGCATTTCCTTATATCGCCTAATTGCACGTTCTTTTGCATCACAATCTACAAAGAATTTATATTCAGCGTCTGGAAAGCAGAAACTTCCCAAATTGCGTCCTTCCATAACAACAGACATATTCCTGCTAACTTGACGAGCCATTTCGCTTGCTTTGTAAATAACATTAGGATTGGTTGCCCCGTACTGTGAAACGACAGCATTAACTTGATTGGTGTGCAGCTGGCTAGTAACATCTTCTCCATTAATCAGCAACACTTGTTTATCATTCCAAACCATTTCAAAAGTATTATTTTCAAGTGCCTTATTTACAGCTTCAACATCGGTAGGCTCAATACCGCGGTTTAACATATAATATGCTATTGCGCGGTATGCCTCTCCCGAGTTTACGTGTGCAATATTTAATTTTTGTGCCACCAATTTTGCAACTGTTGACTTTCCTGATGATGCAGGACCATCTATAGTGATTATATACATAACTACCTCTTTATCTAATGTATATTTTTATCTATAATGTCTACTCTTTGTCAGCCTGTTCACCTTCTTGCATATCTAAAGATTCTTCAGCTTTTTCTTCAGATGATTCAGCCACTACACCTTCGATTTTTTCGTTGCTTTCAACTTGTTCAACTTTGGCTGATATTTCTACCGCTTCTTCTTGCTTATCTTCAGCTTCAAAAACTTCAGTTTTTCCCTGTTCTTCCAATCTTTGTTTTTCAGCTTCTTGTTTAGCTTTTTCTTCTTGAATCTTTTTAAGTTCACGTTCTGCTTTTGCTTTTTCTTTTGCAATCTTTTCCTCTTCAAGCTTAATACGCTTTAATTCCTTTTCTTGCAAATATCTTTCGTCCAAAGCTTTTGCTTGCTCAAGTTGTGCTTGAACCATTTCACGTTCTTTTTCAAGTTTTGCTTGTTTTTTAGCCAACTTTTCAGCTTTTAATTCAGCTTTTTGTTGCTTTAATGCTTGTTTTTCTTCACGTTTTGCAACTAACGCCAAACGTTGTTCTTCTGTCATTTCAGCTTCTTTACGTAATTGTGTGCGTTCGCTGTTATCCTCGCGCATCATACGTTTTTCAAGGTCAATTAAATATGCTTCGGTTTGCATAAACTCAATTTCGTTTTCATAGTTGTTTACTTGAACGCCTAAACGAGCAACTTGTTTAGAAATATGCTTAACTTCTTTTTCAATTGCAATAATTTCGTTATGTTTAGAGCCGTCACGATTTGCAAGACGAACACTACGTAAACGTGATAATGCGTCCTTGTACTCTTCTTCATGAGTATTACGCATAGCAATTAATTCTTCACATTCTTTAGTCATTTCACGAACTTCTTTATCGCGTCTGTCGCTAGCAATTCTACGATATTTGTTTTGCAATACTGTAATATCACGGTCATAAACAGCTTTTTTGTTGCCAACACGCTTTTTAAACTTAATGTTCTTACGTGCAAATATGCCTACTACAGCAATTATAATAGCTAGGAATGTTGCAATTGTAGGGATATATACCCAACTAAAGCCATTTCCATTAGAGGTTTTTGTTTCTTCTATATCTTCTTCATCGTCAACATCAATTGTATCAACTTTTAATCTTGTTGCACTTGTTGTTACATTTGTAAATTCATCTTTTTCAACTTCTACAAGGTTGATATTTCCAATAAATGCTCTACCATAGCAGCCAGTAAATTCACTGCCCATGCTGAACACAAAGTTTGATGTTGTGCTAGAATTTACACCAATATAATATTCATAATTTGTCCAAACATTATCTGATGTAATATAGCTAAATTTAGCATTTTTAAGTCCTGTAAACTCAATGTTTGCGCCTTGTGCAAGTTTTGAGCCATCATACATTTCTTCTTTTTCTTCTTGGCCAATTCCATCAGTAAATACTTCAAATGAGAACTTGTAGTATTTTCCACTTTCAAATTTATAATCAATGATGCTTGTATATTTGTATTGTCCTTCTTCGTCTAGTTCAATACCTAAAGCCTTATCATTATCTCCACCAAGCTTTTGGAATTTATCCATATCTTTAACAACTTTCAAATTTGGTTGAGTTAAGTCTACAATACCTACATTTTTAGCACTTGTTTCGCCAACTGCTTCACCCTTAAACATTACTGGAACATTGTATTCTAGTGTTGATGTTTGTGTTAGCATTGGATTTGTCAAATCAGCGTTAGCTTCACCATTGTTAGCTACTACAAAGCTATCAAAACGTGTGCTAAATGCGCCAGCAGTTTCAGATTCTTCAACCAAAATATTGTCAAAGAACGCATAACCGCTTGATGTGTTGTTTCCATAGCCTAAAGCAAGTTCTAGGCTTACATCAACGCTATTTGATGGAGTATTGATAAACATTACAACACGTTGCCAATTACCTTCAGTTTTAACGCCTTCTACTTTTGCAATAACGTTATCGCCAGACTTTGCTAATACTGTAACACCACTAGCATCTTCGTCCCACAATTGTGTGTACACAAATGTGGTTATTCTATAATATTTATTAGCAGTTAAACTCTTGCTTGTTGATGTGTAACTTTGTGCTGAACTTGCACCATTATATATCATCAAAACATTGTTGTTTAAGCTTGCTGTTAAACTTGCTGGTGTTGTCATTGGATTGATTGTTGAAGCATATTTAGTCATAACCTTGTCAAATGCACTTAAATTAACAACACCTGACAATTGATATCCTTCGCCATCTGCCGCAACTGTCCAATTTTTAGGAGTTGCTGGGTATTGAACTCCACCAAAATTGTTAGATTGCATTAAATCAAATGTATAGTTTGAGTACTCGCTACTGTTTAAGCTTAAACGCTCAGAAATGTCAATTTTACCAACTTGACTTCCTGCGCTTGCACTGCTGAATGCACTGTAAGGCACATATTCAATAGCATAATCCTTAAAGCTGACATTAGCTGTTGCTTTAGCACTTTCGGTGCCAACACCAAAGCTAAACTGAACTTTAGATGTTGCCAAAGCCCCAGTATTTAAGTAAATTACATATTCTTGATAATCATTTGTTAACTTGTTTGAGGTTACACTAGTAATAGTTAAATTTGAAGATTTTGCAGTTGCTGCATTTAATGTTGAATCCATAAAGTCATCAAATTCTGGACTTTCGTCTACAATTTCTTCAAGCTTTACAAAAGCAGAACCAGATTTAACTTCATTTGCCTTAACATACATTGAAAAGCGATATGTGCTATTAGGTTGCAAAATTTCTTCCTGACCTTTGTATATTGCATAAGTATCTTCAGTTGAAATATTAACAACTCCATTTTCAATGCTTACATTTTTTACTCCGCCACCACTTGAACTTGTGTCAAAATAATTATCATTTGTTGCAGTGTATATTGGCTTGCCATTTGCATCATATATAATTTCACCCTTGGCATCACGAGAATATTCGTATACTGTGTTATCAAACTTATATGTCTTATATGCATTTGGAGAACGCAATTCTACTGATTTATAGCTGTCAGCATCATATATTTCCATACAATTTTGAAGTGTTGAATATGATATTTGAGCACAATGCAATTCATCAAACAACACACAACCACTAGCACCTGTTGAAGGTGTACCAATTTGCATACCAAATTGCAATGTTACACTTTCGTAAGTGTTGGTTGTAACAAAGAATGTGTAGTTTGTCCACTCGCTAGATGTAATGTTTTTAATTAAACAATCCTTAAATAGTTTACCATCTTGTAATAGGAATACTGATGCAACACTGTTATCGCCCATTGTAAGCGCTGAAATTGTAATATAATAATGGCCATTTGCATTCAATGTAAATTCCTTACTGATGTAAGCATAATCACTTGTTTGTTCTGAATTAATCATTAATGCATAGTTATCTTCACCTTCTGGACCAGGGTTGTCATACTCGCCCATTCCGTATTTTTGATAATTCTTAGCATAAGTATCAGCACTTAAATTAATAGCACCGGTTTTCATACTTGGTGTTTTATTACCAGTGTTAGTAAAGTTGCTAACAGTATAAGGATAACTTGCTGATGATGAAAAGCTGCTAAATGAACCATTTGTAATGGTTACATTAGTTTCGTTATCAAAATTAATTTTGCTAGCTTCTACACTCTTAATGCTTTGATTAATATTAAACAGCCCAAAGCTAGACAAAACTAGTAGCACCAAAGATGCTAAAGTTACAAATAGTTTGTTACGTAATTTAATAAATAATTTCATTTAAAACCTCTTGCTGTAATGTTGTTGTATATGCGAATATCTTGCGTTTGTAAAATTTATCCCCTTTAAGCCAAACTGTAACCATGCTCGCATTTCACAGCCACAAAATTTGCCTTCAAATTATTAAACAACCCTATTATAATACAAATATTTGATTTTGGCAAATATTTTTGCGCAAAAAGTAGAGAATAAATATATGAAAAAGGTAAAAAAGTTACATATTGCGCTATTTGGCGTGCTTATTGGAGTAATCAATGGATTATTTGGTGGCGGTGGAGGCATGGTTGTTGTGCCCGTGCTTACGAAATTTTTTGGTTTTAGCCAAAAACAAGCCCAGGCTACCGCCCTTTTTGTTATTCTCCCTATAAGTATTGCCAGTTCAATTATTTATATAACCCACAATTCTATTAACTTTGCCTCTAGCTGGCCTGTAATCCTTTCAATCATTGCCGGTGGAGCTGGTGGAGCATTGTTACTTAACAAGCTTAACAATAAGGTTGTTCGCATTATTTTTATAATATTGGTGCTTGTTAGCGGGGTTACAATGCTGTTTAGATAGCTTGTATAAATATCTTTTAACACGATTTACTATAGCAAACATAGTTTTGCTAACATAAATAATAACTTATAAGGAGTTTTATGATTTGGGAAATTATTGGAGGCCTAATCGGCGGCTTAACTGGTGGTATGGGTATGGGCGGCGGAACATTGCTTATACCAATCCTTACCCTATTTGCCGGATTTGCCCAACTTGAGGCCCAAGGGATTAATTTAATATCATTTATTCCAATGTCAATAGTGGCATTGATTTTACATTTTAAAAACAAACTGGTAAAGTTTAAGGAGACCTACCTTCTAGCAATTGTTGGCGCTGTTATAAGCACAATTAGCGCCCTAATTGCCATACACATTAATGGTAAGGCTTTAAAAATAATGTTTGCCCTATTCTTAATCGCCATAGGCATATGGCAACTGGTCGAACTAATAAAAGAATACAAACAAAAAAAGGAAGATTAACCCTCCCCTTTCTATCCACAAATTTTAAATAATACACACAAAATCTCTTAGTGGCCGATGTAAACATTCTGCAAAACTTATCAACTGCTCAATAGTTACAGACCGGTCATTATTATAAATCCTTTCAAATATGTCATAATCAAACCCAACCCTTTCACAATATTCTTTATGTGTACATCCCGACCATTTTAATACACCATCAATCTCTTCCTGATTTATAATTAAATCAGGGAAATTATCCAATATAATTAACATAATATTATTATATTACTCCTATATAGCAGTGTCAAGCATTTTTTAAATGTTTTTATATAAAATATATATTAGATATGATGAATAAATTTGGTCAAAGATTAAGAGAGTTAAGAAAAGACAATAATTTATCAATGAAGCAGCTAAGTTTAAAAGTGGGAATAGCTGATTCTTGTATTTCTCGTTGGGAAAATGGTCAAACAATAGTAAATGCTGACCAGTTAATAATATTTGCAAAGTTTTTTGATGTAAGCGTTGACTATTTAGTTGGTTTAACTGACGCTTATTAATACATTATAACCAATAAAAAGCGTGGGATTGATTTTATATGCCCGTTGTTTTTTACGCCAAATTCATATTTTAACCATATAAAACAAAAACCCCACAACCCGCCCTATCTCGAATTGTGGGATTTTTGAATGATTTTGTATTTTAAATATTATTTTCTATTCTCTGAGAGAAAGTTTTGTATATAATTATTACCATCTTTATAGTTCAGCAAAATATATTTTACTAGATATGAAACAAATATATCCTTTTTTTCTATATCTTTTAAAATTTTGATACACTTTTTTGGAAATAAAGAGATTAGGGCACTCGCACTATAATATCTCACTATATCATCCTCATCATCCAGTAATAGACTCATGGCGTTAATTCCTTCAGGAGTTAAAACCAATTTTTGCTCTAAAGCAATATACTTTTTAACCAATCTGTTACTTTTTTGATGATCATGTTCTATGTGTAAAGCATTATAACTTTCCACATAATATTTTCTAAGCTCTGTTATAAATTCTTCTATATTTAGTTCTTTTTTCATATTTATCCTTTTAAATATTATGGTAATAAAACTGTTATGCCCAATTCTTTAGCAAATTGAAGTAAAGTATCAACTCCAAACTTATATTGTGCATCAAAACTTTGAGTAGATAACCATTGCCTTATGGTCATAGATGTTGAATTTGTCACGTTTGGCTGTAATGAATTATAAAATCCTGTAACTTTAGAATGTAATGAACCCTGGTATCCACTAGGAATATTTACAAGATTTCCTGTGTTGTGGATATTTTCTGCACCAAACTTTGCTATATTGTCTGAATGCTGTTCAACTATATGGTGCCATGCTTGATTTTCTCCAGCCGGACCATTTGCTTTTTTAAACGCGTCAAACGACTTATAACCTGTTCCGTTAGAAACTTTTTCAGTTCCAGTCATTGTTGCGCTAGAACCACCTGTTATTGCACTAGTTATACCATAAGCAACGCCCGAAGCCAAAGCTCCAACGGCACCACCAACTCCGGCACATATGCCTACGGTCTCCCAGTCCACTTCTCCATCTTGAATATATGTAGAAGCCGCTGCTGTTCCTGCGGCAATTCCTGCACCTACTGCCACTGCAGTTAATATATTTATTATATCATGCACTATGATTGGTGTCAAATCTATTTATACAAAAACCCTATAATACGCCTATCCATATTATAGGGTTTTTAATAATTAAATTTAAAAGCTATCTATTCATATACCATTTTCACGATTGAGTGCTTCTAAATCCTCACAGCCATATATTTTCTTAAATGAATCAATAAAGAACTGTTGATTTTGTTCAAATCCTTCAATTTTGCAATCAATTTTATAACGATCCAATTTGTTTGGTAATGATTTAGAATATTTCTTTAAAATTTTTAAACATCTTTTAGGATATAGCGGATATAGGTATTCTGCTGCTGATGCAGAAACAACTATATTCTCATTGTCTAATAATTTTACAAACTCAGTTATTCCTTCTTCATTTGATAATAATAATTTAACCGCATTTGAAATCTTACTTGAAACTTTTTTAGATAGGTTATAGCTATGTTCCTCATTTTTTAAGATTCTTTCCGAACTTTCATAGTCTTTTAAAAATATCGAATTCTCAATAAATATATTAATTAACTCAACAATAGTAATTTTTTTATTTATAACCATATGATAGTTTCTCCTAATTGTTCTGCGAACATTTTCAAAACTTCAAGACCTTTCGCATATTATTGTTCGTAAAAATTATTCTCTTGATAAACTTTTATAATCATCTTTGCCATATATAGTTTTAAAATGGCCAGTAAAGAAAATTTTATCATTCTCTAAGCCATCAATTAAGTCTTCTTCACGCTTTCTGTCTAATGGATTTTTAATACTTTTTGCACGCCTTTTAATGATTCCTATACATTTAGATGGATATAACGGATATAAATATTCTGCAGCAAATGATGCAACAGCAATATTTACATGATCTAATAATGTTAAAAATTGTTCAGTTCCATCATTTTGAATAATATAAGTAGCATTTTTTTCTATTCTTTTGCCAATTTTTACTGTAAGTTTTGCATCATAATCTGGATTCGATAGATTTTCAACTTTTAAATAATTGCTTAAGAATATTGCATCATCAATAAATTGTTGTAATGTATTTTCTATTGTTTTCTTCATAATTAATCCTTTTATAGCCATACAACAGTTTCTCCAAATTGTTTTGCTAATTCAGATAAAACCCTTAAACCTTCTGTATATTGTTGTTCATAAGGCAATGTATTTACATATTGTCTAAATGTCTGACCATTTTTATAAAGTGATGAATAATACCCAGAAACTTTATGGTGTAAATTTTTAGATATTGCAACTGTGTTTTGTGAATTATAAACACTGGTTCCAGCGTTAATTCCTTTTTCTACTGTTTGTTGCTCAACAATATGATGCCACTCTCCATCTGCGATATAGTCAGATGCTTTTCCATATTCGTTTTTAAATCCATTATATGTGTCAAAGCTCTTCACCTCTGCACTAGGATTTGCTTTTGGAAACATGGATTTAATTGCTGCAGTTATTTTATATGCAGCATATGACGAAATAGCTCCAACCGCGGCACCAACTCCAGCACAAATTCCTACGGTCTCCCAGTCCACTTCTCCATCTTGAATATATGTAGAAGCCGCTGCTGTTCCTGCGGCAATTCCTGCACCAACAACTGCACCTACTGCAATGGTTGCCACAACAGGCGCTGCTGCAACTGCACAAACAACTCCAATTACTGCTGGAACTGCAATGGTTGCAACTGCTCCAACCACTCCTACTGTTGTGTTACAAACCTTTTTAACTGCTTTTGCAACCTTTTTTAACGCTTTCTTA
>JAZQYV010000005.1:0-115247 GCA_045633705.1 Candidatus Onthoplasma sp.
GCAGAAGATTGAACTATACTTTTAAAGCATTCAAAATAGACGATGTCTTGTAAGGTTAAATATACAAGTATTTGCATAGTTATGCAAATACTTATTTTTTTTCGATATTTAGGTAAAATCTATAACTAAATTTTTACAAAAAATTATCACAATATACTTGCAAAATGTCGTCAAAAATTATATACTTGAAGAGTAGATTTACAAAAAGGAGAAATTATGGCTACTAAAAAATTTGTTTATTTGTTTAGTGAAGGTAATGCTACAATGAGAGAACTTCTTGGTGGTAAAGGTGCTAACTTGGCAGAAATGACTAAGATTGGACTTCCTGTTCCTCAAGGTTTCACCATTTCAACAGAAGCCTGCACTCAATACTATGAAGATGGCAGACAAATCAACCCAGACATTCAAGCTGAAATTTTAGCAAACATCGAAAAGATGGAAGCTATTACTGGTAAGAAGTTTGGCGATAAGGAAAACCCTCTTTTAGTATCTGTTCGTTCAGGTGCACGTGCTTCAATGCCTGGTATGATGGACACAATTTTAAACCTTGGTTTAAACGAAGACGTTGTGGAAGTTATATCTAACAAGTCAGGTAACCCACGTTGGGCATGGGACTGCTACAGAAGATTTATTCAAATGTTCAGTGACGTTGTTATGGAAGTTGGTAAGAAATATTTTGAAAAGCTTATCGACCAAATGAAGGAACGCAAGGGCGTTGAGTTTGACGTAGATTTAACTGCTGATGACTTAAAAGAACTTGCTCGTCAATTTAAGGCTGAATACAAGAATCAATTGGGTAAAGACTTCCCAGACGATCCTAAAGAACAATTATTTGAAGCTATTAAGGCTGTGTTCCGTTCTTGGGATAACCCACGTGCTAACATTTATCGTATGGACCATGATATCCCATACAGCTGGGGTACAGCGGTTAACGTACAAATGATGGCTTTTGGTAACATGGGCGAAACATCTGGTACTGGTGTTGCATTTACTCGTAATCCTGCTACTGGTGAAAAGGGCTTGATGGGCGAATTCCTAATGAATGCACAAGGTGAAGACGTTGTTGCTGGTGTTCGTACTCCAATGCCTATTGCAAAGATGGCTGAAATTATGCCTGAATGCTATAATCAATTCTTAGATATTTGTAAAACTCTTGAAAACCACTATCGTGATATGCAAGATATGGAATTTACTATTGAAGACAAGAAGTTGTATATGCTTCAAACTCGTAATGGTAAGCGTACTGCTGCTGCAGCTATCCGTATCGCTTGCGATTTGATTGATGAGGGTATGATTAGCGAAGAAGAAGCTTTAATGCAAATCGATGCTAAAACTCTTGATATGTTGTTGCACCCACAATTTGATGCAGAGGCATTAAAGGTTGCTAACAAAAACAACGTTATCGGTAAGGGTATTGCAGCAAGCCCTGGTGCTGCTGCTGGTACAATCGTGTTTACAGCTGAAGACGCTGTTGAACATGGTAAGAAAGGTGAAAAGGTTGTTCTAGTTCGTCTTGAAACTAGCCCAGAAGATATTGAAGGTATGAAATACTCACAAGGTATCTTGACAGTTCGTGGTGGTCAAACATCTCACGCTGCCGTAGTTGCTCGTGGTATGGGTACTTGCTGTGTATCTGGTTGTGGCGATATTAAGATGGATGAAGAAAACAAGTGCTTCACACTTGCTGGTAAAACATATCGTGAAGGAGATGCTATTTCTCTTGATGGTTCTACTGGTAACATCTATGATGGTCTAATCAAGACTGTTCCTGCTGACCCTAACAGTGGTTACTTTGGCCGTATTATGAAATTGGCTGATAAGTATCGCAAGCTTGGCGTTCGTACCAATGCTGATACTCCAGCTGATGCTAAACGTGCGGTTGAACTAGGCGCTGAAGGTATTGGTTTGTGCCGTACAGAACATATGTTCTTCGACCCAGACCGTATTGGTGCTTTCCGCGAAATGATTTGTTCAGACTCTGTTGAGGAACGTGAAGCAGCTCTTGCTAAAATCGAACCTATGCAACAAGCTGACTTTGAAGGCTTGATGGAAGCATTACAAGGTAATCCAGTTACAATCCGTTTCTTGGATCCACCTCTACATGAATTTGTGCCTACTGATGAAGCTGATATCGCTGCATTGGCACAAGCAAAGGGCAAGACAGTTGCTCAAATTAAGCAATATATTCAAGACTTACACGAAGCTAACCCAATGATGGGACACCGTGGTTGCCGTCTTGACGTTACTTATCCTGAAATTGCTGTAATGCAAACTAAGGCTGTAATCAAGGCTGCTATCAACGTTCAAAAGCGTCATGCTGATTGGAAGGTTGTTCCTGAAATTATGATTCCACTTGTTGGAGAAATTAAGGAATTAGCATTTGTTAAGAAATTAGTTGTTGAAACTGCTGATGCTGTTATCAAGGCTAGTGGTGTTGAATTGAAGTACGAAGTTGGTACTATGATTGAAATTCCACGTGCTTGCTTAACTGCTGATGAAATTGCAAAAGAAGCTGAATTCTTCTGCTTCGGTACAAACGACTTAACTCAAATGACATTTGGCTTTAGCCGTGACGACGCAGGTAAGTTCTTGCCTTCATACTATAGCAACAAGATTTACGAAAGCGATCCATTTGCTCGTCTTGACACTAATGGTGTTGGTAAACTTATGGATATGGCTGTACGTCTTGGTAAGGGCGCAAACGACAAGTTGCACTTTGGTATTTGTGGTGAACACGGTGGTGACCCATCATCAATCGAATTCTGCCACAAGATTGGTTTGAACTATGTATCATGTTCTCCATTCCGTGTGCCAATCGCACGTCTTGCTGCTGCTCAAGCTGCTATTAGAGATAAGAAAAACTAATTGTTGCAATATCTTAATAGATTTTGCATAAAATAAACTTAGGTCTACGTTTATAATTGAGGTTCGCTTAGGTTATAAATAGGTAGGTAACATCAAACTGCACAACAGATTTGATTATAGATAGCAATATCTAACTTAATATATGTCAAAATCGTAGTTCGCTTAAATTTTGACAAAACAAAAACTCTATGGGATTTAACCATAGAGTTTTTTTAGTATCTAAAATTTTATTGAACTTATACGTTCAATTTATGGTTTCTCTATTTTTATGTGCTATTTTAATTATTGTTGATACACGTAATATTGATTTTAAAAATTATTAGTCCTTCCACGTACTGCTTAGAGTATTATATAATTTTTATGATACAATGTAAAACGTAAACAAAAGGAGAATATTATGAAAGTAAGAAAAATAATTCCATTTAATCAAATGGGTTGTTTTAAGTGTAAAAATTTTCGAAGGCATTATGTATTTGGGAGAGGGGGATATACAACAACTAATTGTGGTCATTGTGGTAAGTATAAAAATGATGTTATTCCAGATAGTGCGTATAAGAGTTGCCATTATTATGAAGAATTTACATTAAAAGAAAGACGTGTAATAGAAAAACAACATAGAAAAGAACTGATTGAACGAATAGATGTTAATTTAAATACTTTAATGCATTACCTAAAAAAATAACACAATCACTTGACTATAATTAATGGCAAATTATATAATTATAATTGGAGTAAATTATGAAAGTTGATACAATTAGAACAAATTGGGCAGACACGGAATTGCAACAAAACACACACATTGTTACAATTGGTAAAAAATGCATTATCATAGATGCAGGTGCAAGTTTGCAAGACGTTATGGATATTGTTGGCGACAAAAAGGTGGAGGCGATACTGATTACCCATGCACATTTTGACCATATTTCTAACATTGATGCATATGAAATTGCGTTTGGTTGCCCAATATATATGAACGAGCATAGCAAAAAGTTTTTACACAACCCAGTGCTTAATGTAAGCAAGTTTTTTGTGCACGAGATTATTTTTGATGCTGAAAATATACATTACATAAAGGGCAAGGAAACTTTGCGTATTGCTGGTGTTGATGTTAGGGCGATTTACACACCAGGGCATAGCGAAGATAGTATGTGCTTTTTACTTTCATACCCAGAAGGTAAGAAAGTGGCTAAAAATAAGGAAAATCATATATTGTTTAGCGGTGATACTTGCTTTGCACGTGCTGTTGGGCGTACTGATTTGGCAACAGGCAATCCAAAGCGATTAATCGTAAGCCTTAATCATATATTAAAGTTAGATTTTACCACTTGTTATACTGGGCATATGCGTGAAACCAGCAAGCAAGAGCAATTAACAAACATTCCAACCTGGGTTAGATATATTAAATCTAGGATGTTAAAGATATAATTAAATATCCAGCAAAAAGCTGGATATTTTTTAATAAAAGACTGGAAAACATATAGAACATTTATAATAAATAATTGTGTTTTATTTAAATTTGTGTTATAGTATAGTTAGAGGTGAATAATATGTTAGCAAAGATTATAAGTTATGGATTTTGGGGCATTGATGGGTATGAGGTAAAGGTAGAGATTGATATCAATGCCGGCATACCTGGCTATGATGTAGTAGGGCTTGCAGATACTGCTGTAAAGGAAAGTAAAGAACGTGTACGTGCTGCTATTAAAAATAGTGGTTATAACTATCCAATAAATAAAGTAATTGTTAATCTTGCGCCAGCACATACTAAAAAGGTGGGCTCTTTGTATGACTTGCCTATTGCAACAGGCATACTTGTATCAAACGCAACAATCAATCAAAATCAGGTTAAGGATTATGTTATTTTAGGCGAATTGTCGCTTGATGGAAGTGTTAGTAAGGTTAATGGTATACTTCCAATGATTATTTCTGCAAAGCAACGTGGTTTTAAAAAGTTTATTATCCCATACGAAAATCAAATTGAAGCTTCATTTATTGATGAGGTTGAAGTGTATGCTGTACGTAATTTAACCGAACTGGTTAATTTTGTGACCGGCGAAATACAATTAACTAATATTCAAAGCAAGTCTTTTTATGATTTGCAACATGAGTTTGAAAATAAATATGACTTCAAATATGTTAAAGGTCAGGCTAGTGCCAAACGCGCACTTGAGATTGCGGCGGCTGGCGGGCATAATATATTGATGATAGGGCCTCCAGGTGCAGGTAAAACCATGATGGCAAAAGCCTTTAGTGGTATTTTACCTGATATGACATTTGATGAGGCTTTGGAGGTAACCAAAATCCACAGTGTGGGTGGGGTATTAGACCCAGATAAAGGTATAATTTCACAACGACCTGTTCGCACACCGCACCACACAACTACAATGATAGCTTTAACAGGTGGCGGACACACTGCCAAACCAGGTGAAATTTCACTTGCGCACAATGGCGTACTTTTCCTTGACGAAATGCCAGAATATAACCGCCAAACTATGGACGTTTTGCGTCAGCCTATGGAAGATGGCCATATAACTGTTGCACGTAATATGATTACTGTTACATATCCTGCAAATTTTATTCTTGTAGGAAGTATGAACCCTTGTCCTTGCGGATATTATGGCAGCCCAACAGTAAGATGTAAATGCCAGCCAACGGCAATTCATAAATATTTAACCAAAATTTCTGGACCATTAATGGACCGTATTGACCTTCATATTGAGGTTGAGGCAATTACCTATGATGAGATTACTAGTGGCGAGTTGGAAGAACCTTCAAGCGAGATAAAAAAGCGTGTAAATAATGCGCGTGCAATCCAGCTAGAAAGATATAAGGGCAGTAATATTTATTCTAACAGTAAAATGGGTGATAAAGAAATACGTGAATATTGTAAGCTTGATGACAAATGTATACAATTAATTGAACGTGCATTTAAAGTGCTTAATTTAAGCGCACGTGGATACACAAGAATATTAAAAGTTGCACGAACTATTGCTGACCTTGATGGTTGTGTTGATATTGACGCAAGCCATATTCAAGAGGCAATACAATATAGATCGATGGATAAAAAATTTGATGTATAGAGGAAAAGATGACAACTTCGGAAAAGAATATATTATTTTTGGATAATGCAATAGAAGTGCCATATAATAAAAAGGCAAAAATACTAAAGATGTTTGATGTTGATATTGATATGCACGCCAACTTTAAGGCGCTTGAGGCAAGAATGTCAACAATACTAACGCCAAAAGAATTAAGCGCATTACAAAAAAGTGCAAACCAAAATTTGGACCAAATTATCGAGGGTTATAAAAAAGATAATATCAAAACAATTACTATATTTAGCAAAGATTATCCAAAGACACTAATGAATTTACCCGAGCATCCACTTTGTTTGTATTGTAAGGGCAATACAGATTTACTAAGCAGTAGGGCCATTGCGGTTGTTGGCACACGCAAGATTAGTGATTATGGTAAAGTGGTAACGCAAATGTTTTGTAAGGAATTTGCACGTGCTGGCCTTACAATTGTGTCGGGTATGGCGCTAGGTGTTGATGCAATTGCCCATACTACTGCACTTGAATGCAACACTCCAACAATTGCGGTTATGGCTGGAGGGTTTAATCATATTTATCCAACTGCCAATTTTGGCCTATATAGGCAAATAGTTCAAAATGGTTTGGTTGTGACTGAATATCCACCAAATGCAGAACCACTTTCATATAATTTCCCAGTACGTAATCGCATAATTGCAGGTTTGTCGCAAGGTGTACTGATTACAGAAGCTGGCAAAAAGAGTGGGGCAATATACACCAAAAATTATGCGGCAGATTATGGGATAGATGTGTTTGCTGTACCTGGAAAAATCACATCAGCCGAAAGTGAAGGAACAAATGAAATAATAAAACAATGTCAAGCATGTTTGGTAACGTCACCAGACGATATTTTTGCTGAATTGCATATAAATTTGAAAGAAAATTCGCAAAAAGTAGAGCAACAACTTGACATGGACACAACTTGTATATTAAATTATATATTAGCGGAAAAAAAGACATTCCAAGAAATAGCCGATTTTACCAAGATGTCAACCAGAGATTTAAACACCAAATTGTTTGAAATGGAGATGGACGGATTAATCATAAAACTGGCTGGAAACTCATATATTTCTGCAAGATAAGAGGTTATAATGAAATTAGTATTGATAGAAGCGCCAAACAAGCGTGAAAGTATAAAAAAATATCTAGGCGCAGGCTACGAAGTTTTTGCAACAAAAGGACATATACGTGATTTACCAGCATCAAAATTTGCTGTAGATATATTGCATGGTTATAAGCCAACATACGAAATTATGGCTGATAAACGTGCCATTGTAAAAGAATTGAAGGAAAAAGCAAGCAATGCTGAAGCCATCTATTTGGCAACCGACCCGGACCGTGAAGGAGAAGCAATTGCATGGCATTTGGCGCACATATTAGGCTTAAAAGAACAAGACTTAGTTCGTACATCTTTTAATGAAATTTCAAAAACTGCGGTGCAGGCAAGCATTGCAAACCCTAGGCCAATTAATATGGACTTGGTTAATGCGCAACAAGCTCGTCGTGTGCTTGATAGAATAATGGGATACAAACTTTCACCATTGTTATCACGTAAAATTCGTAACAAATTAAGTGCCGGCCGTGTACAATCGGTAGTATTAAAACTTATTGTAGAGCGCGAAAAAGCAATACGTGACTTTGTAAGTACCGAGTATTGGAATGTAAACGCAATGTTGTCAAAGTTTGATGACGATAAGGTGTTTAAGAGTGAGTTGACACACGTTAACAACAAGAAGATTGAAATAGGTTGTGAGGAAGAAGTTCGCAGTATTGAAGAAGAACTTAGAGCCAGCAAGTTTGTTGTAGAAAGCGTAAAACGTAGTGTGGTAGAAGGCAAAACACCACCACCATATATAACCAGTAGTTTACAGCAAGATGCTATTAAAAAGTTAAAGATGACACTTAGCACTTGTACTAAATCTGCACAAAGTTTGTATGAAGGGGTAGAAATTGAAGGTGAAGGCAAAGTGGCACTTGTAACATACATTCGTACCGATAGTGTGCGTGTTGCGCCTGAAGCTCAAAATATGGCAAAAGAATATATTATTAATAATTTCGGTGAGCAGTATGCCCCAGAAAAGTTTAATGTGTATGGCTCTAAGAAAAATGTTCAAGATGCCCACGAAGCAATTCGTCCAATTAGCTTAAAATATACACCTGAATATCTAAAGGGCAAGATGGACAATACCTTGTTAAAGTTGTACACCTTGATATTTAATAGATTTTTAGCCAGCCAAATGACACCTGCTAAATATGACAGCTTGATGGTTGAAATTAAGGCAGGAGATTATAAATTTAAGTCTTCGGGCAAGGCATTGATATTTGACGGTTATACACATATATTTAAGCATGCTGAAGATGAAGAAGAAAAGGAAAACGGAATAAACATCCCTAACCTAACTGAAGGTGAAGAGGTTAAACTAAACGAGCTAAAAAGCGAACAAAAGTTCACTAAACCTCCTGTTAGATTTAACGAATCTAGCATAGTTAAGGAAATGGAAGATAAAGGTATTGGCCGTCCTGCAACGTATGCTGCAACAATTATGACATTGCTAACACGCGATTATGTGGTTAAGGAAGACAAAAACCTTGTACCTACCGAACTTGGTGAAAAGGTAACTGAATATTTAGAAAAGTATTTTGCAAACCTTATGAATGTTAAATTTACAGCTGAGATGGAGGAACATCTTGATGAGGTAGAGTTTAGTGGTAAACACTGGGAAGACATTGTAGATGAATTTTACAAGGACTTTATTGTACACTTAAATGAAGCCGAACGCACTAGTGAAAGTATGAAGGGCGAGGCTCAACCAACAGGCGTAATTTGTGATAAATGTGGCGCAATGATGGTGTATCGCGAAGGTAAGTTTGGTAAGTTTATTGCTTGTAGCAATTATCCAAGTTGTAAAAACACTCAAAATCTAAACCAAGACCCAATCCCTGAAGAAATGGGGCCATGTCCAACTTGTGGTGGTGAGTTGCAAGTTAAGCGTAGCAAAAAGGGCGACAAATTTTATGGCTGTGCTAATTGGCCAAAATGTAACTTTGCACACTGGGATATGCCTTTAAAGGAAAAGTGTACCAAGTGTGGTCAACCAATGTATAAACACATATCACCTAAGAGTGAAAAAATATATTGTGCTAATAAGGAATGTAACTAATGAAAATTAATATAATCGGTGGCGGATTGGCTGGTAGCGAGGCGGCCATATATCTTGCAAATCGTGGTTTTAAAGTTGATTTGTATGATATTAAGGGCAAAAGCTTTACTCCGGCGCACCACAACCCAAACTATGCCGAAATTGTGTGTAGTAATTCATTTAAAAGTGAAGACCCAACTAGCGCCAGCGGAATACTTAAGCAAGAATTACTAAGTTTAGGTAGCACATTACTTAAAGTTGCCTATGATGTTAAAGTACCATCTGGTGGCGCTTTGGCAGTGGATAGGGAACAATTTGCTAGCAAGATAACCGAACTAATTAAATCAAATTCTAATATTACACTTCATACCGAAGATGTTGGCGAGTTTGAAAAAGATGCAATTACAATAGTGGCCACTGGCCCATTAAGTACCGACAATATGTGCAAGGCGTTAAGCAATACTATTGGAAGTGATTTCTTGTATTTCTTTGATGCGGCAGCACCGATTATTGATGCGGATAGCATTAATACTGACATTGCGTTTATGCAAGGAAGATATGATAAGGGCGGGGCAGATTACTTAAATTGCCCTATGACTAAAGAGCAGTATTTAAAGTTTTATAACGAACTAATTAATGCCGAGGGCGTAGAACTTAAGGACTTTGAAAATAAAAAAGTATTTGAAAGTTGTATGCCTATCGAAGTTATGGCACGTCGTGGTGAAGACGCTATCCGTTTTGGTCCACTTAAACCAGTAGGACTTATGGACAAGCGTACAGGCGTTAAACCTTATGCGGTTGTGCAACTTCGCAAGGAAAATGTACAGGCTAATATGTACAACATGGTAGGCTTTCAAACAAACCTTACTTTCCCAGAACAAAAGCGAGTGTTTAGACTTATTCCAGGGCTAGAAAATGCCGAGTTTTTGCGCTATGGCGTAATGCATCGCAATAACTTTATCAACTTTCCAAAAGTTTGTGATGTATATAGCAGACTTAAAGCAAATAATAATATATTTATTGCGGGTCAACTTAGTGGAGTTGAGGGTTATGTTGAAAGTATTGCCAGTGGACTATATTGTGCAATTAATGTAGCCAATATGCTAGAAAATAAACCATTACTAAAACTAACTAATCACACAATAATCGGTGGATTGTACGAATATTTGATTAATGCCAACACCGAGCATTTTCAACCAATAAATGCAAACCTTGGTATACTAGCACCAATCGAGATGCGTGATAAACAAAAGCGCAACGAAATGTATGCCCAAAGGTCAAAGGAAGAAATAAGTAAGATAAATTAGGAGATTGGCAAATGAGTAAAACTGTTGAGATGTTAAAACAATATATTCCTTATAACGAACAAGAAAAGGAGGACATTGCAATAATTATTAAGGCAGAAGAAATCTTTGGCGATATACTTAATAGGACCAATCAATTTTGCCATTTAACATCATCTGCATTTGTAATTAATAAAGAGCATACAAAAGTGTTAAGCGCTTATCATAACTTATATAAGTCTTGGAGTTGGCTTGGTGGTCATGCTGACGGCGATGATGATATGCTATATGTAGCACAAAAAGAGTTAAGGGAAGAAAGTTCTTTACAAGAGTTTACATTGATAGGCAATGGCCCTATTTCAGTAGAGATTTTGCCAGTAAGTAGCCATATCAAAAGAGGAAAATATGTGGCATCTCACACTCATTTAAATGTAACTTACTTGTTTGAGGCTGACGAAAACCAATCAACCCATATCAAAGAAGATGAAAATAGCGGTATTGCTTGGCTTACATTTGATGAATTAATTTCTAAATCAACTGAACCTTATATGGTACCTGCATATAAAAAGATTATTCAAAGAATAAAACAAATGGACAACTAATAGGAGAAAAGTATGTATTATCATTCTAGTAGTGTCAAGGGTTTAAAGGTTTTAAAGCCACATATTTCAAATCATTGTAAGTCGTTGGTGTACTTTTCATCTAAACGTGAAAATATATTGGTTTATCTTAGCAATGCGGTTGAAAAGCATATAAGAGATAAATACAATAGGTCATTAAACAAGTATGAAAAATGGGCAAGTTATGGCATAACAGATGATGGCTTGGTAAGAATTGAAGAATATTATCCAAATGCAATGCTTGAAACTTTTAAGGGTGTATCTGGATATATTTATAGCGTAAATGATCTGACGGATGCCAAACCGCTTAGAGGGATTAAAGATGTATATGTAACACAGGATGAAGTTGAAATTGATGGCTGTGAATATATAAACGATGCTTATGAAGAACTTTTAAAAGCAGAGCAAGAGGGTAAGATTGTAATAGAACGATTTGAAACCATAACCGATAAAAAGCGTGAATGGATTGAAAAAAGTATTTTAAACGAGTATAATAATACAGACAATGAAGATTATAAAGAATTCTTACTAGACAAATTTGTTTGGTTAAAGGATAAAATAACAAAATAAAAGGATACAATTATGGATTATAGAGCGACAACAATATTAGCCGTAAAAAAGGACGGTAAAACAGTTATGGTGGCAGATGGTCAAGTAACACTTGGCCAAAGCATTATTGCCAAAACTACAGCACACAAACTTCGCAGAATTTACAACAATAAAGTTATTGTTGGTTTTGCTGGTGCTGCGGGCTTTGCTGTGCTACTTAGTGAGGAATTTGAAAAGTGTTTAAATAAGTTCTCAGGTAGTTTACTTCGTGCATCTGTTGAGTTTGCTAAAAATGTACGCACCATGCCAAGAGGAAGCAACGAAGATGTTAGTATGATGGTGGCGGATAAAGATAATTTATTAGTGCTAAGTTCTAGCGGTGAAATACTTGAGCCAGATGGCAATGTTTACTCAATCGGTAGCGGTAGCCCTTATGCACTTGCTGCTGCAAAGGCGTTACTACGCAATACTGATATGGATGCACGTCAAGTGGCTGATGAAGCAATGAAGATTGCTAGCGAAACCTGTGTATATACAAACAGTAATTACACATACGAGGAGATTTAATTATGATGACTTGTAAAGAAATTGTTAACAAATTAGATGAATACATTGTAGGTCAATACAAAGCAAAGCGTGCAGTGTCTATTGCACTTCGCAATCGCTATCGCCGTAGCCAACTACCTAAAGAGGTTCGTGACGAAATTATGCCTAAAAATATTATCTTAAAAGGCCCTACTGGTGTTGGTAAAACTGAAATTGCTAGACGTTTGGCAAAACTTGTAAATGCACCATTTGTAAAGGTGGAAGCAACCAAATATACCGAAGTGGGTTACGTTGGTCGCGATGTTGAAAGTATGGTACGTGACCTTGTTGAGGCAAGTGTGCGCATTGTAAAAAATGAGCAGGCTGAAAAAGTGCGTGAAAAGGCATTGTTTTTGGTAAATAAAAGAATTAAAGACGTATTATACCCACTTAAAAAGCAATTAAAACCAGAAGACATGGATACTGAAACTTTCCGTAGCCAGTTTGAGGCTAGTTTTGAAGGCGGATTGTTTGATAACGACACAATCGAAATTGAAGTACATGAACAAGCCAAGCCTTTTAATATTATGGAAGGCGGTGTTGGCGAAATCAATATCGGTCAAATAGTTGGCGGAGTGTTTAAGGGAGGCAATCGCAAACCTAAAAAGATGACAGTAAGTCGTGCAAGGGAAGTTTTGATTGACGAAGAGTGTGACCGCCTTATCGACCAAGACAATGTAAACAAGGAAGCAATCTATCGTGCCGAGCAAGAAGGCATTATATTTATCGACGAAATTGATAAAATTGCAGCCAAAAAGGCAAATGGACAAGATGTTTCACGTGAAGGTGTGCAACGTGACATTCTTCCAATCGTAGAGGGTTGCGTAGTTAGCACAAAGTATGGTGCAATCCACACCGACCACATCTTGTTTATCGCTGCAGGTGCGTTCCATATCGCAAGTGTTAGTGATTTGATACCAGAACTTCAAGGCCGTTTCCCTATTATTGTAGAACTTGACAGCCTTGACAAAGATGGCTTTGTAAAAATATTAAAATTGCCTACTGGGCTTATCAATCAATATGAACAAATGCTAAGCGTTGACAATATTAAACTAAACTTTAGAGACGATGCGGTTGAAAAGATTGGCGAACTTGCTCAACTTGAAAATGACACACGTGAAAACATTGGTGCAAGACGTTTGCAAACAATTCTTGAAACATTGCTTGAAGACATTTCATTTAATGCCAGCCAAGAAAATCCACTAGTCGAAGTGGTGATTGACAAAACTTTTGTTGAAAGTACTTTAACCAGCGAGTTTAAGTCACACGACTTTAAAAAGTTTGTGTTGTAGTATGGATTTGACTAGACAAGAACTTTTGCTTAATTCATTAGAGATGCAAAAGATAAAAGATGCAAATATATTACTAATTGGTGTTGGCGGAGTAGGTGGTGCAGTTGCACATATGCTGGTTCGAGCAGGCGTGCAAAACCTAACAATTATGGATTTTGATACCATCAGTGACAGCAATATCAATCGCCAGTTTGTAGCATACCGATCAACCATCGGCAAATACAAAGTTGATGTGTTAAGTGAGCAGCTTAAAGATATTAATCCAGATATTAATCTAACAGCTTTAAATCAAAAGTTTGATACTACAAATAATATTGATTTAACTGGTTATACTATGATTATCGATTGCATTGATGATATCAAAGCAAAACAGTGCTTAATATCAAAGTGCAACGACTTAAATCTTAATTTATTATGTAGTATGGGGGCAGGCAATAGATATGCCGACAATCCTCATTTTGAGGTGGTGGATATATTTAAAACCCAAAACGACGCACTTGCAAAGCTACTTAGAAAATATTGTAAGGAGCAAGGCATTAAACATCTAAAAGTATGCTATACCCCAAGCCTTGCAATCAAATCAAGCCCAGTTGGTAGTATTTCGTATTACCCAACAGCGATGGCAACAACAATCACATGGCATGTGATTAACAACGTAATAAAGGAGTAAATTATGCAAATATTAAATAATGAAACTTTTAGTAATATTAATAATGATGATTTTTGTGTTGTAGATTTTTCTGCTACTTGGTGCGGACCATGCCGTATGTTAAAGCCTATTATGGAAGAGATTGAAACCTTGCTACCAGACGTTAAGTTTTATAACGTGGACGTTGATGATGCAGAAGATGTTGCAAGGGATTTCCGCATATTTTCAATCCCAACAATTATGGTGTTTAAAAACGGTCAAGCAGTAGACTCAATGGTAGGCCTAGGCACACAAGACGAGATAATCGAATTTATTAATAAAAACAGATAAACAAAAAATACGGATTTGACGTCCGTATTTTTTAATATTTTTGTTTTTAATTTATTAGTTCATCAATATTTATTATAAATATTTGGCACAACTTTCTTAACATTGAAATGCTAGGCTCAGTTCGTCCTTGCTCCCAATTGGCGTAGCAACTTTCAACAACGCCGAGTTTTAAAGCGACCTGTTTTTGACTTAAGCCCTTTTCTCTTCTTATATTTTTAAGATTTTCACAAAATAATATATCCATTTATAAAAATTTTACAATAAACTAGACAAAATGTCTTGACACTAGATAAAATGTCTAGTATAATATAATTATATTCCAAATAATTGGAAGTTTAAAAGGGGAAATTATGAAAAAATTATTAACAAGTGTGCTAACACTAGCACTATTACTTTGTTGCTTTACATTTGTTGGATGTAAAAAGGAGGAAAAGTCAGCACCAAAACCAGCCACAATAGAGCAAACTTTGACAATTTTGAATGGCTTTGTATCAGATATGAAAGCGGTAGAAACAAAGATGTCTGCACAAGATTATGTTTATCCAACAATAGATGCAATTAGAGCATCACAAGCAGTCGCAGATACCGACAAGTCAAGTATTGGTATCGAGTATTCAAATTATGAAGACTTTGATATTGATTATAACATTGGTCAAGACCCACAATATCCTTATACTGTGAAAGATAATTATCTTGAAATGATGGAGATGATATATGTTGCAGGTATGTATATCGATTTGTATAGTGAAAACGACTTACAACTAAATGTATCATATAGAGTAAACTTAAACGAGTATGGTGATATGGGGTACACATATACAAGATTGATTAACAATAATAATCAAATTAATCTTAGTTTGTGCCATAGTTCGCTAGATGGTTCAAGTAAGTCATTTTATGATTATACTATAAATATTAGTAATTCAAATTGGATATCGTGGGAATTTAAGCAATGTTATAACGATGATGAGTTTTTTGCTTATTTATATACTGAAAAATCAACACATGAAGCAAGATTGTTTGATAGATATTATTTAAGCAAAGTAGATGCTGAAAGTGCAACGCCTATATACGATTTTGAAGAAGTTGATGAAAAAGTACAAAAAATAATTGTAGTAGATGAATTTTCAATAGATAGTATGAATGCAGTACAAAGCAAAATATACAACCATCATGTAAGTTTGAATATTGATAATATAAGAGATAGTGTTGATGTCGAAAATGCTATGGAAACTGAATTGAGTGTTGTATTTGGCGGTGAAGAATAAGCAAAGTTTATATCTACAAAAGTCAGAATAATAAAAATAGATAAACAAAAGGCAGTGTTTACTCACTGTTTTTTTGTATGTATTAAGCTTTTAAAACTGACTCCAAGTAAGCTTAAATATAAAATACAAATTAAATCAAAATTAAATCGGCGAAAAATAATAAAAAAATATTAAAAAAATCAAAAAAAATTAAATCCAAGGTATTGACAAGATGGCAAATGTGGTGTACAATACGGTTGGAGAAGAGATTATGAAAGCTGAAATCTATTTTGATAATGCTTCCACCACTAAAATGAGTGCGGAAGTGTTACAGGCTATGATGCCTGTTATGACTGAATGTTATGGTAACAGCAATTCAGTTCACGGGGTTGGTCGTGATGCGAATAAATATATTGACAGCGCACGCGACACCATTGCCAAAACCCTTAATGTAAGCCCTAGCGAAATCTATTTTACTTCAGGTGGTACCGAGGCTAACAACTGGGCAATTATTGGTATTGCTATGGCAAATAAGCATAAAGGCAACCATATTATTACCTCTAAATTTGAACACCATTCAGTGCTTGATGCGTGTGAGTATTTGGAGAAAAATGGTTTTGAGGTAACATATTTAGATGTTGACCATAATGGATTTGTTAATTTTGCCGAACTTATTGGGGCAATTAAGCCAAATACAATTTTAATTTCCATTATGGCTGCCAATAACGAAATCGGTACAATCCAAAACGTAAAAGCCATTGCTCAAACAGCTAAGGAACGCGATATTATATTCCATACCGATGGTGTGCAACTATATGGCTCAATGAACTTTGACTGCCAAGATATGGGCATTGATGCAATGAGCATATCATCACATAAAATTTATGGGCCTAAAGGCGTTGGTGTGTTATATATCAGCAATAAGATTGATATCGATAATCTTCATTTTGGAGGAAACCAAGAACGAGGCCGTAGGGGTGGAACATTAAACGTAGCCGGTATTACAGGATTTGCAAAGGCAGCAGAAATCGCATATAGAGATTTAACTCAAAATCAATACAAACTAAAAACATTAAGTGAATATTTTGTAGCACAACTTACACGTGAAGTTCCAGATGTGATTATCAACGGATATGAAAAGCAAAAATTACCTAAAATTGTAAGTGCAACATTTGTTGGTATTGATGGTAGCGCATTGCTTATGATGCTAGACCTTAAGGGTGTGTATGTAAGTACTGGTAGTGCATGTATGTCAAACAGCGTTGAAGTATCACACGTGCTTAAGGCTATGGGTATGACAGATGACCTTGCAAAAGGAACAATACGTTTTAGTTTTTCCAAAAATAATGAATATGAAGAAGTTGATAAGGCTGTAAGCATTATTAAAGAATGTGTTGAAAAGTTGCGTGCTTATTCACCAACATATTCATCAAAATCTACTTTAAAGCAAAAGAGAGGTAGAAAGAAGAAAGATGAAATCGTGTAGTAGAAAAATTTTAGAATTATTTTATAACGCAAAACATAGCGGACGTGTCAGCAAGCCGGATGCAATTGGTCGCGTTGGTGAAGATGATGATGGCTTGGTTATTGAGTTAACTTGGCGTGTAATTGATGAAATAATTGTTGAGGCAAAGTTTCGCGCGTTTGGTAACCCTAATGCGATTGCAATAACCTCTTTGATGACCGACAATATTATTGGTAAAAACATCGAAGAAGCAATGCAAATGGACGAAAGTGTAATTACTGAAAACTTAGATGAGTTCCGCCCAGAGTATATTGAAGCATACGATATGGTTCATGTTGCAATGGTTGAGGCGTACAACAATTATTTAAAGCGTCAAAACCGCAAGACCGACACAGAACATATTAAGTATGTAAAGGTAGAACGTGAAATAACACAAGAAGAAAGAGAAGCCGCCTTGTTGTATCAAATTGAAGGCGAAATAGCATCGGTAGAGGTTGTTGAAACGGAACGCCGAGGAAGAGGTCGCCCACGTAAAATCATTGATGAAACCTCAGTTGTGATAGTTGGAGAAAAACGCGGTAGAGGTCGTCCAAGAAAAGAACGCCCAGAAGGCGAAATTGAAGTGGTAGGCGAAAAACGTGGCCGTGGCAGACCAAGAAAGATAGTTGATGAAAGTGAAATTGTAGTAACCGAAAAACGTGGTCGCGGACGCCCACGTAAACCAGTTGATGAAAACGCAGTTGTGATAATAGGCGAAAAACGTGGCCGAGGTCGTCCAAGAAAAGAACGTCCAGAAGGCGAAATTGAAGTGGTAGGAGAAAAGAGAGGCCGTGGCCGTCCTCGTAAAATTGTAGATGAAAGTGCAATTGTAGAGGTTGGCGAAAAACGTGGTAGAGGTAGACCAAGAAAGATACTTGATGAAAGTGAAATTGTAGTAACCGAAAAACGTGGTCGTGGTCGCCCACGCAAACCAGTCGATGAAAATGCGGTTGTGGTAGTAGGCGAAAAGCGAGGTCGAGGTAGACCAAGAAAAGAAGTGTTGACTTTAAATAAAATTGAAATTACTGAAAATAATCAAGTGATTGAAGAAAATAAAGTTGAAACAATATATAGTAATACAACCACTCAATTCAACATACCTAATGATTTTGATAATGTTTCGGAAGATGAAACTATTGATTCGTTGGTAGAAGCAACCAGCGAAGTTGCAAAATCTGATGACTTTGTAAGCAACTTGATATCAAATAAATTAATTGATGAAGATGACGAAACCTTCGATGCTGATTACAATTTGTTTAAATCAAACATAAGAAACATTTTCTCAGGTAAAGAAACAAATTCATCAAGCTATGGTGTGGGCAGAGCAACAGTGAAAGAAGCAGCTGTAACTGAACAAAGTGTAAAGGCTCAAGAAAAAGTTGAAAATATTATCACATTAGATGATGAAACCAGAACTGAAAGCAACATTCAATTTGATGCAGACACTCAGATGGGGACAGCTGAAGAAAAGCGCGGTAGAGGTCGCCCAAGAAAGATTGTAGATGAAACTGAAGTGATGGGAGACGGTGAAAAACGTGGCCGTGGAAGACCAAGAAAGATTGTTGACGAACAAGTAGAGGTTGAGCATGAAAAACGCGGTAGAGGTCGTCCAAGAAATAATCCTGTAAGCTCGCTTACACGTAGCTTAAACACTCCTGGAGGAGTACCTATACGCAATAATACACAAGATATTGTGTTTGCGTCTAAAAATGTTACAACTACAAATATTAATATAAATGTTACAAAAACAACAACTACTAGCGAAGATAATGAAAGCGTAAGCGATTATTCGAAGAATGTAAATATTACAAGCGTGCAACAAAATTCAAGTTTGTCAACACCTGTTTCAGCATTAAAAGAAAAGCAAGAAGTGTCATATGACGATGAAATCGAGATTGAACCTGTACAACAGTCAGGAATAGCATTTAAAGATTTTGATGACGATGATTTTGATGATGAATATGACGATGAAATTGAAGAAGCTGAAGTTGAAGATGACAATATCAAAGATGAGGCCCCCAAAGGTGGAATTGAAGATTTGTTAAAAGCTTTGCTAGGAGATTAATAATAAAAAAATATCGGACACAGTGCCGATATTTTTTAGTAGCAATAATTATTGTTTTTTGCTGTTAGATGCTTTCTTGGCTGGTTTAATTATATTTTCTTCTACAAATTCTTTGCCTTTTTCAACTTTTTCTTCGACCATTTTTTTGCCTTTTTCAACAGCGTTAGACAAGTCCTTGTTTGATTTTGCCAATATTGCACCCATAACAAAACCAATGCCTGCACCAATTAAAAAATCTTTCATATTGCCTCCCTTGTTAGTTTTTGCGATATTTTGTAAAATATGTGCCTAAATAATCTAATTAAATAAATTTATAAATATTTATTTTTAACTAAATTTTATTTAATAAATGGTATTTTTTTGTTATTTACTTTACATTTTAAATTATATATGTTAATCTTAATAGTGAGGTAATTATGAAAGCTATGGGTATTGATTATGGTGAAGCACGTATTGGCATCGCGCTTTCTGATTTGCTAAAGATGTTAGCATCACCTTATGATATTTATTTTAATAAACATTCTGACGAAGATTATCAGTATTTTGTTGACCTAATCAACAAAGAAAGTGTTGATACGCTAGTTGTGGGCTTGCCGTACAACATGATGGGTGAGGAGCAGGAGATTGCGCATAAAGCTCGTGAGTTTGGCAATAAGTTGGCTGAACTTAGCGGGTGCAAGCTTGTGTTTGTAGATGAACGTATGACATCAGTTGTAGCCGAAGATATTTTAAGACAAAAATATCGCGACTGGCGTGACAGAAAGAAAAATCTTGACAAATATTCGGCAATGGTTATTTTGCAAGACTATTTGGACACTTTGTAACTATTAAAATATGTATATCAAATTTATTGAATTAAGGAGTTTTTATGAAAGATGAAAAGCAAGTAAATCCAATTGAACAAATTTTGGATGAAAACAACATTGAAAATATCGTTTTGTATAACGAAAAAGATGAAGCATTTGAATTTGAACAAATTGCAATTATTCCGCTAGGGGAAGAAGACGAGCAAAGCTTGTATGCAATATTACTTCCAGTTACACCACTTGCAGGCATTGATGAAGACGAGGCTGTGGTTTTTGAAGTTAATGAAAAGGAAAATTTGATTCGTGTGTGCGAAGATGAATCAGTTATTGACCAAGTATTAGCTGAATACGAAAAGCTATTGGAAGAAAGTGATAAGCAATAAATTTAAATAATATATAAAAGGCTGTTAAAAATTGACAGCCTTTTTATTTTGATCAAACCAATAATTTTTTACAAAATAAATATATTTATTAATATATTTTTACTTAATTTTTTGATTATTTTTAATTTTTATTTGACAAAATCGATAATTAGATTTATTATTTAAACAGGAGTATTATATTCAAATGCAATTCAATCATATATCGGTGTTAAAACATGAAAGCATATCTGGTTTAAATATTAAGCCAGATGGTATTTACGTAGATTGCACTTTGGGTGGTGGTGGGCATTCGCTTGAAATTGCTAAAAGGCTTACTACTGGTAGATTAATTTGCTTTGATAAAGATGAAGATGCAATTAGCTATGCAAAAACAGTGTTGGCTGAACATCTTGATAAAATAACAATTATCCATAATAACTTTAAAAACATTAAACAATGCTTGCATGATTTAGGTATAAATAATGTTGATGGTATTTTGGCCGACCTTGGTGTATCGTCATATCAGCTTGACACTGCTGAACGTGGATTTAGCTATCGCTATGATGCTCGCCTTGATATGAGAATGAACAAAAGCGAAGGTATGAGTGCTTATGATGTTGTTAATCAGTACAGTGATAAACAACTGCAAAAAATATTGTTTAGTTATGGTGAAGAAAAGAATACTTTTGCAATAGTAAAAAAGATTATAGAACAAAGGCAAGTTAAGCCTATTGAAACCACATTTGAGTTAAAGGATATTATAACCAGTTGCTATCCACCAAAGGATAGAAACAAACCAGCACTTGCCAACAAAGTCTTCCAGGCAATTCGTATTGAGGTTAATGGCGAGTTGGACGACCTTGATAGTTTGGAAGATATGATTGAATTGTTAAATCCGCAGGGCAGATTGTGTGTGATTACTTTCCACCCACTTGAAGATAGGATTGCTAAAAATTTATTTAAACTTCATAGTACGGGGTGTTTGTGTCCGCCAAAGTTTCCTAAATGTGTGTGTGGGCATAAAGCGGATATTGAACTGGTTAGTAAAAAACCAATTATGCCAAGCGATAATGAATTATTAAGCAACTCACGTTCTGCAAGCGCAAAATTAAGAGTTATAGAAAAGATTTAAACATAGATTGCAAAACATAAAAGGAGGGGTATTATGGACGAGCAAGAAAAGGTAACAACTACCGAAACAGAACTTGAAATTGAGAATATGCGTGACTTTTTGCTGGAAAACCAAGGTATAAAGCTTGAAAATTTGCCAAGGTACGAAGATGCGATTGCCCCCAAACAAGAGGTTAAGTTTGACAATTTGCAGGAAGTAAACAATCTTCCAATCTTTGAAACAAGGCAAAAACCTAAAGATAAAGAAGAGGAGCAAACTAAATCACCAGCACAAAAACGCTTTAAGATTGTGGTTAATTGCTTTGCGGTTATAGGCGTGTTGCTGTTATCAATGGTTGCAATAAATGGCGTTGCACTTGCAGTGTTGAATAAAGATATTAAGGACAATCAAAAAGAGATAACAACCCTAACACAGGAAGTAACTGAATTACAAAATCAAGAGATTGATAATCTTGGTGGTACGGCGGAAAATATTAGATACAAACTTGCCTTACCACGCAACTATCCAGATAACACAGCTGACCTTACCTGGTTTGATAAATTAAGTATATTCTTAATGAAGATATTTGGCTAAACAAAATTAAATAGCATAAATGGAAAAATTGTAAAATACAATTAAGTATGACAAAGCTTAAGCGGTTTTACAATTTTTTTTCTTTTCAGCGAAGAGTATTGATAATAATGCTGGCATTTATATTAGTGTTTAGTATAATTTTTTTGCGACTTGGATATTTACAATTGGTAACCGGAAAGGATTTGCAAGTGTTGGCAGCCAGTCAGTGGCTGCGGGATTTGCCTCTGTCGGCAAAGCGTGGCGATATTGTTGACCGCAATGGTGTGTTGTTGGCAACATGTGAAACAACTTATGATGTATACGTACGTGCACGCAGTGTTGAAAAACCGACTGAACTAGCAAGATTGCTAAGTGAAAAGCTAGAACTTGACTTTGATAAAATATATGCAAAGGTGACAAACAAGACTGTTAGTGAAAGTTTAATTAAACTGCAAGTGGATGAGGAGCTGGCATTAAGTTTGGCTGATAGTGGGCTTAAAGGTGTGTATTTGTCGCAAAACGTGAGCAGGGTGTATCCATATTCAAGCTTGCTAACACAAGTGCTGGGATTTTGTTCTATTGACAATGTTGGCCAAACCGGGCTAGAAAGTTATTATAACAAGTATCTAAAAGGAGTTGATGGTAAAAGTTTGGTGCAAACTAACGCCCAAGGGTTGGAGATAGATAACAGCCTGGCATATTACATTCCAAGCATTGCAGGAGCCAAGTTGACTACAACAATTGATGTGTCGCTGCAAATTGTTCTTGAAAAGTACCTAAACGAAGCGTTAATTGAGCATAAAGCAACCAATGTTACAGGCATTATATTAGATGCAACAAATGGCGATATTTTGGCTATGAGCAATCTTCCAGACTTTGACCTTAATAATGTGCCGCGCGACGATTTAACACAATTATTTGAAATTAGCAAAAACAAAGCCGTGGTAGATGTTTACGAGCCAGGCAGTACATTTAAAATTATTACAATGGCAGGAGCACTAAATGAAGGGCTTACCAATGTAAACGAAAGATTTTATTGCGGCGGGAGCTGCAGCGTTGATGGCCAAAGAATTAAGTGTTGGCGAACTATAGGCCACGGCTCACAAACGCTGGTTGAGGGCTTTAAAAACAGCTGCAACTGTGTATTTGTTCAGCTTGCATTAAGGCTTGGTGTTGATAGGCTATATAAGTATATGCAAATGTTTGGAATAGGCAGCAAAACTGGTGTTGATATCGCAAGTGAAAGCTCTGGCATTGTGATGAATAAAAAGTTGGTAAAAAATGTAGACCTCGCACGTATTGGTTTTGGGCAATCGGTGGCGGTAACGTCATTACAACTTACAAGCGCTTTCGGATTTATTACAAGTGGGCAATATTACACTCCGCATTTAATACAAAATATGTCAACCCTAGAAAATTCTATATACACATACAACGCAAGCCCCAAAGGCTCTGGTTTAAAAAAATCCACTGTTGAAACAATCAATATGATGCTAGCAAACAATATCAACACTGAGGGTGCATATAGCTTTGTTCCGGGTTATGATGTTGGAGGCAAAACAGGTACAGCACAAAAGTTTAAAAATGGCGTAATTGCTCAAGGGAAATACGTGTCAAGCTTTATAGGCGTGTATCCAACAAAATCTCCTAAATATATACTGTTTATAAGTGTAAACGAGCCATCTAATGGTGTGTATTATGGTGGAATGGTGGCAAAGCCAATAGGGCAAAAGGTGTTTGCCGAAATGTTTAATATAAAAAACATTCCCCCAGAAGACGCATCACAGCTGGTTAATCAACCTAATATCGCAATGCCTAATGTTGTTGGGCAGACGCTGGCCAATGCTTGTGCAAAGCTTAAAACGTTGGGATTAAACGCTAATATTTCGGGCGAGGGCGAATATGTTGTCAGTCAGTTACCCCTTGACAATGCTATGTTGTATCAAGGCGAAGAGGTGCTGATTGTTACAAATTAAAACCGCAGTGTTATTGTATAAAAATATTTGTTTTAAAGGAGAAGTTGTATGAATTTGCAACAAATTATTCAAAATTTACAATTTAAGGGAATTAAAAACTATAAAGATATACAAATTGAGAATTTGACAAATGTCAGCAAGCAGCCAGTAACTAACGGAATGTACTTTTGCTTAAAGGGCGGCAAAGTTGACGGACACGATTATGCCAAAGAGGCAATTGATAATGGCGCCGTGTGCTTGGTGGTAGAAAAATTTTTGGATTTGCCTGTTACACAGGTTTTAGTAGATAATTCTAGGCAAGCGATGTCAGCAGTTAGTGCAATATTTTACGAGTTTGACAAATCTAAGATTAAATTTATTGGTGTTACTGGTACAAATGGCAAAACCACCACAGCCTTTGTTACACGCCACATATTGCAAAATATGGGCAAGCGTGTGGGTATGATAGGCACCGAGGGCACATATATTGGCAACATTAAAGTGCCAACAAAACTAACCACTCCTGACCCAATTAAATTGCACAAAGTGATACACGATATGGACAATGATGGTATAGAATATGTTGTGATGGAGGTATCGGCACACGCATTAGCGCTTAACAAGGTTGACAGCATTATGTATGATGTTGTGGGCCTAACAAATATTACTCAAGACCATTTGGATTATTTTAACAGTATGGAAAATTATGCAAAGGCAAAATCGCAATTATTTACATACAAACACGCGGGCAAGGCAATAATAAACATTGATGATAAATATTGTAAGGCAATTGCAAAAAAATGCGAAATACCATACAAAACGTTATCTATACATAAGCCTGCCGATGTTATGATTGAAGAATGCAATTTTGAAACAGACAAAACACAGGCGATAATCAATATTGACCAAAAGCAATATATGCTTAACAGCTCGCTAGTAGGCGAGTATAACCTGGCTAACGTGCTAATGGCAGTTAGTTTTTGTGAGGCACTGGGATTTGGGTTAAATGATATTTTGGAAGCTTTAAATGCATCAAACATTGTTGTGCCTGGGCGATTAAACTTAATTAAAACTCCCAATAATAGTATGGTTGCAATTGACTATGCGCATACACCAGATGGCATTGAAAAAGTGCTTACAACACTAAACAAAATAAAAAAAGGCAAGCTTGTTGCCGTGTTTGGCTGTGGCGGCAATCGTGATGCCAGCAAGCGTGCCGAAATGGGAGGAATTGCAAGCAGATTGGCCGATTATGTTGTGGTTACAAGCGATAATCCACGTGATGAAAATCCATATCAAATATTAGCCGATATCGATAAGGGCATAGCCAAACAAAATTATGTTAAAATTGAAAATCGCACAAGCGCTATAAACTATGCGTTGGCAAGTGCGGGTGAAAATGATATTGTTGCCATACTTGGCAAGGGGAATGAGCAATATCAAGAAATTAAAGGCGAAAAATTACCCTATAGCGACTACAAGGTAGTAGAAGATTATTTTAAAAGCGAATTATCATATAATTTGCAATAATGAAATGATATAAAATTATTGAATGAACAAGAATCGTTAAACTTGTTGCATTGTAAAAAATGAAGGAAGGAAAGTATGATAAAAATTATTGTGGGCTTTATATTAAGCTTTGCTGTTGGCGTGATTTTAATGCCGCTTATAATCAAATTAATACGTAAGCTTAGTTGCTCACAAACCATTTTAGAATACGTGGAAGAGCATAAGTCAAAACAAGGCACACCAACAATGGGCGGTGTAGTATTTTATATATGTACACTAATTGTTGTGGTGTGCCTAATGCGATATAGTACGCCTTTGGCTGTTGCTATTGGAGTGGGCTTGGGATTTGCGTTGATAGGGCTTATGGACGATTTTATCAAAGTAAAGTTTAAACAAAATTTGGGGTTAAAGCCATATCAAAAAATAATTGGACAAGTTGGTATTGCAATAATATTTGCTTGTTACATATATTTCTTTTCGCCCAACAAAGGTGTAATATATTTGCCTTTCACATTTAAAGCGATTGACTTAGGGGTTTGGGTTATTCCGCTTGTAATTTTGGTTTGTTTAGCAACCACTAACAGTGTAAACCTAACCGATGGTTTAGATGGACTAGCTGGTGGGGTAAGCGTAATATATGGCGGAATATTTATAACACTTATCCTTATATTTTCAGGTATTGCATTTAATGCGGGCGAAACCGATGCTTTTGTGGGTATGTATAAGGATATGGCGATTGTGCTAGCAATATTGATAGGTTCAATTATGGCATTTTTAGTGTTTAACACTAACAAAGCAAGTATATTTATGGGAGATGTAGGCTCACTTGGTATTGGTGGGCTGTTTGCATCAGTTGCTTGTGTTACTGGGTTTGAACTTATGCTGGCAATTGTTGGCATTATGTTTGTAATATCAGCACTTTCGGTAATACTGCAAGTAATATATTTTAAAGCTACCAAAGGTAAACGGATATTTAAAATGGCGCCTATACACCATCATTTTCAAATGTGCGGACATACTGAGGCAAAGATTGGATATATATATCAGGTTATAACATTAATGATAGGACTTGTAACAATACTTTTAACATTGTTTTTAACATAAAAAAACACTTCAATAATGAAGTGCTTTTTAATCTTCTAAACCAGCTAAATAATCTATTGTTACACCAAAAAATTTAGCAACTAGCGCAGCTGAATCAATAGTTGGAATAATTATTCCCTTTTCCCATTTGTTGATTGCTGCTTGACTAATACCAATTGCTTTAGATAATGCATTTTGAGATAGTTTTTTATCTTCTCTTAAATCTTTTAATTTTTTACCGAAAATAGTCATAAGTAACCTTTATGAATATAATTATAATAAAAAATCGTTTAAAAGTCTTGACTTATAACTATGATTATAATATACTATAATTGGATTATAACTATAATTATAACAAGAGAGGAGAAATAATGAATAATTTTGGTTTAAGATTAAAAAAATTAAGAGAAAGTAGAGGTGTTTCACTTAAGGAGTTGGCTGAAGCTATAAAAACTAGTAGACATCCACTAGAGTGTTGGGAAAATGGGGAGACGACTATTAAAATTATGCACTTAATTAAACTAGCTAAGTATTTTAATGTTACAACAGATTATTTGTTGGGTTTGTAAAAGTCTTTTATTAATTCAAGTTATTAAACGGACAAACTTTTAATATACATATTGTATGATTAAGTCGTACAAAAATTCAATTATAATTGCGGTTTGCACTGTTATATTGGTTAGTGTTGGGGTGGTGATGGTTTATAGTGCCAGTAAGTATTCGGCTGACGTAAATTATGGCAACAAATATTTTTATATGACCAAACAACTAATCGGTGCAGTTTTGGGACTTGCTGCAATGATTGGTACTTCTTTGATTAATCATAAGTTATACAAAAAGTTTTATATAGTTGCATATATAATTGGCGTTGTATTGCTTGCAATTGTATTTATACCGGGGCTATCAAAAACCAGCTATGGTGCAACGCGTTGGATTAATCTGGGATTTTTTACAATACAACCTAGCGAAATTGCAAAGTTTTGCCTTGTGCTGTTTTTAAGCGTGGCGCTAACCCAGGGCAAAGATATTAACAAACCTAACAAGCTGTTAACCATTTTGTTTGCAGGGGCGGTGTATCTAGTACTTATTATGCTTGAGCCTAATATGTCAATCACTATTTGTGTGGGGCTAGTGTTGGTGGTAATGCTGTTTGTTGGCGGACTTAACCTTAAAACTTTTGCTCTAGGAGCAATACCCATAATTTTACTTGGTGTAGGCCTAGTTGTGCTAGAGCCATATCGCATGAAGCGAATAGTGGCGTTTATCGACCCGTGGGAAAATCCATTGGAAGAAGGGTATCAATTAATTCAATCCTTATATGCAATATCAAGTGGCGGATTATTTGGTGTGGGGCTAGGCAAAAGCCGTCAAGCACAATTATTTTTGCCATTTGCCGAAAGTGATTTTATATTTTCCATAATTTGTGAAGAACTTGGCTTTGTGGGCGGTGTGGCAATATTATTGGTATATCTTACTCTTATAATTACAATTATCAAAGTGGGAATCATGGCTAAGGACAATTATTCTAAATTTCTATGTATTGGAATTGCCTGCGTGCTGGGCATACAAACCATGCTAAATATTTGCGTTGTTTCCGGCCTAATCCCACCAACTGGTTTGCCACTTCCGTTTATCTCTGCCGGCTCAACAAGTTTGCTTGTTTTTATGAGTGCTATCGGAGTTGTGCTCAATGTGGATAGGCAGAGCAGAAAAAACAAAATATAAATTTTTAATAAAAATGTATACATAATGCATGCAAACCGTATGCGTTTTTATTTTTTTATGGTATATTAAGAATGTTGAGGTGTGGGTATGGAAAAAATAATTATTGGTGAAAAAATAGAAAATACAAAATACGATTTTCGTGAAACCTGCTTTGGTATTTGTGTAAGAGATGGGAATTTGTTGCTTGTTAAGAAAAACGAACAATTTTCTTTTATAGGTGGAGGTGTTGAAGCGGATGAAACACATGAAGAATGTTTAAAAAGAGAGTTTATTGAGGAATCAGGTTACGAAATATTGAATATTAAACCATTTGTAACGATAGACTGTTTTTGGTTAGCTGCAGGCAAATGGCCGCTTGAATCACTTGCAAATTTTTATATTGTAGAGTTAGGAGAAAAAGTTTGCGAACCAACAGAAGAAGACAATATTGTGCAAGAGGTTGATATAAAAGATGTTGAACGGATTTTGCCACTGCCTTATCATAAAAAAGCATTGGAATTGTTAATTAAAAACCTATAATAGAATTTATATATTACATAAAAGAGCAAGTATGTTGCTCTTTTTTAACATATAATAAAAAGCAGACATATACTAATATATGAATACATATAACGATAAATTTTTGGTAGTTGGGGGGAATGAATTACATGGTTCAACCACCATTCAAACTAGTAAAAATGCAGTTTTGCCAATATTGGCAGGGTGTGTACTTTGCGACAAACCAATACAAATAAACACCGTTCCAGACATATTAGATGTAAGAAATATGTTTGACATATTAAAACAATTAGGGGTTAAAATTGATTACATAGATAAAAATTGTTACATTAATGCATCAGACATAACAAGCACTACACTTAATCAGGATTTATGCAAGGCGCTTAGGTCGTCAATCTTTTTGCTTGGACCTTTGCTTGCCCGCATGAGAAAAGCTACAATTTCTTACCCCGGCGGATGTGATATTGGCAATCGTCCAATTGATTTGCACTTAAGTGGGTTGGAAAAATTGGGAGTAAAAATTATCAAGCAACATAGCTTGATATATTGTGACGCACGCAATATGCGCAGTGGCACGGTTCATTTAGATTTTCCTAGTGTTGGAGCAACTGAAAATCTTATGATGAGTGCCGTGTTTTTAAGCGGAACAACCAAATTAATTAATGTTGCTAAGGAGCCGGAGATTGTTGACCTACAAAACTTTTTAAATAGTATGGGCGCAAATATTAGTGGAGCAGGGACTTCCGAGATAACAATTTGTGGTGTAGATAAATTACACGCTACACAATATACCCCTATAAGCGATAGGATAGTAGAGGGAACACTAATGCTTGCAACTGCAATTTGTGGCGGAAAAGTAAAGCTAAATAATACAAAATATCAAAATAATCAAAGTTTAATTTCAAAACTTTCGTCAGTTGGTTGCCAAATAGATATTAAAAGTGATATAATATATATAACTTCAAGGGGAAGGCTTCCATCAATAGATTTAATTGATACACAGGTATACCCAGGATTTCCTACTGATATGCAGGCCCAAATGATGACTTTGCAAGCTGTAAGCGATGGCGTTAGCGTTATTTGCGAAAATGTATTTGAAAATAGGTATAAGCACGCAAAAGAACTAATTAAGATGGGTGCAAATATAATATTGCGTGATAGGGTGGCGGTTGTTAAAGGAGTTAGGGATTTAACTGGAGCGCCAGTAGATGCAACCGACTTACGCGCTGGCGCAGGGCTGGTTCTTGCAGGGCTAAAGGCAAATGGTTATACCACAATTAACGATATTTATCATATTGATAGGGGATATGAAAAACTTGAAAATATATTAAAGGAATTGGGGGCAGACATTAAACGAATATGACAAAACGTGCGGTTATCATAACCACAAGTATTATTGTGGCTATAGTTGCAAGTTTGACCATTTTATTTGGCTTTGTTTTTCGCGTGCAAAATATTTTGGTAGTATCGCCTGATGACTTTAAATATAAAAACAATACAAGTCAGATACTAAAAGCTAGCAGTGTAGGCAAAAATGATAGCATTTTTAATATTGACCGCAATAAGGTGGCTGAAAATATTGAAAAAGAATTTCCTTACGCAAGAGTTGTGGCAGTAAATCTTAGTGCTACAAGTGTTAAAATAAAACTAACAAACAGAACGCCATTATATCACTTTGTTGAAAATGAAATATATTATATTTTAGATGAAGATTGCAAAGTTTTGGAAAAATTAACTTTAGATAATTATAACGAAAGGGGCTTAAATTTAATACAATTAACGAACGTGTTTAGCGCTGGCGAAAGTGTAGCTGAAGGTCAATTTATGCAAAACAAATATACAAATACATGTTCACAGCTATACAAAGCCCTATATTCAAACGCAATGTTAAATATTGGTGAAGATATAGACGTTGATGGTATTGCGGACGAGAAGTATCTTGACCGCGAAGATATGTGTGATGTAATTGACAGTTTGGAGTTTAAGCAAGAATATGAACTTTCAGGGCAAGTGGACAAGCTTGTTATGACAACTAGCCACGGCTGTAAAATTTCAATAATAGAGCCATCAAAGCAAATGGGCATAAAGATTAATATGGCATTTTCGGCATTAAGGGCATTAATCGCAGATGATAATGAAACTGGAGAAAATAAATCAACTAGGGGGATAATAGCTATTAGGTATAGCTATGGCGAAAACAACACAACAACCCCTGTTGCAGAATATTATAACGAACAATAACCGGCAAATATGGCGTATATAAACAATAAAGGACACAATATATTGTAAAAATTTTTCAATAATGTGTCCTTTTTTTATTGCTTAAAAGTTAACAAGCTATTGTCAAATGATTGAATGTTATATTAAAAACTTTACAAAAAGCATGTTTGACGGCATAAAAATGCAACAAAGTGTGTTAAAATATTTGACTTATATGCTTTAAATGAATTATAATATATTAAATAATTAGGCTAAAAGGTGGGGTAATGAAGAATTTAACATACATATTTGACATAGGTTCTTCAAAAATTAGCTTGCTAGCTTGCAAGATTCATAAAGGGGAATCTACAATAATTACAAGCATAAACTGTTCGTATGATGGATTTATGGATGGTGAGTTTTTTTCAAACGAGCAGTTGGGCGAAGTTATGCACGATTTGTTGAATGAAATGGGCAAGAGGATTGGTAGGTCGGTTGAAAATGTATATATTGGTGTTCCAAGTGAATTTTGTGCTTGCGTATGCAAACGTGTTACCAAAAACTTTATTCCTGCCAAAAGAATTATCAGTGCTGAAATAGCCACTATGTTTGATGGGATTAATGATTTTGCCAACAAAGATGAATATGTAGTAACAAGCTTTAGTCCTCTGCAATTTAACATAGATGGTGTGGTTAGTATGACATTGCCATCACGCACAGTAAGTCAATTTAGTATGGATTGCTGTTATGTGTTAGTAAAAAAGAATTTTAGTAAATTGGTTACCGAAATATTAACTGAATTGGGTGTTAAACATGTTGAATTTATTGCAACAGCACTGGCACAAGGTCAGTTTGCTATTAAGCAGATGGGAAACAGTTTAAATCCAGTTGCAATTGTAGATGTTGGGCATATTACTACTAGCGTTGCGGTTGCAAAAGGCGAGGGCTTGATGATGGTTACCTCATTCTCACTTGGTGGCGGGCATATTACTGCAGACCTTATGCAAGTAAACAATCTAAATTATCAAGACGCTGATGCAATTAAGCGGAAGGTGTGCCTAACCGTGCAAAGCAAGAAAGATGAAAGGTATTTGGCATATAATGGCGAAAAGCCAGTAAGGGCACTTATTAATATTGCTAATGACATTGTAAAGGCACGAATTGAAAGTATTGCTAATGTAGTTAATAGGATATTGGATTCAAATCCAGCACTAAAAGATTTGCCAATATATTTAACTGGCGATGGTGGGTGTCATTTTAGAGGAGTAATAAACATATTTGAAACAGTAACTAATCGTAAGGTGTATTTGTTAAAAAGCAAGTTACATAATGGCGATGACAAATATCAAACATCAAAAATATCTTTAGCAAAAATTGTTGGAGATTTAGTATAGGAGGGGAATATGGAAAATTATTATAACAATGTGTGTAACATTAAGGTTGTTGGTGTAGGCGGTGGCGGAAACAATGCTGTCAACCGTATGATTGAGGCAGGTATTACCAGCGCATACTTTGTTGCAGTTAATACCGACCAGCAAGTGCTTAATATGAGTAAGGCTGATAAAACTATTACAATAGGCCGCAAGATTACCAAAGGCCTTGGTGCAGGAGCAAAGCCTGAAATTGGGCATGATGCGGCTGAAGAAAGTGAACAAGAAATTAGAGATATGTTAGAAGGCAGCAATCTTGTATTTGTAACATGTGGTCTTGGTGGCGGCACAGGTTCAGGGGCTGCACCAGTTGTTGCAAGAATTTCTAAAGAAATGGGTATTTTAACGGTTGGCGTGGTTACCAAACCTTTTGCATTTGAAGGCCGCAAGCGTCAAGAAAATGCTGAAAAGGGGTTGGAAGAGCTTCGCAAATATGTAGACACCCTTGTTATTATTCCTAATGACAAATTGTTAAAGATTTTAAAACGTGATATTTCATTGGTTGATGCGTTTAGATATGCCGACGACGTGCTTCGCCAAGGTATTCAAGGCGTTAGTGAATTGATTGTAAAGCCAAGCCTAATCAACCTAGACTTTGCCGACGTTAATACCATTATGAAAGATAAGGGTCTTGCTCATATGGGCATTGGTAAAGGCCGTGGCGAGTATAAAACAATGGAAGCAGTGCGTCAAGCCGTTACTAGCCAATTGCTTGAAACCTCGATTGAGGGCGCTACAGGAATATTGATTAATATCACTGGCGGACGTGATTTGTCGCTTGCTGAAATTTATGAAGCGGTTGACCTTGTGCGTGATGTAGTAGATAGCGAATGTAATATTATATTTGGTGCAACCATTGACGAAAACATTAAAGATGAGGTGCAAGTAACAGTTATTGCTACCGGTTTTGATATGGAAAAACCAGCAAATCAACCAAAGCCAACCACTGCTCCAATTGCACAAGAATTAATTCAACCAGTACAACCAATTCAACCAGTTCAATCAGTTGTTGAGCCAGCACAAGAGGAAGAAGAGTTGGAAGAAGAGCAAGATGAAGAAATCCAAGAGCCAGCGCATACAGTGGAAGATATTTCATTTACTAGCAAAATCGACCTTGGCGATACATCAATCCCACCATTCTTAAGAAAGATGAAGAAATAAAATATACAATTAAAAACATTTAAAAGGGTTTATTTGTTATGAACCCTTTTATTTTTGATTGATATAAAAATTTTTAATACAAAGTGTTGACAATGGATTAATTATTTGTTATATTATTATTGTGCAGTTGGTGCATATATTTTTTTGTGCCAATGGCATGTTTCAAAAATAAGCACTTGCAAATATTTCTTGTCGGTTGCCTATTGATTTTGGGTGATGATAGCTAAAAGCCTAAAAGCAAAGGTTGGCAGGGGAGTTTAGTTTGCAAGGAAGACTAAAAACAAGGAGGAAAAATAAATGTCTGTTATTTCAATGAAACAATTACTTGAAGCCGGCGTTCATTTTGGTCACCAAACTAAGAAATGGAACCCAAAGATGAAGAAGTATATCTTCACTGACCGTAACGGTATTCACATCATCAACCTTGAAGATACATCTAAGCAAATTGATAAAGCTTATATGTTCATTAAGGAAAAGGCTGCTAGCGGTGCCAGCGTATTATTCGTAGGTACTAAGAAGCAAGCATCTGAGACTGCTATGCAAGAAGCAGAACGTGCTGGTATGTACTACATCAATAGCCGTTGGTTAGGTGGTACACTTACAAACTTCAGCACAATCCGTACACGTATCGAGCGCATGAACAAGCTTAATACTATGGAACAAATGGGCGATTTTGAGTTGCTACCAAAGAAGGAAGTTATCAAACTTAAGGCTGAACGTGACAAGTTGCAAAACAATTTGTTAGGTATTAAGGATATGACAACACTTCCAGGACTAATCATCCTAGTAGACCCTAAAAATGAGCACATTTGTGTTAAGGAAGCTAAGCGTCTTGGTATTCCAGTTGTTGGTATCGTTGATACTAACTGTGACCCTGATGATGTTGATGTTTGCATCCCAGCTAATGACGATGCAATCCGTTCAGTAAAGCTTATTCTTAATGCTTTGGCTGACGCTATTATCGAAGGCCGTGACGGTGTTGTACTTCGCGATATGAACGCAAGTGATGATGATGTTTCTATGGACGCAGTTGTAAAGTCTACAGTAACTAACAAAGTTGCTGATGAAAAAGAACAACCTGCAGAAGAAACAACTCAAGAAGAAAATAAATAATATAAAAGGGGAAATGATTTTTATGGAAATTAGTGCAAAAATGGTTGCTGAACTTCGTCAAATGACAGGAGTTGGCATGATGGAATGTAAAAAGGCTTTAATTGAAGCTGAAGGCAATATGGACAAGGCTGTTAAAATCTTAAGCGAACAAGGCAAGGCTAAGGTTGCTAAGAAGGCTGGACGTATTGCTGCTGAAGGTGTGGTAGGTTACTACGACCACATGAATATGCACCAAAAGTTTGCTATGGTAGAACTTAACTGCGAAACTGACTTTGCAGCTAAGAACCCTCAACTTTTCGCTACTGCTAAGGATTTGGCTATGCAAGTTGTTGCAACAAGCCCAATTGCGGTTAGACCTGAAGATTTGCCAGCAGGCTATGTTGATGAGCAAAAGGCTTTGTTCCTAGCTCAACTTAAAAATGACCCTAAAAATGCAAATAAACCTGAAGCTGTGCTTGAAAAGATTATCGAAGGTAAAATTAACAAGCACTTTGAAGAAGTTTGTTTGTTAAATCAAGCATTCATCAAAGATGGCGACAAGACTGTTCAAGACGTTATTAACGACTTGACACTTGTTATCGGCGAAAAAATCACAGTTCGTAGATTTGTTCGTTGGGAAGTTGGTGAAGGTTTGGAAAAACGTCAAGATGACTTTGCTGCAGAAGTTGCTGCACAAGCCGGCGGAAACGTTTAATTACATTTATTAAAACTTTTAAAAAAGTAGGTGTTGGTTGGAACGCCTATTTTTTTATGCTGATTTAGGTTGATAATATTAATATGTGTGTGGGCAATAATGTCTTCAAAAATATATAAACTAATAAGGCAAGTATACGCCTATATATAAAAATTAAAAAAATCTAAAAAAGCGATACAAATTTACAATTAATATGTTATAATAGTTTTGTTAAAAGGAGTTTTATTATATTATGGATAAGTATACCAAGTCTTTTGTTATGGTTTTTAGAATTCCAATAGGAATTATTTGTATTTTGGCGGGAATTGGATTAATAGGCCTGTCTGTTTGGGTTTCAACATTTTCAGATATTGCTAGCATGATATTCATAATATCGTTATTAGGTGGGGGATTTTCAATTAATTTGGGGATAGGGTATGCGTTTTTAGGTGATGAATATAAATCAACTCATATAGTTCGTGATGGTAATACCGTTTTTGCTCCAGTTGAGTCAACGAAGTTTTTGAAAAGAAGAAAAATAGTGACTTTTATAGGATTTATTTCATATATACTGCTGTCAATATATTACATTATAAGATTAATTTTAGTTAATAAATATATGAAGTATCTTCAACATATTAATTTTAATACAAATGTTACCGCCTTAATTATTTTTGCAATTGTTTCTTTGGTTTTTGCTTTTTGTTTATTTATGATATACAAGCGAACTAAGCATATAGACTTGAATGAAAAATAAAGTTTAATAAAAATTATTAACAAAAAAGAACATATGGTTAAACACATGTTCTTTTTTATTGTATTTATTTTAAACCCATTATAATTTAGGCCTGTTATTTTATATCCTTATGCATTTGCTTAGCGCAGGCGATAGCCAGCGGAATCATATGATTGCGACGGTCTAGTTCGTAGTTGCGTAGATGGCGTGGGTCCCAATAATCGCTATCAAGATTGTCTGCAGAATAGAACAATTGGCCATAATTGACCTTTCTAAACTTGGCAACAGCAATCATTGCCGAACACTCCATATCTACAACTCTACAACCCATTTCTTTACGGCGCTTAACTTTGGCTTTGGTTTCGCGATAAAATGCATCATTGGTCCATGTTTTTGCCTTTATGTAACCATGTTCACGCTGCTTTAATACCTTTTCAAGGCATTTCACAACGCGCGCATTCATGCGGATTTCATCGTTTTTAGGGAAGTAGTGATAACTTGTACCCTCATCGCGTACGGCTTCGTGAGGTATAATTATTGAAAACTCTTCAATAGACTTGTCAAGGCAACCGCAAGAGCCTACCGCAACTAAGTTTTTAACACCAAGAGCAATCATTTCCTCAAACTGTAGCACTGAAGCGGGAGCCCCAATCATTGAACGATATACAGCAATATCAACGCCATCTTCACTTATTTTGTAGATGGGGAAACTACCTGAGCTATGGGATAACTCTGCAATCTTTTTGGGACGATACATTTCCACAAATTTTTGAGTTAGTGCCTTAGAGTAAAAGCATATTGCAGTCTTTGGAAAGTTTTTAATATTACGCGTAACCGATGCGTCTGGATTTACAACCGAGGACACCTCGTGGTCAAATTCATCTAAAATCATATATACCCCTTAATAAAGTTAGGCAAAAAGTTGATAAACAACAAATATATTTTGCCTAGATTATTATTTAATTTAAGTATATTAAAAAACAATAAAAAAAGCAAACACTTTTTATATAATTAATTAAAGTGTTTAAAATATTTGACTTTATTAAATAAATTTTGTAACATATTTATAACAATTATAAAAGTTTGATAAGTTTTTACACATATTAAGGATATTAGGGGTAATAGTATGATTGAAAATTATGAATACACATCTGAACAATTAGATGAATTAAAAAAATATAAAGTAATGAAGGTTTTGTTTTTGCTGTTAGGCTGTTTGGTATTGTTGTTGCAGTCTATTAGTTGGCTAGTAGTGTGGATGCGAGACATTCCAGTAAACCTTACCAATAAAATCTTTGTAACAATTACGCTGGCTGCCACATTTTTCTTTGTAGCATCACAATGTTTTTTCTTAATTCGTAACAAGAAGATTACAAACATTGTTAAAACTGAAGGAAAGTATGTTGGCGCAAGATTAAAATTACGTTTTTCAAACAAGGGTTCTTGGGCGGGAGCATTTGTTGTGTTTTTTAGGATAATAGCTGTAGTATTTTTGGTGTTGCTGGGCATATTAATTGTAAGCTTTATTCAAAATTACTTAAGTTGGGGTAAAATCATATTAAAAATGCCGCTAATGGTGCTGTTGGCTGTTCAATTTTTAAATTTGTCAGCTGAAATCAGATACCAAACAATGCTTGAAAAAGATAAAAGATAAAACAAAAAAATAAATGCAATTATGCATTTATTTTTTAATCCTCAATTATTTTTGCATACACGTGTTCAAATATACTAGGAGCCATTTCGCGCCATTTTTTGCAGGCAACAATTGCGTTGTGGCGTGTGTCAGTTTTGATTGATATATCAAATATTGAATCAGTTGTAAGCGGCTCTAATATCCTTAATTCAACTGTGTATGAGCCATCAATGTTTTTGTAGTACTTACCAACATATTCTTGATTACGTTTAAAGTGTAATTTGTTTTCACTAGCAAACTTGGCAATTGAATTGCGCAAGCTTGCAGGGATTTTAGTAAAAAATTGTGACAAACATTCACGCCCCGCAACGGTTATATTATATCTACTTTCATTATTGGTTGTATTTGGCTTGTAAATAAATTTAGCGTTAAGCAATTGGTACAATAAATCTTTACAATCCATATAATTAATCCAATTGTTTTGGCTAGAACATATTTCCAAAATAGAAATCTCAGTAAGAGGGATTTCCATCTTATCTAGTACAAACAATAGTATTAATTTATTGACAGTATTATCAGCAACAAAATCCATAATTTCCTCGTAAAACTATAATAGCAAAAATATAAAAATTTGACAACTTTTTTAATGGGGGATTTTAAAAATATTATTAAAATTTAAAAGAATACCTAAACACAGATTACAAATTTAAATAATGTATTTTAAATTTGTTGCATTATAGATTTTGATTTTGTTATAATATAACCATATAAAAAGCTGTATAGTAAAGTTATGTTATTATTAACCTAGCTATTTAAGGGGGAGTATGAACAATTTGGATTTAAAGCAGTTTAATAGCGCCTGTGATGATTTTGTTGCAGGCAAATATATATTGGCCAATATTAAGATTAAGGCGTTGATAAATATAATTAATCAAAATGAAAAGCTTACAGACATTGTATCAGGTTGTTTAGATGGTTTTGATTTTAATATTGCTTTTAAGGAGAGTGTAACCAAAGATGGTCTAACTCTTCCAAGTGAAACTAAAAACATAGTGGCGTATTGTTTTAATGTATTATATAACTTAGATGTTGGCACTGTAACATTTTTAGACTTTTTAAGTAAGTATTTTTCGTCAGCAAAATTAAGCGGTGGGGAAGAATTTAAACTATTTACCAACACAATTGTTATACCATTTAAAAACGCCATAAATATTGAATACACCAACACGTACGAAATTACAGCAACTGAAGACTATCAAAACAATCTGTATCACAAATTGAGTAGCATTGCACAAGCCAACATTGAAAACTTAGATGATATTAAGCTTAAAGATATAGAAAAAGAAGAACTGGAATTATTGCTTAATGCAATGGTTGACGCCAGCAGTAAAAATGATAAAAATTTGGTGTATACGCTTATGGTTGGTATAGAATATTTTGTTAAATACAACAAACGTGCAAAACAGATATATTTGCAATTAAAAGATTGTTTTACTCAAAATTAACCAACATATTGTGTATTATACAATTTTGACATACAATATACGGCTAAATCAATAAAAGCAACATTATTACTGAAATGGCTCCAGTGATTAGGGCTTGCGTTATTTTTTGTTTTATGATGACGCTTTTTTTGATACCTATTTTGTTTAAAAATGCACAGCTTTGCAACATTATACAAACACCAGAAAAGGCAATTAAAATCGACGACAATACAATTTGTAGTGGAACAGAAATTGAAGCTGAACCCAACATTATAAGTCCATTTGTTATTTCAATTATCCCACACAAAAAACTTAATACTACATCATAGTCGAAGCAATGAATTTTTGATATAAGATAAGCAAAGCAAGGTAAAATATTTGTTATATTAAGCAGCTCAATTATTACTGAAGAAAATATAATGTATCCACCAACAAGCAATATTGAAATTATGCTGTCGTACATAATGTCGTTAAGGCTTGTTTTTGATATAGTGGCTTTAAACTGATTTTGAGTAGAGAGTTTTCCTCGATATACAATGCCATTTATAAAACTACCTAGCACATGAGAGATAAGAAGAATGTAACCAACTGTTACGTTTTTGAAAACACCAATCCCTATTGTACCAACAATAAACATTGGGCCTGATGTGGAGCAAAAACTGAACATTTTTGTAGCAGTGGCTTTATCGACATTTCCACTTTCGTAATAACTGCTAATCATCTTTGCGCCAACGGGATAACCCGATAGTAAGCTTAAAAAATATATAAGGCCCGAATTATTTGTGCGAAAAAATTTTGAAGTAAACCTATCTAAAGGCCTGATTGATGTTTGGTTAAGCGAAGTGATAATGCGTGTTAGTATAAAAAATGGCAACAATGCCGGAACTACATTTAACAACCAAACTTTAGAACCTTTTAGCGTGGCTTGCATACAACTTGTGGGATTGATAATAAATAGTGTGATACAAAATAATAATATAATAGTTAAAATGGTTTTAGATTTTAATTTTGACATATAATACATTATGAAAAATGCGTAAAACAATATGACAGACCATATAAAATTGATTATCAAACGAATATAAAATTTAAGGAGTAATATGAAAAAATTAGCATTAGTATTAGGTGGCGGAGCAACAAAAGGGTATGCTCATATAGGAGTGTTGCAAGTGTTGGAGCAACACGGCATAAAGCCTGATTTGATTGTTGGGACAAGTATGGGAGCAATTGTTGGTGGGGCTTATGCGTCGGGTAAATCATGCGACTGTCTGGTAAACATTAGTCAAAAATTCACACGTAAAAATTTAATGGACTTTAACCTGCTTAATCCATTTTTTACTACTGCGATTTTGAGTGGGAAAAAACTAAAGAAATTGTTAACTAAAGAAATTGGTAACAAGCTGCACGCGGAAACAAGCATTCCATTTGTTGCAGTTGCTACTAATATCGATACGGGCAAATTAGAGATATTAAAAGAAGGCTTAGTGGTTGATAGCATGCTTGCAAGTTCTGCAATACCAGGCGTATTTCCAGTTGTTGAACGAAATGGAAAAACATTGTGTGATGGCGGTGTATTGAATAATGTTCCTGACGACATTGCACGCAAACTGAAAAAAGATTATATAGTATTATCGATTGACGTGATAGCAGATTATGCTAAACAGGTAGAAAATTGTAAATCCAAGATAGTTGGTGTAACAACAAATGCATTAACATTAATGCAAACCTATATAACAAAGCTAAAAGGTGACAACAGTGATTTAATAATAAGAATATCTCAACCTGATGTCTCCCAAATGAGCTTTGATGCAAACAGCGCTCAAAAATCGATTGATTATGGAGTTGCGGCAATGAATAAAAATATTAAAAATTTAAAAAAATTGTTAGAATATTAAAATTTGTGTGCTTTTTTGCTTTACAAAATTTATTAAGTGAGCTATTATAAATTCATGGACATTATCAGTAGATTATATAATAAAGCAAAAGAAAAAAATGTAAAGATAACATTGCCCGAGGCAGTGTTAGACGAACGCGTGATGAAGGCTTCAATTAAACTGGTTGAAGATGGTATTTGCAATTTGGTATTAATTGGCAAACCTGAACAATACCCTAAAGAACTTCGCACCAGCGAAAGGGTAACAATTATAAATCCTCATGCATTTGCGCGCAAAGAGGAAATGATTAAGTTGTTAATGTTAAAACGCAAGAAATACAATCTTACACGAGAACAGGCTCTTGAATGGTTGGAAGACCCTAGGTATTTTGCAACAATGCTGGTAGAGATGCAAATAGCCGATGGAATAGTGCTTGGAGCTTATTACACTTCAGCAGATGCATTAAGGCCAGCCTTGCAAATTATTAAGGGCAAGGACGGCAAACATGTTGTCGGCTCTATGATTATCAATCGTGATGATTTTGCAGAACCTCATATATATGCCGATGTATCGTTAAATGCCAACCCAGATGCAACAATGTTGGCTGAAATTGGCGTTGCTGGTGCCGAGTTTTATGATAAGGTATTTAATCGTGAACCAAAGGTTGCATTTTTGTCATATTCAACTATGGGCAGCGCTGAAGGTGAGTTGGTACAAAAAGTGCGAGAGGCAACTGCTATTGCAAAAAATAACAATGACTACATCATTGAGGGGGAAATGCAGTTTGATTCGGCTTTTGTGCCACAAGTTGCAAAAACCAAGTGTCCAAATTCATTTATTGCCGGTAAGGCAAATGTATTTGTGTTTCCAGATTTAAACTGCGGAAACATTGCTTATAAAATTGCTGAAAGGTTGGGGCATTGCCAAGCGGTTGGCCCTATAATGTTGAATTTTAAATATCCTGTTAACGACCTTTCACGCGGGTGTTCGGTTAAGGATATTTATGATACAGTGGTAATCACCACTTTACAAGTTTAAGGAGAAAATTTATGAAGATTTTAGTTATTAATGCGGGAAGTTCTTCCCTAAAGGCACAACTTATTGATAGTCACACATCAAAAGTTTATGCAAAATGCACATGCGAACGTATTGGCCTTGATGCATCATTTATTAAGTTTGAAAGCGATAAAGGTAAAACAAAACTTGATTATGTTATGCGTGAACACACTGATGCAATCAAGGGCTTAATTGAGCTACTTTTAAGTGAAGATTATGGCTGCATTAGCAATATGAGTGAAATTGACGCTATTGGTCATCGTATGGTGCACGGTGGCGAAAAGTTTACTAAGTCAGTAGTAGTAGATGAGCCTTTGATGAAAGTGCTTGAAGAAATGATTCCTCTTGCACCACTTCATAATCCAGCAAATATTATTGGTATCCGCGCATGTATGGAGGCTATGCCAAACAAGAAAAACGTTGTAGTATTTGATACTGCTTTCCATGCTACAATGCCTAAAAAAGCATATATGTATGCAATCCCTTATGATATGTATACAAACCACCAAATTCGCCGTTATGGGTTCCATGGCAGCTCACACAGATATGTATCTGAAAAGCTTGGTGAAATGCTTGGCGGATTGCAAGGCAAAAAGGTTATTTCTTGCCATTTAGGTAATGGCAGTAGTATTACAGCCGTTAAGGACGGAAAGAGTGTTGACACATCAATGGGATATACTCCACTTGCGGGTGTTGTTATGGGCACACGTTCAGGCGATATTGACCCAGCAATCGTACAACAAATTATGAAGATTAAAGGTTTTGATATCGACCAAGCTATTCAATATTTAAACAAACAAAGCGGATTATTGGGCATTAATGGTGAAAGCAGCGATATGCGTGATATTGATGAAAAGTGCCAAACGGATGTAAGATATAAGCTAAGCTTTGATATGCTTTGCTATAGCATTAAAAAGTATATTGGCGCTTATGCAGCTGTTATGGGCGGTGTTGACGCAATCATCTTTACTGGCGGTATTGGCGAAAATGACGAGTTAGTGCGTGCAGAGGTTATGAAGGATATGGAATACTTGGGTGTTGACTTTGATTTTGAAAAGAATGCTACAATGCCTCGTGGTACAACTGAATGTATTACAAAGCCAGGTTCTAAAGTTCAAGTATATCGTATTCCTACAGATGAAGAGTATATTATTGCTCGTGATACTGAAATGCTTGTTAAATAATAAATTAATAAAGAGTTTAGTAGGTTTCTAAACTCTTTTTTATAATTTTAAAATTTATAAACAAAATCGATTTAACTATTGATATTTAATGTTTTCTGTGCTATATTATATTTAACAAAAGAAAGGAGATATTAATATGACGAGTTTATATAGGGAAATTGAAAAATTAAACATGGAGAGAAACGAAGTGCATAATCAGCTAACAGCAATTGAGCATTCGCTTAAGATTGATAAGAAAAGTCTTGCGAAAGTAAACGGTCAATATATGGCTATTGATAGACAAATAAAAGAAATTGAAAAAGCACATAAAATTGGCATACATGAAATGAATGAGATGTTAAACAATCATACTGGAAAGAAGTATAAGCTAAAAGTTTTTCAAGAAATGCGATTTTATAATGGCAAAAATAATTATACACGCCACTTCGTTGCCTGCTATTTAAACAGAAATCACCCATATTATAGCAAAAAAGATACAGAAATAATTTATTTGTTTCCACATGAATACACTGACCTTATACATTCACTAACTCCAGCGAATGCAATAATATTTTCATCTGATGACAGTATGAATTTTGAGCCAATTGACCCATACATGTGCTTAGAAACTGTAAATTACACGCATTTACTTACAAGAGGGTATATTGATGAAGGCTTAATAAAGAAAGAATTTATTGAAAAGGTTGCGCCACTAATTCGTCTTAAACTGGAACAAACTCTTGTTGAGAATGAAGAACAAGATTTAAATTATGGAATATAAAAATTATTAAAATTTGACATTAAATTTTTCAAAAACAGTTGACAAATGCTAAAATTTAGTGTAATATATATTCGTATTTATGGATTCGCTGTATAAGCGGAAATATTTTAGGAGGAAAAAATGGCTGTACCAAAAAGAAAAGTTTCAAAGTCTAGACGTGATAAAAGAAAAGCAAATTGGAAGATATCTGTTCCATCAGTAGTAGAATGTCCACATTGCCACGAAAAGAAAGTTGCTCACCAAGTATGCAAAAACTGCGGATACTATGATGGTCAAGAAAGAATTGTTGTAGACGAGAAAAAAGACAAGTAATTAAAAAAATGAGATGATTTCATCTCATTTTTTTTGTGCTTAAATTTTAAAATATGCTAAAAATAAGTAAAAATCTGAGGCTTAATGGCCTCTTTTTTGTACTCATTTATATTTAATTTCAAATAGGTCATCAATTGATACATTAAACAATTCAACCAATTTTAGCAGGTTGACCAAGTTTGGCATACTTACATTGTTTTCATAAGCCTGATAACTTTGCGTTTTTATGCCAATGCTTTCAGCAACTTGTTTTTGTGTTAGTTTTCGTGCCAATCTTTCGATTTTTAGGTTTGTGGCAAAGTTTTTGCAATACTTATAGAATATTTTCTCCATACAACCATTTTACAGTTTGAAACTGCATAGCGCACATAAATCAGTTTAAAACTGATTTGGCCTTCTACAAGCACTATGATATGATACTATATAATTGGTAATTATATTAAAAATACAAAAGATTTTATGGAGGGAATTTATGAATAGTGCTTTGGAAGAGGAGAGTGCATATAAAGGAATTGACAAAAGCAAATGGATTTGGGTGGAAGCAGACCCCAATGAACCGCGTGATATTAGAGCAAAATATATGGAAACACATAGTGGTGTTGGCTTTGATCCAACTAAAAATATGTCAACACGGGTTTTCAAATTGGTAGATAGGTTAGAGTATGAAGTGACCAACAATCCAGAAAGATTATCTCAATTGAGACAAGAAAATCCAAAACAGTGGACTAAAATAGTTATGAAAAATATGGACTTGCTAACTAGTGCGGAGGAGGTTGAGTATTTTTTTGATGAGGCATATAGACAAGGTATTCAATGGTTTAAAACTAGCGAATATAAAAAACTAAACTCTTCAATACGAAATGATAAAAATTTAATCAAAACTTTGTTTGAAAAAGGTCTTAATTTTGTTGGTTTTGCCGATAAAGAAACTCAAAAACAATTAGTTTTAGAAGATGAAAAATTTTTAAAATATGTTCCAAGAAATTATGTAGAAGAATTTACAGAGGCAATTAAATTACAAAATGTACAACAGGATTTTCAAGAAGAAAAGATTGAGGCAAATGAAGAAATAGTTCAAGAAAATGTTAAGTTAAATGAAGATTGGAATGACTACAATTTTGTGATGAAAAAAGTTCAAGAGGATGGTTACAATATTTGTAAGGCATCAAAAGAGTTAAAAAAAGACAAAAGTATTGTTATTGAGGCAGTAAAAAGCTGCCCAGATGTTATTTATTGGGATAAAGACTTGACAGAATATCTTGGAGACAAAGAAGTAATGATTGAGGCTGTTAAGCATGATGGAAGTGTGTTAAGGTTTGGTTCCGATGGGATTAAAAATGATAAAGATATTGTGGTTGAAGCGGTAAAACAAAGTAAAAGTGCAATAAGGTTTGCTTCCGAAGAAATTAAAGATAATGCTGAAATTATGACTGACTTAATTCAAGGTGATAATTTGGGAATAGCAATTGAAGAAGTATCAGACAGATTAAAAGATGATAAAAGATTTATGGAAAAAGCAATAAATGAAAATTATTATGCATTTGAGAATGCTTCTGCTAAATTAAGAGATGATGAAGGAATGGTTAAACTTGCAACAGAAAAATATGGTTATCAAAAGTTAGAGTATGCAAGTTCAAGATTAAGAAGTGATTACAATTTTATGCAAGAACAAATATGGAAAGAGCCACACGCTTTTCAATATGCCTCGCCAGTATTAAAAAATGATGAAGTTTTGGCGGCTAAAGCGGTAAGTCATGATTGTCGTATGTTTTTACAAGTAAGCGATAGGCTTAAAGAAAGTAAGAACTTTCAAGCAACAGCATTTAATAGTGCAGCATCACATGATTACATGATGGAAAATTTAGTTAACTGGACTACAAAAGATTTATTGATGCAAGTACTGGATAATCCTCTTGTAAATTTGGGAAATGTTGTACCATATTTAAGAGATGAAAAGAAAAATGATTTAGACATTATTACCAAAGCAGTTAAGCGCGATGGACGAATGCTGGAATTTGCTTCTCAAGACTTGAGAGATGATGAAAAACTTATTGACATTGCCACCAAGCAAGATTATAAAAACATTAGATTTATTGGCGATGATACTAAAAAACGTATAGACACAATAAGAACAACAAAAAAGGTTGTGTATAGCAGTGAAGAAAGTAAACAAAAATGGCAAAATTATAAGCAAATGCAGGACATGAATAATATTATTGAGAGATATAAAACTGATGAGACTATGAAGTTGAAAGACATAAAAGGTGATTATTTTACCAATCCAACATTTTATAACGATGTTGTAAATGTAATGCGAGACAAAGTTATGTCACAATTTCATCAAATGACACAAGGCTTGCAAACTGATGAGGTTATAGATGCAAGGTTGCAACAAAAATTGCAACAAAAATTACAAGATGTGCAAGCAAAACTGGAAAGACGTAAGAATTTTGCAATTATGAAAAGTACAATCAAGCAATATTTCAAAGCAAGTTCAGTTTCTGGTAAGATTTCATCAATAGAGGTGTAGTATGACAAAACAAGAGATGGAACAATTAATTAATAACACGTTTTTTCAGCTTGAAATACATAAACCATTAACAAAGCAAGAAATGATAAATAAAATTAATAATACTTTTGATAAACTTTTGATTAAAGCTGAATAATGGCTAAAATAATTTATAAAAATTGAGGATTGTTGTCCTCATTTTTTTGTGTGTGAAATTATTTGACCTTTTAAGGAATATATTATATAATATTTAAAGTATTAAACAGGGCTATGGTAACAAAAGTAGCAATAGTTGATTTTTAATAGGGGTTGCCATAGCATGTAAAGGAGTTTTTATGAAGATTGTAGTTGATGCTTTTGGTGGGGATTACGCACCACACGAGATTGTTTTAGGTTGTATTGAGGCGGTTAAACGCAACCCAGATATAAATTTAGTGTTGGCAGGAGATAAGGACCAGCTTGAAAAAGAATTTATGCAGGATATGTACGCTAATGACCGTATTGAAATTATTCATGCGCCAGATATTATTACAAACAATGACCACCCAGCTATGGCTATTAAGAATAAGCCAAGTTCTTCAATAGTGGTGGCATACGACTATTTGCGCAAAAATGACGATGCAATTGGCCTAATTTCTGCCGGCAGCACAGGTGCAACGCTTACAGGTGCAATTTTAAAACTTGGTCGTATTAAAAACGTGTCAAGGCCAGCTCTTGCCCCTATTTTGCCAACTATGACGGGAGGCCAAGTGTTATTGTGCGATTGTGGCGCCAACGTGGATTGTAAACCAATAAATCTTGTACACTTTGCATTAATGGGCACAGCGTATATGAAAGCGCAAGGGGTAAAAAATCCTAAAGTTGCACTACTAAATGTGGGAACGGAAGATGAGAAGGGAGATGAATTAACCAAAGAAGCATTTACACTACTTAAAGAAAACAAAACAATAAACTTTGTTGGTAATGTTGAAGCGCGTGATGTGCTTAAGGGCAATGTAGACGTGGTTGTTTGCGATGGTTTTGCTGGCAATGTATGCTTAAAGACACTCGAAGGAACCGTTGAATTATTGTTTGGTGCAATCAAGAAGGAAGTTAAGGCTAGCGTGTTGGCTAAAATTGGCTATGCAGTGTTTATGAAAGGTGCATTTAAAAAGGTTAAGGCACGTCTTGACTATAAAAAATTTGGAGGAGCACCACTTTTAGGAACTGCTAAGATTGTTATAAAGTGTCATGGCAACAGCAAGGCAAGTTCAATAGCTAACGCAGTTGAACAGGTTATAACATTGCATAAAAACGGAATGATTCAAAATATTAGCGAGGCAGTAGTTGTTGATGAAGAATAATTTTTTGGAAACCTTTAATGCTTGTGATGAAAAGCTAAAGGATATCGCTTTTACGCATATTAGTTATGCTAACGAGCATAAGGCTACTAGCAACGAACGATTGGAATATCTTGGTGATAGCGTATTGGGCTTAATCGTGGGAGACTATTTGTATAATAACTATCCTGTAAATGAAGGAAAGTTAAGCAAAGTTCGCAGTACTTTTGTATGTACCCAAAATCTAAGCGCAATAGCAAAAGAGTTGGGCATTAAAGAACGCATTAAAGTTGGCCACAGCCTTAAAAATGTGCCACTGTCTGATGCGATTCTTGAAGATACTATTGAAAGTATGATTGCCGTAATTTATCTTTGTAAAGGGCTAAAAACTGCATATAAAGTGGTTACAGAACTACTTGATATTAAGGCAAAACTCAAAAAAGGGGTTAAGCCTACTGATTATAAAAGCGAACTTATTGAGCACGCTAGTAAAAACAAGCTAAAAATTGAGTTTGTGATGTCAACATACACAACAAAGGGTGGCCAAACCAACTTTAAAAGTGGCGTTAGGTTAAATGGCGAATTTTATAAATATGGCACAGGTTCAACCAAGCGCGAAGCCGAACAAAATGCATCACGATTGACATTGGCCAAGATTGAGAAAGATGATAAAAAGTAGGATAAAATTTTGATTATAACAAGCGAAAATTTAGAGCAAAATATTGACAACAAAATCAAATATTTTAGCGACAAAACATATATTTTAAGTATTATTAACACCGAGGGAAGCCTTGGTGTTGTTTGCTATTTGATTAATGATGTTTGGCAACCTTTTTGCTACGATTATGGAGTTAAAGGGTTTAAATATAAGGCAAAAACTTATAATGAATTAATTAATTGCGCACCACTACTTAATAGGGATAACATTGCGGACATTAAGGGCAAGTTTTACAACACCTTTGACACGCCGATAGAAGTTAATAATGAAATTTTGACCACAACATTTGAAGTCGTAAATAATGGGAAGGATAATGTGTTAGAACGTAAAACCTACTATCTAATAACCGATGTACAAGAATTAGAACGCACTTTTAATTCCAACATAATGCCTTGCGAAATTATTAATTTTAATAACATTGATGATTTATACAAAGACAAGCCCGTAGATGATAGTTTAAAACAGGTAATTTACAAAATGTTACAATAACTAAGGGGGGAATATGAATATAGGAATTGATTTTGACGGGGTGTTGTTTGATACTGAAAGCATGTTTAGAGCAATGGCTCAGATATATAACTTGAAGATTTGTGGAAAAATATTAAATCCGGAAAAGCTGCGCTTTCAAGATAGATATGATTGGTCGTGGGAGCAATGTACGGATTTTATCAACAAATATATGTTATATATACATAAACAAGCGCCAGTTATGCCGTACGCTAAAAACATTATAAAGGCATTGGAAAGCAAAGGACACAATATATATGCAATAACCAGCAGAGGATTAGCGGTTGATGGCGAAATTGAAATTACCAATCAACGATTAAATGATGCGGGCATTAAATTTAAGCAAGTAATTTATAATGGTAGTGACAAATTGGAAGCGTGTAAAAAATTAGGAATAGATTTAATGATTGATGATTTGCTTACCACAATAGAAAGTCTTTCAGATAATGGAATTAAATGTTTTTACTATCGGGACAATATTAATGATAAGTTTAAACATAAAAATGTTACCATTGTTCGTGATTGGGGAGATATTGCAGTAGAATTGGTTAAAATGGGCTTAATAAGCGTTGATGATATGGAGATTTGTCTTTAAATTTTAGTCAATATTTTGACAATTTTCAATTCAACACTTTTAGTTTTTTTTGTTGTGCTAATTTACAAATTTTTAATGTATCATATATTTGTATCATAAAGGAGGTATAATTATGGATACAAACAAAATTTATGCAGAACATATTGCAAACGAATATTCTAAAAAGGAAACTAGCAAAGTTAATCAATTACGCAAACTTGACGCAAAAGCAAAGCGTCCAGCAAGTATATTTGCTTACACTTTTGGCATTATCAGCGCATTGGTATTAGGTACGGGTATGAGTCTTGCTATGGGTGTTGTTGGTAGCGGAAATATTGCTTTTATAGGGGGCGTTTTGATTGGAATTTTAGGCCTTGTTTGTTGTGGATTTAATTATCCAATGTACAAAAAGTTTTTACAACGTGGCAAAGATAAATATGCATCTGACATTTTGCGTTTGGCAAAAGAAATTAGTGAAGAAGAATAATTAGGAGGGCGGTATTATGAATAAAGCAGAGAGCAAATATTATAATACTGCTCTTTTAATGAACCAAGCATTAATAGAATTATTAAACAAAAAAGAATATGAATTTATTACAATTAAGGAAATTTGTGATAAGGCAGGAGTAAACCGTTCAACATTCTATTTACACTATGAAACAAAAGAAGATTTGCTTGAGGAGTGCCTTGGAAATACTAATAAACATTTTTTAACATATTTTAATGAAACAACACATCAATTTATTGACAAGCTAAAAACTTGTCCTATGGAGGACTTGATTTTAATTACACACGATTATTTATTTCCATATTTAAACTATATTAAGGAAAATAAAATTATTCATCAGGTGGCGGTTAAGAATAAGGTTGTGATGAACACAATGAAAACGTTCAATATGTTAAATAAACATGTTTTTAAACCTATCTTTAATCGCTTCGGGATTGATGAAAAGTCTTCAAAATACATAATATTGTACTATCTTAATGGAGTTAATGCAATTATTAATGAATGGATATTAAATGCTTGTAAAGACGAAATAGAGTTTATTGAAAAAATAATTATAGATTGTATTAGACCATATGTAAAATAACTTGTATATTTAAAAAGTATGTTGCTCATTAGTCCACTTGGCTTAAACTAAGGTATGGCTTGACAGGCTAGTTGAAAATTTGTAAAATTTGTTGATTTTTTTTGGTTTGCTTGCTACAATTTTAGTATTGTTGCGACAAAAACAAAAGGAGATAAAATGGAAAAGAAAAAATTTGGAGAGTTTATCAAAGTTAATCGACTAAAAAAGGGTCTTACTCAAAAGGAACTTGCGGATTTACTATTTATTGATGTAACTGCGGTGTCAAAGTGGGAAAGGGGTGTAAGTTATCCTGATATTACACTAATTTCGGGCATTTGTAAAAGTTTGGACATTAGCGAAAAGGAACTAATTGAAAGTAGCAACGATAGCGAATATCACAAGATGAAAAGCGAGGCAAAAAAATGGCGTGCGTTCAGTATGTCATGGAGTTTATTCTTTTACATATCATATGCCATTGCACTAATTCCTTGCTTTATTTGCGATTTGGCAATAAACAAAGGCTTGACTTGGTTCTGGATAGTGTTGTCAGCACTACTGCTGGCATTTACATTTACTAACCTACCAAAGCATATAAAAAAGCATAGGTTGATATTAATTCCACTATCAATGCTTACTGCTTTATATATTTTGCTGGGCGTGTGTTGTATTTATACTGGTGGAGATTGGTTCTTGACCGCAGTGCTTGGAGTGCTTATAGGGTATGTGGCAGTATTTTATCCTATTGTGTTTTATAAAACAAAACTTGGGTTAAGTAAAGAAAGATTTAGTAGATTTAAAAAGTGGTTTTTACTTACTTATGCTTTTGGTATGACGGTGGTTACACTATTGTTGTTGGTTGTAATTAATTGGAATAGACCATTTAATTTATTCAATGGTGTTATGATTACATTGTATAGTTACACGATATTAGCAGTGTTTGGATTGATAGGATTGATAAAAACTAATGCACTTATCAAAATTGGACTTGGATTTATAAGCATATTACCATATTTATTTGGACTAGAAATGGTTCTTGATAAGTTGTTGGGTGGAAATGATGGCGGAAGTTATTATGATGTTGATTTTAGTAATTGGTCAACGCATATAAATGCAAATGTAACATTTATTGTAAAATTGTCTTTGTTGGGACTTGGAATACTATTTATAATAATTGGATTACTAATTCATTTAAAACGTAGAAAACAAAAATAATAAAACAAAAAACTTGAATTTAAGGTTCAAGTTTTTTAATATTTTTAAGTTATTTGAAAATATATTGAAAATTAAGTGAAAATTATTCAAAAATTACAAAAAAATTCTTAAATATAGGGTTATTTTGCTTTACAGAAATCTTATTTTGTGCTAATATTCAGTTATGAAATAGGGAATTGGGGTATAATTAGTATAACTAATGTATTCAATTCTAGCATAAGGGGGAATTTATTATGTTATTTGAGCCACCTATTGATGAAATTGCAAACAAGATAGGTAATGTGTACACTGCAACAATTATTATTGGAGCAAGGGCTAAGGAGTTAGAGAGTAAAATCCCTACATTATTGAACGGTAGTTCAAACCTTGCAATTGAATATGCCTGCAAGGAAGTTCATTCTGGCAAGGTAATTGCACAAAAAGTTAAATAATGATTGCAGAAGTTGTAGTTGATATATCTAATGACTCGGTTGATCGAGTCTATGATTATTTTGCGCTACCAACAACGCAAGTTGGTATGCGTGTGCGTGTACCATTTGCAAATAGGTTAGTACTTGGCTATGTACTAAAACTAAAATACGATACAGATTTTGATAAATCTAAGTTAAAAAGTATTAAGGAAAATCTTGACGATTTGCCTTTGATTAAGCCTGAGCTAGTTGAATTAACCGACTTTATGTCTAGTCGGTTCTTTTTGCGTAAGGCCGATATATTTAAATTAATTTTACCTGCAAGTATTCGTAACGACACAGTTAAGGAAAAGACCTTTGAATTAATCAAATTTACAGGCGATTTGTCTGAGATTTTGCCAAGTATGAACAGGAATGCAAAGTCGCAAATAGCTGTATTAAATTATCTAAACGAAAAGGGTGAAGAGGTACGCAGTAAATTAAGCGAAAAGTTTGGTGCAAGTGCGGTTAAAGGGTTGATTGACAAAGGCTTAGTGCAAATTGAAATGGTGCATCAAAACCGTACCCCAAGCGCTGAAAATTTGGAAGATAAGCGCGTGAAGTTAAATAAAGGCCAACAATATGCGGTAGACACTATACTTGCTAGTGCCGACACATATTTATTAAAAGGCGTTACTGGCAGTGGTAAAACCGAAGTGTATATGAACGTGATTGAAGCACAGCTAAAGCAGGGCAAAACTGCTATTATGCTCGTGCCAGAAATTTCGCTTACACCACAAATGTTAAACCGTTTTACATCACGTTTCCCAAACAATGTGGCGGTACTTCATAGTGGACTTAGTGATGGCGAAAAGTTTGATGAATGGCAACGTATATTTAAGGGGGAAGCGAAGGTTGTGCTGGGCGCAAGGTCGGCGATTTTTGCACCAGTTGAAAAGCTTGGCGTAATTATCATTGACGAGGAACACGATAATTCGTATGTGAGTGAAAGTAACCCTAGGTATATCACCGAAGATGTGGCAATTTGGCGTGGTAAATTTAATAATGCACCAGTAATTTTGGGTAGCGCAACACCTAAGATTGAAAGTTATCAAAAGGCACTTGATGGAACGTTTAAATTAATTGAGCTTAACGAGCGCGTAAACAATCTTGAAATGCCATGTATTCAAGTGGTAGACATGCTAACCGAAGTGCTTGATGGTAACACTTCGCCATATAGTAGGTTGTTGATTGCAAAACTTAAAGAGTGTGTAGATAACGGCAAGCAAGCAATATTATTTATCAATCGTCGTGGCTATGCATCGTTTATGATGTGCCGTGAGTGTGGCTATATTGCTAAGTGTGATGACTGTGCGGTGTCGCTAGTTTATCATAGCAACGAAGAAGAATTAAAATGTCATTTTTGCGGAAAACGTTATAGGGCATTACGTAATTGTCCTAATTGTAAATCAACATCAATTAAGTATGGGGCATTGGGTACGCAAAGGGTGGTTAATGAGCTGAAAGAAATCTTCCCAGATATTCCTATTTTCCGTATGGATAATGATACTACAAGGCAAAAAGATGGGCACAAAAAGATACTTATGCAATTCAGCCAAACTAGTCCTAGTATTTTAGTAGGTACTCAAATGATTGCGAAAGGTCATGACTATCCAAATGTGGCATTTGTAGGGATACTAGACGCAGATGTAAGCCTATACACTAGTGATTATAGGTCAACCGAGCGCACTTTCCAACTGGTTACTCAGGTGGCGGGGCGTACTGGGCGTAAGAATAACGATGGTTTTGTAGTTTTACAAACCTACGCACCAAAGCATTATGTGTATCGTTTTGCTAGTCAGTACGATTATGTGGGTTTTTACAATAAGGAGATTAATTTAAGGGAAACTACAATGTTTCCGCCATTTAGTCATATACTTCGTATACTAGTTAGTAGCGAAGATGAACAAAGATGTATTCAAACTACTAAAAAAATTTACGATAGGGCATTGAAATTGAAGGAAAAATATGGTACAATGTTTATGTTTTTACAAGCAATGCCCGCACCAGTTAAGCGTATACAGCGTAAGTTTAGGTATCAAATACTTATGCGTGTAGGACTAGATGATAACTTGGTGAGTGATATATACAACATTGCGGATATTATAGAAAAGGACGTGTCAATATTTATTGAACACAATCCAAATAATTTACGATAGGAGAAAATTATGGCAATACGTGAAATTGTTCAACATACTGACCCTTTTATTAGAAAGAAGTCACGAGATGTTAAATTTATTGATGATAATATTATTGAATTACTTGATGATATGAAGGAAACTGTGCTAACGGCTAATGGCTCAGGGCTTGCTGCTGTGCAAGTGGGAGTATTAAAACGCATTTTTGTAATCAACATTAATGGTGCATACCTTGAATTTATCAATCCAGAAATAATCAAGCAGTCAGGCGAGCAACATCAAGTGGAAGGTTGTTTAAGTGTTAAAATGCCTTATGGCTATGTTAAACGCCCTATGCATGTAACAGTTAAAGCACTTGACCGCAGTGGCAACGAATTTACTTTTAGCGGAACAGATTACACCGCTATTGCTCTTTGCCACGAATACGACCATCTTGACGGCATAATCTACACCGACAAGTGCGAAAGATTTTTGAAAAAAGATGAAGAATAATCAAAGGAGAAAACTAGATGTTCTATATTGATAACAAAATTTTGAATATGGAAAACAATAAAGAATATGTACAAATTGTAAAATATCTTGAAAATTTATTTTTAAATGACAATAATGTAGACATAATTGTATCAATAGTAGGATATTCGTGGTATCTTTTTGTTGAAGGTCCATGTCTTTTCCCTGAAATATCAAATAAAGATTTGGAATATTTAAAAACCGCATGGTTAAAATATCATGATATGGCATTAACTCACTATAAAGATAATGATGAACTATACTTTATTTTGGGATATACTTTTTACTTACATGGATTTTATATTAAAAATATAACAAATAATGAACAAATTGGATTAGGCTTAATAAGCAAAAGTAATAGTATTACAAAAAATGATGAACTAAAATCAATTATAGAAATTTTTATAAAAAGAAGTAAAAATAAAAAGACAAATAAAATTGATTATTCATCTTCAATATTTAAAACCAACTCTTTGTTAGATATGTATTTTAGGGAAATGTTTTATATAATCAAGTAGATAAATAAAGGATAAATAATGAACATAGTATTTTTTGGAACTAATGAGTTTAGTGCTACGGTGGCGGAAAGTATACTTAATAGCGAACATAAGATTTTGGCGATAGTGGCACAACCCGATAAAGCAAACAGTAGGGGTGGCAAGGTTAAGTTTAATGCACTTAAACAATTTGCATTAAATAATAATATTCCACTTCATCAATTTGCTAAACTTAATATTGAGGGTGAAGAAGTGTTGCGTGAATACAATGCTGACTTTTTTGTAACCGCATCGTATGGTCAAATTATCAAGCAAAACATACTTGATTTGCCTAAATATTGTATTGTTAATGTGCACGGCTCGTTGTTACCTAAATATCGTGGACCAGCACCTATACAATGGAGCATAATTAATGGCGAAAAGGTTACTGGTGTAACTATTATGAAGACCGAGTTAGGTCTTGACTGCGGTGAAATGTATTTAAAAAAGGAAATTAAAATTACACCAGATGACACTAGCGATAGTTTGTTTAGCAAAATGGCTATTGTTGGTGGCGAGGCGATAGTTGAATTTTTAGATAATGCCGAGCATTACATAAATAACGGCGAATTGCAAAACGAAATCGATATGACATATTACCCAATGCTAACCAAGGAAATGGCACATATTGATTTTAATACTGAAAGTCAAAAACTAGTCGACCTAATTCGTGGGCAATATAGTTGCAATACAATGTACTTTACCTTTAATGGTGCTAGATATAAGGTTGGTTTTGCACGTGTTGTGGAAGGACAAGGAAGTGCTGGCGAAGTATTAGAGGCAAGTGCAAAGAAAGGACTTATAGTTGCCACAAGCGATAGTGCTATTGAAATAATCAAAATCCAACCAGAAGGCAAACCAATGATGGACGCCCGTGCATTCTGCAATGGCGGAAAGATAAAGGTTGGAGCCTTTATCAATGAATAGTGAAAAATTGCGTACGATATCACATTTATTACAAATGAATTATGTCATACCGACCGAGTAAGGCGAGTGGAGTGTATCTGGCTGAAAGTTTAATTATAGTTAACATTAATTTTAACATTTGACCATTAACCAGATACTCTCGACGCGCTACGCTTGCTTCGGTATGACAAAACAATAATAGCAAAAAAGGGAAAACAAAAGTGAAAATATTAGCGGATTATAGTTTAAACGAATTACAAGAGTTGCTTAACTTGCCTAAGTTTAGGGTTAAGCAGATTTTTGATGCAATAATGCAAGCTAAGGACTATAATCAAACCACTATTCCTAAAAAGATGTATGAAGAGTTGCAAGGCGAGTATATTTTAAAGCCGGTTGAGATTTTTGAAGTATACTGTTCACAGGATGGTACTAAAAAGTATTTGTTAAAGTTGTGGGACAACAATATTATCGAATGTGTGTTCCTAACTCAAAACTATGGCAACACTATTTGTATGTCAACGCAAGTTGGTTGTCGTATGGGGTGTAAATTTTGTGCATCTACTACTAATGGCCTAATTCGTAATTTAAGTGCGGGCGAAATGCTAAGTTGTATTGCAACTGTTAGTGCAGATAATGGCAAGTGCAACGAGCGTAATTTTACCAACATTGTGCTTATGGGTAGTGGTGAACCATTTGATAACTATGACAATGTAGTTAAGTTTTTAAGGCTGATTACCAACACTGATGGCTTTAATGTTAGCGAACGCAATATTTCGCTTTCTACTTGCGGGCTTGTACCAAAGATTTATGATTTTATGAAGGAGGAACTGAATGTAACACTTTGTGTATCGTTGCACGCCAGCACGGACGAAGTGCGTAAAACTATAATGCCTATTGCTAATGCGTATACAATTAAGGAAATTGTTGAGGCGTTAAAGGTGTATAGCGAAACTACTAAGCGTAGAGTGGTATTAGAATATTGCCTAATTAAAGATGTAAATGATAGTTTTGATGATTGTAAGCGACTAGCAAATTTATTTAAAGGTATTACCTGCCACTTTAATGTGATATGCCTAAATCCTAATGGTGGAAGTTTAAAGGCAACCACTAAAAAGGAAGCATATGCGTTTGTAAGGAAACTTGAAAGTTTGGGCTTAAGTGCAAGTTTACGTCGAAGTCAAGGCAGTGACATCAACGGCGCTTGCGGTCAATTAAGGGCAAAAAGATTAAAGGAAATTTGTGAATAAATTTAAAGTTGATGTCAATAGTTTTTGACATTAATTTTTTTATGTGGTATAATGATAATATAAATAATTTTAAGGCAAATAATATTAATTAGGACAAACATTATTAAGCTTTATCTAAAATAAAAATACATAAGAGGTGAATTATGGCAAAAATTGTAGTAAGTGCATCAAGCTTGCCAGCAGGTAGAAATATGTCTAGTCAGTTGGACTATATTAAGAAAATGCAAAATTTTGGCGCGGACATGTACCACTTGGATGTAATGGACGGCCTGTTTGTTAAAAATCAAACAGTAGATTACACATATTTGGAAGAGTTGAAGATGAGCTCAACATTGCTTTTTGATGTGCATTTGATGGTGCAGTACCCAACCAAGGTTATAGCAAAATATGCAAAAGCTGGCGCAAATATTTTAACTATACATTATGAGGCGTTTGCCAACGATAAGCTTTTTGTTAAAACTTTAAAAAAGATTAAACATCTTGGTATGATGGCAGGTATTGCTATTGACCTTGACACCGATATTAGCATTATTCAACCATTTTTAAAATATTGTGACCTAGTGCTTGTAATGACGGTTAAGGCAGGCAAAGGCGGTCAAGGCTTTATTGAAAGCGCACTAAAAAAGGTTAAGGCAATTAAAAAGGCTGATAAACGAATTTTGGTGGAAGTTGATGGCGGAATTAATGATGTTACAGGTGCAAAAGCAGTAAAGGCTGGTGCTGATATACTTGTTAGCGGCTCATACATTTATAACAACGATTCCTATGAGGCAATCCAAAGCTTGAAAGGTAAAAAGTAATGGATAATAGATACTTTTTTGAATACAACCAGCAAGTAAATGCTGGCGATATTATAGAATTAGACAAAACCGAAACATCACATCTAGTAAAAGTGCGCCGCGCTAAAATTGGCGACACTATTACAGGCTTTTGTGGTGATGGATTTGACTATACTTTAATCATTGATGAAATAGGCAAGACCACTAAATGCCGTATTGATGGGAAAGTTAAAAATAAGGCGGTTGATGTTACACCGGTAACGGTGTTTTTGTCTACGCTTAAAAATGACGCGTTAAATGAAAGTATTGATAATCTTACTCAACTTAATGTTAAAAACATTGTGTTATTTGACACCAAATTTAGCGTTGCAAATATTGATGAGGACAAGCTTGAGAAATTGCGTACTCGTAGTATTCAAGCATGCAAACAATGTGAGCGTGCCGATTTTGTTAATATTACCAGTATGAAATATAAGAAAGTTATTAGCTGCCTTAAAGAATACGATTTAGTGCTATTTGCTTACGAAAACACAAGCAATTCTTTTGAAAGCAATTTAAAAGAGTTTAAAGGTAAAAAGATTGCCTTAATAGTAGGTTGCGAAGGTGGATTTAGCCCTGAAGAGGCAGAAGAATTTAACAAAGTTGCAAAAACTATATCTTTAGGTAAAACTATACTTCGTGCGCCAGTTGCGTGTACGGCACTAGTGTCGGCAGTGATGAGCGGACTTGGCGAGTGGGGAAACGGCTAACGCCGAATGAAGAATGAAAAATGAAGAGTGAAAAACTAAAGGACGTTGTAGCATTATAGACATCAAGACATAAAAATATTTAGGAAGCGTTTGTGTTTATAACATTAAGATAAAGGGAGAAAATTATGAAAGTGATTTTTGCAACAACTAATAATAGGAAATTGGAAGATTTGAATAATATTATTAGTGAAAATGGTTTAAATTTAGAGGTTTTATCTTTAGGTGATATTGGTTGGGATAGAGGCGAGATTGAAGAAAATGGAAACTCTATTTATGAAAACTCATTAATTAAAGCAAATGCAGTTTTTGATTTTTGCAAACAAGCCAACATTAATTATCCAATTATTACTGATGATGCAGGTTTATTTGTAGATGCATTAAATGGAGAGCCTGGTATTTATACGGCAAGATATGCTGATTTTGAATTTTCTCAAAATAAAGATTTGCCTAAACATTATGTGTTGATTAAAATGCTTAATAATATGGAAAATCAAATAAACAGAGATTGTGAATATAGATGTGCTATTACTATTATGTTTAATGATGGAACATATAAGCAATTTGATGGTTCAACCAAAGGATTGATAGATACTAAAATTAATGATCCAATAAAGAAACCTTATTTTTATTCATTGTTTATAGATAAAAACACAATGACACCATTCAATCAATTAACAAGCGAGCAATTAAAAAATACATATAGATATACAACACTTACTAAGGCGTTGAAGTTTTTGGACTTACAATCTTCAAAAACTAGAACTATTCAAAAATAATTTATATGGGAGAACTAATGAAATTTAGCATAATAACGCTTGGGTGCAAGGTTAATGAGTATGAAAGTCAAAGCATGATGGCTCAACTAGAACAGGAGGGGCATCAGGTGAGTGAAGGACTGGTGGTGGCGGATTATTATATTATTAACACCTGTGCGGTTACTAATATGGCGGAGCGTAAGTCAAGGCAAGTAATTGCAAAGATTAAAAAACTTAATCCTAATGCCAAAATGCTGGTATGCGGATGTGCAAGTCAAAATAACTTGAAGCAATTTGAGGATTATGAGCAGGTTGTGGGAATTATTGGCACGCATGGCAAGCATAATATTGTAAAGTATTTGGAGCACAAAGGCATACTTGATATGACTGAAGAATATACAAATATGAGTTTTGCAAAAAACACACTTACAAGGCAATATATCAAAGTGCAAGATGGTTGCAATAACTTTTGTACCTATTGTATAATACCATATACTCGTGGACGTAGCCGTAGCAGGGAATTAAATGATATATTGGAAGAGATAAAGCAAAATACAGCGCTTGAAATTGTGATTACTGGCATAGATGTTAGTGATTATAAAATTGATGGCGAAAAGGCTCTTATAACATTACTTGAAGAAGTTAACAAACTTGGCAAGCGTTTTAGAATTTCATCTATACATTGTGGGGTATTAACTGAAGAATTTTTAACACGTTTAAGTAAGTGTGAAAACTTTTGTCCATTTTTTCATATAAGTATGCAATCGGCAAGCAATGAAACTTTAAAGCGTATGAACCGCCATTATGCTATTGAAGAATATATTGATGTATGTAATAACGTTAAGAGACATTTTCCAAACGCGTGTATTTCGACTGATATTATAGTGGGCTTTAAGGGCGAAAGTGAAGAAGAATTTGCTGAAACTGTACTTAATTTAAATAAAATACCATTTGCTTTTATGCATATTTTTCCTTATAGCATACGCAAAGGCACGGTGGCGGAAAAGTTATCGGGTGATGTGCCTAGTGAGATAGTTAAGCAACGTGAAAAAGATTTAAAACAACTTAGCGATAAATTTTATGATAAATTTTTAACTGAAAATATAGGTAAAACACACAAGGTGTTGGTTGAAGAATATAGAGATGGATATAGCGTGGGCTATACTGAAAATTATATTTATACATATATTGACCAAAAGCTACCTAATGGCATTTACGAAGTTGAACTTATTGAAAAGTTTAAAGATGGGTGTCGTGGGCAAATTATTGCTAATGATTAATTAATAATCAAGAGTGAATAATTGAGTGGTGCTTTGGCATTATATTTTATAAAAAACAAAAGTTAAAATTTATTTGGAGAAAATTAAAATTTGTGTTATACTAAAATTATATAGGAGAGGTTGGTATGGAAGATTGTATTTTTTGTAAGATTAGAGTGGGTGAAATACCTAGCACAAAGTTGTATGAAGATGAAGATTTTATGATAATTAAGGACATCAATCCTGTTGCTAAAATCCATTTGATTGCAATCCCTAACGAGCATTATGCAACATTAGAGATGCAAACAGATGAAGGCGCAAGAGTGCTTGGTAAGATTTTAAGCAAGATTGGTGACTTGGCAGATAGCCTAGGCCTTGAAAATGGGTATCGACTTGTAATCAATCAAGGTGAAGATGCTGGTCAAACAGTACATCATCTACATATTCATATAATGGGTGGCGAAAAGCTTAAGAATTTATAATTGAAATAACAAAAGATTTAGTGGTAAGACACTAAATTTTTTGTTTGTAACGATAATCAGCTTGTTATAAAACTGGTTTTAGGGGTTAATTTGGGAACATGATAAGTAAAAAATGTGTTAAAATATTAAAAAATTTGGAAAAGTTGTAAAAATCTATTGACAAAAGCGAATTGGGTGTGTAAAATAGAAAAGAATTTATAAGACCAAAGGTGGTGAAAATAGAATGAGTACAGTAAGAGTTGGAGAAAACGAATCTGTTGAAAGTGCTTTAAAGCGTTTTAAGCGTAAATGCCAAAAAGATGGCATTATTGGCGACTTGAGAAAGAAAGAACAATACGAAAAGCCTAGCGTTAGAAAGAAAAAGAAAAGCGAAGCTGCACGTAAGCGTGCTATGAAGAAGAGCAGATATTAATATTTAAAGATGTAACTTAACGGTTGCATCTTTTTTTGTGTCTAAGTTAAGTTATTTTATTTGTTAAAAATTTAAGTTTGTGATATAATCTATTCAATTGGAGATATTATGGATTATTCTACTTTACTTAATGAAGAACAATTAAAGGCGGTGCTTAATACTGAAGGGCCAGTATTAGTGTCGGCCGGTGCGGGCTCTGGAAAGACTAGGGTGTTAACATATCGCATAGCATATTTGCTTACCGAACTGCACGTAGACCCATACAGAATATTGGCTATTACATTTACCAACAAAGCCACAAATGAAATGAAAGAACGTGTATGCAAAATACGTGAAGATGCATCTAATGTGCTGGTTGCAACATTTCATAGTTTTTGTGTAAGAATGCTACGTAAATATCAATCAGTGTTAACCGACTATCAACCAAATTTTAGTATATACACCGACACCGACCAAACCAAAGTATTTAAGCAAGTATTTGCAGATTTAGGCATTAGTGATGATGACACCAAAGGCAAGATAAAACATGCCATTAGCGCTATTAAAAGTGATAATATTCATATAGACGAATATTGCGAAATTAACAAGCATAGCAAAGGCATTGATGTTATAAAGCGTGGGTATTTAGCATATCAAAACGAGCTTAAGAAAAACAATGCAATGGACTTTGACGACCTGCTTATAAACTTTTACAAACTTATTGCTACAAACCAGGATGTGCGCGAGAGTTTGCAAGAGCGCTTTCAGTATATTCACGTGGACGAATTCCAGGATACAAACAAATTACAATATGACATTATACGTATACTTGCCGACAAGCATCAAAATATATTTATAGTTGGAGATGAGGACCAATCAATATACAGCTGGCGTGGCGCGAATATTGGAAACATATTCCAATTTTCAAAAGACTTTAAGAACGTAAAGATATTTAAGCTTGAACAAAACTATCGTAGCACAAAGGCAATATTAGATAAAGCCAATATGCTAATTGAAAACAACAAAAACAGGTTGAGTAAAAAATTATATACCAACAACGACCAAGGAACTGATGTTAACTATTTTTGCGCAAGAGATGAACAAGATGAGGCAGATTATGTAGTGCGTCATATATTGCAACAACGTGCCCAAGGGGTTGATTTAAACAACATTGCAATACTGCTGCGCCTAAATGCGCTTACGCGCCCATTTGAAGAAAAATTATTGGCATATAATGTGCCACACAAAATATATAATGGTGTAAAGTTTTATGAACGTGCGGAGATTAAAAGCACGTTATCATATTTGATTGCAATAGTGAACCCTAACGACAGCACAAGCTTTAGCAGGCTTATAAACTTTCCTAAACGTGGAATTGGCGAAACCAGTATATCTCAAATTAAGGCACTTGCTGAAATGCGCCAATGCAGCATGAAAGATATAATATACAACTGCGAAACCGAAGATATAAAACCAGCATTAAGGGCAAAACTGCAGCCATTAAAGCAATTACTAAAAGGTATTGATGAACAGGCACTAAAAGGCGACTTGTACGAGCTTATAACATATATCATCGACGAGGCAAAGATACTGCAAAGCTTTAATCAAAAAGATGAAACAGAACTGGATAGGTATATAAACGTTACATCTCTTATAAAATCGATTAAAGACTACCAAGAGGCAAATCCAGACGCAACACTTAATGAATATTTAGAGAGTGTAACACTTATAAGCGATATCGATACTGAAAGCTCAAAGAACGGCGTAATTATTGCAACAGTGCATGCGGCTAAAGGACTAGAGTTTGACACCGTGTTTATATCAGGGCTAGAGGAAAAGATATTCCCTGTATCACGTGCCGACCAAGAAGACCAAGAGGAAGAACGTCGACTTATGTATGTGGCAATAACACGTGCTCGCAAAGATTTGTACTTAACTAGCAGTAGTTCACGCTTTATGTATGGTAAACGTGATGCGGCAGTTAAAAGTAGGTTCTTACGTGAAATTGATATGGTTAAGGACCAAGCATTTGGTTACGGCGGATATTATGGTAATGAGTATACAAGTGCATATGGCAAGTATCGTGCTGATACTGAACAGGGCAGTTACAACAGCGATTATAGTTATGGAAGTTCAAACAAATATATAGCGCGTACTAATCCTGCATATAAGGGATATACTAGTTCTAGTTATGGTAGTAGCCCTAGACCTACACAAAGCAATACAAATCTTAACTTTAAAACTAATAGTTTTGGTGGCGGAAGTACAATAGGCGGATTAAATATTGCAGGAATAAGTAAAGGCGTTTCTAAGCAAAGTGTGGATACATCTAAAGTAGTGGCAGGAGCAAAGGTAAAACATATTAAGTTTGGCGACGGGGTTATAGCAGATACAAGCACATACGCAAGCAACAAATGCGTTACTATTGATTTTGGAGTAATAGGCAAAAAGACATTGTCACTTGACTATGCGCCAATAACGTTTGTTAATGGTTAATGAATAATGAAGAATGAACAACTATTGATGCTTTCGCATTATACTAACAAAACATAAAGGAGATATATGAGTATAGACAGAATGAAACAACTAGTAGACCTAATTACTAAATACAACTATGAGTACTACGTATTAGATAAGCCTACAGTTGCTGATATAGAATATGATAGACTATTAGATGAATTGTTTAGACTAGAGAAGGAAACTGGTATAGTGCTAGATAATTCGCCTACACATAAAGTAGGTAGCGAACCTATATCAAAGTTTACTAAGGTTACACATAAGAATAGATTGTATAGCCTGGAAAAGAGTCAAAGCGTACAGGAGATACAAGACTGGATTACACGTAACGAAAAACTTGCAAGCTTCACACCAGAATATACTTGCGAATATAAGTTTGATGGATTAACTATAGTAGTAACATATATAGATGGCAAATACACTCAAGCCGTAACACGTGGGAATGGTATAATAGGCGAAGATGTTACTGAGCAAGTGAGAACCATTAGGTCAGTACCGCTAGAGATACCATACAAAGGATATGTAGCCGTGCACGGGGAAGCTATTATACGCCTATCAGTGTTAGAGAAACTTAATAAGGCTTTAGATGTTCCATTGAAGAATGCGCGTAATGCGGCGGCGGGTGCAGTGCGTAATCTAGACCCTAAAGTAACTGCATCACGTAAACTTGACTTTTACGCATATGACGTAAGCCACATTGAGGGTAAAGCGTTTAATAGCCAAATGGAAGCAAACGGCTTTTTGAAAGATAACGGCTTTAAGGTGGCGGAGATATTAGGCTTGGTGCATAATACCGATGAAATGACGGATATTATAAACAGAATAAACAAATCGAAGTCTGGTCTTGACTTTTTGATTGATGGGCTTGTGTTTAAACTTAATGAAACAAAGCACCGTGAAGATTTAGGCTATACCGACCGTTTCCCACGCTGGGCTATTGCATACAAATTTGAGGCAGAGGAAATTAGTACGACACTTAATGATGTGGTTTGGCAAGTAGGGCGTACTGGCAAGATTACACCGATTGCAATCTTAGAGCCAGTAGAACTTGCAGGCGCAACCGTATCACGTGCAACGCTAAATAATTATAACGATATAGTTAAAAAAGATGTGAGCATTAATAGCCGTATATTCGTGCGCCGCAGCAACGAGGTTATACCCGAAGTAATAGGTCTGGCGGAAGAAACTAGCGATAGCCTTGATATCGTACCACCAGGTGTTTGCCCATCATGCGGACACCAATTAATTGAAGTTGGCGCGAACTTATTTTGTACCAATCATAATGGTTGTTATGAACAGATTATTGAACGTCTTACACATTTTGTAACACGTGACGCGATGAATATTGACGGCCTTAGCGAGCAAACATTAAAGCAATTATATGAAACACATAACATAACATATCCTTGGCAACTATATACACTTACAACCGAAATGCTTGAAGTGCTTGAGGGATTTAAATATAAAAAGATTAATAATCTTTTAACCAGCATTGAACGCAGTAAGCAAGTAGAGTGGGCTAACTTTATTTATGCAATAGGCATACTTAATATTGGTAAGAAAACAGCATATGTGTTAAGCAAACGCTATCCAAGTCTTGAATTGTTGAAGAATGCCACAATTGAAGAGCTAACAAGCATTAACGATATTGGCGATGTGGTGGCAAGTAATATTGTAGAGTACTTTAAAGATGAAGACAACCTTGGCAACATTAATAAAATGCTTGAGTTGGGTGTAAATATAAATTTCCCAGCCGAAAAAGTTTCTGATAATTATTTTAGCGGTAAAAAGATTGTGCTTACTGGTGGGCTTGAAAACTACGGTCGTAGCGAATTAACTAAGATATTATTAAACCTTGGTGCTGATGTAACTAGCAGTGTATCTAAAAACACTGACCTTGTAATTGCCGGCGATGATGCCGGAAGCAAACTTGATAAGGCAAGAGCATTAAATATTGAAGTGATTGATGAAACAAGGCTTTTAGAACTATTAAGGCAAAAAGATTAGAAAACAATCTAATCTTTTTTATATGCCTTATTTTGGGTAAATTTGCTAAAAAGCTATATTTTGTTTGGAAAAAAAAGAGAGTTTTGCTATAATATAGATACTTAAGTGTCTTTTTTATTGTTTACTAAGGACAAAAAGGGGAGTTATGATTACTTTTAAGCAGATTGAAATGGCGGGGTTTAAGTCGTTTGCAGACCCTACAAAGATTAACTTTGATGGGGGTATTACCGCTATTGTTGGACCTAACGGTTGTGGCAAGAGTAACGTTGCCGATGCAATTCGTTGGGTATTAGGTGAACAACGTAAAAAGGAATTGCGTGGCGATAGCATGCAAGATGTTATTTTTGCCGGCTCGGAAAAGCGTAAAAAGCTATCATATTGTGAAGTTTCTATTGTTTTTGATAATACTCATAAGTGGTTTAACATCGATTATGATGAAATAATGATTACCCGCAAACTATACCGTTCTGGCGAAAGTGAATATTATCTTAACAAAAAGCTTTGCCGACTAAAAGACATTACCGACTTATTATACGACAGTGGTGTTGGCCGTGATGGATATTCAATTATCGGTCAAGGAAAGGTAGAGCAAATTATATCTTCAAAGCCAGAAGATAGGCGTACAATATTTGAAGATGCAGCAGGTATATCAAAGTTTAAGGCACGTAAAAATGAGGCTGAAAACAAGCTTGCACGTTATCGTGACAACTTATCTCGTACCAACGATATTATGACCGAAATTGAGCGTCGTCTTGGACCGCTTAAACGTCAAGCTGAAGATGCTAAAAAATCACTTGCTTTGCGCGATACATTAAAGGATTTGGAAGTTAATGCCTACATTTACCAATTTGATAATGCAAGCACAGTAAAGGAAGAAATTAGTGTTCGTAAAAAGGGTTATAATGATAACCTTGCAATCAAGCAAAACGAGTATGAAAATCTTCAAATCAAATATGATGCCAATATGGCAGAAATGGATAGGGTTGACAAATCGGTTAACGAATTGCACGATAAGGTGCTTAACTTAACTGTTCAGCTTGAAAAGAAACAAGGCGAAAGCAACCTTTTAAATGAGCGTATGTCGCACATTGAGGAGCAAACCAAGCGTGTTGGGCTTGAGGTTCAAAACCTTGAATTAGAGCACACTCAGCTTGAAACATTGCTTGAAAATGCAACTAAGTCAAAGGCTGAAACAAGCGAAACATTAAAACAACTACGCATTCAAAGCGAACATTTGTCAAACGAATATTTGCAACTGGTTGATAAGATTGCTGAAAATGAAGATACGAAAGAAGCTAGCCACCGTGCATATATTGACAACCTTGAAAAACTTACTGATATCAAATCAAATATGTCGGCATTACTTGCAAAGCGTGACGCAATGCAAGCCAACGCTTTGGCCGATGAAGAAAAATTAAATCATTTAAAGGCTGATTTTGATGTGCTTGATGCTGAAATCAAGGCGTTTAGTAAAGAAGTTGATGTTGCGGGCAAGGCTAAAAATAAGACTGAAGACGAGTTGGTTGCTTGCAAAACAAACTTGCAAGATTTGGAAGCACAATTATTAAATTTAAATGATGAAATATTTACATATAAGTCAAGCATTACCAACGACACCAACAGACGTAACCTATTGCAAGGCTTGCAAAGCAATTTTGAAGGTTATCAGTTTGCAGTTAAGCGATTGTTAAATGATAGCAAAACTAACAAGCAATTATCATCATCAATCAAGGGCGTTATTGGAAATATTATTGACGTAAAGGAAACGTATTCAACCGCTATTGAAATTGCACTTGGTGCAAGCATTCAAAACATTGTAACCAAGAATGAAGAAGATGCAAAGGTGCTAATTGATTACCTAAAGGCTGGAAAACTTGGACGCGCTACCTTTTTACCTATGACAGCGGTTAAGCCTAGAAGCTTGTCAGCAGGTGACCGCAAGTTCTTAAACAGCAAAGGTTGTTTGGGTATTGCTAGTGAGATTATATCTTATCCAAGTGAATATAGCAAAGTTATTGAAAGTTTGCTTGGTAGCACAGTAATCGTAGATACACTTGAAAACGCGGTGCAAATTGCACGTGATAGCGGTTATTCGTTTAAGATGGTTACGCTTGATGGAGATGTGCTATCACCTCAAGGCTCAATGTCGGGTGGTAGCAAAAAGTCAAGCGATAGTTCACTGCTAGGCAAAGAAAATGAAATTAAGGCTCTTGACAAAAATATTGAAAAGAACACCAAATATTTGCAAGAAATTGAAAGTTCTAGCAAAAAAATAATGGAGCAAGTGGTAGAACTTAGAAAGCAACGCGAGGAATCAACTGCTAAGTTACAAAGCTTAAATACCGAATATGCTTCAAAAATGTCAACATTGCAAGCGCAAGAAGATAAATTAAATTCGTTAAAAGAAAACATTTCTCAATACGAAGCACAATTAAAACTTGCTAAGGACTTTATTGCTGAATTGCAAGCCAAGATTGATAGTGTTGACAGTTTGGAAAGCGATATTACAAGCTCACAAAAACAAATGGACGAGTCATCTAACAGTTCTCAATCAATGTATGAACAACTAAAAACCAAGCGTGAAGAGTATAATACTCAAATTACAGACTACAAGATTAAGATTGCTAGTTGTGAGCAAAAGATTGAAACATTAGAAACCCAAATCGATCAATATACATTGCAGTTAAGCGAAAGCACTCAAAATATCGAACGTGCTAAGTCTGAGCTTGCAAAGCAAGAGCAAGTACATGCTCAAGCAAAGGCAATACAAATGCAAACATTGCAGGATATTGACGCGTCTGGCGTTGGCGAGGAGTTGAAAATCTTAAATGACAAACTTGCAACATTTGACCAATTTAAAGCGTCGATTATGGCAGATTTAAAATTGATTAACGAGCAAAAGACCGAAACTCAAGAAGAAATATCTCGTCTTCAAAACAAGATATATCAAGAGGACACAAAGCTTCAAAAAGTTGATATTGATATTGAAAATATGCAAGAACGCATATACGAAGAATATGAGATGACTTATAACGATTGCTTGCCGTTTAAGAAAGAAGAATTTGATATTAAGCAAGGCATGATTGAAATCAGTCGTATCAAAACTCAAATTGCAGCACTTGGTTCAATTAATATCAACGCTATTGAGGAATATAAAACTGAAGGTGCAAGATATGAGGAAATGAGTGCTCAGGTTGCCGACCTTCAAAAGGCTGAGGCAGACTTGATTAAAATTATTACCGACCTTTCAACCGAAATGCTACAAAAGTTTAATGTTGAATTTGCAAAAATCAACGAAAACTTTACACGAGTATTTAAAGAATTGTTTGGCGGTGGTAATGCTCATCTTGAATTACTTCCTAGCGAAGACCCATTATGTGCAGGTGTTGAAATTAAGGCTTGCCCACCAGGTAAAGCTTTAACCAATATATCACTAATGAGTGGTGGTGAAAAGACAATGACAGCTATTGCGATATTATTTGCAATATTAAAATTGCGTCCAATGCCATTCTGTTTCCTAGACGAAATTGAGGCTGCACTTGATGATGCAAACATTGATAGATACGCACGTTACTTGCAACGCTTCTCACAAGAAACACAATTTATCGTAATTACTCACCGTAAGCCTACAATGGAACTTGCAGATAGCCTATTTGGTGTAACCATGGAAGAAAAGGGTGTGTCAAAAATCGTATCGGTTAAACTTAGTGAAGCAGTTAAGGTTACTGGTGAAAACAAAAAAGATTAACAAACAAAAAATATACAACGTAAAAGTTGTATATTTTTTTAATGCCTATAATTTAACTCCATTATTTAGTTCACGTTTAAGTATTTGGGTTATAAATAAGTTTGAATATTCTTCAATCAAGTAGTGTTCGTTTTCCGCATTGATTTCATGTTGCAATAATTGAACATAATCTTCTAAGAAAACCTCTTGCTTTTCGCCCAACATTGAGGTTGTTTTTTCACGTATTTTGGCAATACGTTGAGAATGCTCGGGCGTTATATATCTCCAATGCCAGCCTTCAGCTTTTTTTATACCTGTTGCTTCTTCTAGTCTATGCGAGGTAGGGTAGCTGAGTATAAAGCCATGCTTTTCCATAATCATACGTTTAGTTAAAAATTTTAATTCGCCAAGCCCTGCTTCAGGGAAACGCTGTTTGATTTTTTCAGGAACTTCAATATTTTCGGTTTTAATTGAAGCATCAAGAGCAAGGGATGAAAGGTGTTCGCTGTAACCAATTTGCGCGGTTTCGCTTTTTGTTTGATTGATTGCTTTTTTTATTGATTTGGTATTTTTTAAAACTCCTGCAAATTTTTCAATTTTTGCAAATACTTGGTCAAAAGTTGTGCGACCGGCAGAATTTAGTTTACATTCGGCGCCAAGGGCAGTAAGTTCTTTTTCGGCTTCTTGATATGCGAGATAAGTTTGCTTTTCAACCGTGCCATATTTTTTGCCCCAATCGCCCATAGCAACGGGAACTTTTTCATATTCAAAACCCTTAAAAGCTTCGGGATTATATTTAGTATTTTTGTTAATGATTGTTAAGTATGGGTTTGTAATTTGTGTCATAATAACTCCTTATAACTATTGTAACATAAAATTAATATAAAATCAAGAAATAAAATAGCCTGTTAATTAAAACAAATTTATAAAAAATACTGAATACAAGCAAAAGAACAATGTTTTGTTGAAAATCGTGTCACAAAATAGCAAAAACGAATAAAAAAATAAAAAATATTTAACCTAACTATATGATTTGGAAAATAATTGTAATATTGATTATTTTTTTGTTAATAATTTTAATACCTATAAAAATCAAAGTTGATTTTAACATTTTAAAGCTTTCAGGTGCATGGGAAGTGCATATTTGCAAGATAATTAAATTTAGGGTTAGGGTGCGCATTAGAGGTAGATATATTTACATCACAAAAAATGGCAAAACCAGGCGAGAAAAGTTAAGTTCTAAAAACTATAGCGTTGCATTAATTTTAAAACTTATAAATGAAACATACTTTAGAACCGAATTAAATCAGCTAACTATTAAAAGTGAAATTGGGTATTGCAACAACGCCATGGTATCGGCAATAGGGTGTTCGGTTGTAGATATTATAACCAAATGCTCCAAGGCGAGAATTGCGCATAATAAAAAAGCTGCACATATTTTTGTGTTAAATGAACCAAAATATAATGGAGATTACTTAAATATTAAGCTGGAAAGTGATATTAAAATATCTATATTTGATATTGTATATTCGCTGACTAGCACATTGTTAAGTTTGAAGGGAGATAATTATGAAAGAGAGAAGGCAGTGCACGAACAAAATCAAGAATTTGATTGATTCGTCATTAGACAGTTTAAGGGGAATGGTGGACGTTAACTGTGTTATTGGCGACCCAGTAACCTTGCCTGACAATAGCACTATTATACCAATATCTAAAGTATCGGTTGGCTTTGTGTCTGGCGGTGGAGAATATAGCGATTTAAACTCAAAACGTAATATGGATGAATTTCCCATGGCAGGTGGAACTGGTGGAGGGTATTCGGTTGCACCTATTGGTTTTTTTGTGCTTAAGGGCGATAAATTTAAGTTGGTGCATGCAGACAAGTCATCGGCATATATGACATTGCTTAAGAACGTGACAGAAGTGTTAAAAGCGCTAGCCGAGAAAAAGGAGAAGTAGATGAAACTAAAATATAAAGTAATATTTTCAGTACTGTTATGTTGTTTAATATTTACAGGCGTGGGGTTTAGTACTGCACAAATAAAGAATGTACAAGCGGTGTCACTAACTAGCGCCAAAGGTATGTGCGTGTTAGAACAAAGCAGTAAAAAGGTGTTGTACCAAAAAGATATGGATAAAATTTTGGCAAACGCATCAACCACCAAAGTTGTAACTGCAATTACAGCAATACAAAACTGCAAGGATTTAGATGAGGTTATAACAGTGCACAACAAAAGTATTGGCGTGGAAGGCACATCAATATATTTAAGAAAAGGCGAACAAATGTCGGTAAGAGATTTGTTATATGGCCTAATGTTGAGGTCGGGTAACGATAGTGCAGTAGCACTGGCATATCACATTGGAGGAACTGAAGAAAATTTTGTAAATATGATGAATGAGTTATGTGCAAGTATTGGGACTAAAAACACTCATTTTGCAAACCCTCATGGGCTAGACGAGGCAGAGCATTATACAACCGCATACGACCTTGCACTGGTTACTGCTTATGCCTTAAGCAATCCAATATTTGCTGAAATCGTTTCAACCAAACATTACACAATCGAAGCAACAAATTTAAGCGAAAAACGATATTTAACCAACAAAAATAGACTGCTTAATAGCCTTGATGGTTGCGTTGGGGTTAAAACTGGATTTACTTCACGCGCAGGGCGTTGTTTAGTAAGCGCCATCAAGCGAAACGGAATAACACTAGTTTGTGTTGTGTTAAATTGTGGACCAATGTTTGAAGAAAGTGTAGCACTGTTAAATAATGCTTATAACAATTATGATTTTAGCCCAATAGTGACAAAAAATGAGCCAATATATAATGAATATTATCACGACAACAAGCGTGGAGAGTTATGTTTGTATTGTGATGAAACGTATATTTTGCCAGTATTAAAAACTGAAATTGACAAAATTAAGGTTGTGTATAGTTTGTTTGCGCTAAAAAACGACATAAAAGAAGATGAAATCGTGGGAGAAATTTCAGTATTTTATGATAATCACTTGCAAAAAACCTTAAAATTGTATACAATAAATAAGATTGATGTGCTTGAAAATCAAGATATATTCAATTCAATAAAATTACAATGGGAAAAATAGATGAGAATTAACAAATTTTTAGCAGATTGCGGGGTTGCTTCTCGCAGAAAATGTGACGAATTGATATTACAAGGCAAAGTTAAAGTAAACAACAAAGTGGTGCGTGAATTAGGGCTTGACATTAAGCCAACTGACGTTGTGTTGTTTGAAAATAGGGCAGTAAGGCCAAGCGTTAAGCGTGTATACTATAAGTTGCACAAGCCAAAGGGATATGTAACTACCGCCAACGACGAAAAAGGACGCAAGACCGTTGTTGAACTTATGCGTAAGGTACAAGAACGTGTTTATCCAATAGGACGTTTGGATTATGACACTGAAGGGTTGTTGATATTAACCAACGATGGAGATATTACCAATATTTTAACACATCCAAAGAATATGGTTAAGAAAACATATGTGGCCTCTATTGAAGGCGAAATAGCCACCGAAGATGTTAAAAAGATATCAAAAGGTGTTGATATTGGCGGATATGTTACTCAACCTTGCAGCGTTCAAGTGTTGGATAAGGACGAAAAGTTTACACGTGTTGAAATAACAATTACCGAGGGTAAAAATCATCAAGTTAAAAAGATGTTTGAAGCTGTTGGTAAAAACGTTGCTTTCCTAAAACGTGTTAGCATTGGTGAAATTAAGTTGGGCGGTTTGGCGCGCGGCGAATATAAAACACTTACAACAAAAGAAATTGCGTATTTAAAGAGTTTGCAAAAATGAGAATTTATGATTTAATAATAATAGGAGCAGGAGCATCTGGTTGCATGGCAGGAATGTCGGCAGGAAGACGGGGTGCTTCTGTTTTGCTACTTGAAAAAAATGAAAAGATTGGCAAGAAGATATACATTACAGGAAAGGGTAGATGCAACCTTACCAACAATAGCGATATTGAAAACCACTTAAACAATACAATTCGTGGCGCAAAGTTTATGAATGGGGCAATCAGACAATTTAGTCCAGCGGACACCATTGAGTTATTTGAAACCTTTGTTCCGCTTAAAACCGAACACGGTAATAGAGTATTTCCAGTAAGCGACAAATCAAGTGACATTATATCGGCCCTTAACAAAATGCTAAACAATGCAGGGATTGAGGTTAAGCTTGATACACAAGTTAAAAACATAACAAAACAAGATGATATATTCAATATATTGTGTAGTAATAATCAAGAATACAAAACATATAGTGTGTTGATTGCAACTGGTGGAAAAAGTTACTCGGCAACAGGCAGTAATGGTGATGGCTATAAATTTGCCGCAAGTTTTGGTCATAATATTGTTGATATTAAGCCAGCACTTGTACCAATTATTGTAAAGGAAAGCGTGAAAGAATTAGAGGGCTTATCGCTTAAATTTGTAGAAGCGAGTGTAGAGATTGGTGGTAAAATTGTTGCAAAAGAGTTTGGCGAAATGTTGTTTACAGACAATGGAGTAAGTGGCCCGATTATTTTAACGTTATCTAGTAAAATAAATCGCCAAGACCTTACGAACGCAAAATTAAATATCGATTTTAAGCCAAAGTTAAGCGAACAGATGCTCAATGATAAATTTTTGCGAGAGTTTGAAGAATATGCAAAGAAAAATCTTTCAACATATTTAAAAACTTTGTTGCCAACAAGTATTGTGCAATATTTTATGTCAAAATTTGGATTGCCAGACAAAAAAGTTAGTGAAATAACTAAAAATGAGAGGAATATATTAATTAATGGGCTTAAAAAATTTGACTTATCTATAAAATTATTAGATAATATAGAGAAAGCAATTATCACTAGCGGAGGGGTTGACATTAAAGAAGTGTCGCCTAAAAACTTTGAAAGCAAGCTTGTATCAAATTTATATTTTGCAGGGGAAGTATTAGATATTGATGCCCTTACTGGAGGATATAATTTGCAGATTGCATTTTCTAGTGGTTATGTTGTAGGAAATAGTGTGAGGTTGAAATGATATTTTGGATTTGTTTTGCAATTTTATTTTTGCCATTAACAATTTTTTTTCCAACAAGGGTTGTTAATCGCAAAAGATTGCCAAAAGCTAAAAAGCAGAATGTGATATTGGCGTGTAATCATATGAGCAACTTTGATTTGCCGCTGGTTGCAATTAATTTTAGGCGAAAGTTTACATATATTGGCAAGGCTGAATTATTTAAAAATAAGCTGTTTGGCTGGCTATTGAAAAAGTTTGATGTAATACCAGTTGACAGAACTAAGGCGGATTTGGGTGCAATTAAAAAGGTGCTTGGCGCGATTGCCCGTAAGCGCCATGTATGTGTATGTCCTCAGGGTACGCGCAGTAAGCCTGGCGAAATTGATGAAAACACAGTAAAAGATGGGATTTCCTTATTTGCGTTGCGCACAGGTACGCCAGTTTTGCCAATTGTAATATTGAAAAAACCTAAAATTTTTAGATTTAATAAAATTGTTGTAGGCGAATTGATTTATCCAGATATGGAAAGGGCAAAGGACAAAGAATATAGCGAAGAATTTACTAAATTAATAGTAGCAAAAATGAACGAATTGTTGGCAAGCGGAGGTAAAAATGCAAACAAAAATGAACGAAGTTAATATTAAATTTACCCATTATAAACGTGGTGATATAATAACAGGAACAATTGTTATGATAACCAAGCGTGGAGCCGTTGTTAATATTGGTGGAATGAAAGATGGAGTTGTGCCAATTGATGAGCTTGACAGCGTGTACAAGGAGGGCGATGCAATACTTGTTATGGTTACCGACAAAGTTGATGAATATGGCTGTGTTGTGTTAGATGCAAAAAACGTAAACAAGGCCATTGAGCAACGTGAAAAAGTTAAGGATTTAAAAATTGGTTCTACATTTACATTTATAGTAAAAGACATTGGAACTGCAGGCATAAGAGGCGAGGCATATGGATTTAATGTGTTTTTACCATATTCACAATGCGCTAAAGACGATTATGTAAGCCGTGATAATTTAAAGGATAGAGAGATTGATGCTGTTATTATTGAACTAAATAGTTTGCAAAAATCAATTGTTTGTAGCACTAAGCTATTGCAAAAAGTTGTTGATTATTCTGAAATTGAAATTAACGTAAACGACATTGTAACAGGTGTTCCAATTAAGGTTATGGATAAATATGCAATTATTATGTTGCAAGACGGATTAAAAGCTAAATTAAACATTCAAGATGCAAGCTATGAGCATATTAACAACCTTAACGAAGTTGTTGAAGAAAATAAAGAATATCAATTTAAGGTTCTTGATAAAACTATTGATAATTCAAAGATTAGCGTTGGTTTAAAGCAAATGAGCAAAAACCCATTAGATGCGGTTTTTGCAGAAATTAATCTTGGAGATGAACATACTGGAGTGGTTGAAAAAATATTCCCAAGTGGAGCCATGATAAGGCTTGATAATGGTTTGACAGCTTTTGCTTTAACACGTGAAAACAGCGAAAATGTAAATACTGCAACACACCATATCTACAAGCTTGGAGCAACAGTTAGTGGATACATTAGCAATATAGACATTGAAAATCATAAATTAAATATTATAACTCTTAAGAAAAAAGAACAATAGGGGGAACTATGTCCAAATTTGACTATATGGCTGAAGGCGAATTAAATTCACAATATTTGTTAGATTTGTTAAATGATTATCTTGATAAAATTGAGCAGGCAAATGATATTAAGGGTATTGTTGAAGATAATTTCAACATAAACACCAAAGCAAATAAATTTGTTAGATTTTTTAAAGATAGATTTAAGCGTATAAAATTTACTTTTACACATAAAGCATTACTGGAAAACTATAATAAAGTTTTGGTAAGTGAACATATAAAAAACATTAAAGAAAAAATCGCAATATTTTTACAAACCAATGTGCTTGAACCTAGACAAATTGTGCAATTAAAAAGTACTTTGACTGCAATTAAATTTAATATAGTTTTGCCAGAAATTGACGAGTATAGGCACAAGGGAATAAAACAAGCGCGCAAACGCCTTTTAACATGTTTAAATGACATTAAATACTTAAAAAATGCAAGCATTGACCACATATTATTCAACTCTCCTGTTAGAGATTTAAAGCCATTTATGAGCAATAAAGTAACTATGCATAAATTAAATATAAAAGAGTTGAGTAAGCTTGTTAAACAATTTATCGACACAAAGTGTGAAGAATTAAATTATTTCGAAATTGATGAAGTTGAACCTACATTTAAGGCAAAGCCGGAAGACTTTTATGCGGAAAGTATAATTGAAAATGGTATTGGCGCTGAAGTTGAAGAGTTTATCCGCGATAAGATGGAAGATAAGTTTGAGATATTAAACCAAGAAGACCAATTACCGGAAGTAACGGCAATTAAGATTGACGCAATAAATAAATCGTTAAAAAAATTGAAGTTATTAAAGATTGAACAAATGATGCAAAAATGGGTTGAGTATAAAACCAACATTGCTCATGTAAAAGAAGTTGTAGACAATTGTAAAGAACTGATTAATTCTTCAACCTTAGCTAATAAGAAAAATATTTTCTTAATTATGGATAATTTGTATTATAAATTAACCACCAAATGCGACCAACTACAAGGACAGATTAAATTAAAATTGCAACTTGTAGACAAGCAAAAAGTATTTGCAATGATAGAGTCTATGGACGAGATGGATAAAAACTCTGCAAGCGATGATGAATTTGAAACATTATCCATTCCTCAACGAAAAGGTAACATAAACAACAAGGCATATGCTAGTAAGGGTATAGCTTCAAATTTATATGATGATGAAGATGAACAACATGAAATTCATATTTCTGAGGATGACACTGATAGTGAGGCCGAAGAAGAAATTGTGATAGATGATAAAAATTAAAATTATTTAGCAATCACTAAAATTTTATTGCCAAAAATTAAATTAAATGCTAAAATATAGTAAATGATTGGTTGGTTTATCCAGCCAAGCATGCTACTGTGGCTCAGTTGGTAGAGCAGCTGATTCGTAATCAGCAGGTCGGCGGTTCGATCCCGCCCAGTAGCTCCAAATTTTATTAAAGGGGAGATATATGGGAAGAGGAAGTAGTTCTGGCGGTGGTAGCCGAGGATTTAGTTCATCTAGCGGAAGAGGATGGTCTTCATCAAGTAGAGGGCGTGGTGGTTCTCACACAACAGTTATAATAGGAGGCACGCGTTATTATGGTGGTAGTGGCTCTGTTTCGCCACTAGCGGCGGCTATTATTTGTATTTTTGTTACACTTATTATTTTTGTTCTAGGAATATTTTTAATTGTTAATAACTTCGGGTATGGCACAGTACAAGGAACGGCGGTGTCAAATCGAGATGCAGGATTTTACTATTATACTACATATACTTACCAAATCAATGGTCAACCGTATGTTGAAGAAAGCGAGACTGGCTGGGAACTTCCAGAAGAGATTGGCAAAAGTGTAAAGTTGTATTATGAAAAAGATGACCCAACTAGCATCACAGAAGAAAATCCTAAAGTGCCAGCATTTGCAATTATAATCCTATTTGCAATAGGCGGAGCTTTTGCGGTAGGTGCGGTTTGTGCAATAAAGAGTTATGTTAACCGTTCAAACAATAGCGAATCTTCGAATGATTCGGATGAAGATATAAACTCTGGTTCGCCAAAAGGAAATACACAAACTCGATGCTCGTACTGTGGCTCTAAACACAATGCTCAAGGAGCATGTCCAAGTTGTGGTGCCAACAACGACTAATACTTAATTTATTGTTAGCAAGCTAATCAGCATAAAGATTAGCTTGTTTTTATTTGAATTTTTAAAATATTAAGGCGGTAAGCCAAAATAACTAAAGTTTCGACATTATTAGTTTAAAGACGGCATTTTATTGTATGTGTTTTATTTGGATTTATGGCGATTTAAGGGTAAAATGGTGCTAGTATATTAAGGAGGTAAAATGACGGCAGATAAAAAATCAGGGGTTTTGTACAATATGGCAAAACAAGCAAAACGCAGGATGAAAAACTTTAGCCAAGGAGGCATTAAAACATTGTCATATGCCAAACTGGCCAGTTCGGATAAAGACCAAATGCTATACAAAAAGGTATGCAAAATGTTGCAAGAGGAACGCATTATTATAAACCCAATTAATGAGCTAGTTGATAAAAAATACTATGATACGCTTTCAGCTGAAAGTAAACAGCGTTACATATTAGACTTGTCTGATAAATATCGTGAGATGAAAGAACGTTACGACCGAGAGCATGCATTTTCTCGTGTATCGAATTATTAGTAAATAAAAAAGCTATAACCTTTAAAGTTATAGTTTTTTGTTTTTAAATAGATATTTAATATTATTTTTTTAATTATTGGTTATATTTTAGTTGTCACAATTTTTTAAATGTGCTAAAATGCGTATAGGAGATTTTTTATGATTTTTTGGGCTATATTTATTTATGTGTTTTTAATTCTTGCTATGAATATTGCTGTTGTTTGTTTGGAAACAGATTGCAAGAAGATTATTTTTTGGAACTTGATAGTAACAATTACATCAATTTTTGGATTTTTGGTTTACTTTATTTGGTTTTGTGATAAGCCAAAGCTTAAGAAGAGTATTAATACAAAGTTTGAAGAAGATGAAGTGTATAAAAATTTAGTTGAATTTTCAGTTGCAAAAACATCTTCTAACAATGAAACTCTTAATTTTAATAAGAGGCATTATTCTGCTGAAATTTTTAAAAACAACAATATTAAAGTGCTTGATAGCCACGAGCAATTTATTAATAATTTGACTGCGGATTTGGATAAGGCGGCAAATTATATTATTATTGTTAATGAAAAGTTCTTAGATGGCTTTGGCGGCGATAATATTATTGCGCTACTTAAGGAAAAACACGCAATGGGCGTTGATGTTAAATATGTATATGGAAGTGTGAAGTTTAAAAATCGCAAAATTTTAAAAGACCTTGTGCAAAGTGGGATAAGAATTTGTAGATTTAACAAATTTGATAAATTTAACCGATATTACAAAAATGCAAAAGACATAATATCTATTGATGGCGAAAGCGCTTATATTTATAGCTCGTTGCAACGAAAAAATGCCGACAAGCCAATAAGCTATTCTAATCTATATTACAAGCTAACAGGCGAAATTGTAAAGAGTATTGATATTGATTGTCACTTAGATGTTACATATGCAACCCATAAGTTTTATGACATGCAAAAGAAAGAGTTTTTGCCTAATGGCGAGATTGAAATGCAATATGTATCAAGCGTTGCAGATAAGGATTTTGAAGGCTTATTTTTAAAAGCAATTAACGATGCCAAAAAGCGCATAGTAATACATATACATAAGTTTGTTCCAACGCCGGCCATTAAGCAAGCGTTGCAAATGGCAATTTTGTCGGGCATTGACGTTAGGATAATGCTATCTAAAGCAAATTGCTCAATAAGTTATTATTCGTCACGTGCATATTTAAAGGAAATGGCTATGTATGGGGCAACAGCATACATTTATGATGGTATGATAGGTTCTAATTTTATTGTAATTGATAATTTAACCTATGTTGGCAATCTTTCGTTGGTTAATCTTGAAATTAGAAACAACTTGCAAAATGCATTGATAATTAATAACGTTGATTTTGCAAACAAAACATTGGCATATTTTAATGATATGATTAACAACAGCTACCGCATATGCAAACCTAAAAATGTTCTATTCAAAGAAAAAATATTTAAAAAATTCAACTAGGTGCGTGGCGCACTGCCAATAAAGTAAATGCACCGATTGAAATTGCAAGGTGTATTTATTTTTGCGGTATATACTAGATATAATAAAGAGTTAAGATAGTTACATAAAAATAAAAAAGGAAAAGAAATGATACCAAAATTTGGAGTTGCGGGTGTGCCTGTAAATTATAAAGGCAAACCGAAAGATTTTTATGATTGGCTAAAGGGTATGAATTTGAATGCGTACGAAATTCAATGTACTTTTGGCTTCAAGATGAGTGACAAAAATAAAGAGCTTGTTTTAAAAGCTCAACAAGACGGTTTTTATATAAGCATGCACGGACCCTATTATATTAATCTTGGAAGTGTAAACGGGCAGGTTGTAGAGCGCAGTATTGACATATTAACCAAAGGTGTGGAGCTTGCTAAAAGCGTTAATTGCAATCGCATTATTTTCCACCCAGGCGGTGGCCATGAAAACACTGAAGAAGGCAGAGCTCAGGCGATTAAACGCATAATAAATCATTTAAACAGCATATCATCAAGCATTGATATGGGAGATGTGCGATTTTACCCGGAAATTGGCGGAAAAACAGCCAATTTAGGCTCGTTAGATGAAATTATTGAAATATGTAAAAATTGTCAATATGCCTATCCTTGTATTGACATTGCACATCTTCATGCGCGTGAAGTTGGTTCAATTACATCAAAGGACATTTTAAGGGCAAAATTAGAGCATTTAAAGCAAGAGTTGCCTGATAAGTTTAACAAAGTTCATTTCCACGCCTATACAATCAATTATGGAGATAAGGGCGAAATTAAACACTTAGTGCATGGAGAAAATATGCCGGATGGAAGTGAAGGGTTGCCAAATCTTGATTGGTTTGTAGAATTGTTGCACGAAATGAATATTGAACCTTGGGTTATCAGTGAGGCTAGCGATAGTCAAGAACAGGGTGCAAAATATATGCGAGATAAGTATTTTGAGTAAAATATATTTATGGAAAAGTTAGAGTTTAAAGTAACTGAAAAAAGAGATTTAGGCAAGGAGTTAAGAAAGCGATTGCCCCTTTTTTCTAATTATCAAATAGAAAAGTTGTTTAAAAATAAAGATATAAAGGTTAATGGTGTTAGAAAAACAAAACCTTGTAAACTTGAGCCAAATGATATTGTAGAAGTTTATTATCAAGGAGTAAACGACGAGCCTTGGTTTAGTATTGTGTTTGAAGACGATAATATAGCAATTGTAAATAAGCGCGCCGGGATTGAAGTGGTAAGTGAAGATGACCGCAACCTACTAGACGTGTTAAAAATGCAATATCGAGAGCTTTATGCTGTTCATCGCATTGACCGAAATACTGAAGGCCTTGTCATATTTGCAAAAAATGAAATTGCAGAAACTGAATTGTTAAAAGCCTTTAAAGAGCGCACTATTATTAAGAAATATGCTTTAAAAGTTAAAGGCAAGGTTCAAATTGAGGCAATTAAGCATAAACTATATTTGAAGAAGCTTGCAGATGCATCAAAAGTGATTGTATCAGAGGTTAAAACTAGTGGCTACGAAGAGATTGTAACACGCTTTAATTTAATCAAATATGAAGACAATAACACTATTCTTGAAGCAGAACTTGTTACTGGCAAAACTCATCAAATACGTGCGCATATTTCATACTTTGGCCACCCTATAATAGGCGATGGCAAATATGGTGTGGGAGATAATCAGCAAATGTGCTTAACAGCATATTATATACAGTTTAAATTTGGTAAAAAATCAGTGCTAGAATATTTGAATGACAAATCGTTTGAAATACTTCCAACGTGGTGGAATTAACTTCTTTAAACTTGACAAAAGACTATAAATATATTATAATACTTGCATTATGAAAGAAGATTTGATTAAATTTCCAAGCGATAAAGATATTGAAAAGTATATGAAAAATTGTATATACAAATTTAATTTATCCGAAGTGATTGATAAAATGCCAATCACCGCCAAAAATGACAAACAGATTTTGTTATACAAAACGTTTCCAAAAGATAAAGCAAGGTGCCGTTATTATATTATTGATATGAGTGGGCAAATTTTAGGTGTGATTGGGGCACACATTTTAGGTGAATCCGCATCATTAGATGCTGAAATATTGCCAGATTTTAGAAACTGTGGTGTTGGGGTGTCTGCGGTTAACGCTATTGAAAGAGATATTTTTGAATCTAGTGATGAAAGATTTAGCAAAATTAATTCACTAATAATTGAAACAATCCACGCCCCAGCTATTTCGGTTGCAAAAAAATGCGGCTTTAAGAGCGATTATAAGTATTTATATGTTTTAACGAAATCTGATTATTTTGCACAAAAAAATCAATGTGATAAAACGTTACTATAGTTATATAAAATAATAGTAAAGCAAAAATTAAATTATAGTAGGGCAGCAATGCTCTATTTTTTTTGGTTAAAAAGATTTTTGAAAGATACAAAGATTTATCTAAACAAAAATATACTATTGGCAATATTGTGGCACGACTAGGTGCAAATAGAGAATAAGTATGGTAAACTACGCGAAACAAACTCTAACGAGTTTTAAAATGCTAAAGCATTTAGTGGCAATAGATGCCATATTTCGCAAGTTTTGAATTACGTCAGAAATTATTAAATGCCACTAAAGTGCCGCTTATAATTTCTTCCTAAATTATAAAATAAGATTAATTATGATAAAATTAGGCTAATTGTGGTTGTTTTGCGAATAGATGCAAACAGAAAATATATATAAAAACACATGTAAGCGTAGAAATCTTTAAAAAATATAATAAAAAGTATGGGAAAGCTGTAAAATTAATTGACATTTGAGGTGAGATGGGGTAATATATACAAGGAATCGAAAGATTGCATATAATGATATATATATTTGTACAAAAAACTTAAAAATTTTAAAATTATTTAAAAAATTTGTAAAAAATAGTTGACATTGTGTTAAATTTATAGTATCATAAATAAGTCAGCATATGAATAGCGGGGTGTAGCGCAGTTGGTAGCGCACGTGGTTTGGGACCATGGGGCCGGGAGTTCGAGTCTCTTCACCCCGACCATCTCATTTGGACCTTTAGCTCAGTTGGTTAGAGCAACCGGCTCATAACCGGTCGGTCCGCGGTTCGAGTCCGTGAAGGTCCACCATTTAATTTATTTAATGGTTTAAATGAGAATATAAATGCTGAAAATCAAGGCAAATATGGCCCGGTAGCTCAGTTGGTTAGAGCGCCAGCCTGTCACGCTGGAGGTCGAGAGTTCGAGCCTCTTCCGGGTCGCCAATGCCTCGATAGCTCAGTCGGTAGAGCAAAGGACTGAAAATCCTTGTGTCGTTGGTTCGATTCCGACTCGAGGCACCAATCACAAGATTTTCAAATCGAGTGCAGGACTAATACCGAATAGTCCTAAATATGCTAGTGTGGCTCAACGGTAGAGCAGCTGACTTGTAATCAGCAGGTTGGGGGTTCGATTCCCTTCACTAGCTCCAACATGGGAAGATTGCAGAGCGGCCAAATGCTACGGACTGTAAATCCGTCGTCTTATGACTTCGATGGTTCGAATCCATCTCTTCCCACCAAGTTAATAAAAATAAGAGGTTGTGATGCCTCTTATTTTTATTAACAATGATATGTCCGTTGGACATGATATGGCTTAGGCAATGATATATTTGCAAGCAAATATGATATGTTGCTTGTTGCAACATGGAGGACATGTCATATCATTTTGCCTAATGGCAAAATATCATTTGATTAAATCAAATATCATTATGAACGTAGTGAATAATATCATCAAAATTGCATTAAATTATTGTAATATGCTTAATTTTATGATATAATATGGATATGAAAGATAATATATTATTAGAAAAATCAAAAGAGTTTGCGATTGAAATTATAAATTTATGCGATAATATAAAAAATTGCTCCATTATAACTAATCAATTATCAAGAAGTGGAACAAGTATTGGCGCAAATATTCACGAAGCACAATATGCGCATGGTAAAGCAGACTTTATTGCCAAACTTGAAATTGCATTAAAGGAATGTAGCGAAACAGAGTACTGGTTAGAACTTTTAGTAAAAACTCAAAAAATAAATGAAAAAGTTTTTAAAGATTTAAAGAATGACGCTGGAAGCATTAGGAGAATATTAATCAAATCTTGTACAACAGCAAAAGATAATAAGTAATTTAAAGGATAAGATAAATGGATAGTAAAAAACTTATAGATCTAATCAAGTTAAAAGATAAATATGCAATTGCTTTAATGGACTATTATATCGATAAAGGTGTTAATACAAAAGATTTGCAAAGATATATTGATAGTATATGTGATGAGTGGGCTAGAACTTTTATAGCAACGTATCACAATAACCTTACAGAAAAAGAGGTTCAAATAGCTATTTTTAGGTATTTAGATGGCATTGGAGCAAAACAATCACATTCTGGCAAACGTTTTAGTGAGGCATTGTATAGACAAATGCACAATTACGTAAATAATCAAAATTCGGAATTGTCTAAATAATTTTAAAATTTTGTTGACAATACGGTTAAAGTGGAGTATAATAAAAATATATGAAGAAATGTTGCTGTAACTTAAAATAGATTAGGTACAAGTATTTGTACACATTTTTGAGTGGTGCAATCAAGATTTAAATATCATAGGTCAAGAGAACACGGCTCTTGACCTATTTTTATAGTGAAAAATGAATAATTATAGATGCTTTGATTTTTAAATTTAAACAAAAAACATTTTAAATCATATATAATAAGGAGAATAATATGAGATTTTATAATAGTTTAACTAGGCAAATTGAAGAATTTAAGCCAGTAGATGAGAAAGTTGTAAAAATGTATACTTGCGGGCCTACAGTGTATCATTTTGCACATATTGGCAATCTTCGTAGTTATATTATGGAAGATGTGCTTGAAAAAACACTACGTTTTGTAGGGTATAATGTGGTTAGATGTATGAATATTACCGATGTAGGACACTTAACTGGTGATAGCGATGATGGCGAAGACAAAATGCTACTTGGTGCTCAGCGTGAAAATAAGACCGTATTAGACATTGCGCGTTTTTACACCGAAAAATTCAAGGAAGATTGTGCTGATTTAAATATTAAATGGCCTGAAATTGTTGTACCTGCTACAAGTTGTATTGACGAGTATATTAAGATGATTGAAGTGTTACTTGAAAAGGGCTTTGCGTATCAATCAAATGGAAACGTATACTTTGATGTAAGTAAGTTGGACAATTATTATACACTAACAAATCATAAGGCTGACGATATGCTTGTAGGCGTGCGTGATGGGGTAGAGCAAGATGATGGTAAACGCAACCAAGCAGACTTTGCGCTATGGTTTACCAAATCTAAGTTTGCCGACCAAGAGCTTAAATGGGATAGCCCTTGGGGAATTGGTTACCCAGGCTGGCATATTGAATGTAGCGGTATTTCGTGCAAGCACCTTGGCGAATATCTTGATATTCATTGTGGTGGGGTTGATAATAAATTCCCACATCATACCAACGAAATTGCGCAAAGTGAGGCATATCTTGGCCATAAGTGGTGTAATTACTGGTTCCACGTTGAGCATTTAAATGGCGAAAATGGCAAGATGAGTAAAAGTGAAGGCGGTTTTGTAACAGTCGATAGCTTAAAGGAAAAGGGATACAGCCCATTAGCATATAGATTTTTCTGCTTGATGTCACACTATGCAAAACCGTTGGTATTTAGTTTTGACCGCCTTGATGGCGCAGTTTCGGCTTATAATAAGCTAAAAGAAAAAACTTTGGCATTAAAACGTGAAGCGATAAAAACTCACAATCTTAATTCGGACAACGAACTATTAGATATGATAAACGAAAGTGTATCGGATGAGGCAGAAGAGTTTGTTGTTAGATTTAAAGATGCTATACAAGATGATTTAAATACATCTATGGCAATCACTGTGTTGTATGACGCGCTAAAAGCAAATATTATTGATGAAGATAAGTTATATTTAATTAATGAATTTGACAAAGTGTTAGGTCTAGATTTATTAAAAGAAGATAAAATTGCAGATGAAATTCCGCAAGAAGTGAAAGCTTTGGCTCAAATTCGCTGGCAAGCAAAACTTGACAAAAACTGGGCAGTTGCAGATGAAATGCGTAATAAAATCACAAGCCTGGGATATCAAATATTAGATAGTAAAGAAGGTTATGAGATTAAAAAGATGTAACAATATATATTGTATTTAAGTTTATATATACACAATATATTGTTTGTGCTTAATATAAAATTTAATTAACTATAAACACTTATAAAAACTACAAAACAACCTAAAAAGAGCAAGGATTAGACAAAACCTGCTCTTTTTTTTGCGTTTTTATATGCTACAATATTTAGCAGTTGGAGGGGGAAATGCAAATTAAAACAAAAGTATATAATAATTCGCTATACGTGCTATTAATAGGCGAACTAGATGAGTGCTGTGCGCCATATGTGAGAACAACTTTGGATAATATATTTGAAACTGAAAAGCGATTTAACAAGGTTATAATTGACCTATCACAGCTTGATTTTATGGATAGTACAGGTATTGGCGTTATGATTGGTAGATATAAAAAATTGCAATCAAGAAACATACCAATATATATCATTAATCCATCACATCAAGCGGAAAAAATATTTAAAATGTCAGGACTGTATGATATTATGCCTAAAATTAGTTAAGTAAATAAGTATAAGTGGTACAAGCAAGGGTATAAAACAATAAATTTTACAAATGCTAGAACGGCTAATTTGCCTAAAATAAATAAGGAGATTGTATGAAAAATAAAATAGAAATTAAATTTAAATCGTTGCCAGAAAATGAGGCGTTTGCACGTACTTGTGTGTCGGCATTTTGCCTTAAATTAAATCCGACACTTGATGAAATTGGAGATATAAAAACAGCTGTAAGTGAAGCTGTTACAAACTGCGTGGTACACGCTTATCCTAATAGAATTGGAGAGATAACTATGCTATTAAGTACTGAAGATGATAAAGTACATATTGTAATAAAAGATAATGGGGTTGGCATTGCCGATATTGACAAAGCTTTAACACCATTTTACACCACTAAACCAAATGAGGAGAGAAGTGGTATGGGATTTACTGTTATGGATAGCTTTATGGATAGTCTAAGCGTAAAACACAATGGAACTAAAGGCCTGATTGTTGAAATGAGCAAGCGAATACAAAACAAACAGGCGGTATAATTATGTTGTCAAACGAAGAAACTTTAAATCTGCTAGAACTTGCTCAAAATGGAGACGATAGCGCCAAGGAAACATTGATTTGCGAAAATTCGCCTTTGGTTAAAAGTGTGGTTAGGAGATTTAAAAATAAGGGCGTTGAAGATGAAGACCTATATCAGTTAGGTTGTTTAGGTTTTGTTAAGGCTATTAAGAATTTTAATGTTGAATACAACGTAAAATTTTCTACTTATGCAGTGCCAATGATTGCTGGCGAGATTAAACGATTTTTGCGTGATGATGGAAGCATTAAAATTTCTCGTTCGATTAAACACAATGCAATATTAATTAAAAACTTTATTTTGGAGTATCAACTACAACACAGCATAGAACCAACAATTGATGAAATTTCAAAGCATTTTAATCTAGAACCTCACGATATTATATTAAGTTTGGAAGCCACCACTCAAATAGCGTCGATGGATGACAAACTTGATGATGAAGATGACAGCCTTGCAGATAGAACGCAAGATAGCTTTTCACCTGAAAAAATGGTAGACAAAATATTGCTTAGGGATATGATTAACAGTCTTCCAGCACGTGAAAAACGAATTATTATAATGCGATATTATTTGGATAAAACACAAAATGAAATTGCCAAAACTTTAGGGGTTTCACAAGTGCAGGTTTCACGCATTGAAAACAAAATATTGGATAATTTTAAGGAAATGATTAAATAAAACCTTCTACAATGGTAGAAGGTGATTTTTTTATCTAGCATGAATTTGATTTTCTTGTTTTAAATTTAAATCAGAAGTAGATTCTAAATCCGATGTGTTTAAATAACTGTCGTTAGAAATATTGCTTTCGGATTGGATATTATCTAAAGTGTTATTAATGTTGTTATTATCAACATTCTCATTGTTTTGTATTGGCATGTTTGAAGTATTGTCGTCGACAACATCTTTTACATTATCAATAATATCTTCAGCTTTGTCAGTTGCTTTATCTTTTTGGTTGCGAATTTTTTTTCTTAAATTATTAAACTTTTGCTTAAAGAAGTTTGATATTTTGCTTTCGCCCATAGTGTTTACATTAGACTGAACGGTTGCTGCTGCATAACTATCAATATTTTTAGCACGCTTTATGCGAAATTTTTTTGTGCTATCGGATTGTTTATTAGGTTCATTATTGGTTTGTTCGTTAACTTCGGTCAAGCTGGCATTAGCTGGAGTAGTGGGCTGCTGCGAATCTAACACACTTCGATTTATAATATTAGAATTTAAGCCACTCATACCATAAGGATTGTTATAGTGTCCATAAGGCATACCATAACCATATCCGCCACCAAAACCATAACCATAAGGACCATATCCGCCACCATACATATTGTTATATTCGTTGTTGGCAAGAGCAGTGTTAAAGAATGTATCAATATTACGTTTAGTAGGGGCGTAAGTATCGATGTTTGACTTTAAGCCAAATGTTGTAGGTTTTTCTTCTTCGGCTGATTGCTTGGTGTTATATACACTTGCTAAACTATTTGTATCATTTTCAATTTCTACAAGACCATCGCTCGATGAAGTATCATTTGTTGTGTTTTCTTCATTAATAGCCTCTTGGTTATCATCTTCTATATTGCTTTCTTCCGATATTGTTTCATCGCTTTCCATAGATTCTTCATTTTGTTCTGATTGGGTATCATCTATATCATTAGAACCATCTATTTGACTATGTATTCCATACATTATAAAATTAGGATAACAGCCATAGCCATAGAAGTTAGGGCTTGATATCCCATTGATAACCTGTAGAGAATGTAAAGCATTTTCTAGAGTTTGTATACGCTGTTCAAGATTGTTAATAGTTGTAAGATACATACTAGTTGCTTCGTTAAAACAGGTTTCATCTTCACAATCTTCACACCCATCAATACAGCACAAAACATCTTCACTTAAATCTTCAAGTGTTTCGGCTAAATATTTAATGCTGTTGGCATGTTCTTTAATATATATTTTTTGCTCATTACTTAGTTCGTTAGTGCCATCTTTGTATTGCTCAAGGTTTTCCATAGTGTCTTGTATAGCATCAATTAATGTTTGCCTTAATTGTTCGTACTCTACGTTTGTTTCTTCTAAGGTTTGATTAAGATAATTAATAACCTCTTGATTGCTTAACTCGGATTCTACGCCGGCATCATCAATAGTAGCAAATTCAACGTTTTCGGCCTGAACTGGGTTAACATCTAATACATAATTAATGCGTGATAATCTAGGCACAGATTCCTGCATTTTTTCGATATTGTCATATATATTGTTCAAATCGCTAGATGTTTCATTAGTTGGATTAATGGCAGTTATGCCAATAGCACCTAACACAGATGATGACAAGGCAAATACTTTTAAATATTTATTCATATCGTTCTCCTTTTGTTGATAGTAGTGTGTGCAAAATTTTAAATATTATTTGCAAAAACAAATTGTCGTATATTGTAACAAGTTGTCTAAAGGGGTTTATTATTTGCTTTTGGGGTAAGATGTAAATAGGAGAAGATATGGACAGCGAAAAACGAAATCAAAATTACAATATGTATGTAGAGGCAAAACTGCCTAAAACAAAACTTATTCCATCAATGCTTAAAGCATTTTTAGTTGGCGGGCTTATATGTTGTTTTGGTCAACTTTGCTTTGATTTGTATGCTATGTGGTTTCCAAATCTTAGCGAAGCACAACTAGGTACAGCAATGTTAAGTACCATTATAGCGGTAACAGCAATATTAACTGGATTTGGCGTGTTTGACTGGCTTGGCGCATTTGGCGGCGCAGGAACAGTAATTCCAATCACAGGGTTTGCAAATGCAATTGTTAGCCCATCTATGGAGTTTAAAAAAGAGGGAATTATATTTGGCATTTGTGTAAAGATGTTTAGCATTGTGGGTCCGGTTATTGTGTTTGGTGTGGTTGGAAGCGTGTTGGCAGGACTGATATATTTGATAATATAGGGGAATTTATGGTTAGTACAAATAAACAAACAGTTATATTTAATAACAAGCCCAAGATAATAGGTAGTTACAGCATAGGTGGCCCACTTGAAAGCAAGGGCCCAATTAGCGATTATTTAAGCTATAAATTGCAAGATGACAAACTGGGTGAAGACACATTTGAAAAAGCGGAACGCAAGTTGTTGGAGCACATAATATTTGGCGCTATTGATAATGCAAAGTTAAACCTTAATGATATTGACGTTTTGCTGGGTGGAGATTTACTTAATCAAATAGTCAGTTCTTCGTTTGCCGCGCGCAAATTTGGAATTACATTTATAGGGTTATATAGCGCGTGTGCCACAATGGCCGAAAGTTTGGCCCTTGGTGCCACATTGGTTGACAGGCAAGTGTTTGGCAAGGTATGTTGTGCAACAGCCAGTCATTTTTCAAGCGCAGAACGACAATATCGATTTCCTCTAGAGCTGGGCAATCAGCGTCCTCCAACATCTCAATGGACTGTAACAGGAGGTGGCGCTACAATATTGTCGGCTCATGGTGACGGACCAGTAGTTACAAGCGCAACCTTTGGCAAAGTTGTAGACTTTGGGATTAAAGATGTAAACAATATGGGCGCATGTATGGCTCCCGCCGCCATGGATACAATTATGACACATCTACAAGGCACTAATACTAAGGTTGAAGACTATGACCTTATTGCAACGGGAGATTTGGGTAAACTGGGCAGTGAAATACTGGTTGACTTGTTGGAACGAAAAGGCATAAAGTTAGGTCAAAATTATAGCGATTGTGGCAACCTTATATACAACAAGCAGGAAAAGGTGTTTATGGGTGGAAGTGGCAGTGGCTGTAGTGCAACTGTGCTTAATTCGTATATTATGCACAAGCTGCGCAATGGTGATTTTAAAAAGGTGCTATTGGTAGCAACAGGCGCATTATTAAGCACCACAACCAGTCAACAAGGCGACAGCATACCAGGGATTGCGCACGCTGTGTGTATAGAAGGAGGCAAATAATGGACATAATGGACTATGTTATAACATTTTTAGTTGGTGGAGCAATTTGTGCATTGGCTCAAATATTGGTTGTGCGCACCAGTATTACAACCTCACGAATATTGGTGTTGTTTTTAAGCCTGGGAGTGATATTACAAGCAATAGGGGTGTATCCATATTTTAAAGATTTTGCTAAAGCAGGCGCAACTGTGCCAATTATTGGTTTTGGAGCAACACTGGCTCAAGGGGCTATTGAAATGGTAAAGGAAAGTGGCTTTTTAGGTGCATTTCAAGGTGGGTTAACCGCCGCCGCAGGAGGAATTGCCGTAGCAATAGTATCGGCATTTTTAGTAGGGTTAATATTTAATAGCCGAACCAAGCACCTTAAGTAAATGCATGCATTTTCAATGAGGAGTGAAAAGTGAAGAATAAAGAGTTGCGGAAGCTCTCGCCATATAAATAAGAACATAAAAAAAACACTAGTAACATATAATTAAATATGAGAAAAACATCACGAAAACGCTTAATTAAACCGCTGTTTATATTAGTGGTGTTTTTTTGTATTTCAATCTGGTATTATATGCTAGTATTAGTGCCGATTATCAAAACTTATTGCACCGCTAAGATTAATTCAATAACCGAACAAGCCCTTAATGTTGCTGTAAGTAATGTAATTAACACTACAATAAACTATGACAACATAATGGCTATTAACTACAATCAAAGTGGCGAAATTAATTACATAACTGCTAATCAGTACATGATTAACACTATTTCACGTGAAATTATAAAAGACGCTAACGAGCGTATTAAGATGCTAGATGATGAATATATGCAAATACCATTAGGAACACTAACCGGTATTGCCTTATTTAGTGGCAGAGGTACACGAGTTAAACTAAGCGCTAGCCCTGTGGCAATAATAGGCAGTAGCTTTGATTCTACTTTTATAAATGTTGGAATTAACAATACGCTACATAAAATATATCTAACCATAAATGCACGAGTGGAAATGAATCTACCAATTAAAAAACAAAGCATTAATGTAAATCAACAAGTATTGCTTTGTGAAAGTGTGATAGTAGGCAAAGTTCCAAACCTATATTTCAACAACGGTATGAGTGATAAGGTGTTAAATCTAGTGCCTAATTAATAATATTTTAATTAATTTAAATTAAATGATTGAAAAAGTTTTTGTTGTTTGCTATAATAGTGGTTATGAATTATAGATATTTTGATAATGCAGCAACAACAAGAGTAAATAATGAAGTTTTACAAGCGTATACTGAGGCTTGTAATGATTTTTACAATCCATCTAGTTTGTATACTCCAAGCTTGAGTGTTAAAAACAAGATTGAGATGGCACGTGAAAATATTTTAAGATATTTGGGTGGGGCAAATAAATCTACCTTTATTTTTACGGGCTGTGCTACTGAAAGCAATAATGCGGTGCTTCGTAATTGTATTAAGCGTAAGGACAAAAAATACATTATTTCAGCAGGCGAACACTCTTCGACCTATAACACAGCCAAAGCAATGATAAATGAAGGCTACAATATTGATTTTGCACCACTTAATGAAGATGGAAGTGTTAATATTGAAACTTTGCTTTCTATGATAGACCGTAAAACGGACTTTTTGTCATTAATTCACGTTAGTAACGAAACTGGAGCTATCAATGATATCAAGTATATTGTAAAACGAGCAAGACAAATCAACCCTAACATCATAATCCATAGCGATGGAGTGCAAGCCTTGCATAAAGTTAAGATTAATATGGTAAATATGGGTGTTGATTACTATACAATATCAGCACACAAGATTAATGGCGTTAAAGGGGTTGCAGGACTATATATTGCTAATCCTCAAAAGTTTAACCCATATATCATTGGCGGTGGGCAGGAGATGAACCTTCGTGGTGGCACTGAAAACTATCCAGCAATTATGGCATTTGAAAAAGCAATAAGTTTGCCTTGTGCTGATTATGAATATATGCGCAAATTAAAGCAAACATTATTGGATAACATAACCGTACCATACAAGCTAATTTCAAGCGACAATTGTGTGCCAAGCATTATATCAATCTGCTTTAGAGATTTACGTGGTGAAACTTTGGTGCATATGCTAGAAGATAGTGGCTTTTTGGTGGGAACTGGTTCGGCGTGCAACAGCAAAAACACAGCAAACAGGGTGTTAACCGAAATTGGCGTAAGCCAGGACTATATCTTGGGTGCAGTACGCATTAGTTTTGAAAGCGATTGTGCCGAGCAAGATGTACTAGATCTAGCAAACGCAATAAATAAGAATGTTGAACTATATTATAGCAAAACACAAAAACTATAACCAATATCGTGATAAAAAGGAAAACATATGGAACAAGTAATTTTAGTTAGATTTTCAGAAATACATTTAAAAGGTAAAAATAAAGGATACTTTTTAAAACTTTTATATACAAACATCAAAACTGCTTTAAAAGAGTTTAAAAAGACTGTTACACCTATTCAAAATCGAGTAGTAGTAAGCGACTATGATTTAGATGATGAGCAAGCAATTCTTGCTGAACTTAAAAAGGTGTTTGGGGTATATTCGTTAAGTGTGGCACAAGTGTTGCCTTCAACGGTTGAAGATATTACCAACTACTGCAAAAGCTTGGAAATCAGTGGAAGCTTTAAGGTAGATTGTAATAGGGCAGATAAAACATTCCCAATTAAATCAAACGAATTTGCAGCAGATTTGGGTGGGGTTATTTTAGACAACAATCCAGACGCTTATGTTGATGTGCACAATCCTGAAACCACTGTTTATGTTGACATTCGTGAAAACGGAAAAACTTATGCTTTTGACAAAATTATATATACTTATGGCGGTATGCCACTAGGTGAGTATCGCGATGGCTTATTACTACTTTCTGGCGGTATTGATAGCCCAGTAGCAGGCTTTCAAATGGCAAAGCGTGGATTACGTCAGGATATCTTACATTTTGACAGCTATCCATACACCAGCCCACAAGCACGTGAAAAAGTTATAAGTTTGGCAAAACAAATTAAAACATATATCGGTTGCCGCTATATGTATATTGTGTCAATGTCAAAACTTCAAGAAGAATTTCATCTACAATGTAAAGAAGAATATGCCATTACATTACTAAGGCGAGCAATGGTGAGGGTTGCAAATATTTTGTGTGAAAAATACAATTACAAGACAATTATTACAGGTGAAAGCTTGGGCCAAGTTGCATCTCAAACTATCGAAAGCATCACTGTTACCAACAATGTGGCAAGCACATATCCAATACTTCGCCCACTAATCAGTTTTAATAAAGATGAAATTATAAAAGTTGCGCAAGAAATTGACACTTACGAAACATCAATCCTTCCATATGAAGACTGCTGCACAGTATTCTTACCACAAAATCCAGTAATCAAGCCTAAAATTAAGATTGCAGAAGCAGAGGAGCAACATATAAATCTTAGCGAATTAATAGCTAAAGCGATTGAAGAAATGATTGTTATAGAATTGTAAATCCAATATTTTGAGTGGGTTGCATTATATGTACACAACATATAGCACAATAAAAAATTTAAATAAAAATCCTTGAAAACTTGACATCAAGGATTTTTTTATATATAATATAAATGGTATCCTTTGTGGTACATTAAAAGGGAGAAAATTTATGAGTATTAGTAGTACTATGCTTATGAGTGGAGCTCCTTTAATATTAACAATCGTTATATCTATATTGGTGGCCTTAGGAGTGGGCACTGGTGTAGGTTTTGTGTTAAACAAAGTTTTATATAATAAAAAGGTAGAAAATAGTAAGGCACAAGCAAATAAAATATTAGAGGATGCTTACGCACAAGCAAAAAATATTAAACAACAACAATTAAAGCAAACTACGGAAGAAATTAATCTGCTTAAATCAGCTTTTGAGACAGAAAATAAAGAACGTCGTGAAGAAGCCAAACGTAGTGAAGAACGTATTAGTTTGCGTGAGGCTAACCTTGACAAGAAGGAAGAAAACCTTGACAAAAAGTTGGAAGCTATCGACCTTCAAAAAGAAAAGTTGGCAGAATTAGAGCAAAACATCAATCTTAAATCTCAAGAATTAGAAGAAGCTAAAGCTCAAGTAGTAACCAAACTTGAAGAAGTTGCAGGTTATACTAAGGAACAAGCTAAAGAAGAAATTATTGCTCGTTACACTCAAGAAGCAAAAATTGATGCTTCTAAAAAGATTAAAGAAATTGAAGAGCAAGCCAAAAGTGACGCAGACAAGATTGCACGTAACATTGTTACATTGGCAATCCAACGTTGCGCAGCCGACCAAACTAGTGAAGCAACAGTTTCGGTTGTAACCCTTCCTAGTGAGGAGATGAAAGGACGTATTATTGGCCGTGAAGGTCGTAATATTCGTGCACTTGAAGCAGCAACTGGCGTGGACCTAATTGTAGACGATACACCAGAGGCAATTACATTGTCTGGCTTTGACCCAGTTAGGCGTGAAATTGCACGTATTGCACTTGAAAAACTTATTATGGATGGACGTATTCATCCAGCACGTATTGAAGAACTTGTAAACAAAGTTCGTAAAGACGTTGAACAAACTATTAAAGATGCAGGTGAGGAAGCTTGTTTTGATGCCGATATCCACAACTTGCACCCAGAGCTTGTTAAAACTTTAGGTAGACTAAAGTATCGTACAAGCTATGGTCAAAACGTATTAAATCATTCATTAGAAGTGGCTTATATTGCGGCAATGCTTGCTACCGAATTGGGCGCAAATGCCAAGGTTGCTAAGCGTGCAGGCTTATTACACGATATTGGTAAAGCTGTTGACCACGAAGTTGATGGCACACACGTATCAATTGGTGTAGAATTAGCACGTAAGTATAAGGAAAGTGAAGCTGTGATACATTGTATTCAAGCTCACCACAACGATGTAGAACCTCAAACAATCGAAGCAATCTTGGTGCAGGCCGCTGACACAATCAGTAGTGCTCGCCCAGGTGCTAGACGTGAAAGCCTTGAAAACTATATCAAGCGTTTACAAGACCTTGAAAATATCGCTACAAGCTTTGCTGGTATTGAAAATGCTTATGCTATTCAAGCTGGACGTGAAGTTCGTGTAATGGTTAAACCTGACGAGGTAGACGATGCTAAGGCTGAAGTGTTGGCTCGTGATATTGCTCAAAAGATTGAAAAAGAACTTGAATATCCAGGTCAAATCAAAGTATATGTTATCCGTGAATCTCGTTTTAGTGACACAGCTAAATAGGTGTGAGGCACACCAGCCAGTAAGTTAATGTTCCGAATTGTATCGCTAGAGATATTTGTATATTAGGTATATGGTTGTGGAGTAAAAAATGCTAACTTAATTGTTAGCATTTTTTGTTGCATAATGAAATATTTATAAAAAATGGTTGACTATTTATGTTAAATGTTATATAATATATTTTGTAACATATAGGGGAGTGGCTCAACGGTAGAGTAGCGGTCTCCAAAACCGTAGGTTGCGTGTTCGAATCGCGTCTCCCCTGCCAAAATGTAACTCTCATCAAAAGATGGGAGTTTTTTATTAAGAGTGAGGTAGTGGTGAAAAACATTATTATTTATACAGATGGTGCGTGTAGTTATAACCCTGGGCCAGGTGGTTGGGGGGCTATTTTGATGTATAAGGATACTAAAAAGGAAATTAGTGGCTATAACCCAGAAACCACCAACAATCAAATGGAATTAACTGCTGTTATTGAGGCATTATTGATGTTAAAAGAGCCATGTAATGTACAATTATATAGTGATAGTGCGTATGTAATTAATGCTTTTAATCAAGATTGGGTTGGCAATTGGCAACGTAATGGTTTTAGAAATGCAAAGAAAAAGCCTATTGAAAATATTGAACTTTGGCAACGCTTAATAAATCTTAATGATTATCACACCATCGAATGGATTAAAGTTAAGGGCCATGCTGACAACCCTCATAATAATCGCTGTGATGAACTAGCAAGGCTTGAGATTAGCAAAAATATGGCTGATATTTAATAAAAGTCAAAGATATAAGTATTGGTCATAAAAAAGGAGATTAGTTAAATAATCTCCTTTTTATTTAGTCTATTTGATTACGTATAACGCCTACAACTTTGCCTAAAATCATCATTTTATCGCTATATATAGGCTCACCTGATTTGCTATCAGGTTTTAGCATATAGTGGTTATACATTTTATATAATCTACCAATTTTGTAGTTAGAATTGATTAATGCCACAGCAATTTCGCCATTTTGGGCAACGTTTTGACGGCTTACAATAAGCATATCGCCTTTTAGTATTGCACTGTTTTCCATACAATTATCCACGACCGGCACCATAAATATATCAAAGCCCTTAAAAATTGAACCCGAAAGCATATATTTTGCACCAATATTTCGTTCAGACATAAGAGGGTGGCCAGGCTCAAGGCCTTTAATTAATGGCAGTGTAATAATATCCATATTATCGCGGGTTGATATATTTTCCATTAGCTGAATAGACCTATTTTTATAACTTCCTTTAACAATCCTATTTTGCTCCTCAAGCTTACGCAAATAATACGATACTGTAGAAGTTGAACTAACACCTAAAGCTTCGCCAATTTCACGTATAGTAGGAGGGAAGCCCTTTTCGGTTATATACTCTTTTATAAACTGATACGCTTCATCAATCTTGCGCATATACATACTCCTTAAAAATAGGGCACATCTTTTATTTGATTTAAAATTTTAGCCCAAAAACATAATGCACACAAACAAGAGATTTATGCCTTTGTATAACCTTTATAGCACATTTGGTAATATTTTGTCAAACATTAGTTTGAATTTTCTTCATTTTTATACAATTTGACCTTATCTGCAACTTCTTTTCTAATATTTTCGCTAATTGACGCGTAATATTTTTTGGTTGTATTAACATCGCGGTGACCTAAAACTTCAGCTACAATCGAAATATCTTTGGTTGCCTCGTATAAATGTGTGCCATATGTACTACGCAACTTATGTGGACTGATTTTTTTAAGTGGGGCAGAGATACGCGCATATTTTTTTACCAAATTTTCAACTGACCTTACGCCCATACGCTTGCCTTGAATACTAATCCATAAAGCCTTTTCGGTTTCTGGGAGCTTAAAAGTATCACGAAGCTCCAAATACTTAACTAAAGTATCTTTGATTTCATCTGAAAAATAAAGTATTGCTTGATTGCCACCTTTACGTGTAACTTTAAAGCTGTTGTATTTAAAATCAATGTCTGATACATTAAGCCCAACCAATTCGCTTACACGAATACCAGTGCCTAAAAATAGGGCAAGCATAGCATTGTCGCGTGGGATAAAACGTTCGTTATATTTTTGCTGGTGCTCACTAAAACCCTGCAGAGTTTCGCTAGTTTTTAATAGTTCGCTAACTTCATCAGTTTCAAGCTTTATTATATCCTTTTTTATAATTTTAGGCATTTTAACCTTGGTGACAACATTAGATTTAATCAAATCCTTATCAAACATAAACTGGAAAAATGACCTTACACTTGAAAGTTTGCGCGCTAGACCTCTGTCAGAATTTGACCTCACAACTCCTTTTTCGTTGTCATAGCTCATTAAATATGCCACATACCTTTCAACCATAAGGCTATCAATTTTGTTTAAATCCTCAATTGAAATATCTTTGTTTTGTTTATTGAAAAACATTGTTTCGAAGTTAGTTAAATACATAAAAAATATTTTTAAATCTCTAGCATAATTTAATCTGGTTAGGGGAGTGGTGCGAGACGCTACACCTACAAAATATATATTGCAAAAGCTTGGCAATTCATCTAATATAATATTTAGTTGACGTAAATTTTTGCGATTTCTATCTAAAAAATAATTTTCACTCATATAATAACCCCACAATTTTAATTTATAAGTATCAGCTTGCTATAAAACGCCGCTGATATTTGATAAAAATATTATAGCATAACTATTCGCAAAATCAAAGCTTTTTTGTGTATTTGTTTAAACATTTTAAGGCTTAAAACAGCATAATGAGGCGTGTTATAGTCAAAAAAGTTTAATTTAATATGTTTAATAGTTGCAAAAGTATGGCTAAAGTGCTATACTATTGGATATTAGTAGGAGAAATTATGATAGATATTAATTTGATTAGAAAAAATCCTGAACTTGTAAAGGAAAATATAAAGAAGAAGTTTCAAGATCATAAATTGCCTTTGGTTGATGAAATTTTAGAGCTTGATACAAAGGTTCGCGATATGCGCACCGAGTGTGATAATTTACGTGCTAGCCGTAACTCGATTAGTAATGAAATTGGTATGCTAATGCGTAATAAGCAAGTTGATGAAGCTAATGCCAAAAAGCAACAAGTGGGCGAGGTTAATGCTCGTATTACCGACCTTGAAGCGCAAATCGAACAACTAGGTGCAGAACTTAAAACACGTATGATGACAATACCAAATATCATTGCTGATAGCGTACCTGTTGGCAAAGATGATAGCTGTAATGTTGAAATTGAAAAGTTTGGCGAACCAGTTGTGCCGGAATATGAAATCCCTTATAATGCAGATATTTTGGAAGGAATTAACGGTCTTGATAAGGAAAGTGCTGGGCGCACAAGTGGTAATGGTTTCTATTATCTATTAGGTGATGCTGCAAGACTACACGAAGCTATGATTGCGTATGCTCGTGATTATATGATTGATAAGGGATTTACTTATGCAATCCCGCCATTTATGATACGTAGCGACGTTGTTACAGGTGTTATGAGCTTTGCTGAAATGGACGCAATGATGTACAAAATTGAAGGCGAAGACTTGTATTTAATTGGTACAAGTGAACATAGTATGATTGGTAGATTTAAGGACCAAATCGTAAAGGAAGTCGAACTTCCTATAACACTAACATCATATTCTCCATGTTTTAGAAAAGAAGGTGGCGCACATGGCTTGGAGGAACGTGGAATAGGTCTAGTACACCAATTTGAAAAGCAAGAAATGATTGTATTATGTAAACCAGAAGAAAGTATGGATTGGTACAACAAAATGTGGGCTTACACAGTTGAAGTGTTTAGAAACCTAAATATACCTGTACGTACACTAGAATGTTGTTCGGGCGACTTGGCTGACCTAAAAGTTAAATCATGTGATATTGAAGCTTGGAGCCCACGTCAACAAAAATACTTTGAAGTTGGCTCTTGTTCAACTTTAGGTGACGCTCAAGCTCGTAGATTAAACATTCGCACAAAGGGCGAAAACGGAACATATTTAGTTCATACATTAAACAATACAGTTCTTGCAAGCCCAAGAGGTTTAATAGCTTTGCTTGAAAATAATTATAACCCAGATGGCTCAATAACTGTTCCTAAAGCGTTGCAACCATATATGGGCGGCAAAACTATTATAATGCCAAAAACAACTAAATAATCGGTATATCGATTATTATATCACACAATATATTGTAGATTATAAATGCCGGCAATTTAAGTTTGCTGGCATTTTTTATAATGTAATCAACTTAAACTTAAAAAACAACTATGTTTGAACGTTTGCCCAAATTTGCTCAAAATCTAAAATGCTCTGAGAGCCGAGATGTTGTTTTAAGCTAAGGATTTGGTCGACGGAAAATCTGTTAAATTTTATATAATTTAACGTATCAGCGTATAAAATCAAAATTTAGGCAATAAATTGATTGTTACGATGGTTTTAACCAAAATTGAAAACAAATTTATAAATTTAACAATAATTTTGGTTAAGGGATTGCATTAACCAAACAAACATCTCGGCGCTGAGACGAGAATAAAATAATAAACCAAACAATAATTTAAAAGATTTGAAAAACTGTTATAAAATTTGTATAGCAAATAAGATTTATGCAAAAATCAAAAATATTATCGTAAAAAAAGATTATGTATTCGTAAAATCTGTATTTTACGAATAGATTAATATATTCCAAATTAATCCCTCACTGACAGATTTTTGTATTGTATCTAACTTTTAATGTTGCGTGCTAATGCTCCTCTACTCTATTTATAGAGCTGGCGTGGTATCATAATTGTTGCCTTTAGACAACAAAACTGCGCTTAAATCAGTATTTTAAATAAAATTATTTGACAATATAGGCTTAAATCTTATATAATTTTACAAAGAGAGGGGTTATTTATGAAAACAACTGATTTGATTCCTTTAATATTATATCAATTGGCTGATGGGGACAAATATGGGTATGAAATTGTAAAGCAAATTGAAGATAGCTCTAATGGGGTTATTACAATTAAACAACCCACCCTGTATAGTTTGCTTAAAAAGCTTGAACAGGGCAAATTTATTACCTCTTATTGGCAAGATAGTGAAATTGGTGGTAAACGCCATTATTATAAGCTTACTGACAATGGTAAATCACAACTAGACACCTACCCTGCCTTTGAGCAAATAGTTGCCGATATTTGCGGGGAACAGAGCCCTATTGCGTCTGTGGCAAGGGCTGAATCCTCTCCTGCTGCTGAAATTGAAAATATTATAACTGAGCAAACTGAACAAGTCAGCGATATTATAACAATTGATGTTGCACAGGTAGACAACAGCACCAATTCTATCGAAGTTATCCCAGAAAGTTTTGAAGAAGTGGTTAAGCCAATTAAAATTGACCTTACAACCAATATATCTCCGGTTGATAGCTTTATTGATGAAATCCCTACTGAAAGTGTATCTGGCTCTGATTTTGATATTGAAGAAAGCGTTAAACCTGCATCAGCGCCGACGATTAACATTTTTGATGCGATTAAACCCGCTGAAATAACCACAAGTGAGGACAAAAGTATAAATTTAGATACTGCTAAAAATGAAGAGTCTAAACAAGAGTCGGTTTTAAGCCAAATGGAGCAAATTAAACAGCCTAAAGTTATTGCCGAAAAGCCTATTGTTTCTGCCCCTATACCTAACAAGTTATATAACAAGCTAACCCCTACTGATATGATGCAGGGAGATGCAACAAATCTAAAGTTTGATAAAGAGGTTATTGACAAAATTATTAATACTCCTATTCCTTCAGGCACTACGGAAAAAGTATCATATTTAGATTATGTTGACATGACAACTGATAGCACTACGCTTGAGCGTAAACGTGTATTATTTAAACATATTCAAAAAATGCTTGCTACGTGTTGCACTCTGTTGATTATGCTAGTGCTAAGCTTGGCTTTAGTTTCGAAATATTCTTTTAGTAGTCTGTATTATGCGTTTATATGTTTAAGTGTATTGATATTGGTATTTTATCCTATTATCTTATTTCGCAATCTATCAAAATTAAGACTGCAATATTGCTCTGAACCTTTTAAATATTCAATATTAAGAGATTTGTTTGTTAAGCTATCAATGTTCTTGATTTTGGCAATCACAGTATTAGCTTATAATATAAGTATCGTTGAAAATGTAAAAATAATATTTGCATTATCTAATTGCGCAAACTTTATAGCTCCACTTATGTTGAGCTTAGTAGTTATGTTAGACTTTGTTTATAATATATTATTCTTTAAAAAACATCGAAAATAATTAAAAACGCCGGGTTTTGCCGGTGTTTTTAATTTATAAAAATTTATTTAAGCGTTATTATCGTTGCCTTTTGGTATTGTCAATTCGTAAAAGTTGTTTTATTTTTTCTCTTTTTTTGAAACCCACTATAAACAAAGCCAAAACTGCAAGAGCAATTATTGCCCATGCCACAATTCCCCAGCCACTAAATGGAATGATTTTGCCGCTGCCAAAAAAGCTTATGGTTGCCAACCCTACCCCTCTTGCAACAATAGATATTAACAAAAATTTAAAGTACCTTATATCGCTAACACCTGCCATCATACAAATTAGGTCGTCAGGAAATAGTGGGAGTGTTAATGTTAAAAACAATATTAATTCTGCACGCTTGTTTAATAGGTTTTGATACTTCCCTACCTTTTCTTTACCAAATATCCAGTTAATAACTGGGCGTGAACAGTATCTGCCAATTGCAAATGCAATGCTAGAGCCTAGTATAACCCCTATCGTAGCATATAAAAATGCAACAAATGGGCCATATATTGCCGTTCCAACCAATACGGTTAAAGTGGTTGGTACCGGTATTACCACACACTGCAGCAAGTTGATTATTATATAGCTAATAATCCCCCAGCCGCCAAAGCCCAAAATAAGCTGTCTTAAGTCTTCAAATGAGGTTATTTGGTCTAAAATATTTGTTTTAACAAGCACAAAATATATTGTATACAAAATTGCCAGCAAGATTGTTACGGTTAGCGATAACTTTAAGTATACATCTTTCTTAAAAACATAGCCAAATATTGTTAGCAAAATTAACACCGATATAATGCCATATAGCAGCATATTTAGCCATAAAACGTTGTTAAGAAATATGAATATGTTAAAAAACATTATGCTAAATAGCACAACCATAGAAACAATCATTAATATACATGCAGACGCTTCTTTATTTTTCATATTATACAATTTAGTTTTCCAACAAAAACAGTTTTTAAACATCAAAAATTTATTTGTATATTAGTATTTTATTTACATTTAAAATTTTTTATGCTAAAATATTAATTAAGATATATTTAAAAGGGGTAATATATTTTGATTCCAGTATTAAAATTAAATAATGTAACAAAAGTTTACAACAAAAATAAGGTTGTAGACAATCTTTCATTAATGCTATTTGAAGGCGAAATTTTTGGTTTTATTGGACCTAATGGTGCTGGCAAATCAACCACAATTAAAATGATTTGTGGTTTAACAAGTATTACATCGGGCAGTATTTTTATTAATGGTTATAGCATTGATAAAAACTTTAAAAAAGCAATTGCAAATATTGGCGCTGTAGTTGAATATCCTCAGCTATACCCCTATTTGTCGGGGAAAGCAAATTTAAAATTGTTTGCTAAATTTTATGGCAAGCCAGCAAAACAACGTATACCTAATATCATTAAGATATTAAAAATGGAAGATTTTATTGACAAAAAGGTGTCGACTTACTCTCTTGGTATGAAGCAACGCCTAGGTATTGCACAGGCAATGTTAAACAAGCCAAAATTATTGATTTTAGATGAACCAACTAATGGATTAGACCCTGATGGAATTAAAGATATACGTAATTTACTTATCAACCTGGCTAAAAAAGACAAAATGGCTATTATTATATCAAGCCACAATTTGGCTGAATTAGAGCATATATGTGACCAGATAGCTGTAATCCGTTCAGGTAAACTATTAAGCTATAGAAACATGGCTGATATTAATAAAGAGATTGACAACAATCAGCAAGTATGTTTCTATGTTAATTATCCTAATTTTGCAGGCAAATTATTACAAGAAAAATATAAACTAAAAGTAAAAGTTGCAGGCAATTCGATTGTTGTTCCTATCAAAGAAAAACACATTGCCTCGGTTGTTACATTCTTAACTTATAAGCACATTAAGATATATAAAACCACAAAAATTAATAAATCGTTAGAGCAAATTTATTTTGAATTGTTGCAAAATAAATCGGATAACGAAATATTTTAGGAGGATATATGGGAAAAATTATTGGTTTTGAATTAAAAAAATTAGTATCTCGTATAGGCATTTATATATTGGTTGCAATTATGGCTGGATTGATTGTTGCCGGCGTGTTTATGTACAATCCTAATGAAAGAACATCTTCCTCCCTATCCCTTATTGGCGACACAGTAACAGATATGTATTCCAACTTTGAAAATATAAAAGGCGATTATTTGTCGTCGGTAGAAAATGTTGCGTTAGATGCAACTACATATATAACACAATCTGGTAATTATGTTAACGCCAATAGCAAAGCAGAAATGGATAAATTATTTACTACCTTTGACGATTACTGCACTATATATCTTGAAGAAAAGGCCTCTGCTGTTGACTATGATTTGTTGCTAAATGGCATAAATTCTTCTTTACAAGATATAAAAGATGCTTTGGATTTAGGCTTAGGCTCATCAATTAATCAAACAAGTTATTATATCCTTACCACCGAATCTAACTATACCGAACTGTATGCATTGATTAGTAAAATAGCAAATAATTTTGACTTACCTACTGGGAATAAAATTGCTGGTGAAAATTATTTTAATTATTATCGTAAGCCTTTTTATGATTGCTTACAAAAGCTGGTTTATCCTAATTTAAACTCTGTGGCTAGTAAATACATTGAAGGAGGTGCATATTATGCTATTATCACCCTACGTATGGAAGAAATTGCTTTAAAAATGAAACAAATTAGAGATAATGCGGCTCAAGATGATATAATTGACTTTTCTGATAGCTCTAAACAGGAACTAAATAATTTGTTTAATAGGTATGTAAATTGCTCACTAATATTTGAACGTTCTTACAATAGTTCTATGTGTGTAAGTGCATTATATTCAGTAAAAAGCAAATTGGATCGTTCAAACCTAATTGGCTATAACAGCGTTTCATTATATGAACAAGAAGAGATTGCTACTGAATATAAGTATTATATTGAAAACCACTCAAACCCTGATGACTATGCTAAAGGTTTATCAATAACTCACACTTCTAACGCAAAGGCCAATGCCTACGACTTTACATTCTATATTGTTTCATTATTCTCAGTTATGCTAATTGTGTTTGCTATATATCTATCAGCACACACCATTGCAACTGAAATTAATAACAAGTCGTTACGCTTTACTGCCCTACGTCCGGTTAAGCGTGGCTCAATATTTGTTGGAAAATATTTAGCAATTGTTTGTATGAGTTTAATTTTATTGTTATTTGCAACAATTACCTCATTTATAGTTGGTGGAATTTTGTTTGGTTTTGAATCAGCAAGCATATTAACCATTATTAATAGTGATATTGTGTATGTGGCTCACCCTATTATTACGTTAGGAATATTTGTTGTCAGTCAATTGTTAATGCTAGCAGTGTATTGTGCAATAGCAATGATGTTAAGTGCTTTAATCAAATCCGACCTATTAACCATGATTGTTGGAATTATTATATATGCAGCACATCTGCTTCTACCACTATTCTTTGGTGCAAGTTCTTGGTTAAAATTTAATCCATTAAGTAATCTAAACCTATACGCTTACTTTGGAACTATGGGCCAAACTAATTCTTCGATTCTAGGCAAATTATTTAACCCTGTTGTATACCATGGCATGAGTTTGTGGATTAGTATTGCTTATGTTGTTGGAATTACAATATTGGTTATTGAGCTAGGCAAACTTATATTTAAGCATAAAGAATTATAATAAACAAAAATATCTCCATAATGGAGATATTTTTTATGCAATTTTAAAATATAAAATATTATAAACATTCTAAATTAAAGCAGTTTTGTAATGCATATGTTAAGCCTATTTTGCCGTGAGTATAGCTCAAGCTTCCTTGCAAATAAGCAATATATGGTTCACGTATTGGAGCATCGCACGAAAGTTCAATACTAGAACCTTGATTAAAACTTCCTGACGCCATAATAATTTTATCTTCATATCCTGCCATTTCGCTTGGTTCTAACAATGTATTGCCGTCAACTGGTGAAGCATTTTGAATACTTCGGCAAAACTTGATTAATATGTCTGGATTCCCAAATTTAATAGAGCACACAATATCGCTAAGTATGTCATCTTTTTTAGGAATTGTTGGGTAACCTAAAGTGTTAACACATTGAGAAGTTAAAACTGCCACTTTTTTAGCTTGTGCAACAATATGAGGAGCAACAAATAATCCTTGCAATATAAGCTTATATCCCTCGCTGTATGAGCCCGAATCAATACCAAGTGCTGGTGAAAACAAATGGCAAGCTATCATATTAATAAGCTTTTCGCTGCCCACCACATATCCGCCCGTTGGCGCAATTCCACCACCGATATTTTTAATCATTGAGCCCATAGCTATATCTGCCCCAACATCTGTTGGTTCAAGTTTTTCTACAAACTCGCCATAACAGTTATCTACTACAATAATTGTGCTTGGAGAAACTGATTTTGCCTGTTTAAATAATTTTTCCATTTGAGCAATATTAATTGCGTTACGCCATTCATATCCACGTGAACGTTGTACATATAGCATCTTAACCTTATTTGCCTGTAAATAACTGATAATAGCGTCGTAATTAAAGTCGCTGTCTATCAAATCGATTTGGTCGTATTTGATACCAAAATCTTTAAGGCTGCCAACATCTTCGCAAGTGCCAAACAACACGTCCTTTAATGTATCATATGGCGTTCCGCTAACGCACAACATCAAGTCATTTGGACGCAATATGCCTAAAAGTGTATGTGAAATTGTTGCAGTACCACAGGTAAGCATTGGAGATGCAATAGCTGTTTCGGTGTTAAAAATTGTGGCAAAAATCTCATTGGTAATTTCTTTACCAATGTCGCCATGTCCATAACCAAAACTGCCAATAAAATGCCTTTCGCCAAGCCCTGCCTCGTTAAAAGCATTAAGCACCTTTAGCTGGTTGTGCATTTCGATATCCTCTACGTTGTTAAATCGGTCTGCACATAATTTTTCATTTTCAGCTACAAATTTTATTGCTGACTTATTTAGTGTTATCATGTAAAAACTCCTCTATCATAGTTCTTGCTTCTTCTTTTGTTGCCAAAACAAGGCCCGGAATAGTTTTCATAAATGTAAGTTGGCGCTTGCAATAATTTCGTGTATGCTGCTTTATTAATTCAACTGCTTTTTCGCGGTCAATTTCGCCATTAAGATGTTGCAGCATTTCACGATAACCAATTGTATTCATACAATTATATTCTAAAGTTAGTCCTTGCTGTTTAAGGGCTTTAACTTCATCTTCCAAACCTTGTTCAATCATAATATCAACACGTTGATTAATCTTGTTATATATTTCTTGTCGGTCTGCTATTATGCCAACCGATAGTGTACTATGCTTGTCAAGCACTCTATATGTTGTCTCATCGCTTTCCCCAAAGGTTGCAATTTCCAGGTATCTAATTACCCTTTTTATATTGTTTGGGTGTACAGAACTAGCTTTATCAGGAGCAAGTTCATTAAGCTTATCCCAAACATATTGATTTCCTTGTTTTTGGGCGATGTTTTGCCATTTTTGCCTAAACTCCAAGTTCTTTTCAGTATTGCTAAAATTGTATCCCTGCAATAAAGCTTTAACATATAGCCCTGTTCCTCCAACCAAAATTGGAACTTTGCCTTTTGATATTATCTCGTTGATTGCTTGCTCACAATCCTTCACATACTGGCCAACGCTATAATCTTGATTTGGTTCTAGTATGTCAATCAAGTGATGTTTAATGCCTTGCATCTCCTCTTCAGTTACTTTTGCCGAACCAATATTTAGGCCTTTGTATATTTGAACCGAATCGCACGAAATAATTTCGCCATTATACTTTTTGGCAATGTCTACCGCCAAGCCGCTTTTGCCCGAACCGGTAAAACCTGTAATTATAATAACTTTTGCCATTATACTATCCTTTTAAACCATTTTTCAACTTGTGAACGCTTTATAATTGTAACAATTGGTCTTCCATGTGGACATAATAACACTGGGTTATTTATATCTAGATTTTTTAGCAACTGGTTAATTTGAGTATTATTTAAAATCATACCCGATTTTACTGCCGATTTGCATGCTTTTTGCATAAGCATACGGTCAAGTTCATCATTGATTTTAGGTTTTTGGTTGGCCATATCGTGCAACAAGTCATCTACAAAGTTTTTAAGATTGATGTCGCTTAATATAATTGGAACTGTAAGTACTCTGATTTCGTTAGGGCCAAATTGGTCAATTTCAAACCCAAAATCCTTTAGCTTCGGTAGCAAGTTAAATAGGTATTCCATTTCTTGCGTGTTTAATTTGTGATAATATGGCACTAACAAGGTTTGAATATCTATTGCTTTAGCATTTATTTTTTCTACCAACTGGTCGTACAACAGTCTTTCATGCCCCGCATGGAAATCAACCATCAACATAACATCATCTTTTTCCAGGATTAAAAACTCATTAAATATTTCGCCAATAATCTTATACTCACTAAAATTATTGATTGATTGATATGAAGGGTGTTCTTCAGTTGAGTGCAACTCTGTTTGTTCAAACATATTAGCATTTCGGCTTGGAACAAATTTTTCTAATCGAATAGTTGTTTCAAAGCTTTCATCTGTTCGGTATGGCTTTTCAACTGGTGCAATATCAACCTCTTTGTTATCAACCTTTAAAAGAGCCTCTAGTTCTTGCTCATTTTTGATTGTGTTAATAACTAACTCTTCATCTTGCTCAATATCTAGATTAATTGCATTATCGATATAGTTTACAGATGTTGGCTGGTTGTTGCTAGTTGGGTTTATGCTGCCGTAAATAACTTGCCTAACTGCCCTATAAAACACATCACTAATTTCCATAGGACGTGCAAATTTAACATTCATTTTGTTTGGATGAACATTTACATCAACCTGGTCATAAGGAAGTGTCAAATTAATTACATAAAAAGGGAATTGGCGTGACATCAAAAATTCTTCATATGCGCTATATACTGATTTTGATATACCTTCGTCAATAACATATCTGCCATTTACCAACAATGTTTGATAAGTGGTGTTTGGTTTGGTATATGATATTTTACCAACATACCCATCGATTTTTATATTACCGCTTTCATACTTAATTGGCAATAAATGTGGTGTGGTTTCAACACCATACACACAAGATATTGCATCTAGTAGTGATGAGCCTCTGTTATCATAAATTGTATCGCCATCGGCAATATATTTTAATTTTAGGCCTGGATGAGCCAAAATATATCTTGCAATAAAATTGGTTATTTCGCTTTCTTCTGTTTTAGGTCTGCGCAAAAACTTACGGCGAGCCGGTGTGTTAAAGAATAGGTTTCTGGCCTCAATATAAGTCCCATTAGGGCTTGCAGTAGCCCCAACATCTCCAAATTGACCACCATTTACATTTAGCGTGCTGGCATAATCAAAATCAGCCGTTTTGCTAACTACCTTTACTTGACACACACTTGCAATACTGGCTAATGCCTCGCCTCTAAACCCTAATGTTGCAATGTTGTCTAAATCTTCTAAACAACTAATTTTGCTGGTTGCGTGTGGTAAAAAGGCCTTTTTTATGTCATCTGGGTGAATGCCTGAACCATTGTCACGAACACTGATTAAATCAATGCCACCATTTTGGATTTCAACCTTGATTTCGGTGGCGCCAGCATCTAAAGCATTGTCTAACAACTCTTTAACAATTGATGCTGGTTTTTCAACCACTTCGCCGGCTGATATGCGGTTTGCTATTGTGGTATCTAATATATTAATTGCCATATTCTACTCCTTTGCCATATCGATTAAATGTAATATTGTTTCAAATGCAACCATAGGGCTAAGTGAATTAATATCAATCGATTTTAAAGTATCTTTAATTGCAGTGTCGTTTGATATATGTTGAGTTTGGCAGCCTTGCTCTAGTTCAGCCAAAATCTCTTTAGCTCGAGCAATAACAGGCTTTGGAATACCTGCAAGAGATGCAACCTCAATACCATAACTTCTGGTTGCTGAACCACGCATAATTTTACGTAAAAACACTAATTCGCCATTAATTTCCTTGATTGATATGCAATAGTTCTTTACACCATCTAAATTGCCTTCTAAATGCATTAATTCGTGATAATGTGTTGCAAACAAAGTTTTGCAATGCAATGTTTTTGCTAAATATTCTACAACGGCTGATGCAATACTCATACCATCATGTGTAGATGTGCCGCGCCCCACTTCATCTAAAATAATAAGGCTATTGTTGGTGGCAAATGTTAGAATATTGCTTACCTCTACCATTTCTACCATAAATGTGCTTTGCCCAACTGCCAAATCATCACTTGCGCCAATACGTGTAAATATTCGGTCAACAACGCATATCTTTGCTTCGCTTGCCGGTACAAAACTACCAACGTGGGCCATCAGCGTGATTAGTGCCACTTGGCGCATATATGTACTTTTACCGGCCATATTAGGCCCTGTTAAAATCATTGTGCGGTTATCTTGAGCATCAAGGTCAGTGTCGTTTTCTATAAATCCATTTTTACGTTGCAATAACTCGATTACAGGGTGACGACCATTTTTTATATACAACTGATTGTTGGTGTTAAATTGTGGCTTGCAATAATTGTTTTCTACCGCTATTATAGCCAAACTATTGTAACAATCAACAGTTGATATAATGCTTGCTAGTTGTTGCAAATCTTTGCAATATGGCATTAATGCGGCCTTAAATTCCTCGTATAATTTGGCTTCTAGCTTTAATGCCAAATCCTGGCTATTTAAGACCTCGTTTTCGTACTGTTTAAGCTCTTCGGTAATATATCTTTCGTTATTGCTTATTGTTTGTTTTCTAACATAGTCCATTGGCACTAAGTCAGAATATTGTTTATTTACCTCAATGTAATATCCAAACACACGGTTATAGCCCACCTTTAGGTTTTTAATTCCGGTACGTTCACGTTCCTGAATTTCATATTGGGTGATATAATTAACGCTATGTTCGTTGATGTGTCTTAACTTGTCCAATTCCTCATTATAGCCATCTTTTACATAGCCACCATCTTTGTATAGCGCTGGTGGTTCATCAGCTATAAAGCTTGTAATAGAATTGGAAATAAAGGTTAAATCATCAATACTTTCTCCTATGCTTTTAATGATAGCACTATCAGATGATTGCAATATCTTTTTGATATTGATTGTAGGTGGAATAGAGTTTGCAATAGCATTAAATTCTTTTGGTGAAATGGTGCCATATGCAAGCCTTGCAACCAAGCGTTCGATATCTCCTACCTTTTGTAACTCTTTACTAATTGAAGCTCTTAAACTTGCGTTGTTAACAAGTGTTTCAACAATATTTAACCTGTTGTTAATTTGGTTAATGTTTTGAAGCGGCATATTAACCCACTTACGCAAAAGCCTAGCCCCTGCACTGGTTTGGGTTTTGTCCATAACCCATAATAGCGAACCGGATTTGCTTCCATCTTTCATGCGTTGTTCTAACTCTAAATTGCGCCTAGTATTATCGTCCAAATACATATATTGTTCATCTTTAATTAGTCTTGGCAAGTTTAGGTGCTTTAAGTCACGCTTTTGAGTTTCTTTTAAGTATGCCAAAAGGCTGCCTATTGCCTTTATGCAATCATTATCAGCAAAATCATAGCCTTCTACACTATCAATGTTATAATGCTCTAACAACTCTTTTTTTGCGTTGTCTAAATTGTATGTCCACTCGTAATATTGATTAAATTTAACGCTTGAATTTTTTAAAGCTACCGGAAGTGCCAAACAATTTGCATACATCTCATTATTACAAATAATTTCTGCAGGATTAATGCAAACAATCTGGTCGTTAATGTAATTAAGTGAATTTTGTGTGGATTTGCCTACAGCAAATTCGCCAGTAGAAATGTCTGCATATGCAAAGGTTATAGTCCCCTTTGATTGATAAATACTCATAATATACGTATTGCTGCGTTCGCTTATCATTGATTGGTCTATTACTGTACCAGGAGTGATTACTCTTACTACTTCACGTTCAACCAACTTGCCTGTTACAACCGGAGAAACTTGCTCGCATATTGCAACTTTATAGCCTTTGCCAATTAACTTTGCTACATAGTTTTCATATGCATGAAAAGGAACACCGCACATTGGTGCGCGTTGTTCCAACCCACAATCTTTACCTGTTAAAGTAATGCCTAATTCTCTACTAACTATTTCGGCATCTTCAAAAAACATCTCGTAAAAGTCGCCCAAACGATAGAACAATATAGTGTCTTTATATTGTTCTTTCATTTCGATATAGCGTTGCATCATAGGGCTTAGTTTTCCTTTGTTTATTTCTGCCATTTTATAACTCCTGATAATTTATGATTTCTAATCCCCTCAACTTTTACATCTACAAAATGATTTGCCATTTCATTGGTATCATTAGGCAAATATATTTCACGTCCACCATCGGTTAAGCCCATAGTAACGCCATTTTGCACAACTATCAAACAATTGTAAGTTTTGCCAACACACTTATTTAATAATTGTTTGGAAATAAATTTTTGTTCACGCAATAATTTGTTTACACGAACATTTTTAACATTTTCATCAACTTGATTTGGAAGTAAGCAAGCTGGTGTTCCTGTGCGTTTTGAATACATAAATGCAAATATTTGGTCATATTTAACTTTTTTAACAAGCTTCATTGTTTTGTTAAAGTCTGATTCGGTCTCTCCAGGAAACCCAACAATAATATCAGTAGATATAGTAACATTATTAACAGTATTTCTAATTTTATCAAACAAACTTAAATACTCTTCCTTAGTATAACGTCTACCCATAAGTTTTAGAATTCTACTACTACCAG
>JAZQYV010000006.1:0-10826 GCA_045633705.1 Candidatus Onthoplasma sp.
TAAATTAATAATGTTTTAAAATTAAATATAATTTAAAAAAGCTTAAAATAAGTATATTGTAATTAATTTAATTTATTTTAATAATTAAATAATTTAAATTTAATATATTAAAAATTCACAAATTGCAATATAGATACATACATAAATTAAAGGAGATGTATGTTCGAATTTAGATATAATTTAAGAGGGGTTGTTGGTAAAGATTTAAAAGAAAAAGATATAAAAATATTTGCTAAAAAATTGGTGGCATATATTTATAATAACAAATCAATTCCTCAAGTTGTAATAGGCAAAGATAATAGGATTAGTGGCGATTATATATCAAGTATTATTAAAGCGGAATTATTAAAAAGCGGAATAAATGTATATGAGATGGGAGTGGTAACAACGCCGGCTTTGGTATATATAACAAATCGGTTTCAATTTAGCGTGGGTATTATGATAACGGCGTCGCACAATAGTTATGAATACAATGGTTTGAAATGGTTTGATAAAAACGGCCACTCGTTTAACTTGCCAAACCATAAAAATATATTAGTAAAAAAATCTTACACAAAGATTATAGATGGAAGAAATTTTAAAGATATATATATTAAAAATCTAAAACAAAAGCTAAGTAAGATTAATGGCGAATATATATTTGATTGCGCTAATGGTGCAAGCACTGAAATTGTACGCGAAGTATTTAAGGGCTGTCAAATTATTGGGACTGAAATTAGCGGTAAGTATATAAACGATGGATTTGGTAGCGAACATATCGATACGCTTAGAGCATTGTGCAAGCGTAACAAAAAAATTGGATTTGCTTTTGATGGTGATGCAGATAGGGTGGTGGCTATAGACATTGACGGTGAAGTTGTAGACGGAGATAAACTTGTATACATTTTAGCAACTCAAAAGTTGGCAAGGGATAGCACTGTGGTTGGAACAAGTATTTCTAGTTTGGGCCTGGGGGCTGCTTTGAATAAACTTGGCATACACCTGATTAGAGCAAAGGTTGGTGCAAGAGAAGTGGCATCCAAAATGAAAGCGGAGGAAGCAACACTTGGTGCTGAGCCATGCGGACATATATTTGATGGGCAAAATTATAGTGATGGTGTAAGTGTAGCAATAGAACTTATAAATATACTGAATAGAACAAGGATAACATTTAAACAATTACTAAAAAATTATGTTGATGCGCATAGGTTGTGTAAGGATGTAGAACTTGGTTGCTGTGAAGATATTGAAGATTGTGATGTTTATGAAAATGGCACGCACGTTGTAATTAGAAAAAGTTTGACCGAAAATAAGCTTAGGATTTTTGTTGAAAGTTTTGATAGAGGTAAAGCCGAACAAAAGTTTAATGAAATAGTTGGCAGGTTGGAGAATTGATATGAGATTAGACCAAATGTTAAATAAAGAGCGAGTGCAATCGCTAAATGTTGAACAAAATGCATACATAAACTACAAACCACAGCAAAATAAATCAAATCAATCACAAAATCCAACAGTACAAAACATTCCTAAAGTGATTTTCCCTGAGCCGTATGAAAATTTAAATACGCATTATAGCAAAATTGATTTTTGTCCACCGCCAAAGGAAGAGCCTAAACCCAATCCACCATGCAAACATCAAAACAACGCTCCAATGTTTGATATAAAATCATTGTTACCACTTCTTACACAAGGTGGGAATATGATGGATATGTTAAAACCGATTATGGCAATGTTTGGTGGCGGGAAAGGTGGTGCTGGTGGAGGGTTGGGCGATATGGCAAAAATATTTGAACTATTTAAACCGAAATCAAAACCTAAAAAGGAAGAAAAAAAAGAGGAAGATATTTCCTCCAAATTTGACGATATGATTATTATTGAAGATTAACATAAAAGTATATAACAATCTCAAGAAATAAAAACTTCTTGGTTTTCAAGAAGTTTTTTGGTATTAATCTAATACGTGTTTTAAGCCTTTTTTGTTGCTAAGTTTGTACAATACAATCTTTTTACCGATTTGTGTTACAACATCTGCACCTGTTTTGGTTGCTACTTCAGCAAGGCTATCATTATCAAGCTTGTCCATAGATGGATTTAGGGCAATTTTAATCAATTCGTGATTAAATAATTCTTGCTCGATTTGTTGATAAACAGCCATATCAAAACCATCTTTACCCACCCAAACTGTTGGCTTGATGTTTGTAGCAAGGCTACGCAATTTAATGCGTTGTTGTTTTGTTATCATAATTTACTCCTTTTGTGGCGTGGTGTACAAATTTTAAGCACCACGCTATATTTATTTCAATTTTTTATTTTAGATTTAACTATCATTAATCTACCAATTCAAACTCAAGGCTACCCATACAGATTGTGTCGCCTTCAACTGCACCAGCCTCACGAAGTTTGTCAATAACACCATCTTTTTCAAGACGATATTGGAAGTATCCATTTGAAGCGGTGTCGGTAAATACAATTCCGCGTTGCAAGTTTTGGATATAACCACCACTAACACGATAAGTATGCTCATCAACCTTTTCAATATTAAGTGAGGTGATGTCCTCAACGTGAAGTTCGGCTAGTTCGGTAGGAATTGGTTCTGGTTTAGGGATTGTTTTTAGCTTTTCATATACAGCTTTGATTAAAGTATCAACTTGTGTATGAGTGATTGAGCTTATACCAATAACTTCGCCATCAAATTTGGTTGCTTGTCTAAATTCAGCAATGCGTTCATCAAGGTCTTCAATTAAGTCAGCCTTTGTAAATACAACAATTTGAGGAAGCGAAGCAAGATGTTCGTTATATAACTTTAATTCGTTATTAATCATTTCAAAGTCTTCACTAGGAATGTTGCCATAATAGCAAGAGCCGTCAATTACGTGTACAAGTAGGCGAGTACGTTCGATGTGGGCCAAAAATTCATGACCTAAGCCTGCGCCTGCCGAAGCACCTTCAATTAGTCCTGGGATATCGGCTACAACAAAAGTATTGTCATAGTACTTAACCACACCAAGATTTGGATGTAGGGTGGTAAAGTTGTAGTTGGCAATCTTTGGGCGAGCATTACTTATAACCGAAAGTAATGTGCTTTTGCCTACGTTTGGCTTACCAACAAGGGCAACGTCAGCGATGGTTTTAAGCTCTAGCACAACGTCGTATTTTTTAGTTTGCTCACCAAGTTGTGAAAAGTGTGGAGCTTGGCGAGTAGGGGATTTAAAGAACGCATTACCCTTGCCGCCACGGCCGCCTTTTAAACAAGTGTATTCAAAGCCATCGGCATACATATCTGCCAAAACTTTACCAGTTTCAACATCTTTAATTACTGTGCCGCAAGGAACGGTTATACGCAAATCTTCCCCTTTTTTGCCAAAGCATAGTTTGCTACTGCCGTTTTCGCCATTTTGGGCATAAAACTTTTTCTCGTACATGAAATTGTTAAGGGTGTTCATTTTGTCGCTGGCAACAAAAATAATGCTTCCGCCATTACCGCCATCGCCACCGTCTGGGCCACCATTGGCTACATATTTTTCGCGATGAAAACTAACAACGCCGTCACCGCCGTTGCCTGCTTTGATTGAAATAGTTGCTTTATCTAAATACATATTATTTCCTTTTACATACAGATTTTAATTTACAATTTTCACACTCTGGCCTTTGCGATTTGCAATAGTATCTACCAAACCAAACTGTCTGGATATGAAACTTGGATTGCTTGTCGGTAGGTACAATTTTAAGTAGATCCTGCTCGCACTTTTCAGGCGTAGAACTTTGAGTGGTCAATCCCAAACGTTTGCTTACACGATGAACGTGAGTGTCTACAGCAATACTAGGTTTCCCAAAAGCTTCGGCAAGCACTACATTTGCTGTTTTGCGCCCAACACCGTCAAGTTTTATAAGTTGCTCCATAGTATCAGGGACTTGGCCGTTATGCTGATTGATTATACTTTTGGTGGCAGACATAATTGATTTTGCCTTATTGTTGTAAAAGCCACAGCTATGTATAATTTGCTTTAACTTGTCTTCACCAAGAGCCAGCATCTTTTCAGGGGTTGGTGCAAGCTTGAATAAATCTTTAGTTACAATATTTACGCGCTTGTCAGTACATTGTGCTGAAAGTATTACAGCAACAAGTAATTGATAAGGTGTTTTGTAATCCAATTCACACTTAGCATCTGGGAATTCAGTGTTAAGAAAATCTAAAATTTTAGTTATATTTTCTTTCATAATTATATTTTAACAAATAATATGTGTGTAGTCAAGATATAATTTAAATTTAATATGGGCGCAAAGCAAATTTTGCGTGCAAAATTTTGGATTGCAGAGCAATCAGCAAACCTTATGTTTGCGCTTTGCGCAATCAAACATCATAAGAAAACCTAAAAAATACTATTAAATCCTAGTGGGAATATCTTTATTATTTACAATATTAATCTCATAAATTCCTTTAAATGTGCTAAAGTTGTTGTTAGATATTATTTGCTTTGAAACACCTATTAAAGCGCCAGATATTTTAACCGATATCCCGCACGAACGTGACAAGCTGTGTGGTGTGTTGATTATTGAACAAAAGCCATTAAACTTTTTAAGCAAACTATAAAAACGCATTGTGTCATTGCGTGAACCAAACATAACTATAATATATTTCATAAAAGCCTCCATATTTCACTATATTTAAAAATTTTGCATATTGTGTTGTATGATATATTTAGACAATGCAGCAACAACTTTTTATAAGCCTTTAGATGTAAAACAAGCGGTAAATAATGCAATGAATTTATATACAGCCAATGCTGGGCGAGGTGCACATAAACTTGCTCAACTTAGTGCTGAAAAGCTATATAATACACGTCAAAAGGTGTTAAACTTTTTTCAAATACAAGACCATGAGTGTGTATTTACGTCAGGCTGCACAAGCGCACTTAATTTGGCTATTTTAGGCTCGGTCAAAATCGGTGGTCATATAATTACAACTTATCTAGAACATAACTCGGTTTTGCGCCCGTTAGAATATTTAAAAAATCAAGGAAAAATAACCTATACCGTGGTGGATAACCTTGATTTAAATAGTTTTGAAAATGCAATACAAGATAATACCTATATGATAATAACAACTTTAGCTAGCAACGTTACGGGCGAAATAGTTGATGTAAAATCAATTAATAAGTTGTGTAAAAAATATGGCTTGTTGCACTTGGTAGACACTGCACAAGGTGCGGGGCATATATTTGAAGATTTGAGTGATGTGGATATGATTGTTTTTGCTGGACATAAAGGGTTATATGGTATAGGCGGTGCAGGCGGTTTAGTGGTAAAAAATAATGTTGAATTGAAGCCAATTATGTTTGGCGGAACGGGAACAAGTAGTGAAAGTTTGATTCAGCCAACCACTATGCCTGAAAGCTTTGAAAGTGGCACGCTTGCCAACATTCCAATCATTGCCTTAGGCGCAGGGATTGACTATGTTGAAAAAAACAAACAATATATTATGGACAAAGAACAAAGGTTAAACAATTATATTAAAGAAATGCTTAGCGATTTAACGTTTATAACCCCGTATTATGCTACCAATTCAGTGGGTGTGTATAGCTTTAATGTGATGGACTATGATAGTGGTTATGTAAGCGATTATTTAAACGAAAAGTTTAATGTTTGTACCCGTTCGGGGCTGCATTGTGCTCCGCTTGTGCATAAACATAATAAAACGCTAAACCGCGGAGCAGTGCGTGTGTCAATTTCAGCTGACAACACAATGGGAGATATAAGAGTGCTGGAAAAAGCATTAAAAAGTTTGTATACAAAATAATTTGTCATAAAAATATTAATAGTGGGTTAAGCTCACTATTTTTTATATTCTTATAAAAATATTTGACCGTAACTCATTAAAAGTGATATAATTAAAAAGTTTAGGAGGTAAAAAATAATATGGAATATAGTAAGTGCTCGCAACACATTCTTGTCTTGCTTGTGCTTAAGGTATTTCGCACATTCGCTTGACGAATGGTCGCCTCGCAACCTATAAAGGGGCAACAACTTCCCCCTTTATTATATCCCCTTTGTAATAGGTTAAGTTCTTATTGCTTTGGGATTTTTAATTGTGATATTCTAAAATAAGGAGGAATTATGGAATATAGTAGTGAAATTAATGAAATGTGCTGTGTGCATAAAGGAGCAAATCATGGTCCGGCACCTATACCTGAAGAGGCTAAATGGGTGAAAGCTACTGAAATTAAAGATATTTCAGGTTTAACACATGGCGTTGGCTGGTGTGCTCCACAACAGGGTGCATGCAAGCTTACATTAAATGTAAAAGATGGTATTATTGAAGAAGCTTTGGTGGAAACACTAGGTTGCTCGGGTATGACACACTCAGCCGCAATGGCAAGTGAAATCTTGGTAGGTAAAACGATATTAGAAGCACTTAATACTGATCTTGTATGTGACGCCATTAATACTGCAATGCGTGAGTTGTTTTTGCAAATTGTATACGGACGTACTCAATCAGCGTTTAGCGAAGGAGGATTGCCTATCGGTGCTGGACTTGAAGATTTGGGTAAAGGCAAGCGTAGCCAAGTGGGCACTTGTTATAGCACACGTATTAAGGGTTGCAGATATTTGGAACTATCTGAAGGTTATATCACTCGTCTTGGATTAGATGAAAATAGCGAAGTAATTGGTTATGAATTTGTAAACCTTGGCAAGATGATGGAAAACATCAAGAAAGGCATTGAGCCTATGGAAGCAATTAAAAAAGCAAGCGGCAAGTACGGCCGTTTTGATGAGGCGGTCAAGTATATTGACCCACGAGTTGAGTAGGAGGCGAATATGTTGTTTGAAAGTTATGATAGACGCATTAATCAAATTAATAAAGTATTAAACGATAATGGCATTGCAAGCTTAGAAGAAGCACGCAGTATTTGCGAAAGCAAAGGCGTGGACGTGTACAATATTGTTAAGGGCATTCAACCTATTTGTTTTGAAAATGCTTGTTGGGCATATATTGTTGGTGGCGCTATTGCAATTAAACGTGGAGTTAACACTGCTAGTGAAATTGCTAAATGCTTGGGTGAAGGATTGCAAAGTTTTTGTATCCCAGGCTCAGTTGCTGATGACCGCAAAGTAGGTTTAGGCCATGGTAATCTTGGTGCAATGCTACTTAGTGATGAAACTGAGTGTTTTGCATTTGTGGCTGGGCATGAGTCTTTTGCGGCAGCAGAAGGTGCTATTGGTATTGCAAACTCGGCTAACAAAGTGCGTAATAAACCACTACGTGTTATATTAAATGGACTAGGCAAAGATGCTGCACAAATTATTTCACGTATTAATGGTTTTACTTATGTGCAAACAGATTTTGATTATTATACAGGCAAGTTAAATATTGTAAAAGAAATTGCATATTCTAACGGCCCACGTGCAAAGGTGCGTTGTTATGGAAGTAATGATGTACGTGAAGGTGTGGCAATTATGCACCTTGAAAACGTTGATGTGTCAATTACTGGTAACTCGACTAACCCAACACGTTTCCAACACCCAGTTGCTGGAACATATAAGAAAGAACGTTTAGAGCAAGGTAAAAAATACTTTTCAGTGGCTAGTGGTGGCGGTACAGGTAGAACTTTGCACCCAGATAATATGGCAGCAGGTCCAGCATCTTATGGTATGACAGATACAATGGGCCGTATGCACAGCGACGCACAATTTGCAGGCTCTTCATCAGTGCCAGCGCACGTTGAAATGATGGGATTAATCGGTATGGGCAATAACCCAATGGTTGGAGCAACAGTTGCAGTGTCAGTTGCCATTGCTGAAGCAAGCAAATAATAAATCGTTAATGATTAATGAATAGTGAAAAATGAATAATTAATGTAATTATTTATAAACAAAAAGACGATTTTAATAGTCGTCTTTTTTTGTGGAAAAGGGTTTTGAAAAAATTATTAAACAATTTTTATTTTGCTTATTGACAAGGTGCAAAAGTTATGATATTATGCAATCATCAATTAAGGAGATTTTTTATGAACAATAATGGAGCAAAAGCGCCAAAGATTGCAAAAGTTCCTACACTTATTAAGCGACGTATTGAACAATACAAGGCTGAAGCTAAAGCAAATTCAGTGTTGGAAACAAGAGTTGTATTTAATGGCAGTGATGGGCTTTGTGATGATGCAACATGGGAACTTGTTGAGCAAGGCTTACATGGCTACAACCCAGAAGATACCGAAACTTTTACAAAGTAAATTAATCAAACAAACTAAGCGACATATGGTCGTTTTTTTTGTTAAAAAATATTGACAAGATGTGGTAATTGTGATATATTGCGGTTAGGAGAAAATATATGTTAGAATATGGCTTTAATGAATTGGATAATGACTTTGTAACATTGTGGTCTAAAAAGATTGTTAGTGGCGAAGACTCGCTTATTTTTGAGGACTTAACAAAGTTGGCAGAACTTGGTCAAATTAATGCAATACAAAGTTGGTACTTACTCGCTAAAAAGGATGATGATAATGCAATTATTGATAATAATGTTTCAAATTTAGGTAATGGTGGTGCTAATGAACTGCTTGCAATTGCACATAAGGACTTTTTTAAAAATGATAGATTGGCTCAAATGTGTGATTTTTATACTTTAAAAACATATTGGGATAGAACTGAAGCACAAGATGAAAAAATGAGAAATTTAAAATTTAAATTAATAAATAGTGATTATATTTCTAAATTTGAAGCTTCAACTGATAACTATTACAATAATTATAATATCACTCATAACATATTGATGTTGGAAAGATATTTTGAAATGATTGCTGCAAGAACTGAAATACTTGATGAAGTGCAAGGTTTTAGCATGCGAGTTTCCAAAAGAAGATTAAAAAAACTTCGTAAAACTTTGCTTGAAAGGTATGAACAAGACAAAAACAATGTGGCAGTTGCTTATGCATTGGGTAAAAATTTAACCCTATTTAAGTCAAGTATGTTATTAACATCAATGGGAAGTAGAATCCTAACTGAATTAAGTAATCGCGAATTATCTAAAACTCTTCAAGATTATGAAGTTAAAGGAACTAAACGACTAATTAAGCAACAAATTGATAAAAATGCACAAGCGGAAGTTGAAGAAAATTTATCAGCACAGGATAAATATATACAAGATGTTTTTAAAGCTGTGGAAAAGACAGGCATTAAATTTTTATGCAATCATAGAGTTGGCGCTTTATCAACAGAAGAAATTGGAATAGATAAAAAGGGTGGGACTACTGTAATTAAACCTGAAATAACTAAGCAAGATGTTGAACAAGCACTTGAAAGTGCTAGAAAGCACGATACTGAATATGGTCAATTATTGTAATTAACAAAAGGCAGATTTAGGTCTGCTTTTTTGTTTGGCAAAAAGATTAAGTTTTTCATACTATGAGTTATGAAAATAAGTGTATGTATGATTGTTAAAAATGAAGAAAGTGTGCTTGCGAGATGCCTAGATTGCGTAAAGCAGTTTGCTGATGAAATTGTTATTGTAGATACTGGCAGTACTGACACAACCAAGGAGATTGCCAATAAATATACTGATAAGGTTGTGGATTTTGAGTGGTGTGATGATTTTAGCAAAGCACGAAATTTTGCTTTTAGTTTGGCAACTAAAGATTATGTAATGTGGCTGGACGCGGATGACGTGATTGAATATGGCGAGATTGAAAAGATTAATCAGTTAAAATTAAATATGGTGGCGGATACATATATGTTGAAGTATGCTACTAGTTTTGATAAAGTAGGTAGGCCTAATTTTGTGTTTGAACGTGAACGTATTATGAAAAATGATAAGCGGGCTGTTTGGAATGGGTTTGTTCACGAGGCGATTGTGCCATTTGGAAAGGTGGAACATTTAGATATAACCATTCAGCATCGTAAAATTGCAACACATTATACTAAGCGCAACTTAAATTTATTCCGCAAGGCATTAAAGCGAAGGGTAAAGTTTAGTGCAAGGGAGCAATATTATTATGCAAGGGAGCTATATTATTGGGGGCATTTTAAAAAGTGCAAGACTGAGTTAAACAAGTTTTTAAAAATGAAACATAAGTTTTTGCCAAACATTATTGATGCTATGCTGATAATGGCAAGGTGTGAAGAAAAGTTTGGCAATATTGAAAATTCTAAAAAGTGGTTATTTGAGGCTGTAAATATTGTACCAAATGCCGAAGTTGTTTGTGAGTTAGCTAGATTGTATGAAAAGGAGGGTAATGTTGATAACGCAATATATTTTTATCAAAGTGCATTAAATATACAAGCCCCCAATGAACAGGGATTTTTTGTGCGAGAGGAATATTATTATTTGATTCCTTTACTAGAACTGGTTAGATTATATTATGCAAAAGGACAATACGATAAAGCAAAGGATTGTCATGTAAAATTAAAACAAAGTTATTCAAATCATCCCAATGTTATATATAACGAACAATTTTTCGTTGTGTAAATATATTGTGTAAATATATAATGTATGAATTTATATAAGTATTTAATATATAATATATAAGGCAAAACAGGATTGGTTGCTTTGGATTTGTAAAAATCAATAAAACTTATAAAGGAGAGAACAGCCTTTGAAGCTTTAAAAAAGAGATGACAACTAAAATTTTGAATAAAAGATGGTTGAAAATCCCAATTTTAGGTCAAAAAGGAGTAAAAAAGGTCTAGAAACACACAAAAAACAAGAAAAAAGCAAAAAATTTCAAAATTTTTAAATTTTTTTTGAAAAAACTGTTGACATTAAATTTAAAGTGTGGTATATTAACAATGCAATCGCCGAAGAGGAGGTTGCAAAGAACAATTTATCTTAATATAAACTTTAGGTAAGGAAAGAA
>JAZQYV010000007.1:0-50602 GCA_045633705.1 Candidatus Onthoplasma sp.
CATGGCTACGATCCGACTTGCTTTGATTTATTTTTTAATGTGGCGCAATATGAATTAAAAGCAGAACCTCCTATAACTTCAACATATTTCTTATTAATACATTTCTTTTTATCTATAGAAGTATTTCCCACAAACACAATATCATAAAGTTCTTTCATCAATTCTACCACCAAATACAAAATCCTCACATTGTTTAAATGTTTGTTCCATACTCTTTTCTGAGGTGTCAATATGCAAAACCGGTAAATACTTTGCTGCTAAATTCATAATTTGACCATATTTATCATTAAGTTCCATATATTTTGAATTTAGCATATCAAAATCTTTTTTATCTTCCTGTCTTCTTTTTAATAATACTTCCTTATCTGAGGTTAAATATATTACTTTTACATCTAATGAAGCATATAGTTTTAGTAATTCTACAAATTGTTCATCTGAAATTCTACTTCCACCTCTCAATACAGTACCATAAACCATTTCACTAAAGAACGATCTATCTGCTATTAAATTGTTTAGATCTGTTCTATTACTAATAGACGAATACTTTTTTATTAAATCATTATTTGCTGAATCATAATCATAATGCAAATTTGAAAAACCAAATTGTTTTAAATGTTCAACAATTGTTGATTTTCCAACACCATCTAAACCTTCCAAAATAATCATCTTTCTAAACACTCCTCTTCTATATGTACCTCATCACTATGTAATGGACAATGTTGGTTCTTTTTATTACAATATTTTCTCTTGTAATATATTAATGATAAATGTGCCCACCAATTAAATGCATTTTCACTTATATCTAGTCCATTTTCTTCTATAAATTTCTTTTTATCAATAAACGCAACATCTTTTTCTAGTTCTTTTCTAGCATATTCATGACCAATTCCTGATTTTTGTTTTTCATAACCTAAACATGGAAGTAAAACATCCTTCATCCCTGAATCAACAGGCATTATAGAGTTTGGATATCCCTTATAATAAAGCAAACAACATTGAGCAACTTTATAAGAAGCTCCTATTACCTCTTTATTAACTAAACTAATAAATTCATCTTCTTCTAAAATATTTAAATCTTTATGATTATCAATAAAATTATACATTGAATTAATATACTTTAATCTAGTTGCAGATAATCCTAAAGGTTTGATAATATCTATTTTTTCATCATCACTAAACTCTTTGAAATTATCAAAACCTATTGAAATTAAATTATTAATTACTTTTCTATAACTTTCTATCATTGAATATGATACTCTAGTTGACAATCCCGCAATAATCAACCTTAATCTTTTATCTTCAACATTACTGGGCCACCAAAGATTATTGCTAAAATTCTTACTAACCTCTTTCTGCAATTCTTTATCTCTAGCGAGTATCTTTAAAACTTTTTCAATTTGTTCTTCCTTCATTTTTTTCTCCTTTACAAATTATTTATATAATTAGCCACAATTGTGTTTGATGATAAAATATCAAGTTTTCCAATATTGTCAACTATCGGAATGTTAGTACAACTTACAAAAACTTTTTCATCTTCAAGGTTATTTCCTTTGCAAAAATCAACCAATTCATTACCAAAAGCAAAATAATTATAAGAACCATAAATCTGTTTTGAATATACTTTCTTGAATTTTATGTTAAAACTTTCAAAGTTTTTTAATGTGTCTTGCGTTGTTTTTTCTGAATATGGAGATATTAATATTAAATTTTTATTTAAACAATTATCCAATAAAAATTTAGACACAATTTTATTAACCGTTAGCACCTTTATTTCGTCTATTTTTGAACTTAAAGATGAACACATTAAAATTATTTTATCAAATCCAAGTCCTTGGATTTTTTCAACTAATAAATCTAAATTTGCACTCATTTCTTGATAAAATTTTTGTTCATTCTCTTTTTGATGAGTTTGATAATCTATTTTAAATATTTGATATAAAACATTATCATTTTTTATCATTTTATGAAATTCGTACTCAACTGCAATATTAGGAAATGGAACTATAATAGCTATTCTTTGCATATAATTTCTCCTAATAAAACTCTATCAGATATATAACCTACGACTTTTATTGTATAAAAATCATCTAAATCTAATTTTTTATTTTTTATAACAATCCTTTCTGGACAAGTCCCCATTTGTCTTAAAATTGAATCTCCATCTTTATACATCTCAACCCTTTCGTGTTTTATTATCGTACCTATAGGATAAACTTTTTTAAGCATTGGTAATGAAAAGTTTTCAACTATTTGTGTTTTAAAATTTTCAAAACCATTTTTATCACTCTCTCCAAATAACTCGCCATGTGGAGATGTTAGATTCCTTACAAAAATTCGTCTAACATAAAAATTTTCTAATATATATTTAAAAGCTTTTAAGTTGTATTTTAAGGTTTCTTCTGTTTGACCTTCTAATCCATAAATGATATTAATTCCTGGCAAATATTTTCTAGTACCCTCATCTGTAATTTCCTTACCCACATTATTAATTATCTCTATAGATTTAAAAATATCATCAATTGAACCATTTAAATTATTTAACTCTCTAACCTTAGGATCAAAAGACTCCACACCAAAAGGAGCAATGCTTCCGCTTGTACAATACTTTGCACATAATTTTGTTATTTCTTTACCTCTAGGAGTATTGACATTATGCGGACTAACATTATCAATATGTAAAACTTGTATGCCTGGACAATTTGTCCAAATTTTTGAAAATAATTCTTCTACTTTTTCTGGATCTGAATTAAAGTAAGCATAAAAATTTGGTTGCCTTCCCAATCTAAAATACTTTACACCGCATTGATATAATTCTTTTATTTCATCCACAATATCTTCAACAGGTCTTGATGTATGATTTATTCCTCTTATGCTTTCTATACAAAATTTACAACCAGGTTTTCTGTTACAACCAATTGCTGTTTCAATTTCATAAATCAAAGGTCTACGAATTTTATCAACTATATCTGCCGAAAATCTAGAAACTTCTTTTAAAATATCATAATGTGGCAAATAATCATCTTCCTTACCATAGATTATATAATTATAAAAATTACCAAAAACTACTTTAGTAAATAAATTATTAGGTAGTGTTCTATCTAATTCATCTCTTGTAACTATTTTAGAACCTAAGGCATACATTAATACTATATGTTTATTTTTAAAGTTTCGTAGTAAGTTCGCAATCTCCTCAAATGTTGGAGGTTCACATGATAAATAATTATAATCTACGAAACAACCCATAACGACATAAATAGTATTACATTCTTCTAAAAACTTTTTAATTTCACTAGTTATATAATTATAATTAATTGTTCTCTTATTTAAGGAATTTTCAAACTCTAAACTTTCCCCATTAAATAGCCTTAAATCATCTATATTTATATATTCATATTCTTGTCCCACATATTTTAATGCACCAGCCAAATATCTAGAATGTACGCTTAAATATGGTGGGGCTCCCAATCCTGATGGTTCATCTGTATAACAATCTATTATCAAATTTTTCATATCAACCTCATTTAATTAAATTTATTACTAAAACCGGTAATAACAATTCTTTATTTTGATCCCATGATTTCTTTAAAATTTCATGAGTATCTTCAATTAATATAGATTTCTTATTTCTAGAGTTAACCCTTTGAGAAATATCATTAACTTTATCATTAATTCGACTTTCAAAATCTTTACTAACTAGACAAAGTATATTGTTCTGATTAAAGAATGGTAAATATCTTTTCACCCATTCTTTTTTAGCTTCAACTTGATTTTCCTTGATACATGATGTTAAAATATAAAAGTTGTTGCTTTTATAATATTTTCTTATAAACTTTATTATAGTTTTAATAGGTCTTTTTTGAGAATATACAGAAGTATCTCCATTCAAAATTTTAGAACCTTCCCCATACTTATATTCCGCTAAAACACCATCCATATCAACATAAACATCTACATCTCCACATTTTAATAGTTGATGAACTTTAAAATAAAGTGAATTTTTATCTAATCGCATTTAAGACCTCCAAAACCTCTGGATGATTTATTTTGTATTCATTATACAATATTTCGAATTGTTGTTCATTGCTTTCTTTATAATTATTTGCTTGGCAAACAAAATCTAAATGGTCAATCATTTTAACAAATATTGCTTCTTTAGTTTTCCTTTGGTTGTATTCATCCCACAATTCTAAAATTTCTATAATTTTATGCTTTTTTGATATATTCTCTATGGCAGACCTTTCTTCTTTATGTTTTTTTGCGACATCATAGTTATCAAATGGTGTTATATCTCCAATCTCTATCTCACCTAAATCGTGAAACATTATCATTTTAAATACTTTTAACGTATCTAAACTTTTAATTTTTTCTTTTTCTATAATGAAATATGCTAACATCAACATTGAATACACATGTTCAGCATCACTTTCTATTCTATTTACATTAAATTGTCTATGTTGCCAACCTCTTCTAGTAACATTTTTTAATTTGCAAATCTCATTATAAAACTCTAACATTCTACAATTCTCCGTTATTTGCTATATTATAACACACTTTTATTAAATTTGTATCATATTTTGTAAATTTTTATATATCTAAAATACTTTATTAGGTAGTTGTTCGCCAACTGTCTAAAATTAGACAGCAAAATCTTAAATAATTTTAGACAATTTAAAAAAATATTAGTTAACACGATATAACACAACTTTTGCCTATAAAATAAGGGATTTTAAGGGATAGGATAACACTAAAACAACTTGAAAAACAAGTTTTATTTATACCTCTTAATCAGTGGGTCCGGGGTTCGAGTCCCCGAGGGTCCACCATTATCAATGTAAAAAGAACCTAATTAGGTTCTTTTTTCATTGTGTTTTAATTTTATTGAATTTGGGTAATAACCAAATGTGCAGATACTGGTCTTATTCCACCAGCAAGTGGTGTGATTGTAAGTGCAGTTGAATTTCCTGCAGGATTTCTAACGGTTAAGATTGAATTTACTGATGTTGTTGTAACAATGCTCATTCCAATAATATCCGAAGTCCCAGTTGCACGACCAACTACTGTATAATCCAAATCTGCACCATTTAAAGTTACTAATAATTGACCAGCTTCGGTAACTCCAACATTAAATAGCACTTGATATGAACCTATTTGTGCCAAATTAAATGAGCTTGGTCCTATTCTTGTTATATCACTTCCACTTGTTGGACCATTTTGTGGGAAGCTAACATCCGTACCTGGTGCAACTATTGACGAGTTGTCAGGTGGCATTAAAGCATAGAAATCTGCAAAATTTAATATACCGCCAGCGCCCGTTGCCCCTGTTGGGCCTTGTTGGACCAATATCACCAGTTAATCCTTGAGGACCCATTGGGCCTGACATTCCTGCGGGTCCAGTTGGACCTCGAACTATAACTTGATTATCTATCTAACTTGGATAACAACAATTGTTATCACATCTTTTTCTTTTTTCACAACAACAATCGTAATCGAAATTGCAATTGTTGTCATCAAATCTTTTATGCATATAAAACTCCTTTATATACTACATAATGTGTTATCAATATAAAAAATTACCACTTTTATAAATTCGAGTTAATATTGTTGTGCTTCACTAAAGAATTAATTAACTAGTCGTGACCAATTTTTTATCTATTTATTAAAATTTATACGTTATACAAAAAATAACAGCAGTTAAATCAACCGCTGTTATTTTTTTATTTTAGAAAAATATTTCTCCATTTCTGCAATATACTTTTAAACCAAATTCTTTATCAAGAATATTCTCTACTCCATCTTTTATCATATCAACCCTAAACTTTAACATTTTGCAATCATTAGTCATTGCAGGCTTTTCTTTTGCAAGTCTTTTTATATTTTTAATTACATTATCAATCCTATTATATGCATCAGTCCAGCCCTCTTGTTCCCAACTAGTTACAATTATTTCAGGCAAGCCTAACTCCTCCTTAATTGCTTCCCAAGTATCATGGCTAAGCGCAAGACGCCAACAATCATTTATCCAACTGTACAAAGATATTAATTGTTTTTCTTTGTTCATACTTCCTCCTAGGTGCTGTAATATTACCATAAAACATACAAGTTGTCAATATATTTTAACATTTTTGTTCGGTTCGCCATATACTAGTTTAAAGCACATTAGGAGAAATTTATGAACTACAATCAAAATTCAGATTTAGGTAACAGCCCAACAACTATTAATATGCATAAAGAGGTGTGTTGCAATAGTTATTTTCGAAAAGCTATTTGGACTGGAGAGCATTTACAAGTAACCGTTATGTCAATCCCTGTTGGTGGCGAAATAGGACTGGAGCGCCACGACAATCTTGACCAATTTATACGAGTTGAATATGGCATTGGCTCGGTATATATGGGTAAAACAAAACAAGATATGCGGTTTGTTGGAGAAGCTAACCCAGATTACGCAATTTTAATCCCTGCAGGCACATGGCATAATATTTTAAACAAACAAAGTTGTCCTTTAAAAGTATATTCAATATACGCTCCTCCACAACACCCTATAGGCACAATACATAAGACTAAATTTGACGCCGATTTATCCGAAGATTAAAAATTAATATACAAAAAGAGTTGGAAATCCAACTCTTTTTGTATTAAATATTATCTAATTTTTCAATAATGCTATGTTTATCAATGTGTTGACCTATAAACACTAATTTAATCATGCGGTCGCCGTAAGTGTCGTCCCAATCTTTACGAAGTAGTGCTTCTTGTTCAAGCAATTGCTTCAATTCTGCCTCTGGCATTGTAGCATACCAATAACCTGTTTGATTAAGGTTCTTTTGAGGACCGGCTTGCTCAAATAGATATGACATCTCAGTTTCATCACTAAAATATACTAAACCTTTAGTGCGAATTATTTGACGTCCCCAATCCTCGTTAATAAAGTCTAGGAATTTTTTACGGTCAAAAGGTTTGCGACGATAATATACAAATGTTCCAATACCATATTCTTCTTCGCCGTGATTGTGGTCGTGTCCACAATGGCATTTACCTTTACAATGACACTCATGGTCATGATGTTCATGTTCATCGTGACAATGCTCGTGGTGGTTGTGTTCATGTTCTTCATGGTCATGGCAATGACATTCCTCACTATTTTCGTGACAATGACACTCGTGGTCCTCGTCGTATTCATGATGATGGCATTCGCAATCTGGGTCATCGCAATGTTCATGCTTATGATGATGGTGTTCGTGATGGGCATGATGATGTTCGTGCTTATGCTCTATAATTTCGTCACGGTTGCCCACATTTTCAGCCTCTAGTTCACGTATCCAACCAGCACTTGTAGCACTACGTTCAAAATCAAACATATTAGTATCAAGTATTTCAGCAAGGTCAACCTTTGAAAAGTTAGTTTCAATAATTTTTGCTACAGGTTGAAGTTCCTTAATCACAGCCTTAACACGTGTAAGTTCCTCAGAGCTTACTTCATCAACCTTGTTAAGTAGTACTATATCGCAAAATTCAAGTTGTTGAATAATTAGTCCTTCAATATCATCTTCGCCATACTTGTTTTCAGTCAATGTATCACCACAATTAAATTCCTTTACTAATCTTAGTGCGTCAGTAACGCTAACAACTGCATCAAGTTTGCAAAGTGGTGGAATATTGTTTGCTTTGCATTGTTCTTCAATAGCAATAATAGATTGCACAATAGGCACAGGCTCACAAATACCGCTTGCCTCAATCAATATGTGGTCATATTTTTGAGTACGTGCAAGGTTAAGTATTTGATTAATCAAATCCTCGTTAAGATTACAACAAATACAGCCATTTTGTAGTGGAACAAGGTCATCGCCAACATTTACCACTCCACCCTTTTGAATAAGGTCAGCGTCAATATTAACCTCGCCAATGTCGTTGACAATAACCGCCATCTTATAGCCCTTGTCGTTACTTAAAATATTATTAATAAGTGTAGTTTTACCACTACCCAAATATCCTGTCACCAAAGTAATAGGTACACATTTATACATAATTTATTCTCCTTAAATGATTTTTAGACAAACATCGTTCATCTCAAACTCTCACCGCAAATTATACACTAAAACACTTACTTTTGCAAGTGGATTTAATATTTTAATGATTTTTTAATATAACTTGACAAATTTTGAATGTGAGATTATACTTAAAACAACAAAAAGGAGTTTATTATGGAAGATAAAAGAATTATAAACCAACTAATTGAAAATAATGAAGAACGTGTAGAGGCTGTGCCAGGCCCAGCAATTGTAATATCAAAAGAAACTTACAAAAAAATGCAAGAAAATAATCAAGCCAAACAAAACAAAAAAAGACTTAAACAATGTGAACCATTTTTTAAAAAAATAAATAATGAAGCACTTCTTAAATAATAATTTTTATAAAAACAACCTATACATTAATTTGTATAGGTTGTTTGTTTATCTCTTTTCTAATATCGCCAATGTTTCAATGTGCTTTGTTTGTGGGAACATATCATAAGGCTCAATTTTAATTATTTTATGTGTATTTTGTAATACTTTTAGGTCCTTTGCTAGTGCAATAGGGTTGCACGCTATGTAGATTATTTGGTCAGCACTCTTTACACTTTCAATAACCTCAGGGCTACAACCAACGTGTGCAGGGTCAAGCACAACACTACATTTAATGTTTTTGTTTTCACTCTGTACCTTTTTAATTAAATTAGGTATAATTTTAGTGCAATCGCCATTAATAACTTCCATATTTGTTATATTGTTTGCCTTTACAAGTTGCCTTGCTTTGTCACTTGCTTGCGGAATAATCTCCACGCTATAAACCTTGCTTGCGCCTTTACTTAGTGTTGCACTTAATAGTCCCGCACCTGCATAGGCATCAATTACAATTCCGCCACCAATATTTGAAATTACTTCGCTATAAAGTTTGGTTTTAATATCGTTGTTTACCTGCAAAAAACTTGCCACGTCAATATCATATTTAATTCCAAATTCATCTAACTCAATCGCCTTAATTCCAGCAATATGCACATACTCTCTTCCCAGTATAATAGAATTGTGTTGATTGTTGATATTAATATATAGCCCAAACTCGCCAAGAGCACTCAACTTTCCCACTAGTTTATCTAAATGCTTAACATCTTTACTAGTCGACACCAAACACACAAGCGTTTGCTCATCAACACTGCGCACCACAAGATATTTCAACAATCCTTTATATATATTAAAATCAAAAGTCTTAATATTATTTTCACTTACCCACTCACACACAATGCTTAAAGTTTGATTAATCTTGTCGTTCATAAGCAAACACTTGTCAATGCTTACTATATTATGGCTGTTATACTCAAACATTCCAATATTGCGTCCAATTGGAAACACAGCCTTGTTTCGATACCCATATTCATCACTACTTACACAAGGCAACACGCCCAAATCCAGACCTCCAACCTTATACAATGTTTCCTTAACTAGATTGGTTTTAAATTCTAACTGCTTATCATACTTAAGATGTTGCATATTACAGCCACCACAACGTGTAAAATATGGGCAAGGTGGATTTACCCTATCAACACTGGCGCTAATTACTTGATTTAACTTAGCCGTACAAAACTTTGACTTTTCAGTTTCAATTTCAGCCTCTACCAATTCGCCTGGCAAAGCAAAATCAACAAAAGTTACCTTTTGCAAATCCTTATTTATATTTTCATTATCAACGCTTAAATCATCACGCAAAGGTCTAGCAACACCTTCGCCATTCATACCCAACTTATCAATCTTTAGTCTCATACTTTAATTATACAACCATTCCGCATATTTTGCAATAATATTTAATAAAATAAAGCCACAAAATTATGTGACTTTATTAACATACTATGTTAAACTATTTTTCCACTTACAGTAAATGCAAAGTTATAATTATAATAAAATCTCGCACCAATTCCACTATTATGAATTACATAACCGTCTTCATCAAATGACCAGCCTGTTAATCTATCATAATTATCACCTTTTTTAATAGCAACATAATAACCGCTTGCAGTAGCACCCACTTCGCTGGAAGTAAAGCTAGCAACTAAATACAGTCCTTGGTTTAAATCTTTTGCAACTAATCCATGTTCTGCAGTTAGTTTTATAGCCATTGTAGAAGTGCCATCATGCTCTTTTTCAATTTCAATTTTAGCATTACAAGTTTTTTTAGTCCAACTCCAAGTAACAGTAAAATCATCTATTGTTCCATCTTCCCATACATAATTAGTTTTATCTCTCAAACCAAATTTTGTCTTATTGTTACCAAGATTTGGGTGGATAACACCATCAAAAGCATCTGCACCTACGTCTCCACCTATACCTATAATATCTCTATCAATATTTTCAAATGGATATTGCATTTCTCCTGTATAAGTTAATTTTGGTGCTCCTGGTTTTTCAACCTTACATTTTTCAATTTCAAATTCTTTTTCTAGTGTTTCAGTTTTTTCACCATAATTAATTGTTATTGATAATTTATATTGACCTGCATTAACTGGGCTGTCTGATAATTTAGTATTTCCGCTATACCAATCAACAGTGTACTCAAAATCATTTTCACCAATAATTGAATAAATAAATGGGGCTTCAACTGGCTTGCCATCATAAACCTTGTTTAGATTTAATTGATCTAAAACCACTATTTCCGTAATAGTTTCCTTAACAATTTCTTTTTCTTCAGTTGTATCACACGCAGTTAAACATATTGCTCCTGTAACAACTAGCACAAAAGCAAACATAGATGCCATAACTTTTGTTATTTTTTTCATACTTTCCTCCTCTTTGTTTTAAAAAAATCTACAATGTTACAGATTGTAACATTTTTATTGTAACAATTTGTTACAATTATGTCAAGAATAATTTAAAAATTTTTTAAATTTTTGAGGATTGTTGTGATTGGATTAAAAAATATTAGAAAAATAAAAAATCTTAATCAACAAAAAGTAGCCCTTGACTTAAATCTTTCAAGGGAGGCTTTATCTCATTATGAAAATGGTAAGCGAGAGCCAAGTCTTAACACATTGCTGCTTATGTCAAAATATTTTAATGTGTCAATTAATTATTTAATCACGGGTAAAGAATTTGAAAAAAGATAAAATACAGCAATTCGATTAGGGCTTCTACAGTCCTTTTTTTTATATCAAAAAAATAAGCATGTTTAATTGCTTATTCTTTGTTTATAAATATATATTTATTTGATGTTTTAAAATAGGTTTTATTTTATTCATATTTTAGTTTTAATTAAACCAACTTTAACTCATCTTCTACAACATTAATAAAATCGTTTATTCCACAATTAATCTCTTTAATCAGGTCTGTTATAAAATCATTAGTTTCGCATTTTTCTACAACCTTTTGCATGATAGATTTTAAAAATTTATCATCATTTATTAGCTTGATTTGATACGCCTTTGTATTGTCATCTAAACTCTTGTTGTTTGATATGTTTTCTATTAATCTTATTTTAATTTTAGCCAAAAAATCTTCATCTTTGCAAAGCTTTACCAAAGCCCTTTTTGCTATAACTTGTGGGGCCTTATCGCTGTAATAATCCATATCATTCTCCTTTGTTTATTAATTTAGCACATAATTTTAACAATTGCAACACATTTTTATAATATTCTAAACTATTCTGGCTTTATTATTATTTATAAAAATTAGAAAGTAAAACAACTTAACTAAACCACGCCAGTTTATTTGCTAAAATGTAGATAGTTTGATATAATGGGATTAATGAAAAGTAGTAGTAAGGTTGTAAGGTTTCCACTAGCAAGCGATAAGGTTGCTGATGTTACTATGACTAAAAAGCGCATGAAAAATATTAGGCTTACTATAACAAGCGCTGGTAAAATTAATGTAAGTATGCCTTATTATGCATCTTACGCCTATGCTTACGAGTTTTTGGTGCGCAAGCGTGAATGGATTAACAATCAACTATCAAAGCCTAAAAACATCAAAGTTGACACTTGTAATTTTTGCGATAATGGTAATATTTTTTTGCTGGGTAAAAATCACACACTAAAAGTTGAACAATCCGCTAAAAATAAAGTACTTTTTGACACCAATTTTACTATTTATACAAAAGATTTAAGCATCGAATTTGTAAAACAAATATTTTTAAAGTGGTGCAAAAAATATTTTATGGATTTTTTTACCAACCGCCTAAACTTTATTTACAGTCAAATGTTTAAAACCTCCATTCCTCCACTTATTAAAATCAAACCAATGAAATCGATGTGGGGCAACTGCAATTTTATCAAACGTATAGTTACCTTAAACTTATATCTAGCAAAAACTCGCATTGAATGTATTGATTATGTAATAACCCACGAACTTGCACACCTAATCCACCATAATCATGGCAAAGAGTTTCATAATCTTATGACCACCCTACTTCCCGACTGGAAAGCACGTAGAAAAATGCTTAAAAATTATAGTTTGAATTTTTAATATTTATGAATTATTTATAAACTTCATCAAAATCGTTAAAATAATCTCTTGCAAAAAATTGCTCCAACGTAATATTTGCACCAGCACATAATTTCTTAATTGTAATTATTGTTGGTGCTTTTATTTTGCCATACATAAAATCAAATATTGTTGATGGAGTTATATTGGACTTTAAGCATAAATTTGTTAAAGACTTTTCCTCTTTAACCAATTCATTAATTCTTTTCTTTAACGCTTCATCTAAATTCATAACTAGAACTATCTTTCAACATTTGCAAATTTTAAATAATCACAAGCAAAAAAATCACTTAATTCAATATTTAATCCAAAACATATATCAAACAGCGTGTTAATTTTAATAGTTTTAACTTTTCCTTTTAATATCATATTAATAGTTGATGGAATAACCCCGCTACGCTTAAACAATTCATATTGCGTTATATCCCTATCTTTTATCAACTCTTTTATTCTCTTTATTAAGGCATCAGTTAATTGCATTGTTCACCTCTAATTAATAATTTACTTTAGAGTATGATTATTTTTAAAAAATATAATTCAATGTATTGAATTTTTGCAAATTTTATGCTATACTATTCAATATGATGAATTATGAATTATCCTGTTCCGTGTTTGGACATAATGAAATTGAAATAACTAATGAATTGAAAATTAGATTAAAAAATGCTTTTATTGATTTAATTACTAACAAAAATGTTAGTATATTTTACTTTGGAGGTTTTGGACAATTTGATGAATTGTGTTGGCAAATTATAACCAAATTAAAACAAATTTTTCCTCACATTAAACGCATTTATGTATGTGAAAATGAAACATATGTTAATCGCCCACGGAAAAGGCCAAAATGGTTAAAAAATGAAGATTATGAAGAAATTATATACTTTTCTTTAAGGTTTAACTATTGGTATACACTCATTTATTATCGCAATTTAGAAATAATTGACCATAGTGATTATTGTTTATTTTATATTCGTAATACTAAAAATAGTGGTGCATATAAAGCATACAAATATGCCAAACAAAATAAAAAAAATATTATAACATTATAATTTAAACTATATTTATTTCTTGACTTTGGAATTATCATTAAGTAAAATGTTTGTATGAAAATGTTTGAAAAAAATGATAATTCTTTTATTTGTGCAGTTTGTGGGGCGCAAGTTCCTCCACTTAAATACTCTTCACGTGACCATTGCAACAAATGTTTGTGTTCAATACATGTGGATATCAATCCAGGAGATCGAGCCAATACCTGCTTAGGCGTGTTGCGACCTGTTAGTGTGGTAACTTCTAGTAAAAAGGGGTATATTATAAATTATAGATGTGAAAAATGCAAAGCTTTGCATAACAACAAATCTGCTAATGATGATAGCTTTGAAACGATATTAAAAGTTATGAAGGAGAATAGTTTAAGATGATAAAGGGGCGTATTAAATTTTATTTATTGATACTTTGTATTTTAACAGCAAGCCTATTGGGAGGTCTTGTTTCGTACACAAATATCGATAGTGTCAAAACAAGTACCGAATTGCAAATTGAAAACACATCGCAGGAGCTAGCAACCGCCACCCCACCAAGCAGTTACGACCTTAGAGATTATATTGATATTGGTGTTGAAAACCAAAACCCATATGGTCTATGTTATGCCTACGCCTCACTTACTAGCCTAGAAACATATCTTGCATTAACATATGGCGAATATTATGACTTTTCCGAACTGCATTTTGCATTATCATTATACAAGCAAGCAGGTTACTATAACTCAACATATGAAGCATTAAACAATGGGGGTAACTTTACACACTTTATTACATATACTCAAAAAGAGCAATCTTTGGTTTTGGAAGAGGAAATGCCTAGAAGCAGATATCAAAACTCCAGCTCAGGAAGAACACAAATGGAAGCCGACTATGCCAATATTAATAACAACTTTTATTCTATAGTAAAAGTTGATGACACTGTATCATTTCCTGAATATGTTGGAAACAAATCTCAATACTCTCAAAGTGAACTTACATCTTTTAGAAATAGCGTTAAGCAACATATTATGAACTACGGAAGTTTAACTGCTGGGATATATACAAACACATCAATCTTTACAAGTAATACAAAATATTATAAAGTTACTGACAATAGTTTGGTATCAAGTGAACAAGCAATTATTAACAACACCAACCACCTTGTGTCAATTGTCGGTTGGGACGATAATTACAACGCAAACGGAGCATGGAGCAAGCCTGGCGCATACCTATGCCTAAATTCTTGGGGTGAAAGCTTTGGCAATAATGGTTACTTTTATGTATCGTACGAAGATTATTTTATTGAAAGAACTCTTCAAGGCGTGGTTAGTGCTAGTCCTTGCGCAACAGATGGCAAAATCAGCACTATCGAAAATCACCCTCAAGGCACATTTATGATGACACATACCTTTAGAGATGCCAACATACATTTTGTATCATTTTTAAACACTTCACAATATTTAAATCAAAATATTACAACCTTTAACTATTTTGTAAAAGGTGGTTCTGCTAAGTTTTATGTTAAATTTTTTGACAGTTTATCTTCTGCTTTAAATGGGGTTAATACTATAGGCACGGGAAATCGAGTATGGGTTGAAAAAACTGGCGAATATTCGTTATATGACCAATACAAGCTTATGTCGCCTATTAAAGTTTCAGGAAATTATATAGCTCTTGTAGCTCTTATACAAGGGGCCGACAAGGCAAGTTCATTAGGTGGTTACGTAACCAGCTCCAAACCTTTAAATTTGTCACCAACATACTATTATTCACTTGAAGATGGTAGCCTTGAATTAAAATATTTTAGTATTACTCCTGAATATAAATGGAACCCATCAATTGCAGGTCATACTATTGAAGCAACATTACCACTTATACTGTATACTGATAAATATGCTCAATTGCCAAGCTTTGAAAGTGACACCGATTCGTTTATTGACTCTAAATACCTTCAAAACAATGCAATATTCTATGGTAAAACAATATCATTGGATTTGTCAGGCACTGGATTAACATTACCGGAGGCGTCAAATATCACTGTAACCAAACCATATATAAACTCGTTTAATAATGTTACTTCAAATTTTAATATCTCTATTGGTTCAAATATTGTTTACATCACATTGGTCCAACCAATCAATAGTTCGTTTGGCAACGGAAATTATATAATCAAAATCCCTTGTGGCGACGTTAATATTGCCCGAATAATAACAGTTCAAGATGTTAGCGGTTACCCTATTAGATATCATTTAGATGGAGGATATGCTGTAAATACACCTGCATACACCAACAAGCACACTAGCTTAAATTTAAACAATCCAACTAAAGCGGGTTACACTTTTGTTGGTTGGTATACTGATAGCAATTTTACACAACCTTTTGATTGCAACAATCTTCCTTATACTGAACTTGATTTGTATGCAAAATACGACTTCGCTTGTCCTAGCATTATAAGCAAATCAAATAATGTTTCAGTTACATACCACAGCGACTTTAGTCGCACAATCAGCGTTAATGCAACACATGCTCTTGCAAATCAATACAACAGTTTGTCTTACCAATGGTATTATCGCCAAAACTTAACTGATGATTTTAGCATACTTACAGGTAAAACAAATTCTAGTGTTACAGTAAGCGATGTTATTGATTCAGGATTTTACGTATGTGAAGTTAGCATTATCATTACCGACCCAAGTTTAACCGAACAACCTTGCAAAAAAACCTTATATATTAATGAAAACAATCAAATATCAGTTAATATCAAGCCTTACACCTACGATATGTCGCAAGTTGTGTGGGATTACATCGAGCCTTTTGCTTACGATGCTGAACCTCATATTGTTAAATTAGTTAATTTGCCAAATGGTGTAACCATAAACTATTCAAACAACTTGTTTGAAAAGGTTGGAACATACACTGCACATGCTGAACTTATATATGACGATATGAATGGAAATGCAATCGCAAATCCAGTAGATGATTTGGTATGGGCAATACGTAAGGCAAACATCATAATAACCATTGAGGATATAATAAACACATCTAGTGTTTCAAGTGGCACATTACAATCGATGTATAATTGCACTATCGAACATGAATATTTACCTGAAAATGTGCAAAGCAAACAAGATATAATAAACTTCCTAGAATTAAATTATATTTTGCAAGACACTGATAATCAGTTTATCAAAACTATTACTGCAACCCACAAAATTTTTAGTGGTGATGAAGACGTTTACAACATTCAAATAATCAATGGTGAATATCGTGTTGTTATTTATTCGTTAATCAGCAATGATGTAACTTCTGAAAACAGCAAGGGTTTTGCGCAGAATTGCGTATTTGAGGCATCAATAGCAAGTTTAACAGAAAGCTCTAAAGCTTTACTAAGCTCTAACAATCTAACCGAAATAAAAAGCTATAACCTATCTTACTCATATTTACAAGAAAATGATATGGTGACTGTTAGTGTTCCACTAACCCGCCAACAGCTGCTTAACAATCTATCAGTATATATCTTGAAAGATGATAAGCTTGTTAAAGTAAATTCCAAAGTAACTTCTAAAGGTATTAGCTTTTCAACCAACGTTGCTGATGGCACATACATTGTTGTTTACCAACAACCCGAGCATTCAAGCAATAGCCAAATGACAATTTATATCTGCATTATTGGCATATATATTGCATTATGCATATATGCTATAATTAGTGCAATCAAACACCACAAAGAAGATTATTATTTTATGTAATTAATAATATCAAAAACACCTAGCGTCTGTTAGGTGTTTTTTTGTTTCAAATTTAATATATTTGCTATCAACAAGTGGTTTATGAATATTTTTTTAAATTAATCAAATATTAACCTTAATCAATGACCTAATTAGCACACATATACCGCATAAAATAACGGGTTGTAAATTAAAAGCATCATCAAATTTTGTCGATTGATGTAAGATTGATTTATATAAGGTTTAAACTCAATTTTAAAAGGAGATTATATGGAATATACCATTAAAACATTAGCCGAAAAATACGAAGAATTTTTATCTGAAAATGACTTTGATGTAACCCGCAAAATGTCACATCATTGTAATTTGGCAACATATAATGAGTATCAGTATATTGACATGATGAAAAGGTTTGACCAGCTTTATTATTACGTCGATAGCATTGATATAACTGAAAAGTTTTTAAAAGGAGATTAGTCTGTTGATAGAACGAGGCGAATTATATTATGCCGACCTAAGTCCTGTTGTTGGCAGTGAGCAAGGCGGACTTAGACCAGTGTTAATAATTCAAAATGATGTAGGCAATAAATATAGCCCTACCGTTATTATCGCCGCAGTTACTAGCCAAATTCAAAAGGCTAAACTTCCTACCCATATCGAGCTTAGTCACACCAAATATCCCCTTGCTAAAGATAGCGTGGTGCTTTTGGAGCAAATTAGGACCCTTGACAAACTTAGGTTGAAAGACCGCATCGGACAACTAGATTCAATTGCTATGCAAAAGGTAAATGTTGGGCTATTAATCAGCCTTGGTATTCATAACTAAAAACACACTATAAAGTACAATTATTATAGTGTGTTTTTTAGGCTAATTTATATTATTTTTACTTGCCTATTTGAACCAAATTTTCAAGTATTGGGCTTGCAAAATATGGCTGAAGTGGTTTGGTTTGGCTATTTTTAACTAGTATTTCCATTAATTTGATATATGTTATCCCCAATCCCTCAAACAAATAATACGAAAGTGAGCCAGGAATTGTATTTACTTCATTTAAATATATTGTATCGGAATTTTCATCATACAAGTAGTCAATTCTTACAACACCGTTCATATCTAATGCCTGATATATGCGTTTGGTGTAATCGTAAATTTGTTTTTGTTTTTCTTCACTTATCTGGGCTGGAATTATGCGTGTTTTATCTGTTGTAATATATTTATCTTCGAAGCTTAATATATCGCTTTTATTAATTGGTTGCTCAATTTGACTTAATATTAAATTTTCCCCATCACGTATAACGGCACAATTATATTCAACCAACGGTTTGATTTCACGTTCAATTATTACCTTGTTGTCAAGATGCAATACAATATCAATATTTTCCTGCAAATGTTCTAGCGTGCTTTTAACCACGCCAATGCTAGAACCCAAACCGCATGGTTTAACAATAAAGTTATCGCCAAAATCTTTAACTTTGTCAATATCAAGTTTGGTGTGTTGGTCAACTATTAAATACTCTACAATAGGTATATTTAAGCTTTGTGCAACCAGCTTGGCATATTGTTTATCCATACAAAGGACGCTGGAGCCGCAACTAGAACTTGTGCACGCAATTTTGTTAAAGTCCAACACCGCCCGCAGCGTTCCATCTTCGCCCACACCACCATGACAACAATTTAAAACTTTGTCAATTTTTTCAACAAATTTCAATTTTTTTCCGCACACTTGATACAAGGCCCCATTGTAAATGGCCACTGGCTTACTTTTCTTTAGTAAGGTTTCTTTGTCAACATAATCTGCTGGCGTTGCTTTGTTAACAACAAAAAGATTATTGTCCTTGTTGCAATATAAAAGAGTTATTTTATATTCTTGCCTTAACGCATTATAGGTTTGCAAAGCGGTAACAATCGACACATCGTGCTCTACTGATGCTCCTCCAAAAATTATATGTAATGTTTCCATAATTGTATATATGCAAAAATTTAAGATTTTAACACTGCAAAACATATTATTTGTCAAATTCATATATAACATTATGACCTTTTTGTACAATTGCCATATTATTGATTACGAATATATATTTAGTCGCCACCCACAAACAATACTTTTTCTTCACGGCTGGGGCGGAAACAAAGATAGTTTTATAAAACTTAAACGAATACTTAAGCCCAATTACAATATTATCAGTTTAACACTTCCACCGTCTAGCGACAGCGTTACAAGTTTAACAATGTATGATTATAAAAATATTGTTGTAAATCTGCTCACCTGTTTAGGCATTAATCAAGTAATTATTATTTGCCATAGTTTTGGTTTTAGAGTTAGTTTAATGCTTGCAACATCAAACATCACGATTAAGAAAATAATCATAACCGGTGGGGCGGGAATAATATTAAAGGCAAACATATTTAAACAAATGTCTAATAACTTTCGTAAAATATTTTTAAAACACAATCCACAATATTTCAATAAATACGCATCGCCCGATTACAAATATTTGTCGGCCGTTAATCAAAAAACTTTTAAAAACATAGTTAACAAAGATTTAACCAATTATATCAAACTGCTTAACTGTCCCATGCTTTTGTTTTGGGGCACACACGACACAGCTACTCCAATTAAGATGTTTAAGATTATAAAAAAACTGCAACCGCAGGCAAAACAGATAATTATAAAAAATGGAACCCATTTTTGCTATCTTGAGCAGGGCGAGCTGTTTGCTAACGCATGTCAAAATTTTTTAAATGGTTAGCACAAGATATTTATTTAAATCATAACTATATTAATTTTTAATTGTTGAGGTAAGGTATGAATATTGCACTAATATTAATATTTCAAATTTTATATTTTTTAATTTGTTTACACTTCTTTCAATGGAAGGGTTATTTCAAAAAAAGGTATTTAAAATATTTATTTAAAAATAAATTAATATTGATTTTAAATTTTATTTTAATTATTATAATATTGTTTAATTTATTTAAAATAAGCAATATTTATATATTTAATTTAATATTATTAATTTTAAATATATTTATTTTAATATTATTTTTGATTAAACCCAAAAAAATTAAATTTGTATTAACTAAACGAATATATAGATTGCTGATGTTTAATATTATATTGTTGTTCCCATTTTGCTTTGCCAACAGATACATTCTGTTTGGATTATCCTGCCTAACTCCTTTAATGTTAACCCTTGTTGATTTTATTGATATATACAAAACTATTGAACACAACAAATTCTTACGCCTTGCCATCAGCAATCTTGAGACAAACAAAAACTTAATAACAATTGGCATAACCGGAAGTAATGGCAAAACCAGCGTAAAAGAAATTTTAAAGCAACTTCTTGAAATTAAATTTGAAGTAATATCCACCTCTAAAAATCAAAACACACCTAAAGGCGCACTTATTGCAATCAACAAAAATCTAACCAGCAAAACCCAAGTTTTTATATGTGAAATGGGAGCAAAGCGCAAAGGAGACATTTTAGAAATATGCAATCTGGTTAACCCTTGCAAAGCCATTGTTACCAGCGTTGCACCACAGCACCTTGAAACTTTTAAAACCCCTAAAAATATTTATTCAACCAAAAAAGAGTTACCCAACTATATTGGCGAGGGTTATTGCGTTTACAATCTTGACAATCCTTATACAAAACAAATGTACGATGAAAAGGTTGGATATAAAAGCGGTGTTTCAGTTACACACAAAGGCAATTTGTATGCAAGCAATATTAACATAATTAACTACAAAACATATTTCGATATCAATTATAATAACACCGTCTACCCTTGCCACACAAACCTATTGGGAACACATAACATAACCAATATCCTGCTTGCCCTTGACATGGCGTTGCATCTTGGTGTTGATATATCTAGCGCCATACAAGTTATTATAAATTTAAAACCCACCCCACACCGTCTTGAATACATAAAATCACATGTTGATATAATTGATGATAGCTACAATTGCAGCATTGACAGCGCACGTGTAGCCCTATCAACCCTTACACAATTAGATAAAATCAAGGTCGTCTGCACCCCCGGTATAATTGAAGGTGGAAAACATCAATTTAATTTAAATAGCCAATTATCAAAAATGCTTGATGATAGCGCAGATATGCTTATTATTGTTGGAAAAACAAATCGAAAGGCATTGATTGGCAAGCTAACAAATTTTGAATTGTTTTATGTTTGTAAACACACACCCCCATCATTAAATCCAAAACTTACAATCAAAATTGCAAAAACAAATATTCCTAAAATCAAGGCCACAGATATTACCCCTTCAACAAAAAAGCGAGCTTACATAGTAAACTCACTTAATGAAGCAAAATTAATATTTAAGAAGTTGTTAACTAATAACCATATTTTATTAATACTAAATGACTTGCCAGATGAATATAATTAAAATCAATATATTTAACAACAATTAATTTAAAATTTTAACCATCTCTAAACAATCACTTTTGTCTTTGTAATAAAGTTTGCGCACACGCCTTAATTGGTAGCCCAATTTTTCATACAATGTTTTTGCGGTAAAGTTGTTAACACTAACTTCCAGGCTCACATTCATTTTGTTGGATTTTGCAATCTCCTCAATATATGTTATAAGTTTTGTACCAATACCATGATTTCTAAAGTCTTTATCAACTACCACATGGCTAATGTTGTATTCATCAACATCATTTTCAGCAACCAAAAATCCAACTATTTGATTTTCAAGCTTAGCAACATATATAACAGATGACCTTGATGTTAATAACTTCTCCAACATCTGCTCGTCCCAAGCACCAGCAAAATTATTTTTATCAAGTTCGCTTATTGCTTTAACATCCCACACATTAGCCTCTTCAACAACTATGTTTGAATGTTCTATTTTATCATTTTCAGCTTGAGACAACTGGTAATATATTGGCGTTAGGTTGTATGATGTCGAATTTAAAAATGTTTCAACAAACGCATTATTATCAAACTCAACACATTCTGCCAGTTCAAAATTATGCGTGTTGATATACATAGCAACCCTTTTGCCATCAGCAATATTGTTAAGCTCCTGTAAATTTAAATTACGTTCATATATATTAACTCTATCCCCCTCAACTTTACCAACAAAATAGCTATTTAAGCTGCCCTCTATCGCCACCGCATTAAAGTTGGAAACTTGCTTTTTTGCAATATTATACAACAAATCCAAATTGTTTATCGCCCTAACAGGCTTATTAAATACATCTTTAAATGCTTTTATTGTTGCAACACCCACACGTATTCCGGTAAACGAACCAGGGCCAATAACAACACCAAATTCATCTATTTGATTTAACGTTAAATTGGCTTGAGACAATACATCATCAAGCTTTGGCAGTAGGATTTCGTTATGCTTTTTTGCTCCCTTTTCATTGCAGGCAAAAATCTGGCCATCTTTGTACACCAAGATAACCAACTCGTCATTTGCTGTGTTTATTAATAAATAATTCATATCCAACCTCTAACTACTGGACGCAAACAAATTTTGCCTTGCAAAATTTCAATAGGCTTTTAAAGCCTGCAGTGCAAGCGTGCTTGCACCTTTGCGCCCTATCTTATAATTTCAAATTGCCTATCATCGCCAACTAGTGCTATGTTAATCCTAATACAATCGCTTGGCAATAATTCTGCAATATTTTGTGACCACTCGATAAATGTAATACCAGCTCTATCCGAAATCACTTCGTCAAACCCACATTCAATAGCCTCAGCCGTGTTTATACGGTATGCATCAAAATGGTTAAGCTCAATACCCTTTGCATTATATGTTTTCAACACTGCAAATGTAGGGCTGTTAACCACGCCTTCCACACCCAAATACTTAAACACAAATTGTGTAAATGTGGTTTTGCCTGCGCCCAAATCGCCACTAAGCAATACTACATCTCCAATTTTTAAACTTTCGGCAAATTGCTCGGCAATGTGCTTTGTTTCCTCTAATGTTTTTACTTCATATTTTTCCATAAATCTATTTTAATTTAATAATATTAAATTGTCAATAGTTTAATCGGCAAATAATCGTCAATAATCATATTATGTCAAAATTTAAATTAGTAAATATATTAGATACAATATTTGTTTGCCTAGCAGTATTTTTAATTGTGTTTGCTTGGGTTCAGTTTTTTGTAAAGCAATTTGCTTTATCATTATTCATAAGCTTATTGCTAGCTGGTTGTATAATTTTTATCATACACTTACTTAAGTCAAAAAAACGCATCAAGTATCAATTAAAGCAAAAACAGAATGAAGATTTTATCAAATTTAAGCTTGCCATCCAAACTCTACCAAATCCTAGACTTATAAGCTATATAAAAAAACTAATCCCAGAGTCGTACAATCCGAAAACAATTAAAGGGGATTTGGTTTTTGTGCAAAATAACACCGAACATCTTTTTACGTTTTACTATGCCTCCCAATTAACCGAAAGCAAGTTGTTAGACCTTATTAAAACTAAAAAAACACACAATCTAACCATATTTTGTTCCAGTTGCGATAAATCTATCGTCCCAATCGCTTATGCCTTTAAAACCATCAAAATAGGCATTATAGACCTTGAACAACTATATGAAATATTTGCTAATAACAATATATTATTAGACACTTCTCATATTGATTTAACCAAAACCAAACTTTCCTTTAAAGATATATTAAAAAACAGCCTCTCACGCTCCCACGCAAAAGGCTATTTTATTAGTGGTATCATCTTACTGTTTACCAGCCTAATCATACCTTTTAAGCTGTATTATATTTTGTTTAGCTCCACATTGTTTATTTTAACAATATTGTGCCTAATCAAGCCACACTCAAAATCCGATTGCTCAATATTTAAATAAACAAAATGGAATTTTACTTTCTATAATTCATTATAATTTCTTGACACATTTGTTCAATTGTTTTTATATCCTTGTTTATACAAAAATCACAGTTGGATTTAATCAAATTATTAATCTCGTCATACACACATAGCTCTTGCTCCAGCTTGTGTATATCTTTTTTACTTGCCTTTGACACCAAATATGATTTTGACAACTCCACATACACCTTAACCACATCTGTAATGCACTCAAAATTGTCGTTTGACACAAACAATTGATTAGATATTGTGATAACACAATTTTTAAATTCTGCAACACGCTTTAATGTGTCAAGTTCCATTTGATTTAAGGCTTTAGACGCTTCACTCAGCCTAATTTCCTGACGATTAAGGATTTCAAAATCCAACAACTCGTCAACATCAAGGTACAAACACTTAAGCTCTGAAGCCAGCGCCCTTGACAAATCCTTTCTTAAACTTTTATCGGCACACACAATCAATATGTTTTTCATTTTAGCCCTCCTGCCGTATCACATTAACTTTTACTTAAATTTCACACCCTTTAATATAATTATATTGTACCAAATTATTTATTTTTTAGCAAGCAAATTTATTGTTATAGCCCATTTCATACCTTTAAACCCGTATTTTCGACAAAATTCGACAAAGTTAAACGGTCTCGTTGTTTTTCTGTTTGTTTTCAAATATTAATGCCATTATTAATTTAACCAGCCTATATGCCAACAATAATATTACAAAGATAGCTACAATCCACCAATCTATAAACTCATACGAATGTATTTGCCTGTAATCCAAAACCCCAAATACATTATCGCCACAAACAAATCTAACACTACCGTCTAGTGTAATATATATTTCCGAACCAGCAGTTTCCAGCCTTTCAATTGTTTGGAAATGAGGGTGTCCGTAGCTATTTGAGCCAACGCATATTATCGAATACTTTGGCGTAACCATATCTATAAACTCTTGACTGGTGGATGTTTTACTGCCATGGTGGGCAACTTTTAACACATCTACATCAAGTCTTTTCCCATAATATTTTAACACGTCACTTTCGCACTCATTTTGAATGTCACCTGTAAACAAAAAGCTTTTACCCTTATAAGTTAGTTTAGTTAAACAACTCATTTCGTTTGTTGTGGAATATACTTTAACCGGTGGCAAGATTTCAACAACTGCCTTACCAATATTAAATTTAAACTCCTTATCAACCACTTTTGTTGATAATCCACTTTCCTCTTTTGACAATTTTATCAGCTCATCATATTCTTCAGATGTTGACTTTATTGCAAAATTCTCAACATGTTCGCTATCACTTGCAATGTTGGGTCTAAAAAAGTTTTTAACTTCAAACTCGCAAAACACGGCACTCATTCCACCCGCATGGTCAATGTCAGAATGTGTTAATATCATATAATCTATCACCAAATCATTTGCATTTTTAATTACTTCATCTTTAAGATATCTCAATAACACATTTTGGCTATCTTTGGGGCCAGAGTCAATCAACATTACTTTATCATCCGGAAAAGTTATGGCAATTGCATCGCCCTGACCAACATCAATAAAATGTACAACCATATCCTCTTTTGATACAACTATATTAGCCTTATACAACACTTGTTTAATATTTTGAGAAATTGCGCTTGTAAAAATTATTGATAAGCCTAACATTAGTATCAAAACACTTATTATTATAATTTGTACATATTTCTTCGTTTGTTTCTTTGCCATATTCTATATCTTTTGCTTTTTATAAGTTTTAAAATTTCAGGCATTGCCGCCACCGTTGCATTATATCCTTCCTCAATCATGGCCTCGTGCCCATCTAATTTGCTAGATTTAAATCGTTTCATGTCCGGCTTTATTATAATATCGCTATACAAATAGCCTTGTTTTGAGTTGTTTTTCATCATTATTCCAATTGAGGCTAGGAACACATCATAAAATTTATCACTAGACGTGCCGCCGCCACGGGTGCTGTTTACATCAATAGTTATAACCACATCACAACCATTATTTCTTAACACATCAGCAGGAATATTATTCATAACCCCACCATCAATTAAAGTCATACCACTATATTCTACCGGATAAAATACTCCCGGAACGGCACAACTTCCAGCCACCGTTTTTGCCAAACTTCCGCTATCAAACACTACTTCTTTCCCCGTTTTAGCGTCCACGCTAACAACAAATAACTTAATTGGCAAATCTTCAATATTTTTATGCTTTATATTATTTGAAATTAACTGTTGAATACCTTCGGTATCTGATGGCATAAATTTAATTTTGTTGCGTTTGATATCCTTAACTTGTAAATCCTTTACACTGGCATATATCTGTTTAAAACTTTTTTGCGATGCCATAAAGGCTCCTGCACAGCTTCCAACACTACACCCAGATATCATGTCAAACTTAATGCCATACTCCTCAAACGCCTTTAATGCACCTAGATGTCCAAACCCTCTAGTTCCTCCTCCGCCCAAACATAATCCTATTTTAATAGGTTTTCTTTTAAATAACATATTCACCTCATTTTATTATATCACAAAACACCTCATTTAACCAAATATATATAATGTATTAAAAAAATTCCCATACATTTATGTATGAGAATCTTTTGTTTATTAATTTTCGCTTGAACCATTCTTTTCACGCAAAGCTTTAAGTTCTTTATTAAGTCCTTCCAAATCACTTTCGATATTTGCAATATTTTCTCTTAAAATCTTATCAGTGTGAACAAGAATTGGGTATCTATCAATATTAGCATTCATAACCTCTTCACAGTGACTAACAGATAGCTTCAAGCCTTCTAGTAATTCTAGCTCTTGTTTTAGCTTTTCTGCCTTTTCTTTGTCAAGGTCAACATAGTTGTTAACGCCATATAATGACACTTTCTTTTTAGCCGCAATCGCATACTTACGACGAAGTTTTAATTTGTCTCTTTCCAATGTACGGTTCACTTTTTCCAAAGGTCCAAGTTCCTTATTGTTAATCTTCAAATCTTTCTTGGCAGCTTTTAATCTCTCTTCCAAAATTGCAATTCTTTCAAGATATGCTTCTTCAGTTGCGTAATGGAATACCATAGGTTTAGAGTCATCATCGCCAGCTGGAGCGCCTTTAATTTCTTGAATTTGAATTGACAAGTTTAAGATTTGCTTTTTCAATTCTTCAATTTCAATAATTGATGAAGCCATACGTTGTTGAACTTTTTCTTCAATTTCTTCTTCAGTCAATCTTTTAACTGTTTCAATATCTATTGTAGGAATATCGTTATTCATATCATTTACACCTTCAGTAATAGCAGATGCACCTGTAACAAGTGCTACTTGATTGTCTTTTGGTCCGATAACAGTAAGTTCGGTTTGGCTAACCACAACTTCCATTCCTTCTTGAGTAAACATAAGTTGTTTAGCCATATCTAGCTTATCTTTTCTATCTTGTTCCAATTGTTCAGCAATACTTTCACTGTTTAGTCTTGCTTCTTCATGCTCCATAGTTATTTGTTCTGTCAAATCAGATAATTGACCTTTTAATTCAATTACTTCAGCTGCTGAATCTTTAAGTTTTTCTTTAACTTCGTTTTCAGCACCTTTATTAATTGTGATTTGCTCCTTGTATTGTCTTTCGATTTCTTTCTTTGACAATTCAAGTTGCTGTTTCATTGATTCAATTTCTTTCATAGCCTCAGCCAAGCGTTCTTGAACTTTAGCTTCAACTTCTTGAGCAGTAATACGTTTAATTGCTTCCACATCAAACAATGGGCTTCTTACTACTGGAACACTGGTTGTTGTAGCCTTTTCAATTTGTTCATCTTTAGCATCTAAATCCTTTCTTAATTGTTCAATTTGTTGCTTTAAGCTTTCAATTTCCTTGTTTGAATCCTCTAATCTCGCTTCAACAATCTCATCCATTTCTGCGCTTGTTAAGCGTTTTACCATTTCCTCATCAATATTGCTAATAACTTCTGTCCTTGTTTCATCTTTTGCTACTAGCGCAACTGTGTTGTTAGATGGTCCAATAACCGCTACTTCTTCATCTTCTAAATTCTTTTTAGCTTGTTCAGTTTTTGTTTCTCTTGCGCTTTCAAATTCTGCAACACATTCTTCAGTTGTGTCTTGAACATTGTTTTGTTCTTCAATCAAAACTTGTGTCAATTCTTCCAACTTGATGTTTAATACATCTATCTTTTCAGCAGAGGTTTGTAACTGATTAATACGGTCATATTCCATTCCCGCATCTGTATTTGCAAGTTGGTCCTTGTATTGTTTTTCAATTTCTTCTTTAGTGTTAGCTAAATCTTCTTTCAAAATTTGAATTTCGGCCAACGAATCAATTAATTTTTCTCTAACTTTATTTTCTACTTCTTGAGCTGTTATTTCTTTGATTTTTTCAATATCAAAATCAGCAGTTCTTACTTCGTGAACATTAATTTGTTCTGCCAAAGTACCTTCACGTTCTTCAATATATGTAGTTAAACGAGATACTTGCTCTTTCAATTCATCAATATCTTGTTTAGAATCTTTCAAGCCTTCTTTAACTTTTTCATCTATCTTATCTTCGTTCATACGGCTTATAGCTGAATAATCAATATCTGTTGTTTCGCTATACAAATCTGCAAGTTCGTCTTCAGTTAAAGTTTCATAAATTCCAGCTTGTCTTGCTTGAAGCTTGTCAGCTAGCTCTTCGTTTTCCTTTCTTAATCTTTCAAGTTGTTCTTGTTGAGCTTTTTCAGTTGCCAATTTTTCGTTTTCTAAATTAATTCTTTGTTGTCTTTCAGCTTCCAATTGGTCAAGTAAAGCTTGGTTTTTAGCTTTAGATTCGTCACCTTCAGCTTGAAATTTGCTAATCAAGAAAGCTAATTGTTCCTTAAGTTCAGCAATTTCAGCATTATAACTTTCCATTTGAGCTTTGATTTCAGCTTTTTCTTCCTCACTCTTATGTAACATTTGTTCGCTAAATTGCTTATTCATTTCTTCTTCGGTTAGCTCCAAATCTTCTTGCCACGATTCAACTTCAGCAACAGCGTCTTCAGATGTTTCAATCTTTGAATTTTTGCTTTGATTTAATGTAACTTCTTTCATTTCATTTAAGATTTCAATTACACGTGCATTAAATTCATCATTGCGTGTATCACGTTCAGCACGCATTGTATCCATCATTTCCTTAACTTCATTGCGAAGCATCGCAATTTCGTCTTGACTTTCAACTTTTTCTTCAGAAGTTTCTTCTGTAATTTCAACTTCTTGGGCTTCTGGTTTTTCAATTCTATCAATCAAATCCTCAAGTTTTTGCTTTATAGCTTCAACTTCAGCATTTGTTTCATCGATTTGTTCTTGCAATTCATCTTGCTTAGTTTCGCTCATATCAAACATCTCATCAACAACTTGTGTTTCCATATCTATACGAGTATCTTCAATTCTAGCAGAAAGTAAATTAATTTCAAGTTCTGCTTGTTCAATTGTTTCAATTGGTGCTTTATTGTTTGCTTGCTTTAATTCATTTAAAATGCTGATTAATTGCTCGTTGTATGTCATGCCTTCATTTTCCTTTTTCATCTTGTTTACAATTTCGTTTGCCTGTTGTTTTAATTCATTCATTTGATTTACTATATCTACATCAATAATGTCAAATATGTCAGACACTTCCTTTTGGTCTTCTTGTAAATAACTGTCTATCGAATACTTATCTAACATCGATTGATTTTCTTTGGTTTGTTCTTCTTCTGCTTTAACTATCTTTTGTTCTTCCTCATCAAGCACATCTTGTGAAATTTCATCAATCATGCCCAACAAGTCATCATCTTCTCCAAATCTAACATCCTCATCACCAGCAAAGTCTTTAAAGAAATCATCTTCTTCCCCATCGCTTAATTCCTTGTTTAGCTGTTCTTCTTCCAACTTCGCTTTATCATCGTCAACATCAGAACCGTACAAATAATCTTCAGTGACTGGCACTGTTTCAACTTCCTGTTTAACAGATTTTGATTGCTTTAATTCTTCATCTTGCATTAGATATGTAGTTGTTTGAGTGTCCGAAGCTTTTTCATATCCAAACTCGTCAACTTTAGCAACCGCTTCATTATAACCATTATTTGGTGTAACAACATTGAGTACCATTCTACCCAACAAGGCAACAATAAATCCACCAGCAACAATTATACCAATAATCGCTAGTACACTTAAAAACGCTGTCCAAACGCTTGTAGCCATTATATTTGAAAGTGAAATATACATATTTTTCTCCTTATACTTATTGTTGCATATACGCAACAAATTATTTGGTACATTTAATATACTACAAAAACCAATAAATTTCAATACTTTTTATAAAATTTGTGGATATTTTTATCAATTTTTTTGAGATTTTAACAACTTTTTAACCTTTAAGCGTTAAAAATGCCCCAAATTTCAACTTTAGGGCATTTAAATAATATTTTTTATTAAATAAAATTATATTTTATTTTAATTAAATTTATTTTATCATTATTTATTTTATATTTTTTACACATTTCTCAAACCCCTTGGATAATGATTTTTTAGCACTCCTAAGGAAGCCTTGCCCAAACCTAAAACCACGCCTTTATATAACACTGCAACATGCCCTTGCAAGTCGCAGTTTAGCGTTTCACCTTTGATATACGCACTAGCTTCGGTTTCATTCAATTCTATACAATTAATAAATTTATCGCCAAAACTTTTAACCAGATTATGGTCAGGCTCAAATCTCGACTTTAAAATTTGTCCCATTACCACACCACCATTAATCAGCTTCACCCCACTTTGTGCAATTTTTTTGTTTGCTAAATAATATATTGTATTGTTGTTATACACGCATTTTTCAAGTATATCACTATATTCATTCAAATTAGCCTTAAAAAATTCTTCAAGCAAACGCCTTTCGGTTGGAAACTTGCTTAAAGGCTTGTAAAATGCTTTTGGGTTTATAAAACTATTTGCGGGCTGATTTTTTTGTAGCAGCGCAACAAATTGCCCCTCGCCTTTAAATTTGTGTGGATAAAATCTTAAACACCCCTCTGTTTCAAGCTCACCAATCTTAAACCCATTAACAGCCCCATCATACTTTAATGGAACAATTGTATAATCATTCTTTGAACAAAATTCCGCCACAACCTGTTCATCTTCTTCTAATGAAAATGTACAGGTCGAGTAAAGCAAAAGCCCTCCCGTTTTTAGCATTTTGTTAGCCGTTTCCAGTATTGCCAATTGCCTTGTTTTGCATGCTTCAACGTTTTCTTGCGACCAATTAAGTATAGCTTGCTCGTCTTTTCTAAACATACCCTCGCCCGAACATGGCGCATCAACCACCACAGCATCAAATATTCCACCAAAACAATCTTCCAGTTCCTTGGGTTCATTATTTGTAATACAAACGTTGTTTAGCCCCATTCTTTCAATGTTGGATTTTAATATATTTGCACGATTTTTAACAATCTCATTTGATACAAGCAGTCCATTTGGAATTTTACAAGCCACTTGTATCGACTTACCACCAGGCGCCGAACACAAATCTAAAACCCAATCGTTTGGCTTTAGCGGCAAAAAGCTAACTGGCATCATTGCGCTAGGTTCTTGCATGTATATCATTCCTGCATGATGTTCAGGTGTCTTGCCAACCTTTATATCCTCTAACAGCCTCCATCCGGCCGCATATTTTTCAACTCGCCATTGACTCCTTGACAAAAAATCCTGTTCGGATGTTATGTGGGTGTTTATGAAAAATGACTTAACGGGTTCATCTTCAAAACATTTAATATAGTCATCAAAGCTAGGAATAACCTCTCTTCTTCTATCTAAAAATTCTTTTGGTAAATTCATACTAATCCTTTAATAAAAATACACAAGTGGCTGTTTTCTTGCGCTTAACTTTAAATTTTTTGCCACTATTAATTGTGAAACTTGCATTATCAGCATATTTGCAACTAGCACAATCACAATTGAAATTCTGCTTGAATGGGCAATGCAGCAATGTCATATACACCCTTTCTCGCCTTAATATTGGGGTGTTTGTTTTTAAGGCATTTATTTGTTCTTCCTTCAACTCTTCTACAAACACCGCTTTCAAATCGGTTATTTGTTGTAATGCCTTAATTGCAAAACTATTATACATGTTTAAAAACTGACCGCCTAATTTGTTACAATCTAAATCCAAAGCCCACAAATTGTTGACAACAGCCCCCAAGTTGGTTTGATTTAACGCTTCTTTTATTAAAACAATATCCCGTTCTGTTGCAAAGTTTGGTAAATCTATATACCCCATCACCCCATTCTCGTTACAATACTGATCAAATTGTTTAATATCTTCCCAATCAAAAGTACTATAGTCAAAAATCAAATTATCAGCGACTTCTACATGTTTTGTATTGTTGATTACCTTAAACTCAACATCGTCAATCTTCTTATCGTTCGCATTTAATTGCATAAAATCTATTACAATCTTATCAACTTGCGGCTTTGCATAAGTCTTTAAAATTTCTTGCTGCAATTTTTGATAAACTATATTTCTTATTTTGTTTATTGAAGAATTTAATATATAGCAATTGTCAATTTGCACATTACTTTCATTAATTTCAAAAAAGTTACTACGAGCCAATTGTTTTAACACTTGTTCTTTGCTTGTGCTTATTGTTTTTGCACTTTGACACGCCTCCCCATATTCTACCACATATATATTATTATATTTAGCAACTAATGTTATTGGTTTATTTTGTATGGCGTAAAACTCTACATCGATAGGCAATTTTCTTACATTATTTAGTGCATCTTGCTCTAAATTTTCATCTTGAATAATATATACCTTGCTGCCAACTTTTATAGCCGATGTTGTGGTTATACGATATAATTTACCAATCTTTTGAATATCATATGCCCCAATAGATGCAATTTCCTTGCCCTGGCACACAAACTTTAACCCACTTTTGCTTTTTAAATTATAGTTAGTGCCAACAAAAACTTCGTTAAACTTTGCCCCATTATTTACCTTTGTCACCACGCCAATTTCCAAACCATTATTACCCTGAATACATGAAATTATATTGCCATTCCCATTAAAATATGCAGGAGTATATCCACGATTAAAAGCCATCATAAGCTCATTAAAATCTTGCTTAGCATACTTGCCATGATCTAACATATCTCGATATATTTTACATGCTTTTGCAACATAATACGGCCTACGGGCTCGCCCTTCAATTTTAAGACTTGTAACCCCTAAATCCAGCAATTGCTTAAGGTGGTCAAGCATACATATATCCTTAGCACTTAACAAAAAACCTTCAGTTTTATTTCCAACACTTTCAAAAGTATACGGCAACCTACAAAATTGCTGACACAACCCACGATTTCCGCTTTTATCAACAAGATGTGAACACATATAACAATTACCTGAAAAGCTTACACATAATGCTCCTTGCACAAAAAATTCTATTTCAATTTGGCTATTGTTACGTATGCGTTCAATCTCAGCCACGCTTGTTTCTCGTGCCAAAACCACACGCTTAAATCCAAGTTTTTCCAACACCTTCACACCTTCAAGATTATGCACTGCCATTTGCGTACTTGCGTGCAGTTCAACATTTGGATAATGTTTGTGTATTAAATGTGCAAGACCTAAATCTTGAATTATAAAAGCATCTACACCTTTGTTATTTGCTTCTGCCACCACATCAAGTGCAGCTTGTAACTCTGTATCTGTAAACAAAATATTAAGTGCCAAATATACTTTTACACCATATAAATGCGCAAAATCCACTGCTTCGCCCAAAGTTTCAATGCTAAATCCTTGAATATTGTTGCGTGCATTAAATTGTTTAATCCCCAAATAGACTGCATTGGCACCATTATATACCGCAGCTTTTAAACTTTCCAAATCTCCCGCAGGAGCTAACAATTCCATTTTTCTCATAACTCCATTATAGCACAAAGTATCAAAACTTTAAATAGTTTTTATAAAATTTATAAATTTATCAATATTGCTTACCCCCCCCCCATTTTACTGAAATACAATTTTTATCATCAAAAAAAACAGCTTATTAACTAAGCTGTTTTTATCATTTTATATTATTCTTCAGTTCCACCAAGAAGTCCAGCAATAACATCTTCTAAACTACCGGCAGACTCTCCATACGAATCAAGTTCTTCCGGTAAATATTGTTCATCAACCTCTTCTTCAAGGTCAATTTCAATTGTCAAACTAATTGCCTGGCTAACACCTTGATCAATAGGCATTTCCATTTCCATTGATACAACCACACCACCATCAGTCTTTGCCGTAAATATCATGGTTCTTCCCTCGCCTGTCATCTTTAGGCTTACATCACCATTTGATGCCTTTTCACCAGTAACGGTAACATCATTCCCGGTAACTCCCATCTCTTCCAAGAATTCATTGTAAGTCATATCTTTCACATCTTCAATCATTTCAAAAATATCATCAATACTTGGCATCGCTTCATCTTCCGGAGTTATTGGCTCATCCTCTGGATATTCAGGAAGTGTATCACCTAAATTTAGTGTAAGATACATCTTACCTTCTGGGAACCCAATTGCTTCTCCTGTCATTTCATAAATAAGCTCATTTATATCAATACCAGTTTGTTCATAATATGTGTCTTCTTCCCATGTTGGCGCCGTTTCGCCAGTTACTTGGAAATATGCATCGCTTCTTGTATAATAATCTCCGGTTGCCCAATCAGCAGGCTCTGTTTCATCTTCTACAAGTGTAGGATTTCCACCTGAAGGAAGTATATAATATCTTCCCGCCTCATAAACATCAGTAGATAACTTTTTGGTAAAACTGTCACCCTTAACATAGTATGAAGTGTAATTGTCAGCCCAATCTTCTGGTTGTTCAGTTAATAACGTATATTCCTTCAACACTGATGGATTTGAGGCTAAATATAGGTGTAACAAATCTTGAGTCATCATATAATAAGTTGCCGTTGAATCATACTCTCCTTCAACCAATACATGACTATCAGTATCTTGATCGTATGTATACAAAATTCCTTCATAGTACGACCAGTTGTCTGGTTCAACTGCAATATCTAAAGCAACCTCGTTAGTAACATTAGTATATCTAATATCCTCATCAACTTCTGCGTTCGCATCAATATCAGATGCAGCATATGCACTCAATATACTTCTAAATGTATTTTGGCCATCAACTATACCGATATTACCAAATAATTCTTTCTTATTGTTATTCCTAGCACCGATAACAGCTCTTAAATTTATTCCAAATTTACCCTCTGTGCTTGTAACACCTTGCATAATTGTCTCAACATCTAACGACATATTGATGTTTAATTGAAATTCCTTACCAGGAACAGACATATCAACAATATATGTTGCCATATCGCCAACCCTATCAAATACAGTATTATAGGCTTGCTCGCCAGTAACACCTTTTTCATTGTCTTCAAAACAGCCTGTCAGACCTGTTAAACATGGAACGATTGCAGCACAGGCAACTGCACCCTTTAAAAATTTATTCATAAAAATCCTCCCTTGGTTGTATTTATTTTACCATACCCATCCATGTTTTTGTCAAATATTTTTAGCAAAAAAATTTTAAATAATTAATTTTTTTTAATTATTTCAATATCAGTTATCAAATATTAAAATATTTTAAAACTTTTTTCACATATTTGTTGACAATCACAAATTCTTTTGCTATACTAACAATGTTGCAATTAAATCGATTAAAATTATTTTGTGTTTTAATCAAAAATCTATGCAATAATAATATATATGAATTAATTCGATGGAGAGTTACTCAAGAGGTCGAAGAGGCGCCCCTGCTAAGGGTGTAGGCGTCGAAAGGCGCGCGAGGGTTCAAATCCCTCACTCTCCGCCAAAAGGGAATGATACGAACCTGTCAAATAGGTTCGTATTATTTGTTATGTGGAATTATTTTGGAATTGTAACAAAATATGATAGGATGAAACAGAAAAGGAGCAATTATGAAAAAGAGGATAATAAGTAGTATTGTGATAATTTGTTTATTATTGCCAATTAGTATTTGTTTATATGCATGTAAACAAAAAAATAATGGAAATATAATGGAAAATTTTGACGGATATATTGCAAATATTGCAAATTATGAAAATTTGGGGGTTGGAACATTAAAAACTCAAAATTCAAATAAAAGCAAAAGTTTAAAAACTTCTTTAACTATCGGGTTTGATGTTCCTTCACATGTATATGCCGACGAGATTTCACATCAGACTGTTTTGACTGGAATAGATGAAAAGGGTAATATAGAGATGGTAAACTTTGAAAAAGATGGACAATCTAAGAAACCAAAATTAAGCATATGCTCCTTTAATCAAACATCTAGATATATAATTGTTTGCTATACTCAAAGTACTGTTTCTGTAATTTATGATACTCAATTCTGGAATGATGCAAATTCTAGAACTTACTTTATAGATAAGGAAACAAATCTAACTTTTAAACTTGATTTTGAAGGGAATTTTACTATAGGAATGTATGGATATGGGATAACAGGTTCTGATTGTGGCGATTATGTAGTAATATTTGCCAATCAATCCTATTATAAAGTTGGAGTGAAAAATGGAGCATTGGAAGTAAAAGAGTTTTTTAGGATAGGTCAATTGCCACAATATTCATCAGTGGAACTTTGCGATATTTACGGTAATTGCATAATTTATAGATATGATAATGGTAAAAAATATTATATACTTAATAATTTGGGAGAACTTATCCCATTAAGTTATGATTTAAATACTTGTGACAGTGTAGGTAATCCTGGAACAACATTTAGAGGTGTTGATGGTCACATATATAACAATGGACAAGTATTAAATAGCGATGGATATTTTGTTGATGCTGAATATGTGCCACAAAACTATGTTTTACCAAGCGAAACGTTAATATATTCTACTGAAGATGCCGATTATTATTATAATAAAAAAGAGTATGACCCTTCTAGAAATTATTTTTGGTTTTATGGTCACAATGTTATAAAGGTTACAAAAAGTGTAGATAAGTATAATTTTGAACAAATTGCTCTAAATATATATACTGGTACACATCCTAACAAAATTATTCATGCTGGAATATCTGTATACGCAATTAATAATGACAATCTAATTGTTAAGTCAAATATAACGACGGGGCAAACTGAAGAAATTCATATAGAGGATGGTGTAATTATTAATTCTATAGAATTATATAATCACAATATGTTAAAATTTACAGGAACAGATAGATTTCTAAACACAGTGATCGGAATTATTGATAAATTGGGAAATGTTAATTATACTTACGCTGAGCCTGATTTTGTGTGTTATTATATTTTGCCACTAAAACACAATAAGAAATAAGAATTAAATTTTTCGTATAAACACCCTAACTCTCCGCCAAAACCAACCGCGTTTGAACACCAAAGGATCTTATATATTTACCAACGGTGTTGCAGGCGCGGTTTTTTATAACATGTAATATCAATATAATATATTCGCTTTTAAAACCAACTAACGAATAATTCACATTAAATTGTGAATTCTTTTAAATTTATAAGAAAACTTTATCAAATAAAGTTTTCGTTTTTTACTGTTAATATTTGATGTTGGAATTGAGCTTATACTGTTAAGACTCAATAGGCAGAGCACCACCTTGGTAATGTCTACCTGGCTAAAATCACAACAATCAAAAATCTTAATACGCTGATATGGCTCAGTCGGTAGCGCACTGCCTTGGTAAGGCAGAGGTCACGGGTTCAAGTCCCGTCAACAGCTCCACATATTAAACCCTTGAAAACCCCTTTAAATAGGCACTTTCAAGGGTTTTTCTTTTTCTAAAAACTTCAAAATTCTTTCCACAAAAAATTAAAAAATGTACCTACAAATGCTCCGTAGGTACATAAAAAAGCAAAAAAATGACCGACCTTTGATTTTTCAAAAGTCGGTCAAAATCTTTCTAAAACTGCCTTTTCAGGTACACGTAGGTACATTTAGGTACATAGTTTATTAAATGCTCTTAGTTCCTTCAATTAAGTTTCCCAGTAAAATAAAATTTATAATACAAATTGGCATAATCTTTATCTATTTCTTTTTTTGAAAGCCCTTCTTTCCTACATGCTTTTAAAAAATTAGTCATTCTAATACATTCATCATCTATATCTACAAATAAATTATCCTTAAAGTTACGGTCTAAAAATCTTAAATACTTTTCTTGATAAATATCTAAAATTTTTATATCCTCTACAGATAAATCACTTATATCTTTATAATGACAATTATTTCTAAGTTTTCTATTTATTTTATAAAAATCTTTATAATCTATTATCTCTTCGAGTTCCATACATATACTTTTTGTAAAATTAGTTTCCAACTTGATTAAATCGTTTCCCACAATAGAAATTACAATTGCTTTTAACTTTCTTATATAATTAGGCAAATATATGTTGAAAATATTGTTTAACTTTATATTTAAAGGAACTCCCTTAAGAATGTCTCCAACTTTAATTATCGAAGAAATTAATCTATATCTATATAAAATTAAGACTTTATCATCTAACAATAATGAATTTTTCATAAACAATTTGTTTGCTGAATAAGAATATCTTTTACCACTAAATGCCTGTTCAAATTTATCTACATATTTTAAAGCTTCTTCATCAAGCATTTCATAGAATCCGTTAACAACTTCATCATCAACATTTATAGCCCCAAAAATTATTTTAGGTATCTTTTCTATTGTTGAAAATATATCATTCCAAAATAATACATCATTATTTTCTTCATATTCATCAAAGTTTAAATCTATAAGTTCGGATGACTTTACAACAATATTTACATCATAAACTAATTGTTCGAAATCAATTCCCATCGCTTGTAATTTTTTCTTCATTTTGTCAGAATTTAAAGTTGTTTGTTTTATCCATTGTCTTTCATTATACACTTTTGGCAACATATTAGGTTGAAATAAAGATTCTTTTGAACAAACTCCTATTTGATTTAAAAAGCAAGCCAATTCATAAAGATATACTGCAGATATATTTTTTAAAAACTTAGTTAAATATATCTTAGCTTCAATATTTTCTACTTTTCTTTTAATTCTTAAAATGAAAGAAAAATATAATGTATCTTGAAATATTTCATTAAAACTATTAATCATATGTACTCCATATTAGTATTATAGCATATATCTAATATATTTTCTACATTTCCATATCACTTTGTTTTCTACGCCTTCGTTCCTTTCGTTCTTCCATAAGTTGTTGAAGCATATCGTCAAATTCATCGTCAGACATATCTTTTACAAATTTTTCTTTTCGTTCTTCTAAAACTTCTTCTCTTTTCTTTTGTTCAAGTATGAGTTGGTCTTCTTTAACTTTCTCGTTAAACTTTTCAGTTGTTTGCCTGATATATTCATTATCCACAGAGTTATATACTGTAATTGTAGTTTTAACATCTCTATGACCAAGCAGTTGTTGAATAACTTTTGGATTTTCGTTCATCTCAAACAACATATTAGAGAATGTATGTCTTAGTCCATGAAAGTGAACATTAGATTTGTGTAAGTTATTTCTTTTTTTAAACCTATCAAAGATTTTGCGTGTACCAGAGTAGCTTCTAACACTTCCATCATCATTTGCAAAAACAAAAGAAGTTCTAGCTGTTAAGTCTACTGTAACTTCTTTATTTGTTTTTTGTCTTAAATTTTGCTTTTCTCGCCACTCTTTAAGAGTTTCTATAACTATGTCTGCAACAGGTATTTCTCGGACACTACAAGTTGTTTTTGTGTCTCCAACAATCGTTATACGATTTATCACATTGCCTTCGCTATCAAACTTTGGAATTTGTGTTATTGCTTGTTCGATTTTGAGGGTTTTATTCTCAAAGTCAATGTTTTGCCATTTAAGAGCAAGAGCTTCGCCAATACGAAGTCCTGAGAACATTAAACAAATGCAAAGTGGTTTAATAAAGTTCGCATCATCCTTACTTAAAGCTTCTAAAAACTTTGTTCTTATTTCAGGTGGTAGTGCTTTATATTTTTCACTTTTACTTTCAACATTTCTTTCACGAGTTCTTATTTTAACTTTAAGTATAGGATTGATAGCAATCCATTTGTTGTCTATGGCATACTCAAAGAATTGACTTATTAAGTGTTTATTTTTCTTTATAGTATTGTTGCTGTAATTTTGGTCCATTAAATTGTTTATTAGTTTTTGGATAACAAATGTATCAATATCATAGATTTTCATATTTCCAATTTGTGGTTCAATGTGCAATTTAAAGTTTCTGATTATACCCTCAAAAGTTCTTGGACTAACAGCACTTTTCTTAAATACTAATAGCCACTCTGACATAAGTTCTCCAAAGTTTTTGGTTTCCACTAGTTCATAGGAATTGTTTTTAATTCTGCCACTTAATTCAAATAATTTCTTTGCCACTTCAGCTTGACTATGACCATAGACAGTTTTCTTTTTTTGTTGTCCTTTTTCATCATAACCGATAGTTATGTTGCCAACCCAACGACCATCTTTTCTTTGAAATATACTTCCTTCGCCATTGGCCCTGCGAGTTTTACTTACAAATTTATTCTTAGCCATTTTGCACCTCGGTTGTGTTGTTATTTAAAGTAAGCCAAGTAACAAAATTTAGCACACTTACAACTTGTCTTTTGCCAACTTTTGTTGTTGGAAAGTTTTTACTTCTCATCAAATTTCTAACATTATCTCTACCAAGACCTGTTATCTTTATTAGGTCCTCACAATCAAGAAAATCTTTATTGTATTTAGTTGTTAATCGGTCAACTTCCGCTTTTATTAAGTTATCAACATTCAATTGATTGTTATTATTAAAATTCATATTTCACCATTCCTTCTTGCATTAAATTTTTGTTCTATGAATTCTAAAATTTACTTGCATCGAGCAATGTAAAATTGGCTTCTAAAAGCCAAAAATGGAAGTAGGTTTTCTACTTGCCGGAATAAGGGAGTGTATGCAAATTTGCAAACATGGGGGTTCAAAAAGTGTATACGTCAAGCCCCCTTTATTTTAGGGACTTTACGACACTAAAACATGGGCAAATGCATACAACTCTTATCCTGCTAACTATAAAAATCTATCTTTCTATTCAAATTTCTTTAAATAATATCTTTTATATATTAAATTCCGGGGCAAACAAAAAACAGCCAAACAAGTAAAGGCTGTTAATTATTGTTTTTATCTTTATTATATTTTTTCTTTGGTTTTGTTAAATCTTTTAAAAGTTGTCCAACATCAGGCATGTCTAAATTTTGCGGAATTGTTAAAATATTTTGTTCTCCAAAATCTAAATTCAAATCATCTAATGTTTGCCTTACAACTCTGTTTATAGTTGTAAAAATTTCTTTTTGAGTCTCGTTTATTTCTATACCTAAACTGCTTATCATTTTAAGCATTTGAGTATTATCTTTTACAAGGTCATAAACACTATTTAGATTAATTTCAAGACCTTCTTCTTTATCCATTTCCTTAACAACTTCCATTAAAGAGTATTTAAATTCCCTTTCATTCCTTTTATATAAATCCATTTGCATAAATTCTTTATCGGTATAGAAGAAGTATGCTAAATGAGTTAACATTCTATCATGAGCTTGCGAAATTGCACTTTCAGAAAGTCCTAATTCATCTGCAATCTCTGCTTGAGGTTTTTCATAAATATAAATATCATCGACTAATTTTTGCTCTTTCTCAGTAAGTTTTTCAACAATCTTCCAAACTAATCTATAAAGTCTTTGATTTCTAAAACACCTCTCGCAAAACTCTTGAATTTCTTCATCAGTTCTATCAGGCACAACATCTTCTAATGTTATAGGATTATCGTCATCGTCTTCATATAAAACTTTGTTTAAAGAGATGTTATGCTCATAACATTCCTCTTGTTGTCTTTGCATTTGTTTATCGCTATTCTGCAAAAACTTAGCAACTTCATCAGTTACTTTTAAATAAACATTTTTACCATTAATCTTATCGTAATAACGATAAATTCTCATTTGTTCTTCCATAATCAGATTATAGCATAAGATAAATCCGAATTGTGGGATTTTAGATGACAAGTTTTGTCATATATTGTCGATGGGGAAAATTTTCCACAAGTGCTTACTTTTTATCTAACATTTTGCCCATCTTTGCCATCATTTCAGTCTTGTAAGACATTAGAGAATGCGAATATCTATTAAGAGTTATCACAGGGCTATTGTGTCCTAATATCTCTGATACAGTCTTTACATCCATACCCATTTCAATAGCACGTGTAGCAAAAGTATGACGAAGTGAGTGAAAGTTCCTAACAGTTACATTTAACTTTTTAAGGATTCTTTCAAATGTTCTTTGATATGTTCTCACATTTACCATTTTATTATCTCTTGTGGTAAGAACATATTTAGATGTTGAAGATTTTTTAATCTCTTTAAGCTTGTCCAAGATTTGTTTAGGCAAAGGTATAACTCTTATTGAATGTTTTGTTTTAGGGGTGTCAATAACAGTTTCATACTTACCATTAATCTTAGTGTAAAAGACAGATTTGTTTATCGACATTATTTTTCTATCAAAATCAATATCATTCCAAGTAAGTGCAAGTAATTCGCCAATTCTTAGTCCTGTATAAAAGCATAACACTATACCAAAATGATTAGGTTTTTTGCTAGCCATACAATAATCAACAACCTTGTTTTGTTCTTCAATCTCAAAAGCTTCAATCAACTTTTCTTGAACAGTAGGCATTTTGATTAAGCTTGAGTTGTCTTTTGTCATCATTTCTAAAACAAGTGCCTGATGTAATGCTTGTTTTAAAACTCCAACAATTCCAATAACAGAGTTGCTAGATAAACCTTTACCAGTTTTTAAGTTGCCAGTTTCTAATTTTTGAATAACGAACTCCTGCAAAACATTTGCAGAAAGGTCGGTTAATTCATAATCTCCTAAAATAGGATTGATGTGCTTTTCAATACTTTCTTTGTATTGAAGATAAGTTCTTTGCTTGATAGATAACTTGGCATATTTATTAAGCCAAGTATCAAGCCATTCATGTAGTTTCATATTTTAATTCCTCCATTTAATAATTTTACTTGTTTTTGAGTGCCCCTCTATTATTAAAAGGACATTTAAAACCGAAAAATTAAGTGAGTAAATTAAATTTGATGAAAGTTTTTCAAAAAAAATTTTAAATTTCATAATAAAAGACCATCTAATAAAGTATTAGGTGGTCTTTTTTCTCCACTATTAAATTAATTATAGCATACTTTTATTCAAAATGTATCAAATAATCAAAAATAAATGACAAAATCTAAATTATTTGGATGAGTATAAATAAATTTAATCCGTAAAATACTTTATTAGATGGTCTAATGGTGAATTTAATGAACCATATATTTTCTCGCTAGACAAAGGAGAAAATATATGCCTAACGAGAAATTATCAAAGGCCAAAAATGCAAAATTTGATGAGTTTTATACTCAATATGAAGATATTCAAAAAGAAGTAAATGCCTATATTGAATACAATGCCAATGTATTTAAAGATAAAATAGTTCTTTTACCTTGTGACGACCCTGAATGGAGTAATTTTACAAGATTTTTTGCTCAAAACTTTGAAAGTTTAGGATTGAAAAAACTTATAAGCACAAGTTATGCTTATGCTAGCAAAAACTTTAAAGGCCCTTATCAACTTTCATTATTTGAAGAAAAGTCACCTAAATTTGACAAAACAAAGACAAAATCTCGCGGTAAAATATTTACATTGTCGAAAGATACAAATAGTTCAGGGAAAGTAGATATCAACGATTTAGAATGGTCATATATGAAAGGTGATGGCGATTTTAGAAGTGAAGAAGTTATTAAATTGCGAGATGAAGCAGACATAATTGTCACAAATCCACCTTTTTCATTATTTTCTGAGTTTTTATCTTGGACACTAGATGCAAAAAAGAAATTCTTAATTATTGGAAACAAAAGCATAATTGGTTGGAGAGACATATTCCCATTATTTAAAACAAATGAGATTTGGTCTGGAAAAACAGAGTGGAGTGGCGGATTATGGTTTGAAACAAAAAACAGCTTTGATGTTGATAAAGTTATTAATGGTGTTAATATGAAAAACATACCTGCTTGTTGGTTTACAAACATAGACCACGGAAGAAGACACCAACCACTGCAGTTAATGACAATGGCTGACAACATAAAATTTAGTAAGCATAAAGAAGTAAGAGAGAAAGGTTATCAAAAATATGATAACTATGATGCAATTGAAATCCCTTATACAGATGCCATTCCAAAAGATTATGAAGGTGTTATGGGTGTTCCTATTAGTTTCTTGGAAAAATATAATCCAGAACAATTTGAATTGATTGCCTTAGGAAATTCCAGAGAAAATTTTACACCAAATAAAGATTATATTAACCCTAAAAAAGTCATGAAAGATGGAACAATAAAAAACGGTGGAGCTATAAATTGTGTATTGACCATAGAACAAGAAGAAAAACCAATTGACCAAATTTATTATATTAGTGAAAATTCAAAATATTTGGTAGCACCATACACAAGAATTTTAATTAGGAGACGAACAAATGAAAACTAATTTAAGAACCGATATAACAATTGATGATATTTGTAAAGGCTTTGTTTATAATGAATATGAAGGCAAAGGATTATTTGGTCTATCTGGCAAGTTGGTAATACAACCAGAATATCAAAGAAATTACATATATGCTGATGGCAAAAAGGATGTTGCCGTAATAGATTCTATTTTGAAAGGATATCCAATCGGACTTATATATTTTAACAAAGTTAGTGAAGATAAATATGAAGTATTGGACGGACAACAAAGAATAACTAGTATAGGAAGATTTTTAACCAATAAATTTGCCATAACAGATAAAAATGGTATTCCACACTATTTTGAAGGTTTAGATGATGATATAAAAAAGTTTATCAAAGAAACAAAATTAACAATTTATATTTGTGAAGGAACTGAACCTGAAATAAAAGAATGGTTTAAAACAATAAACATAGTTGGTGTTCCGCTAAATAAACAAGAATTAGCAAATGCTGTTCATTCAGGTCCATTTGTTACAAAAGCAAAAGAAGAATTTAGTAATAGTCAAAATGCTAATATTCAAAAATGGAGTGCTTATATATCTGGAAATGTTTTAAGACAAGACTTTTTAAGAACTGCTCTAAGTTGGATTAGTAAAGGTTATGAAGATGAAGATAATATTGACAAGTATATGAGCAAACATAGGAATGATAATAATATAAATGAACTTAAAGCATATTTTACAAGTGTTATTGATTGGATTTCAAGCGTATTTGATGATGTTGAAAATGAAATGAAAGGATTAGAATGGGGTCAACTTTATGAAAAATATCATAAAAACTCATATAATCCAAAAGAAGTTTCAAAATTAGTCAATCAATTATACAGTGACCCCTTTGTAAAGAATCGTAAAGGTGTATTTGAATATATCTTGGGTGGATGTGTAGATTCTAAATTATTAGATATTCGAGTGTTTGATGATGTAACAAAACAAACTAAATACAAACTACAAACAAAAATAGCAACAGAAAAAGGTGTTTCAAACTGTCCTCTTTGCGCTATTGGAAACAACTCAAACAATGTAAGAATTTATAAATTAAATGAAATGGATGCAGACCATGTTACTGCTTGGAGTAATGGCGGAAAGACAGGAATTGAAAACTGTGAAATGTTGTGTAAAACACATAACCGAGCTAAAGGTAATAAATAAAATAAAAGACCATCTAATTATATATTAGGTGGTCTTTTTTATGCTTATTTTTAATAATTTTACTATATTTCACTAGAAATTTTGTCAATTTTAAGATTTTATATGGCTATTACAACCAATAAATCCTTAACTCTTTGCCATTTAATATATAATTGTGTGGCAAATATATGCTTGTTTTTAACCATCTAAATAAGTAGCATATATGTTAGCAAATAAAGAAAAAGTTGTTGCATTTGCAGGTCATCGTTATGAATGGCATTGTATAGGAGTTGAAGATAAACTTCCACAAGTTTTAGAAGAACTAATACAAAAAGGTTATACAATTTTCTATGATGGCAATTATGGTGCTTTCGATAAAAAGTGTGCTAGTGCAGTTCTACAACTTAAACACAAGTATCCTCATATAAAACTTATTCGCATTTTAACATACTATCATCACGAAAAAGACAAATACGCACTGCCATCTTGTTATGATGGCTCTATACTCCCAGAGATAGAAGAATTACATTACAAACAAAAAATAGTAAAGCGCAACGAATGGATTATTGATAACTGTGATATTCTTGTCTGCCACATAGAAGAAACTTACAAAAGTGGTGCTTATCGCACTCTCAAATATGCTCAAAAGCAAAACAAAACAATAATTTACATATAAAAAGAAGACTACTCCTAGTCTTCTTTTTTAAACGTTTTAAGAACAAAAACCTCATTTCCTTTAACATTTGATTCTTCAAATTTGACTTTAAAAAAATTTATTAGTTTAGTGTTTAATCCAGATGTTAGAATAATTAGTTTTTGTTTTGCTCTTGTAATGGCAACATATAAAAGATTTAAATTTTCTCCTAATTGGTCAATATTATCAAAATCCTCAGCAAACATTATGACCTGCTCAAATTCCTTTCCTTTTGACGAATGCGCAGTCATTGATTGATTACTCTTCCCCACATTAAAAAATGCGACTTTATTAGAATTATCTGAAATTGTATTTATTAATAATTTCGTATGTTCAATTAAACATGGCACTTCATATAAATCAGCTACTTCTTTTAATTTTTGGAAGGCTAGTTCTTCATTTGTTATTAAATCAAAGAATTCATCCAACTTTACTTTTATTAAATTTTTATTTGCTTCATCCAACTCTTTTTTATCAGCACCCTCAGTAGGAATATATTCAAAAAAAACATAAATATTTTTAGTAAAATAGTAATCTGCAGTTGCAAAATACAACCATGAATCCCTTGATGTTAACTCATCTATTGGTAATTGCGGTATGTATAGAAAATTATTCCCCAATGAATTTAACTCTTCAGAACACTTTAATGCATCTGCTTTTTTTCTTGTGAGTATTGCTGTTTTTAAATTTCTATCATAAATATTGTTGATTGCTTCGATTTTGTCTGTATGATTATAATTTAATATTACAATAGAATCCACATTTTCACATTTCTCATAATATTGTGCAGTGCTAGAATTTATAAGAAATGACAAGTTTTGAATTTGTTTCGCACACCTAAAATTTTCATGTAAATAATAAACTGTAAAATCATCTTTCTCTAGTAAGCTGTTAAAAAGACCAGGGGCAGCGCCTCTCCAAATATAAATACTTTGCTTGTTGTCTCCAACAATAAATAAATCTATATTTAAAATATCTTTGATATACATAAAAAAACTATGCATTGAATTGTCACAATCTTGATATTCATCAATAAAAAGTTTAAAATATTTTGCTTTTAAAAACTTTCTAGCTGCTTCGGATTTTTTTAATATGTCTAATGCAAGTTCAAATACAAAATTTTTTTTATTATCACAATATGAACAAACTGATTTATTATCCTTTAAACACTTTATTCCTTCTTCAAAAGTGTTAACTTTGATTAGGTAATTGGCATCAAAATCAAATTTAAAATTCTTACCATATACATCCCACATGAAAGGTGTAATTATTTCTTGTATTGCAAAGGAATTATTCGTTCCTATAAATAAATCCTCGTTAGAATTATTTAACCTTTCTTTTATTTCATTTGCCGCTTTTATGGTAAATGTAATACCAGCAATTGTTTTTTCGCTTAAATTATTTTCTAACTCATATTTTATTTTTTCAACTAAAACACCGGTTTTACCAGTTCCTGCACTAGCCGAAACGACTATACTACCATCTAAATCTTTTATTATATCTTTTTGTGTTTTAGAGAATTCAAATTTTTTCATATTATATTAATTCCTTTACACATTTAAAATTAGGATGCTCAATTATCTTCGTTAAATCGTCGTCATTCAAAAAAGTTACCAGTTCCGCCATATTTTTCATCTTGTTTTTTTGTAAGTATTCAACAGCATTATCTGTATTTAAATAATTTTTCATTTCTTCTTCAAGAACTTCATTTAAATCATTTTCCAAATCAATTTTTGATAAAAAAACTTTATATTCACTTTCAATATTTGCAAAACTTTCAAGATTGTTGGTATATATTTGTTGTTTTATTTCAGTTGGATTTATTGAATCAACATTATCATTAAGAACAATATCCAAGTCGGTTTCTATGCCTAATGATTGATATATTCTTAATATTTTTCTGACTCTATTCAATCCTAATAATTCAAACCCATCTAAATTTCGTTTTTGCCTTAAATCATTGTCGGTTTTAATAATCACATTTATCCCAATTGTTGACAATATTTTGATATAATTTTCAAAGCCTGTTCCATTAACAGGTAGTATTATATTGCCCTCTGATTTGTATTCTGGATATTTGTTTTTTAATATATGTTCAAATAAAATAAGTTCTGATGGACCCTCAACAAGTAAAACTTTATTATAAAATAAAGCAGAAGCCAAGTTAGAGTTTAATATATTTTTTAGTCTTAAATATTCTTCTGGAACTTGGTAAAAACAACTTTTTGCAATTACAGGATTTCCATATATTCTTATTAAATTCACATTATCCATCTCACTTAATAATTCTGACGAATGTGTTGTAACAAACAAATAGGGATACTCTCTTTCATTAAATATTGATAGAGATAATTTTAAAAGCGATGTCCTGTGTAAATGATTCTCCGGCTCTTCTATTAAAAATAAATGTATTTTTTTATTGTTCTGTAAAGAAATTAATCTTGTTAATGCATAAGCAGATATCTTTCTTTGTCCGTCGCCTGATAAAGGATAATCTTTACTTTCTTCACCTTTACTTAACATAGGAACAATATTTTTATAAGGGTCTATGTTAATATCCGTGGGAGAAAGTGTTAATTTAAACCCATTCCTTGCAAATTTTTTATATTCAGCATCAAGAGCAGTCTCTATTGACTTTACACTTGAAAGCTCTTTATATTTCAGCTTTAAATTGTTTGCAGCTTCTTTTATTTCTTCTAAATCATCATTAGATTTCTTAACTAAAGTTGTAAAATGTTTTTTAAATAAGACCTCAATATCTATTGAACTACCAATATAGACTACGTCAAATAATCTATCTAAATCAGAAAAACTATTATTTGTATTGATTAACTCTAAATCTTCTAGTTCTGAGCCCCACCTTAATTCGCACAAATATTGCTTTAAATCCCCATTGTAAGTAGAATTCGCTTTTATGTAAAATTCAGTAGTATTAGAACTTATAGCACCTTTCGCCTTTGCTCTTAACATATTTGAATATTTATCATCTTCAGAAATATCAATTTTAACAATAATTTCAATCATTTTATTTTCACAATCCAAATTATGAAAATCAGTTAATTGAAAGCCATTTTTTCTAAAATTATATTCGAATAAAAATCGTAAAGCTGCCAAAAAATTAGATTTGCCAACATCATTCATTCCAAAAAAGATATTTCGATTATTTAGTTGCAAATCTATTATGTTTTCAAAATTTCGAAAATTTTTAATTGTAATGCTTAAAAATTTCATACAGTTCTCCTTTGATTATCATAATTTTTATTAAATAAAATAGTTTCTTATTTAAACTTTTTCCAACATTTTTCTTTTCTATTATACACTATTTTAACTTAATTTGCACCATAGATTTAAAAATTTTAAGAACAATATAAAAAGTTTTAGACAGTATTAGGACGATAAAAATAGCAAAAAACACCTATGTAGGTGTCAATAGGTGTCAAATTTCTCTTTTGCTTGATAGTAAATATTTTTAATGATGTGTTTTTGTTATATAAATTGGTGCAATTTTATAGGCAGGGCACAAGTTTTATCAATTTTATTTTAAGTTGGTAAGGTGGAGGTCCCGGGTTCGAATCCCGGTAACAGCTCCATAGAAAACCCTTATTTTATAAGGGTTTTTTCAATGTTCAATTCCCGGGATAGATTTGAACTATTTTTCATTTTGACAACAATTGTTAAAAATTTTCAATAAAAATCCACTCTCAAAACCAACACAAAATTTCAACTCAAAAAATAATTCATCCAAACTCATCAAAAATCACCTAAAATCACCCTGTTTGTTGTCAAATTTGTAGTAAAAAAGGAGAATGAAATAATTCATCCTCCTTATGTATTAATCATCATCTTTTTTTGTTGCAAACAAGTATCCTAATATCGTTGTCACTGCATATTGGAAAAATTGATTAACATTTCCTAATATTTCAATTGTTTTCTCGTATTTTACATCTATTACAGTTTGAACAATGCAAATCACAACAATTAAGGCTACCAAAATTCCAATCAATCTATATGAGGTTTTTAATTTGCTATTTTTT
>JAZQYV010000008.1:0-79570 GCA_045633705.1 Candidatus Onthoplasma sp.
AATTAGGTATCAACCTGCGTGTATCTTTGACAATATAATATATATTTATATATTATATACTAAAATGGGATAAAAAACAAACAATATTTACATTTGATTAGTTATTACCCAAATTAAATGTAAATTACAAATAAAAATATTAAATAAAAGATAAGTAATTTTATTATCTCAAAATAACCCTATTTAAACGCTTGTTTTGTGTGCATTTTTTATTTTTTAAGCAATTTTTAATATTTTTTTTAAATTTTATTAATTTAAAAATATTTTTAGGTTTTTTATTAAAAAATACCAAATCAATTTATTCGGTATTTTTATCATTTATTTAGTTTTTTAATCAAAGAATTTTCTATCAAATATATCGCTCAACATAAGTACTTTCAATTCAGTTGAAAGTTCGTTCAATTCGGTACTAACAGGTTTTTTCTTGTTTTGCCTGCGTGGTTCTCTAGTTAGATAATCAAAGTTGGTTGGTTGATATTCAAAGTCATCAGCAAACTCACCATCTAAGTCGACATCTGGCATGTTTTTACGCTTCCTATTTTTATGATTATGCATATGTGAGCTATAATCAAAAAACTCTTCATCATCATGGTCCGAAAATCCCGACATGTCAAAATCATATTCCGTATCGTTATTATCGTTAACATTATTTGACATATCTGTAACAATGCCAGCGCTTGACGAGCGCATATCAGCTGGGACTTGTTCCGGCTTGTACTCTTCTTCCTTGATTGGTTCTGCTGCTTCTTTTTGCTTACTTTCTTTTTCAGTTTTAAGCATTACTTTGATTATCTTAATTACTAACACAACAACAATCAAAGCAATACTTGCAAAAATTATCCATTTTAGCATAGGCTACCTACATCATTCCACCCATATCTCCTGGACGTCCTGGGCGCCCGCCACGGTCAGCCTTTGCTTCTTTAGAATTGCTAAACGAGTTGCGCATATTGGTGTCAGCTTGAACATTTTGCATTTTGTAATAATCCATCACGCCAACTTTACCTTTTTTTAGTGCTTCTGCCATAGCCTCGTGCACTTTAGATTCTGCAGCCAAAACAACTGCTTTCATTTCTTGAGTTTTTGCTTTCATTTCTTGCTCATGTGCAATCGCTTGAGCCTTACGTTCTTCAGCAGCGGCTTGTGAAATACGCTTTTTGGCTTCCGCCTCATCAATACGAAGTTTTGAGCCAATGTTCTCACCAACATCAATATCGCAAATGTCAATTGACATAATACGGAAGGCTGTTCCCTTTTCAATCTCTCTAGGGTTCATACCCTTTGAAATAACTGAAGGGTTGGACATTATATCGCCATGGGTTGGACCTTTACCAACACTCGCTACCACGCTTTCGCCAACACGCGCCAAAATAGTTTCTTCATCAGCGCCACCTATAATATGGTCAAGTTCTGCCTTGATTGTAACCTGTGCAATTACCTTAACTTCAATACCGTCACGAGCAATTGCTGAAATGCGTTGAGTTTTAATAACTCTTGGCTTTACACTTGTTTGCACTGCAAGCACAACATCACGTCCTGCAAGGTCTATCGCCATAGCTTCTTCAATAGTCAAATCCAACTTTGCACTATGAGCTGCAATAAGCGCGTCAATAACCTTTTCAACGTTTCCGCCTGCCATCATATGAGTTTCTATTTCATTATCATATATTTTAATGCCAGCCTTACGCGCCAAAATGTATTGATTTACAATTTTTTTATAGTCTACCTTTCTTAACTTCATACCAACCAATCTAAGCATGCTGATATGAGCTCCTGACATTAATGCCCTAAACCATGTTTGCATTGGTACTAATATAAATGTAACTACAGTTAAAGCAATTAACAATACCGCACCAACTATAATTGCTACCCACCAAATAGGTGCTAACGCCAATAAATTGTTCATAATAAAACTCCTTTGTATTTTACTTTGCCTTTACCACCAAAGCATTATTTTGAACCCCTACAACTTGCACAAGTTTATCTTTTGCTATCACAACATCTGTTATAGCATAATATAGCTTACCATCTATTTCGATAGTGCCTCCATAATCAATATTGGTAACAGCTTTGCCAAATTTACCAATCAAGTCATTTAAATCTAATTTGCTATAAGTACGAAATTGATGCCTGTTAGGATTTTTTATAATACCTCTTGCCTCTAACACCAACTCTACTATAATAAATAAAGCAAGTACCAATGCAATTATTGCTAATAACCCAACCAATTGTTTTAGCTTAAAACCGTCCAAATGGTATGAGCTTAGTCCGCACGCCAATAGTACAATACCAAGCACGCCGGTAAGCCCAACTTTTGGCACAAATACTTCAACCACACACAACAAAAGACCTGCACCCAGTAATACTGCAGTTAATAAGCTAATGTTTTGAAATAATTCAATAATATATTGTTCCATAATCTTTCCTTATTATCCTTTCATCGTAATTATACCACAAATACAATATTTGTCAATATGCAAATTAAAAAAAGTACCTAATTTTTACTAGATACTTTTAGTATATTAAATATTTAAAAATTTGCATCATTGTTGCACATATTTAGTAACAAGTTACTCGACCTCCACCAACTTGTTTTTAACCGCATCACAGCTAGTTAAATAATATTTGATGCCGTTAATTTCGTTAAAATACATCTTTGGGTGAATATATCCGTGCAAATGCCCAAATATCACCTTATGCACGCCATAATTTTCAAGCATTTCAGTAAATGCGCTTGGCTCACGCTTGGTGTTAAATGGCGGATAATGCGTTACAAACACAATCTTTTCGTCGTTCTCTTGCATCTTTTTAGCCGCTTGTAATGATAATTCTAGCCTACAAATCTCACGCGCATAAATCTTTTGGTCCTCCTCTGTATTATATTGCCCTTCAGGTATTTGCCAACCACGATTACCGCAAAATATATAATCACCAATCTTTATAGCGTCATTTTGTAATACATATGTGTTTTTAGGCAATATTTCACGTATTGCTTTAGGGCTTTTCCACCAATAGTCATGATTGCCCCGTATTAATATCTTAATCCCTTTTAAACTATCGAGCCACTTTAAGTCCGCCACCACCTCATCAAGCTTCATAGCCCAACTAAAGTCGCCAGCCAGCACCACAACATCATCATCAGATACTTTTGCGTTCCAATCCTCAACTATTTCTTCAATATAATTATGCCAAACAGGACCAAACACACTCATAGGTTTGGTATTGTTTATATCTAAATGTAAATCGGATATAGAATATATTTTCATAATATTATTATAACAAACTTTTAATCCAGTTTCAAGTATCTTACACTTTAAAAATCTAAATTCACAAATAAAATTCGATATTCATACAATACATTATAGATTTTAGGAGGTAATAAATGTCTTTTTATACTGATAGTCGCCCAGGCATTTTCCCTGGAAGCACTAACAACCCATTAAATGGTTTATGTGAACGAATTGCTGTGCAGGTTACTAAAGTGTTTGATGCATGTATGTATCAAGCCCAACTTGAAAATTATAGGCTAACCGTTACTACTTTTAGCCCCGAAAACCCTGCATTTCCACTTACTTACATAAGCGCATATAGCACAACTGCACCAGCGCAGGTAACTAACCTTGTAATTACAAGGTTTGATGATAGGCCAAATTTTGCACGAGTGCAGGCAGATATTAATATCCCTGTAGTTGTAACATATACTGACGCTAATGGTGTGGCAGGAACTGGTACTGCAACCGTTACAATTAGCCAAGATGTGATTATGTATGTGCCACAACCTTCCATTGTTCCAATCAATGTAATCGCGTTTGCAAATGTTTCGTCAATTATAGGCTCAAGTGCAGGGGCTGATGGGGTTTTCACGGTAACCCTTTGTGTAACATTAATACTAAAGGTCGTGGCAGACGTTGACGTAATAATACCATCTTACGGCTACACAGCAATCCCACCTTGCACACCATTTACAGGCGATGCAGTTTGTCCGGGTGCATTTGAATTGCCACTGTTCCCGACAGCGGTTGCCCCTCAAAGTTCAAACCCAAACAATAATCGTTAGCGCGCATTCCAGTTATTATTAAATATTAGTTATTAAAAATATAAAAGCGGATTACGTCCGCTTTTATTTGTATATTAATTTTTAAATTTCATCCTTTCCTAACAAATAGTCAATAGTTGTATCTAAAGCAATGGACAAATTCATAATAGCTTGTATGTTAGGCTCACTTTTACCCCTTTCCCAATCACCGATATTATCTTCTGAAACACAAATCTTCTCACCAAGAGCCTTTTGCGTTAATCCATTTTGTTTTCTTAACTCTTTTAATCTTTCCCTAAATTTTACTTCTATCATACTTATATTATCGTAAAAATTCCGGATTTTTAGACAAAACCCATAAATTTTACGGATTTTATCTTGACTTCCGGATATTTTCCGGTTATAATATGTATATAGTCAAGGAAAAAATATGAAAAGAAAAATTGGAATATCGCTTGTTTTATTAATTATTTCTATTTGTTGTTGTGGTTGCTTGCAAGAAGCAAATTATGAAGACATTTCCTATCAATCTCCTAGTTTTAGCAAAGATTATTTAGAGCCTATAGAGAAAGACGATTCTGTACGTGACATAACAAATCAAAAAGATGCAGATGATTATACCCATACGGTATACATAACTCCTTATGGAACTCGCTATCACAAGCCATATTGCTCCCACGCAAAAAATGTGTATATGTTTTTAACTATTAGACAGGCGGTTGAAAGAGGTTATACCTACTGCTATTATTGCTGCTGTTAAAAAGAAGTAGAACTATTCTACTTCTTTTCTTCTATTATTCAATTGCTATCGCCTTTTCTATTGCTTCGGCAATTTGCTCAGCACCTTGCTTTTTGTCGGCACTGGTTGCTATAAACATACTTTTGTTATGCCTAATATGATTGGATATATCGTTGATATTTTTGTTTAACTGACTACGTGAAAGTTTGTCAGCCTTTGTTAGCACTATTTGGTAAGGAATATTTAGCTCTACCAAATAGTTAATCATCATCACATCAAGGTCGCTTGGGAGATGACGGCTATCAATCAATACCAGCACAAGCTTTAAGTTGTGCGTGTTGTTAAAATAATCATCAAGCACCCTATCCCATTCTTTTTTTATGCTTTTACTTGCTTGCGCAAAGCCATAGCCGGGCAAGTCAACCAAATACACCTTGTTGTCAATATTAAAATAGTTAACAAGCCTTGTTCGGCCTGGTGTGCTTGATGTTTTTGCCATCTTTTTGTTGTTTGCAAGCATATTAATCAAGCTGCTTTTACCCACATTGCTTCGGCCTACTATCGCCACTTGTGGAAGCTCATCAACAATAAACTCCACCGGCTTGCTTGCACTTTTAACAAAGTTAAAATTAATTAATCTCATATTTTAATCCTCCACTATAACGAAAACAAAATCATAAAGAACATACTCACAGCCCCAATTATCATAGACCAAATTGTTAGCATTTTAAAAAAGTGTAACGCATCTCCTGTTCGCTTTAAACTTTTAGCATTGGCAATCTCGATAAGCGTTTTAATTTCCTCATTTGTCGCCTTCCTATAAAACTCGTAATACCTATTACCATTATCATCATATTTAGTAATATATGTAATCCCTTTAGGCCCATCTTTATTTTCTTTTAACAATGCCTCATATCTAGCGCATTCTTCCTTATCTTCAACTTTTATTGTCGTGTCTAAAAACTGTAATTTATCCTTAAAGTTATTGTAATTCATACCTTCTCCTTTAGTTAAATATTCTTTTGTTGCGTTTCACAATATTGTTGTTCCAAATTATTAAGCATATTATGAAGCCTAACCTTAAATTTGTATCTAAAATCTCTTTCATCTTCTACATCAAAGTTGCGCCCATCTTCAAACACCAAATCTTTAAACCTGGTATCGCCCAGCCTGCGCAAATTTGCAAATTCAATTGTATAAAACACTCTTTCATCATCGGTAAGATTAAAAATTATTTTTATATCATCTTTTTGCTTTTCAAATCTCAAACTTTTCCTTTCGGGTGTACCTTCTTCAAGCACATCAATAATTTTAAACCCTTGTACAACTTGGCTTAACGCTTTATATAACGCGCTACGGTTAGTTATGTTAATTGAATATTTATCGCTTAACACACCTTCCTTTAGTGATATTGTAAAATAAAAATAATCATCGGTTTCGCCAACCATCAGCAGACCATCCTGACCAGATTGATTAAAAAAGTATTTACACCACCTTCCACGCGAAGTAGAATATGTTTCGCCGTCTTTATAAAATTTAAGTTTTTCCATATATACATTTTACCATATATATTTTTAAAAATCAATATTAAATCAAATTTTGTCTACCAACATTTAAATTTAATATAACTAAAATAAATATGCCCGTGTTTGCGTAAACTATATTATGCAAAAAATTGGAGCCTATATATTAACCATAATTTACATAACACTTGTAATTGTTTCAATCTACAATTGCTATATTGGTTTTTCATATCCTATAAAATATAAAAACACGGTTACGGATGTGTGCTCCAAATTCGACATTCCCAAATCATTGTTTTACGCATTAATCAAAACCGAAAGCAACTTTAACCCAAACGCAAAATCTTCGGCAGGCGCAATTGGACTTACTCAAGTGCTGCCAACAACAGCACAATATATTTGCGTAAAAAATAACCTCAATTATTCAAGTTTCGATTTATATAACCCTGAAGATAATTTGTATATTGGGGCTATGTATTTAGATTATTTATTTAATCGTTTTGAAAATAAATATACAGCAATCTGCGCATACAATGCCGGCGAAACTGTTGTGCGCAATTGGCTAAAAGACACCAGATATTCGTACGATAAAATAAGCCTATATAATATTCCTTACAACGAAACAAATAATTATATTAATAAAATAAAAAACAATCAAAAAGTATATATTAAATTTTATGGTTTATAATTTAAAATATTTAAATAATTAATTATTTTAGCTTATTTTTAAGCGTTTTATTTATATTTTTAAATATATTTCTTGTTTATAAATTTTAATTTTATTTTTATTAAATTTATTTAAAATGGTATTTTTTTATTTATTTTTTTCTGTCAATAAATATTAATCTAATTACCAGCGCAAATAAATACGCCCCGCCCATAATTCCTATTGCTGAATACAAATATCTTACAATAAAATTAAATCCTAAATGCGCAATTATTTGACTGACCAAAACAATTATAGCGCTTACAAAAAACTTTGTACGCTTGGTTTTAGACGTGATTTCCAAACAGCTGTGCGCACTAATTTGTAATGTCGTAAATAGTGCAAATACAACCCCCATCAAATACAAAACAAAAAACCAATTCCCCAAATTTTTTGCAATGCTTAACATTGGCATATCCGCATTAACTCCAAATATTGCCATGGCAGAAAACGCAATTGCTATTGATATCACCAACCCTGATAATAGGCTTAGTGGTTTTATACTAGACTTGCTATTGATTAGCACCGGTATAATAGTCATAAAATTTTCACAACAAAATATTATTGGAAAAACCACATCAATACCAACACTACCATCATACGTACACGTTGAACCAATATTGCAGCATGCATTAATAATAATCAGGGCAATTAAAAATGGCATAACAACATTTGCAATGTGTTTAATCCTATCCACTCCGCCATTGATAATAAACACTGTAACAATTGAAAGAACCAATGAAAATACAGGCACACTCAAGCCTAAATAATTTTTGATAATGTTGTCGCACCCAGCAAGCATAGCCGCGTTGGTAACCAAAAATAATATCAACAACATTATATTGCTAATTTCATAATATTTGCCAAAAGCCAACTTGTTTAGTTCAGTAAGATTTGTAATATTGTGCTTGTTCTTGATATGTAATATATATGTACTAAGCCCAACAAACACCACAAAAAACACGCCCAGCGCAAGATACAAGTTTTTGCCACCTAAAAAGAAATGCTCAATTTCCTTGCCGGTAGCAAAACCTACGCCAACAATTCCACTTACAACAAAAAACAAGTCAAACATAATTAATTTGAACTTTTTCATATTAATTAATATGATTTTAAGCTCTAAATAATTACACTTGACTTGAATTGATTTATATAATCTTACTATTTTTCATCTGCTAGTATAATTCGTCTGCATTCTTCACAAGGCAACATACCCTTTTCTTTTAGTTTACCTACAAAGTTAAGAGATTGTTCCATTTGGCAGCCGCCACAACGATTTGCTTTTAAATGAACAAACACTGGGAAAATGTTATCTTTACGCATTGATTTGTACTTTTCATACATCGCCGCATCAGCGCCCGCTTCCAATTGTTTGATTTGCTCTTGAATTGCATTAATTTCTGGCATTGCGGTTTCATTTTTCTTTGCAATCATATCCTTTAATGCATCGCATTTAGACTTTGTGTCTTTAAGCTTATTCATTGCAGTATTATAATCATTTAACAACCTTGCACCTTTATCGGTTAAATCACGCATACGTTGCTCCAATATTGCAAGTTCGCTAGTTAAGTAGTTGGCATCATCAATCAAATTGCCAATATTGCTTGCACCAGTTGTTTCAGGCTTTTGCTTAGCTGTAATTTCTGACTTTGCTGTCAACATTTCATATTTCTTATTGATTTCATTAAATTCCTTAATAATTTCATTTGAAACGTCTGCAATATTATTAACAAATGTTCTGCCTTCTTTCATAACCTTTGTAAACTCTGCAAGCAACTTACTTTCACGGCTATTATCAACATTTGATTTGATTTTTTTAATTTGACGTTCTAGTTCTTGAATTTTTAAAATATTTTTCATATTATTTCCCTTTTAAGTTTTGATATAGTCTGAACTATTATATTCTTCTGCCCCACAAGTTTCCGCCCTTGTCATCATCTTCTTCGCTTAACAATTTTTTCAATTTAGATGGTTGACGAAGCTTTCTCAACGCTTTAGCTTCGATTTGACGAATACGTTCACGCGTAACACTAAACTCACGGCCAACTTCTTCCAAAGTACGAGGGTGTGAATCGTCCAACCCATAACGAAGGCGTATAACCTTTTGTTCACGTGGGGTTAATGTTTCTAGCACACTCATAAGTTGCTCTTTAAGCATATTTTGCATTGCAACATCATGTGGAGACAAAGCTGTTTCATCTACAACCAAATCGCCAATCTTGCTATCTTCCTCATGACCAATTTTACTTTCAAGTGAAATTGGATCTTGAGAAATACGTTGAATTTCAGCCACCTTTTCAATTGTGGTTTCCATCTTTTGGGCAATTTCTTCCAAGGTTGGTTCACGGCCTAACTCTTGTGTTAAATCACGCTCGGTACGACGCAAACGCAATACAGTTTCAACCATATGCACAGGTATACGAATAGTGTGTGCTTGGTCAGAAATTGCACGTGTGATGCTTTGGCGAATCCACCATGTTCCGTATGTCGAAAACTTGTAACCCTTGGTATAATCAAACTTTTCAACAGCACGATATAAACCAATGTTTCCTTCCTGAATTAAATCCAAAAATTGCATGTTGTATTTGTTTTGATAGCGCTTTGCAATACTTACAACAAGGCGCAAATTACTTTCAATTAATCGGTTTCTAGCGTAAGCTGCATTTTCGCCGCCTTCCACCAAAATTTTGCTTAGCTCTTTTTCTTCTTCTGGCGAAAGCAAAGGAATTTTACCAATGTCTTTTAAATACATTTTAACTGGGTCGTTAACATTGATTTGGCTAACAATGTCATCAAACTCCTTATCATCAATAATCATTCCATCTGGAATCTCATCAATAATTTTAATACCTTGTGCAACAAGTTCATTTTTAATTTTTTCAATTTGAACCGCATCTAAATTATATGCATCAAGTTTCATGCACAAAACATCTTCTTTTATGCTATCTTGACCCTTTTTGTGCAATGCATCTAATAGCATTGATACTATTTCTTTTAAATTTTTATCCATTTTTTTCTCCTTGTGTAAATTCATTATATATTGCATCTAATATCCAGTAATTTAAATAAGTTTCAAAACTTATTTTAGCGTTTGGGTTATACTTTTCAACCGCAGTCATTAGTCCAATGTTGCATGTTTGAACTAAATCGCCTAAGTTTATATTTTCATTAGTCAATTTGTAAGCACATGCAATTAGCAATACATCTTTAAGTTGGCAATTTATAATTTCCAACTTTAGTTGTTCGGTTGGCTCCTGCTTGTACTGTTTTAATAGTTGGGTTATCTTACTTTTAGCTGGAACCTTACTCTTTTTTATATCGCAATAATAATCTATAATTTCACTAAATTGATTTTCATCAATCTCACCCATATATTCCATACCCAACTTTGCTTGTAAATGATTATTAAAATCTTTAGAACTTATTATACCTTCCTGAGCAAAGGTTATATATTTATCCTCAAGATTTTTATCATCAACACCAAGATTTTGCAATGTTTTGTATAAATAATCAGTTTTATCTATTTGTATCATCTTACATCCTTTTCAAATTGCGCAATTTGCTCATCTATATTTTTCATTTCAGTCAAGCACTCATATTTTTCTTCAAAATTATTTGTAGATGCTAGCTTAACCTTTAAAACTTGCTTCTTTGCTCGAAGCTTGTTGATTTGTAACCTTATAACACAGTCTTTTAAATAGTTATTAAACACTTCTTCCGCTGGGAATTTGTAATTAATAACCTTGTCCCATACGCTGTCCTTTTCTATATCAAAACACGAATATATTGTTGATATATTAATATCTTGTCCTTTATCAACCTTATCAATCAAGTAGTTGTATATATTTTTATACTCATCATCTGTTTCAAACAAGTTGTTGTATTGATGAGGCTCGACCGATTTGCCATATAGTATACTTGCTAGCACACATATTTTTGCCAAAGGCTCAAAGGCATTAGCTTTAAGTTCTACATCTTCAACCGTTTCAACTCTTCTAACTTCTTCACGTGAGCCATGCAAGGTATTTCTTAAAGCATCAATTGGAACTTTTACAATTTCTTTTAACACCGACAAATATATTTCCTGCTCGGACGAGGTTGATAGTTTTGATAAATATTCCAACGCTTCGTTAATATATTTATTTTTATCAGCGCTTTTGGTTAAATCATATTTCTTTGCCAAGTCTATTAATATAAACTCGATACAATCAATTGCCTTAAACAGCTCGTCCACAAAGGCATCTTTGCCAAACTTTTTAATATATTCATCGGGGTCCTTTGCCTTTGTTAAACGCACAACGCTTACATTCATATTGGCTTGCTTTAATGTGTTTATAGCCTTATATGTTGCAGTCTCTCCCGCGCCATCTCCATCAAGACACAATATAATGTTTTTGCACAAATATGCCAAATCTCGTGCATGGTTTGATGTCAAAGCTGTCCCCATCACACCAATAGCACTGGTAACACCTGCTTGATGGCAAGCAATCACGTCCATCTGCCCTTCAACAAGCACGATTGTATCCAACATTTTTGACTTTTTAAGATCTCTCAAAAAGTTGTATGCATATATAAGCTGACTTTTGTTAAACACCAACGTTTGTGGACTATTTTTATATTTTGCACGCTGTGGGTCGTTAGACATATCTCTACCACTAAACCCAACAACCTCGCCAAGGCCATTCATTATAGGAAATATTAGTCGTGTACCATAAAAATCTCGTAAACTTCCGCCCTCTTCCCATCTTGTTGCAACACCGGCATCAATCATTTCTTTATCTGTAAAGCCAAGCTTTCTTAAATGGTTAATCAGCCCATTATAATCCAGCGATGCACCAATTTTAAACTTCTTAACCATTTCATCATTAAGGCCGCGCTTTTTAATATAATCAACATGCTTATTGGCCTCAACTTTGTTTAAATTTGCAATGTAATAATCACTTGTAGCATTTAATACTGACAACATGCGGTCACGTTCGTGCTTTTTCTTGCGCATTTCGTCGTTGTTTTCATACTCGGGCATTTTCATGCCTGCATTTTGAGCTAAAATCTCTACAGCTTTGTAAAAATCAACATCTTCAATCTTTTTAACAAAGGTTATTACATTACCGCCTTCACCACAGCCAAAGCACTTAAAAAACTGTCCGTCTTCCTTAATTGACATTGAAGGGGTTTTTTCCATATGAAATGGGCAACATGCCCAGTAATTGCTACCACGCCTTGTCAATGTCACATACTTGGAAATAACGGACACTATGTCGTTTTTTGCCATTAGCTCGTCCAAAAACGATTGATTAAATCCTTTATTTATCATTTGCACCTTTTAATTTTAAAACTTTGTCTAAATTTGACATACAAAGATGTTGTCTTTTACCTATAATAACTTAATACCACAAGATGTTGTGGTTTTCCTAAACTTTTTTAAAATTTATTTAAAAAAATCTAAACATGCTTAATTATTATATCATATCCATCTGTTATTTTCAATATAATACTGCAAATTATTTGCCAAAACCGTAAAATTTATACAAAAAGAAAGGCTATATTGCCTTTCTTTAATATTATTTTATGTCAATAAAATTCAGGCTGGTCAAATCTGCCGTTGCCACCGATCCTTCAAATCCTGCGCGAGTATAATTAAACACAACACTATCACCAACACGTACTAGTAGCATAGCATCAATTAAAGAATAGGTATGGTTTATGTCAATTTTAACATTCCCTCTATCTGACACAATCTCAATGCTATTTATAATGTCACCTATTTTTAATCCCAAAGTATCTGCCAAACTATCTTCAACAACATCAGAAATCGAAACATCTTCCCTAATCTCCATCAAGCCGGTATCCTCGTTATAGTGCGCTTTCGAATCAGTCGTTTGCACTGTAACACCAATCAATACCCTTGTTGTTTTTCTATCTATGCCATTACAATTATCAATAATACTTTGCGCAACACGTGTTGCAACATTTGCAGGAATTGCATAACTCATATTTTCAACGCTTGTATCTGCGGTTTTTGCATTAACAATCCCAATCAGCCTTCCTTTACTGTCAAACAATCCGCCACCACTATTTCCAGGATTTACTGGTGTATCAATTCGAAATTCACGAAGAACTACCACCTCATCTATTTGAACTTGGATATACTCGCTTTCAACGCTTATAACACCGTTAGTTACCGCAATTCCGCATGCATCTGGATTACCAACTGCTATGGCTGTAGAGCCAGCTGTAACATTGTCAGAATCCTTTACTTGAACCTCAATACAATCACTATTTTTAAGAACTTCGCTGCCTGTAACCTTTAGTACGGCAATGTCGTAAGTTTCAGAACCTCCAACATATTCCGCCTCAATTGCACCATATCCATAATCGATTATTGGAAGTCCCTCCACATCATATTCAAACAAATCTTTGTATTGATTACAGTTTTTATTGTAGTATTGTAAAGCTGTTAAATCATATGTGTTAATAGTTTCCGCACCATAAATATATGTTATGAAACGGCTAGCAATTCCATCGTCTGCAAGTGTTCCAGAATTATAACAAACATGATAGTTTGTAAGAATATACGCATCTCCAGTTTCTTTGTTTAAATTATATATAACACCTGCACCCGCACCCCAAGCAATAGATTTTTTCGTGCTATATGTAAAATATCCTTCAGGGTCCTTAATTAGCGTATCATAGTCAGTAATTTCCACCTCATGTTCAACAAATATTGACACCGCCGACCTTAATGCGTTAGCACTGGCAATAGCTGAACTATCTAGCTCAATATCCAAATACTCATCAATAAAGTCCAACAATGTATATCCATCTCTCTTATTGCCCTTTACTTGATTATACAAGTCGTTTATAGTGATGTTTTGATACAAATTTAACCCATCTTCACCATTTACAATTGTAAAAGTATCGGTTTCTCCATTGGTATAGGTAATTGTGTACACATCAACAATATCATTAATGCTGCCCGTTCGCTTTATATCCTTAATTGACACAACCTCTTCAGGAGAAGCACACCCCACAACCAAACAGGCCACCAACACAATCAACGTAAGCATCATATATTTAACAAACTTTTTCATATTTCACCTTTCTATTACAAAATAAAGTAATTTCACTCTTCATATATTTGCATAATTTAAGTATAAATCTATTTATACCCCAAGTCAAATATTTTATTAATTTTTTACCATAATTTTAACAATTAATATAATTCTAGCCATTAAAAAACACCGCACTAGCGAATCCCCTAAAATGCGGTATTTAAAATTAAAATCCTTGATAATAAGCACAATATTTCATATAATGAGCTTTAAACCCATTAATATTTTCGCTTAAATAATGATACACCCTAGCCACCAATTCTTTATCAATATATTGGTTAACTAGTTCAAGTATGTAGTTAAAATCCTTTTGGTCAATAGTTTTAAGTTGACGTTGAACTTTTTTCATTAGCACCTTTTGTGCCTTTTCATTTTGAGAGGTTGCGCAGAATATAGCAACTTTCAACAAGTCTTTTTTATGCATTCTATCAATATTTTTACGAATTTGATTTTCTATATCAATCTGGTCAGATGTTGCAAAAACATGGCCCTTTGATGTACGGCCAGCATAAGGTTGGTCGTTGGCTTTAGTATAGCTTACAGCCATTTTTAAGGCTGATTGAACGTTTTTAGGTTGTTCGCTATAATTTAAAACATTTCTATTTCTTTCACGACGTTTTGCTTCAATCATTTGTTCTAACAAGCTTGCCATATATTCTCCTCCTTTTTTAGTGCGTGAGCATATATTACCACAAAAAAACCATTTTGTAAATACCCTTTTTAAAAATTTCTTTCAATTTTTAGTATTTTTATACAAAATTTACCTCCTAAAACAAAAAAACACTCAATTAAGAGTGGTTAAATATTACTATAAAACAAAAAAACTTGACTTAATAGTCAAGTAAGTGAAAGCGGAAGACAAGATTGCGTCAAAACTGTCACTTTTTTCTCATTTTGCAATTTGCAAAATTTCAACCTTTGTTCCGTTTTTCCTTTTCCCACTTCAAAACTAGTTCTCGTGGGAGCCCTAATAAATTTCCACCATCCTATAAAATAGATATCTATCAAATTATTCTACTCAAATTCTACTCACAAATCTAAAACACTCAACAAAAAATACCAGAGCCCCAACTCTGATATTTTTTACTAATTGCTAAACCGTTAACACATTTTCTTGAACTTTTTTAGCCCTTGCTTCCCAAGGGAACCCAATAGCATTTAATTTATCTATCATTTCTTGCGTTAATTTTATGTTTCCTTTACCTTTATATGCTTGGCGAATATCATTAACTCTACCTCCAATTTCCTTATCTTTTGTGACACCAATATAACTTCCCTTTGCCTTTTTTACCTTCCCATCTTTATCTAATATATCCTTATCTCTATACCCTATTAGTTTTTCATAAAATGGAGTAAACCAATCCACTTTTTCTGCTTCCCAAGGAAACCCAATGACATTTAATTTATCTATCATTTTCTGAGTTAAATTATAGCTGCCATTACCCTTATATGCTTGGCGAATATTGTCAACTAATGCTTTAATTTTTTTATCACCGGTTACCCCCACAAAACTTCCATTGTGGGTTGCTTTATATTCAATAAGTTTTTCATAAAATGGAGTGAACCAATCTTTATATCTATCTTCTATGGCCACTTCCCAAGGAAAACCAATATCATTTAACTTATCTATCATTTCTTGTGTTAATTTAGTTGTACCCTTCCTTTTATATGCCCGACGAACATCACTAACTTTGCCTCCAATCTCTTCATCTTCTCTTACTCCAGCAAAACTCCCACTATGTGTTTCTTTATATTTAATAAGTTTTTCATAAAATGATATAAACCATTGCCCTTCTATTTCCTCTTTACTTTTTCCCAAATCAAAACCGATACCATTTAATTTATCTATCATTTCTTGGGTTAATTTATAATTACTTTTTCCTTTATATGCATTGCGAACACTATTAACAATTCCTCCAATCTCTTTATCATTTCTTACTCCGGCAAAACTTCCATTATGGCTTTTCTTATATTCAATAAGTTTTTCATAAAATGGCCTAAACCAATCTTCTCTCTCCCAAGGAAAACCAATATCATTTAACTTATCTATCATTTCTTGTGTTAACTTAGTAGTGCCTTTCCCTTTAAATGCTTGACGCACTCTTCCCACATCACCACCAATTTCATTGTTCTTTGTAACACCATAAAATCCACCATTATCTTCTTTATATTTGATAAGTTTTTCATAAAATAGTGTGAAATTAAAACTATCATCTCTGTCAAAACAAAACTGTCTAATTTCTTCTTCGTCTACACCTTGATTTAACATCTCTTGTATTTCATCAAAATAATTATAAGCAACTTTATAATAACTTTCAACACCTAAACTTTTAACATATTTAAGCATTGCTTTTTGTTCTTTAAAGTATTGCTTATCAGTTTTAAGGGTTTTGTCACTATTCTTTTTAACCACTCTTTCAAAGGTTTTCTTTAATTCTTTTAGTTTATTATCAATCTCTTTTGAATTATCATCAAGGATAGAAGTGTTTGGACCTAAAATATATTGTTTATTTTGTTCAATATGGTCAAGTAATTGATTTAGAAAAGTGATAACATCTAAATGTTTTGTATTATCTTTTGTTTCAACATACCTAATTTGATTAGAGTTATCCAGCAACTTTCTTGTCATATGCTCAAATATTTTAACCAGTTTATATTCTTCTTCCACTGTCCTATTATCTTGCCACCAATCAAGTAAATGCCTATCGTTTTTTGATATATTACAACTTCCGCATACTGGAATACAATTCCAATCATCAGTAGGTCCACCCATAGTTACTGGTATTATATGGTCTATGTGTATAGGTTGCTCCCCACCAATTAATAATGTATCAGAATATGGGCAACTATAATTAAACTTTTCAAGCGTGTCATATAACCCCAACATTCTTTCTTCTTCGCCTAAATTTCCTTGTGCTCGTTTAAGATTTCTATAAACAATATTTCTTAAATTCTCTTTAGCATATTCAATTTCAGCAATTTGCCTAAGCATATAATCTGGTTGTCTAAAACTATCTTGTTGCTCCGGCGTCAACTTCTTCCACCTTTTCTCATCCGCCCTTGTCCACTCAACCCTTTTCATTATTTTATCAATCAGTTCATCAACCGACTTATTATCATTACCAATATCATTTGCAATTTCCGTTAACAATCTCTTTTCCATATCCCACCTATAACCTATACACCCATTATATCACAAACTCCCCAATTTGTAAAACACTTTTAAAAAATCACAATCCACACAATAAAAACCTTCCTAAAATGTCAATACTTGATTTTTACTACAAATTTTCTACAATTACTATTTACTAATAAATGAAAAAATGTTATACTTTATTAAAGGAGTTACGATATGAGTCATTATTCAGATATTGGATTTGAAGTTTTTAAAGCACAAGATACATTAAATATTTTTAATTTAATACATTCTAATGAAGAAATTAATAGACAAGAATGGCCTATACCCCACACTGACGGCATTTATTATGTTTTATACAAGTTTGGAGAAATTAGATATAATGCAAAATTAAATCATAACACTCATCAAATCTCTGCTATTGGACTTGGACATAATAATGAAAAGATTTCCGAAGCTAAATATATAAAAACTATTAAAGGAGATTCCCGAGCATTAAATTTTGATAACATTATGATTGAAAAAGATGGTATACCCTTTTGGTTTTCTTGTCCTAATATTGAAATTGTTGATATTGCAAAATATAAAGATATAAATTTACAAATCGCAAGTTTTGCAAACAACCTAGAAATTAAGGATTTGCCTACAGATAATAAATATTTTGATAATCCGGAAGAATTAAGGGAATATATTCTATCTCATGATATAGAAATGGCTGAAGAAAGTTATATTGCAAATTTTGAAGGAAACCAAAGTTATGCTTTTGTTAGCGGAATAATTACCAATTTTAAGTTAGAAAAAAATATTTTTACTGAAAAAGAATATTACTCAATCGACTTTGATTGTTTAGGTTTACACTTTAAAGCATTGGTTGACACTAAATTAATTAACGAAAAAGATTTGCAAATAGGCAAAGTTATTTGTGGTGAATTTTGGAACACCGCACTTATTGAAAACATATAAACCTACGTTTTGGAGAAAGTATGCAAGATAAAGTAAATGAATTAAATAATTTATACACCCCTATATTAAAAGAAATAGAAAATATAAGACAATTCCTAGGAAGCAAATGTATTGACCATGCTTTAGGATTTTACAATCGCAACTCAATAAAAATCAACGATAAAATAACAAGTGAAATTTATCCTATCCCTGTTATCACTTGCAAACTAAACAATATTAGTATTGATATTGCACTTGACCTTGTAAGCAACGAAAAATATATAGGTTTTATTCGATTTACTTTTAGTAAAGAAGATTTGTTGGGCTTTAATTTTAATCTTTTAAGAGATTTTCGTTTTGAACTTTATTCATATAGTTATATTAACACTAATTTTGATTTTGAAAATGTTGAACAAGAACTAATTGAAATACAAGAATCACAAGAAACACAATTTAAAATAAAAATTAGCATTTCCAACACAAATCAAATTAAGGATATTATAAATAGATTGTTTAATAACCGACCAAAAGCTTTCTCAATTACATCTTTTACTTGTGATTGTAAAAGAGATATATCTATTGAAAGTTATGATGGTTGTTGTCCAATCTGCGGAAAAGAAAGTCCAGGTAAAAGAAAATTTCCAAAAACATGCTCCGTTTGTGACGAAAGTTTTTTAGTGGACCAATATGGACAAGGCGAATGTCCTAACTGCGGTTGGCATAATGATAGATTAAGCGAAGAAAGACCAGATGAAGTTATATATCCCAATTTATTGTCAAGGAATAAAGCACGCAAATTATATAAAGAAGGAAAACCTTTTAAACCTGATTTAAACGATTTCCTTGAAGGATTTGATATGTATGGCGAAATGGAGTTCCGATATAAAAATTTTGATTGCTGTTTATTTAGAGGAAATTCAGAATACGAAATAGAATTTGGATGGAGCCCTGAAAATATATACTATTTTTCTAATAAAGAAGATTTTATTAAAAATGCTAAAATTGGCGATGAATCCGTAAAAGACATTTGGGATTTAGTTGAAGACCCTAGTTACATGTAAAATTAATTTATGAAAAAGTGGACTAATTCGGTTCACTTTTTTTACATACAGATAATAATTGCGTCAAGGGCGACAAATTAAAACCATTTAAAAATCGACTATAAAATAGATGTGTGCGACAATGCGACACAGTCTAGGGTAATACTATACCCACAAACAAACAGATGCTGAGTTGGATGCTATAAACAAGGTGATTGTTTAACAAAAATTCTACTCACAAATAAAAACTACTATAAAAAAACAGGCATACCAGTTTGAAAGGTATGCAATATTTTGTATATACAATAAAAAAAGACTACTAAATGTAGTCAACTGGAGCGGAAGACGAGATTCGAACTCGCGACATTTGCCTTGGCAAGGCAACGCTCTACCACTGAGCCACTCCCGCATAGATGGTGGGAATTATAGGACTCGAACCTATGACCATCTGCTTGTAAGGCAGGTGCTCTACCAACTGAGCTAAACTCCCATATATAACACGCTGTTTTGTCACAACGCATTATAATAATAGCACATATTTATATATATGTCAACGATTTTTTAAAAGTTTTTTAAATTTTTTTTAACTTTTTTATGTTTTTTTGATTACTCAACTGAAATTAAGTAATAATATACAGGTTGTCCACCCTCTATCATACTAACGTCGCAGTTTGCATACTTTAATTCTAGTGTTGCTAGGAATTGTTCTGCTTGTTCAGCTGTTACGCCCTCACCATAGAATAATGTAATATTCATTGTTTCTTCGGTAACCAATTTTTGAATCAATTGGTCAGTTGTATCTTCAATGTTTGTTCCTTTGGTTAAGATAGAATGGTCGTCAAGGCCGATAATTTCACCTTCATGTAGTTCCAAGCCATCAATGTTAGTGCTACGAACAGCATAAGTAACCGAACCAGACTTAACTGAGGCAATAACTTCGGTCATCATCTCTTTATTTTCCTCAACTGTTGCATTGCGGTCAAATGCCAAAGCTGCAGACACACCTTGAGGAATACTGCGCGTAGGAATAACCACAACGTTGCAAGAGGTAATATCGTTTGCTTGCTCTGCCGACATTATAATATTCTTATTATTAGGCAACACAAACACAGTTTTAGCCTTAACAGCATCACAAGCAGTTGCAATGTCGTTGGCGCTTGGATTCATAGTTTGTCCACCAGAAATTACATAGTCAACATCAATATCTTTAAATACATTGTTTAATCCATCGCCCGCTGCCACAGCTACAATACCATATTCTTTAAGTTCTTCTTTCTTTGCGTTTTTGCGTAATTGACGATTTTGTTCAAGCATGTTTTCAATTTTAACACCCGACAATTCGCCTAATTGCAATGCATAGCCCAAAGCCTTATTTGGTTCGTTAGTATGCACGTGCACCTTTACAAGTTGCAAATCTCCAATACAAATTACACAGTCGCCTATTTCTAACAAATGTTGACGAAGTGAATTGATGTCTGCCTCTGTTGTTCTTTCAAATATATTAGTTACAAAAAACTCGGTACAATATGCAAAGTGAATTTCAGCAAGTGTTTCTTTAAAGTGATTTTCCTCACTAGTAACATCAACAGTTACATTGTCAACAAATTCAACATTGACCATTTCACCAGCCAACATCTTGTACATACCGCTAAATATAATAACAAGACCACGGCCACCAGCATCAACCACACCAGCCTTTTTAAGTACAGGTAGCATATCTGGTGTCATTTGAAGCATCTTTTCAGCATCAGCTATAATTGCGTGTAAAAAGTCGTCAAATGAATCTGATTTTACATTTTGCTTTGCTGATTCAGCAATTGCTCGTATAATAGTAAGAATTGTACCCTCTTTAGGCACAGTAACTGCCTTATAGGCTGTTTCACAACCCTTTTCACAAGCTCTAGCAAAATCCTTGGTTGTAATTGCCGTTGAACATTTCATAAGTTCAGAGCACATTCCCTTAATAATTTGTGACAAAATAACGCCAGAATTTCCTCTAGCTCCCTTTAAAGCCCCACGGTTAAAAGCCACACATAGGTCTTCAATCGAATTTCCATCGTAGGCATTAAGTTCGGTTACCGCTGACTTTAATGTTAATGTCATATTTGTTCCCGTGTCGCCATCTGGCACTGGGAATACGTTAAGCGCGTCCACATTATTCTTATTCTCTTCAAGCAACGAATACGCAGTAATTAACATCTTGCGAAACGTTGCGCCATTAATCGTTTTTTGCATCTAATATCGTTCTCCTAGTTATATTTACAAAACAAATAGTTTAACACCTTCTGAGGCATTACAAGTGAGCACAAACCAATGCTGTGCCTATGTAAAATATTAAACTATATTCCCTGTTATCTCACATCTACAACGTGCACGTCTACACTTTTAACAATCATACCTGTAAAGCTTTCAATAGCGTACTTTACAGCCTTTCTAATAGATTCAGAAACTGCCGATATGGCAACGCCATATTTAAGTACAACGTACACATTTACCATAATTATATCGGTTTCGTTGGAGGTAAGCACAACTCCTTTGTAGCCGTGAGATTTAGACTCACGATTAAATAAAGGGTTAACCAAACCCACTACGCCATAGCAATCAAGCACGGCAACAGAAGCAACCTTGCTGATTGCTCGCTTTGACATACTGATCTTACCGAAAGAGTTAAACGTAGTAAAGTTCATCAAATCCTCCAATGCTATTGTACAACATGTTTTAAAAAAAATCAACTAATATTTCAATATTTCTCAAAAAATACTTGCATTTTTTTATTTTCTATGCTACAATGTGGTGTATTTGATAAACGGGAGGTCGTTATGAGCAGAGTATGTGCTATATGTGGTAAAGGTAAAGCAACTGGCAACAATGTTAGCCATAGCAATAGAAAAACAAAGCGCACTTTCGAAGCTAATGTTCAAAAAGTGTCTGTTGAAGTAAATGGTAAAAGTACAAATCAATACCTTTGCACTAAATGTATTAAGACATCTAAAAAGTCTAAGTAATGTTAAAGCGGTAAGTTGTCCGCTTTTTTAATTGAAAATATAACTAGGGTTCTGCCCTAGTTTTTTATTTGCCCACGTAATGCACGTTTTTTCCAAAAATTAACTTTGCAAGTGGTTTTAATAGTTTAGGAAGTTTGAAACAATATATTTTCATACTTTAATATATTCTATATTCCACTATTTGGTTAACAATCTATATATAGTGGCAAAGTTTGTGCATTAAAGCCATTGACAAATATAATATTGTTTGTTATAATCCTTGTATAATTGAAAAGGAACACATTATGAAATTTTTATCTAAAATCCACCCCATCCAAATCAAACATTTTATTAGAAATTTAGACCCTAATATTAATATGGTGCACTTGGTTAAAAATATTGATGGTAGTGTAAATGCTTTTACCGATGTGCTTGACAACGCTTACTACTTATCCGATTATGAGTGCATTAATCTTGAAAATGGCTCGTCTAGCAGTACAGAGTTCAGAAAATTTATGATTGCCGAGTTAGACAAAATCCAATTAGGCGATACTTATATTAACTGCATGCACGACTTTCTAGAGCAAGATACTATTGTTGGGGCCATTTTATAGGCATCAGCTATAAAACTTTAAATAAAAAAGGCTTAACGTCTGTTAAGTCTTTTTTTGTTGCCTTTCGGCTATATATGTTAAAAGACAGGGGTCTCTTTTAACCTTAATATATGGCGCAAATCGTGGACTTGTTGTCCACTCAGCGCCTGCGCGCTGTCGTTTTGCTTATTGCAAAACATTTGCGCCCCTATTACTTAAGTTTTTTATTGTATGTTTCGGTTTTAGGATAATCCTTACTCGAAATTGCATCTTCAAGTTCTTTTACCAGCTTTTTAGCAGCCTTATCTAAATTTTTAGGCATCTCGCCTTTTAATGTAACAATTAAATCCCCGCTACCAAACCCGCGCAAGAACTTAATACCTTTACCCTTTAAAGTATATTTGGTATTAGATTGTGTCAAAGGCTTAATGTCGATGGTAGTAACACCTTTAAGTGTTGGCACTTCCATCTGTCCACCTAATAACAATGTAGTAAATGGAACATATACATCTACATACAAGTTAAATTCTTTACGAACCAACAATGGATGTGGTTGAACTTTAACATTAATATGTAAATCTCCTGCTACACCATTAGCGCTTGAAACTTGTTCGCCCTCGCCACGCATGCGTATGGTTTGCCCATCGTCAATACCTGCCGGTATTTTAACATTAACCTTAACACTTTGGTTGCTTAAACCAGAGCCATGACAATATATACATTTTTCTTTAATAATTTTACCTGCTCCGCCACAAGTTTTACAATCTGTCATACTAGCCACACGACCAAACAGTGTGTTTTGAACAAACTGAACCTTGCCAGTTCCATTACAATCGCTGCATGTTACAGTATCAGAACTAGACTTTGCTCCCGAACCAGAACAATGGCTACACTTTTCCGCTCTGTTTATCGAAATTTCCTTTTCAACACCAAACGCAGCTTCTTCAAATGTTATTGATATACTAGTTTCAAGGTCTGCGCCTTGTTCGCGCCTGGTTGCCTTGGTGCCACGACCAAAAGCATTTCCAAAAATATTAAATATATCTTCAAAACCGCCTTCAAAACCTTGACTAAAGCCGGAAAATCCGCCGCCACCAAACCCTTGTGCGCCGTCAGCTGTGCCAAACTGGTCATAATTTGAACGTTTGGTTTTATCGCTTAACACTGAATATGCTTCAGATATTTCTTTAAATTTTTCTTGGGCGTCTGCTTCTTTGTTTATATCAGGGTGATATTTTTTGGCTAGATTTCTATAAGCTGACTTAATTTCGTCATCGCTAGCCGATTTACTCACCCCTAAAATTGAATAATAATCCTTATTAGCCATATTTTCCCTTTTATTTTATAACACCTTACTACATAAACCTAAAATAGTTGCTGTTTAACTATCTACTTATATTGGTTTCTGCCACCTTAAGGTCTTTTAATAGGCTTTGTAAAACATTTTTATCCTCATCATTTAAAAATTCTGTTTTGCCCAAATTCATACTCATAAATGCAATACTGCTAACTTGTTCATGAGTTAAAAACACCCTTAATTGAGGTTTTTCAATTATTTCGGCAAGCGTATTTACAAACCAATTTGCGCAAATTCGTTTTGGATAATTATTTTCTTGGTCGTGAATACGTCTAAATAGTTCTTTTAAATTACCATAAAGCCTATTAAATTCTTTACTAAACTCTTCCTGTGTTTTCATAACCTGCTCCTTCATATATTTTATTAGATATATTTTCTAAATATTGTTTTAATAGTCTATCAACTGATTTTTCAGCCTCAGTTTTGCCCAAGCCTAAAATCTTGTGATGGAATGATGGGAATTCGATATTTACACCAGTCATACCATATGTAAAATCAACCTCTCTAACTAAATCCATATTAATTAAAGTATTGTGCTCTTGGACAAAATTAAGTTCGTTTGCTCTTTTTAGCAAGATAGCTATTTGGTTAAAATCGCTAACAGCTGTTTCATCATCATATTGTTTTGTTATTAGTCGATTGTCTACTAATCTAATATTTAAATCATATACTGGCGATATTTTGCCATATCTTTTTAATTCAATGCACGCCACATTATCTAAATGAAAATATTGTTTATTTGTAATAATATGATTGTCTATAATTCTCATAAATTCTCCTTATTAAAATCGTGGGACATCATATTATCACAAATATTTAGGTTTGTCAACAACATTTCTTGATTTATTTTTAACTTAATTATTCAACAACAATTTCATCATCTCCGCCGTTATTGCCGGTTGAGCCATTGCTGTCGCCTTGAGGAGCGTTTTGTTGCATGTTTTGATACATACGTGTAAACACTTCGTTAGATACTGCTGTTAAGTCTTCAGTAGCTTTCTTTAATTCTTCAATGTCTTCACTTGTTAGGTGCTTTTTAGCTTCTTCACAAGCGTCAGTCAACTTCTTCTTGTCGTCTTCACTTAGCTTGTCGCCATTTTCTCTAACAAGTTTTTCAATATTCATAACGTTTGCATCTAAAGTGTTGCGAGTGTCTACTACTTCACGACGCTTTTTGTCTTCTTCAGCAAATTGTTCTGCTTCCTTAACAGCCTTATCAATCTCGTCATCGCTTAGGTTTGTGCTGGCAGTAATTGTAATCTTTTGTTCCTTGTTTGTGCCAAGGTCTTTAGCGCTAACGTTTACAATACCATTTGCGTCAATATCAAATGTTACTTCGATTTGAGGAATGCCACGTGGTGCTGGTGGAATACCAACAAGTTGGAATCTACCCAATGTTTTGTTTTGTGCAGCAAATTCACGTTCACCTTGCAATACGTGAATTTCAACACCTGGCTGATTGTCTTGAGCAGTACTAAATATTTGACTCTTCTTTGTAGGGATTGTTGTGTTACGTTCGATTAACTTTGTGCATACACCACCCAATGTTTCAATACCAAGTGAAAGTGGAGTAACGTCCAATAACAACACGTCCTTAACTTCGCCACCCAATACACCGGCTTGGATTGCAGCGCCCATAGCAACACATTCGTCTGGGTTGATACCCTTAAATGCGCTTGTGCCAATTTCCTTTTCTAATGCTTCAACCACGCTAGGAACACGTGTAGAGCCACCTACAAGCACAACATTATTGATGTCACTCTTTGATAGTTTTGCATCAGCTAATGCCTTACGTGTGCAAGTTAATGTCTTTTCAATCAAGTCACTAATCATATTTTCAAATTTAGCACGGCTTAGGTTGTATTCCAAGTGCTTTGGTCCTGTTGCATCAGCTGTAATAAATGGTAGGCTGATTGTTGTATTTGTTAATGTTGAAAGTTCAATCTTCGCCTTTTCAGCCGCCTCTTTTAAACGTTGCATAGCAAGCTTATCAGCGCTTAAATCAATGCCATTTGTATTCTTAAAGTCTTCAACCAATAAATCCATAATGCGGTTATCAAAGTCGTCACCACCAAGGCGAGTGTCACCGTTAGTAGACAATACTTCAAATACGCCATCACCAATTTCTAGTATACTCACGTCGAATGTACCGCCACCAAGGTCAAATACAAGTATCTTTTGGTTCTTTTTATCTTCTTTATCTAATCCATAAGCCAAAGCCGCAGCTGTTGGTTCGTTGATAATACGAAGCACTTCAAGACCAGCAATCTTACCAGCGTCCTTAGTTGCTTGACGTTGGCTGTCGTTAAAGTATGCAGGCACTGTAATAACTGCTTGTGTTACCGGGCTACCAATATAAGCCTCAGCGTCAGCCTTTAACTTGCTTAAAATCATAGCAGAAATTTCTTGTGGTGAATATGACTTATCGTCAATATTTACCTTATAATTTGTACCCATTTCACGCTTGATTGAAATAACTGTACGGTCAGGGTTAGCAACTGCTTGACGCTTTGCTACTTGACCAACAAGACGTTCGCCATCTTTAAAGCCTACTACGCTAGGGGTTGTTCTGCCACCCTCGCTGTTAGCAATAACTGTTGGGTTACCACCTTCGATAACCGCAACACATGAATTTGTTGTACCTAAGTCGATACCAATAATTTTTCCCATAATAATTCTCCTTACTTTGTTGTATATTTAATCAACTTTTTATTAATAAAAGTTGTAAAAATCTATTTTGTTATCTACTTTTCTAAGTTAGAAAAGTAGCAAAAGACCAATATTATTTACTTAAGCCTTGCTCTTGACCATATCTTTGTGCTAAAAAATCTTGCCATTCTTGCGAGTAATCTCCTCTACGTATCACTCTGAAAGTTCCTTCTGTCACAACATTTATAATGTCTATCAACCCCCACTCTGGATTTTTGATATCTTTACATTGAAACCTCCATGAGTTAATTCTATCAAAATCTTTGATATTGGCATCTCTATATTGTACGCCATCAAATATCTTGCCATACCATCTTAAATTGAGTTTTTCTAACATAAAATCTCTAATATCTAATAAATCAAATTCCTGTCCTTTCATACTCACTCCTTATTTCGATAAATTTCCAAACTCTTCTTGGCTTAACAGTTCTTTCCAACGTTCAGTTGCATCAACCTCTATACCATTCATACGTATAATAAATTGTTGAGTATTTAATAGTACTCGAGCCCTAAATCGTTGCCGTTTGGTATTTTCTAAATAAACATATGTTACACGATTGTCTTCCATATCAAACACCTCTGCCGTATGACAAAAGTTGCTAGCTGGATTGTATATAATTCTGTCTACCCACTTAAGTTTTAAGCTTTCTTCTAACACTTGCTGTATTTTATCTAGCCTTTCTGTTTTTGTCATATTTTCACCTACTTGGCTACAATTACTTGTGAATAGCGGATTACTCTGTCGCCCATTATAAAGCCTTTAAAACATTCCTTGATTATATCTCCGCTTTCGTGCTCTGGACTTGTTTCACTACCGATTGCTTGGTGGAAGTTAGGGTCAAACTTTCCACTAACATCAATCGCCTTTACGCCTATCTTTTCAAGAGTAGCCAGTATGCCCTTTTCAATATATTGAATACCCATAAGTGTGTTAGGGTCTGAGATATATTCAGTTGCCATTTTAAAGCTATCAAGTGCTGGCAAGAATTCAGTTATTGCTTGGTTAAACCCATTTGAGTATGCCTTTGATATATCATTTTGCGTACGTTTGCGATAGTTATCAAATTCTGCCCTTAGGCTTAATAGTTGCTTAAAATACGCATCGGCTGTAGTTTCTTCTTCTACACTTTCACCACAACCGCATTGACATTTCTCATCCTCATCGTCACATTCACAATCATTTTCGCAAGCAGATTGTTCGTTACATTTACACTTGTCATCACAAGCACATTTATTGTCGTTACAACCGCAAGTGCAATGTTCATCACAAGTACACTCGTCACAGCACTTATTATCTGGTGTGCAATGGCAATCGTCACCACAATTACATTCTGGGCAACATCCACAATTTTCTTTTTCTAAATCTTCCAAGATAATTTCTCCTTTTACTTATCTTTACTTAAATTTTCGGCCTCGTTTACAATAAACTTTAATGCCGCTGCCAAACTGCCATAATCAACGCGTTTTGGCCCCACAAGCGCAAGGGAAGCAATACTTACACCATCAATTACAATCGGTGCACTAAGCATCATCCCACCTTTAAGCTTGTCATTTTCATTTTCTTCACCAATTACAAAGTTAAGCTCGTCTTTATCCGTTACCGCATTGATTACATCTTCACCATCTTCAAGGAACGACAACACACCTTTAGCTTCATCAAACTCGCTGGATGTAATATTGTTTAACATCTTTGATGCGTTTTCGTTTGATATGTCAAGTTTTGTTTTAACAACATTTTGCAATGCCGAGGTCACACCATCAATAAGTGTTTTAAACTCAAACATTTGCGCCCCAGCGCGTAAACATACTTCAGCAACATTATCTACCATATATTTAATAGTTTTACCTTTAAAATGTTCAGTTAAATAACTTGAAGCATCTCTGCACACATCAATGCCGGTATCTGGGTCTAGGCTAAGATTATCATCAATCACTCCGGCGGTTGTTTCAACCAACAATAATGCATCCTTTTGGATTAATGGAATAATCTTGATGTCTACAATTGTTAAATTCTCGATACCGTGTTGCACTAAGATTGTTGGACAATTTGTAACTTTACTAAGCCTTTTGGCAAGTGATGATAATGTGCTAATTAAGTTTACACTTTTACTTTCGTAATTGTCTTTAACCTGTTGCAACGCTTTAACATCTAGTTTATTATTTGTCAGTATGTCATTTACATAACATCTATATGCCAAACTTGTAGGTATACGCCCGCCAGATGTGTGCAATTGTTGCAAGTACCCCATCTGCTCCAACGCATTAAGCTCGTTACGCAATGTTGCAGTGCTTACATCACTAAATTTAGCACTTAATCCTGCGCTTGTAATTGGCTGAGGTTTTTTAATATATTCATCAACCGCGTAAAGCAAAATTTCTTTTTTTCTTTGGCTTTTAAACTCCACGCACAATCTCCTTTTTAGCACTCTCTTGTATTGACTGCTAACACTAGTATATGCGCAATGCAAATAAAAGTCAACGCTTTTTGCCAACTTTTTTAAAAAATTTTGACGAAATTTGACAAAATAAAAAAATGTTACTTAATAATAAATAACATTTTATATTCAAACATTAATGCAGTAGCCTACAAAAAATATTTTCGTAGGCTATTGCAACTCTAACTGTTTATAACAATTCCAAAATTATTCGATTAGATACATAAAAATGTTCTGGGGCAATCTTTAAGTATCCTTCTTCGATAAACACATAGCCTTGTTTGATTAAACTTTGAATTTGAGTTGCACGTGTTTTTAACAAATCTTCCTTAAAACGCTTTCTAAACTTTTCAAGGTTTAATCCTGTTGCAAGGCGAAGTGATAGCATAATAAACTCTGTTCTGCGTTCACTATCTCTAATATATTCCTTTTCAATAACAGGCAATTCATTGTTGTTAATTTTTTCAATATATTCATCAAGACGAGGAGTATTATTAAATCTGTATCCTTCCAAGAAACTATGTGCCGAAACGCCCAAGCCTAAATAATCCACATCTTTCCAGTATTTAAAGTTGTGTTTACTTTCATATGTTGGTATGGCAAAGTTGGAAACTTCATAACGCACAAAGCCAGCCTTTTTAAGCATTCTGCTTACTGTTTCGTACATTTTGATACAAGCCTCATCGCCTAAAGGTTTTATTTTGCCCATCTTAATATTTTTATATAGTTGGGTATTTTCTTCAACCTGTAATGTATAAACCGAGATGTGTTTAACGTTGCGCTCTACCAAAAATTCGATTGTATCACGCACAGCATCAAGTGATTGATGCGGCAATCCAATCATAACATCGGCACTAACATTGGCAAATCCCATTTTGTGCAACAAGTTGAAAGTATTTTCGATATTTTCAATTGTTTGAAATCTCCCCACATTTCTTAGCAATTTGCTATCCAAACACTGTACACCAACACTAACACGGTTAACCCCCGAACGCAAATATTCCATCAACTTTGCAGTAGTAACCGAGTTTGGATTTACTTCGATTGTAAACTCAATTTCGCCTTCAAAATGAAAAGTAGAATATATTTGACGTGACAATTCATAAATAAAGCCTTCATACATAACTGATGGAGTTCCACCGCCAATATATATGCTATTAAATGTCATTTTTTCGCATTGCTTACGATACATTGCTATTTCCTTAAACAGTGCTTCCTTAAATTCGTGTTGCGCCTCAACACCCATAGAATATGACACAAAGTCACAATAGTCACATTTGCGGTCACAAAATGGGATATGAATGTATAGGCCTAGTTTTTCATCTTGCATTCCTTCGTTTACAATCCTGACTTCCCATTCCTTACACTTGTTTTCACGATAGCGCAAGCGGTCAAATCTTTTAATCTTTTTATTTGCCCACAATCTCTTTGGCTTGCTGTCCTTTTCTACATGCTCGCCCGAACGTTCACGCATTTCTTCAAGCTTACGCTCTATGCGTTCGTCCATGGTTTCTTCACGCTCTTCTTCAAGCTCATCTTTCCACGAATAGTATCTTTCTTCTTCTGCCGGCTCAGCTTCCGCAACACTTTCATTTCCTTCAGTTTGTTGCTCAACTTCTAGTTCATCAATCCTTTCTAAATCCTTTTCTTCCATAATTCCCCCTTTAATCATCAATTTTCAATATTGATATAAATGCCTCACTAGGTAGTTCAACACTGCCAAGCTTGCGCATACGTTTTTTACCTTCTTTTTGCTTTTCAAGTAGCTTACGTTTACGTGTAACGTCACCACCATAACATTTTGCAAGCACATCTTTACGCACTGCGCTAATAGTTTCACGTGCTATAACCTTTCCGCCAATAACTGCCTGAATAGGTATTTCAAACAAGTGGCGTGGTATCACTTCCTTAAGCTTTTCGCACAATGACCTTCCACGCGCATAAGCCTTTGACTTGTGCACAATAATTGACAACGCGTCACATATATCGCCATTTAATAGTATGTCCATTTTTACCAAATCACTTTCTTGATACCCACAAAGTTCATAATCCATACTAGCATAACCCTTTGATAAGCTTTTAATTTTATCAAAAAAGTCATACACAATTTCATTCAATGGCATTACATAACTTAGCTTTGTTCGGTTTGCGTCCATATATTGCATATCTTTATACTCACCACGTCGGTCACTACATAGGTCCATAATGTTGCCCATATATTCTGGCGGAGTAATAATCTCAAGCTTAACTACCGGCTCTTCCATCTTTTCAATGGATGGAATACTTGGCATAAAGCTTGGATTTGATATTAAATATGACTCTTTATTGATTTCCTTAATCCTATACTCAACACTTGGTGCAGTTGTTATTAGGTCAAGGTTAAATTCACGTTCTAGTCGTTCGTTGATAATCTCCATATGAAGCAATCCTAAAAATCCGCATCTAAACCCATGCCCTAACGCCGTACTGGTTTCCTTTTCAAAATGCAATGAAGCATCGTTTAATTGCAATTTTTCAAGCGCATCTTTCAGTTCTTCATACTTGCTACCATCCAATGGGAATATTCCACTAAACACCATAGGCACCGCCACCTTAAACCCATCAAGCGCCTTAGGTGTAGGATTTTCAACTAATGTAATTGTATCGCCCACCTTGGTATCGCTTACATTTTTAATACTAGCGCAAATATATCCAACATCGCCCGCCTGCAACACATCAGTTTCCACGTTCTTAGGTGCAAATATCCCCACTTCGGTCACTTCAAAACTCTTGCCCGTTTGCATAAACTTAATTTTGTCGCCCGCCTTAACACTTCCATCTACAATACGCACCATACTAACCGCGCCCTTGTAACTATCATAATAGCTATCAAATATCAATGCCTTAAGCGGAGCATTTACATCGCCCTTTGGTGGTGGCACGTTTTCAACCACACGTTCCAACACTTGTTCAATATTAAGCCCAGTTTTTGCCGAAATACGTGGTGCATCTTCAGCAGGTATTCCAATAATATCTTCAATTTCCTTAATCACTTTGTCACAATCAGCACTTGGTAAGTCCACTTTGTTAAGCACTGGTATAATCTCCAGCTTTGCATCAAATGCAAGATACACGTTGGCCAATGTTTGTGCCTGCACCCCTTGTGCCGCATCAACTACTAGTATTGCACCTTCACACGCCATAAGCGAACGTGACACTTCGTACGAAAAGTCCACATGCCCAGGTGTGTCGATAAGGTTAAGTGTATATTCCTCGCCCTTATAGTTATATTTCATTGTTGTAGGTGTAAGTTTGATTGTAATACCACGTTCACGTTCAATATCCATGCTGTCAAGTAACTGCGCACTCATATCACGCTTGGCAACTGTATTGGTAAATTCAATAAACCTGTCCGCCAACGTACTTTTACCATGGTCAATGTGCGCCACTATACAAAAATTTCTAATCTTGTCCTGTCTATCCATAAAATTCCTTTGTTCAGTATTATTCAATTTAGTATAACAAATTTTTCCCAAACTTAAAAGTGTTTTTACTCCATTTTTTATTTTAAACAAAAAACTCTTGCAAAATGCAAGAGATATTACTTCATACCTTCCGACAAATTAATTTGTCACCTTCTTGACAACGGAAGGCATATTATCTAATCTTCTAGACCCAATAAATAATCAGTTGACACACCAAAAAATTGAGCCAACTTAATTATCTCTTTAGACTTTATATCGGATACACCGTTTTCCCATCTACAAATAGTTGTATCTCCTACTCCTATAGCCTTGCCCAACTTCATATTAGATAAATTATTTTCTTTCTTTAATTCTTTTAATCTTTCTGGAAATGTACTCATATTAAAATTATAATACAAAAATGCATTAAAATAGTTGACAAGACACTTGTGTCTTGCTATAATCAAGACATAAATGCATTGGAGAGATTATGAGAATGAACTATAAAATTGAAAATTATTGTAAATGTGAAAAGTGTAAACATTTTGCTCAACACTATAATATTGACTATAATTTCATATACAAGGTTAATTGTGGACATTGTTATAAATATGATAAGGACATAAACCCCAAATATACACCTTGTCCTTATTTTGAAAAAAAGAATAATAGCCTTGTTAAAACCAAAAAGCAAGATATTGCAAATTTGATAACTGAACTTAATATAAAGGTAGAATATCTTAAGTTATACTTAAATAAGGACAAGCCAAAACAAGAATTAAGTGACATTATGCTTGATAAACTCACTAAATAAAATTAATCGGTACAAGCAACAAGCGGCGATGTTTTTCATATATTTACACATGTGAGGTTGTATGATATTTGAAAGCATTGGCGCTTTTTTAACACGGCTTACATTTTTCTACGCCTATGTTGATAACCACTCATCTTTCCCAAAGCCGTTGAATAAGGACGAAGAAAATGCTTTGGTGGAGCGTATGGCTAGTGGTGACCAACAGGCAAAAATACGTCTGATTGAACACAATATGCGCTTGGTAGCACATATTGTTAAAAAATACTCATCTACCGCCGAGGCTGATGATTTAATATCGGCTGGCTCAATAGGTTTAATCAAAGCGCTTAATTCGTACAACATTGAAAAGGGCGCAGGCCTTTCCACCTATGCTGCACGTTGTATCGAAAATGAAATACTAATGCTACTGCGTGCCAACAAAAAGCATATTGCGGTTGACAGCCTTGATGAAAGTCTAGGTAGTGACAGTGACGACAACGATGTTTCGCTTATGGACACAATCCCTGAAAAAGATGAAGATGATTTATTTGCCAACGTAAACAACTCTATGCTAATGGAAACAATCGATAAAATAATGCGGCAAAAGTTAACCAAACGTGAATATTTTGTGGTTAAATATCGCTATGGATTAAACCACTCGCCTGCCTACACTCAACGCGAAGTTGCCGAAATGCTTGATATTAGCCGAAGTTACATTTCCCGCATTGAAAAAAAGGCCCTAGGTATACTAAGGGAATATCTTGATAAAGATGTGTTTTTAGATTAACTATTTGTAATTTAAAGCAAGTTAACGTTAACAAGCACGGCGGTTGCGCTTGCACAATGTGCAAGCAAAAAGGCGGATGCCTTTTAAGCAAAACTCTGTTTTGCTGGCAACCGCCCCTTTAAATCTTATTTCAACACATCAACATTATCAACAATAACATTGTTGGCATTTTGTTTTGCTTTATCATAGTCTTCTTCTGTTCTAACCGTCCAAGCAAGTACCGGTACATCCATCTTGTTTACATACTTGTTTGGCAAATTTTCAAGGTTGTACGATACAAAGTCAATGTGCGAAAAACTTTTAAAGAACAATTTTTTAATAGGAATTTTCTTGTAAAACCTTAAATGGTCGTGTACAAAAAAACTAGATAATTGACCTCTTAAAATATTAGGCATAACCTTGTAGCACCTACGCAATGCAAATGGGCTAAATGATTGTATAAACACTTCGCCCTTATACCCCTCTAACTCCTGCTTTAATGCTGGCACAAGTTTTTTCATATTGTTGTTAGTTTTAATCTCAATCAAAATTGGCACTTTGCCCTTAACCAAATCTAGCACCTGCTTTAGTAGAGGTATTTTATACTCAGTTTCAGCCAAATTGTATTGTTGAATTTGTTCATAGGTCAAAAACTTGATATACTCATTCGCCCCAACCATACGCTTTAAGTTATCATCATGAAACACAACAATTTGACCGTCCTTTGACAAATGAACATCAAGTTCAATCCCCAGCCCCATATCAACCGCCTGCTTAAATGCTGGCAAGCTATTTTCAGGATATTCGTTGTGCACTCCGCGATGTGCAAAAGGCCTGCGTAACAAGCCCCTATATTTGTCATTATCATAAACTCTTTGAATTATTGGTACAACCTGTTTTTTATTCATATCTTATTATACTTACCTCAACCCTAAAATATTTTAATCTTGCCATAATTAGACAAAAAATTGCTAAACAAATAGCAATTTTTCTCTTTTTAAACTTTTCTAACACGCACCACAAAACTATATCCATGTTTTTTACATACAGTTTCAAAACACTTATATAACTTATAATATGCATTACTTGCAACATAGCCTTTCCAGTCAACATTATCGCCACCAAGCAATAATTCGACTACATCTCCTGTGCGGCTTACGCTAACCCTTGTAATTTGTTTACAAATTTTATCTTCTGCACTCAAATCCTCAAAGTTTGCTTTAATACGGGTTGCGCCAAAATCCATTTTGTCAGCCAAAATCATACAAGCCGATACATTGTCGTAAAAGTTGTCATTTGCTTTACCCAAATGACTTTTGATTGCACTGCAAATTGTGTTGATATCTTTTAAGTTCATTTCATGCTTTTTGAGATACGCCTTTGCCATTTCAGCAGCAGTTTGAGCATGCAATGTTTTGCCGTGTAAATGCCCAACATTATGTAATGCACAAGCAATAAACAATAATTCTTGCTCATGCGGTGTTAAATTAAAACACTCAGCTAGCTGCTTACTATATTCAATAGTGCTTAATGTGTGAAGCATACCGTAATACTTGGCATCTGCCTGCTTTAAAATATCAATCTGCCCAAGGATTGCAACAATTTCTCTATCTTGTAAAATGTCTAAATAATTCATATCTTCCCCTACACATCAATCAAATAAACAAAACAAAATTACAACGGAATTGCAATCAGTATGTTTGTTATTTAGTTGATTAAATTTTATTACCATTATTCTAACACATTTTCGACAACTTTTGCAAACAAAAAAACCGATTAAACTAAAAATTTAACCGATTTTTATATTTTTATTAGCATTTATATATTTTATTTGTTGACACTATAATCCAAAGACATCATCTTGAGTGTTGTCAATAAACAAATCTTCTTCTTCAACGCGTTCGCCTGTTGATGAAACGTATCCCTGTTCATCTTCATATATTGGCGTACCTTGTATATCCAACCCTACAAACTTTGGCTTTGAATATTCATCATATTCTAACACTTGTTTCACTTTGGACTTTTGCTCTTTTTCAATCTTGTTCATATTTCGGTCATAAACAGGTTCTACCGGAGCAATAACCCTGCCCAAGATATCAACAAAATCATCTCCTCTCATAAAAATAGGCATCTTGTGCTCATTAAAGCCAATCACATCAATTTCAGGATTTTTTGTATCAGTGTTTACTTTCTTAACAGGAGTAGCCTCTGGGTGTTTAAGATTTTGTATTTCTTCATCTATCTTTTTTATATTATACTTTTCATCTAAGTATGCAAGCACTTCTTCAGCGGTTATATTGTTAATAAATCCCTCAACAAAGCCTTTGTTGTTTGTTGTGTGAGTTTTTAACGTAACAGCGTGTTCAACCGACGTTTTAATATCAGTTAAAGTAAAGCGTGCATATTTGTATGCCATGTTGCCAACAACTTGCAATAGGGCTTGATGTTGCAATTCTTTTGCCCCAAGTCCTAAAGTTGTATATTTTTTCTCACCCTGTACTTCTAATGGTCTGCCAGTTGCTTTAATACGCTTTGTGTTATATTTAAATGCTGGATGTCGGCCGGTTTTGTTTAGTATTTTTTTAGTGTCTTCTTCAAATGCCTTTTTAGTGTCAATAACAAGCTCTAAATTTCGCTTGTTGTCATGATAATATGTATACATTTCTTGCACGCTGCGGCAAAAATAATCCATAAATATCAATAAGTCTTCACTAGATAAATTATCTATCCAATCTTTTTTAGGCTGAACACCACGTTTTTTGATTAAATATTTAAAATCCAACTCTGTTTCAAAACCAAATTTGTTTAAATACACTCGCTTAATATTGCCGGCAAGCTTGTCATAGCCAGTGCCAAGCGCATTACCAACAAAACTTGCATGGTCCCTATACTTGTCACTAACCATTTGACGGATAATATCCCAACATTGTGCTTCTGTTAATTTCATATCCTTCTCCCCATATATTTTTATTATACCCAATTTGTCGAACTTTGTCAATATTAATGTATTAATTTGCATAATTCGACCAACTAAAACGCCTTGTTTAATCAAATTGACTTGATATTCTTAGTATATTAAGACGTGTTAATAGCATTTTTACTATTCAATTATACAAATTTTTAAAAAAATTTGGTGTAAAAATATACTATAAATAAGTAGATTGTGAGAAATTTTGTAAAAAATTTGAAAAAATTTTGCAAAAGGGTATTGACAAATCCAAAATCTATGGTATTATATTAGCGTCAGCTTGGTCAGATGGTCGCAGGATAGTTATAATGACTATCGTGAGGAAAGTCCGAGCTTCACAGAGCAGGGTGCTGGCTAATTACCAGTCTAGGTAACTAGAAGGAAAGTGCAACAGAAATAAACCGCTATACCCCTGAGTGGTTATTGTAAGGATGAAAAGGCGAGGCAAGAGCTCACCGCACATCTGGTGACAGATGTGGTCCATGTAAACCCCACCCGAAGCAAGGTTAAGAAAAACATATTAGTTGCTCGCTAAGTTTTTCAAAAATACCGCTAAAATTGATACGGTAACGATTGATTTAGATAGATGACCATCAAATACAGAACTCGGCTTATAGACCAAACTGCCACCTAAATGCTTTCATCCTTTTCGGATGACTAAAAGAGGACGAAATTATCTCGCGTCCTCTTTTTTCTTGCAAAAAAAAGAATTAAGGTTTTACCCTCAACTCTAATTTATATAAATCCTATCCTTAATAAGCAAATTTATTTGCTTCTTCATAGTTTCATATTTTCATAAGCGTAGCTACTTGATTTTTATTGTTCGTCAGGCACAATTGCACCAAATACAAGATTGCTTTCGCCATTTTGAGTAGTTAGTTTTTGAATGCCACCAACAGCTTTAATGTCATAATCAACGCTAGCAATAAAGTCAGCATTATTACTTGTAATATCAAGGCTTTCGATTTGAGTTTTCATACTAATCTTATTTTCACTCTTGTAACCACGAATTTTACCAACGATATCAACAACCTCATCACCGCAAGCGATAATTGTGTTGTTTTCTTCTAATTCGATTGGTTTTAATATTGTTAAATGAATACTTTCCTCGCCTTCAAACTCACGGAAATATGCTTGGTAAATTTCTTCAGTAATATGTGGAAGTGTAATTGCAAACATCTTAAGCACTCCTAACAACACATTATAGCAAGCCCATTGTGCAGACGCCTTTGCATCTTCGCCATAAACTTCAGGCTTATACAAACGATTTTTAGCAATTTCGATATAGTTATCACAGAAGTTCCAAAAGAATTTTTCAAGTTCGGTTTTAGCATATCCAACTTCAACATCTTCGTATGCTTTAATAGTCGCTTTATATGCTTCATTAAACTTGTGCATTATATAATTATCCATTGGTAAAATCTTGCTTGGCTTACTTGGCTTATAGCCGTCTAAGAATGATAATACAAATTTTGACGCGTTCCAAATCTTATTTACAAGTTTGTATCCATCTTTAACTCCATCATCGCTTAATAATACATCACGACCATATGCGCCATTAGCACACCAATAACGTATTACGTCTGCACCATAATCTTGCAGCAAGTCTTTTAAACTCATCTTAGAGTTTGCAAAACGTTTGCTAATCTTAACGCCCTTGTCAGCCATAACCCAACCATTAACCATCAAATCTTTCCAAGGTAGGCAATTTTGGTGGTAATATGCTTTAATTATTGTACGCAAGCTCCAAGTTGTAATAATGTCACGACCACAAAAACGCATATCCATTGGCATACGGCTTGCACACTCTTCATCACTTTCTGCCCAGTTGCAGTTGATTTGAGGAGTTACACTACTTGTAGCCCATGTATCCATAACGTCTGTTTCAGGCATAAATTCAGTGCAACCACATTCACACACTCCATTATAGTTTGTTGACAATGGGTTAACTGGCAAATCTTCAATCTTTGCAAAATGAGGTTTGCCACATTGTGCACAATACCATACTGGGAATGGAACGCCAAAATAACGTTGACGTGAGATTGACCAGTCTTGATTTAGGTTGTTAACCCACGCCATATATCTAGCCTTCATGCTTTCTGGGTGCCAATTTAACTGATTGCCAAGGTCTACCCACTTTTGTTTTAGCTCTGGTGTAGAAGTGCGAATAAACCATTGCTTTTTGGCCATAAACTCGATTGGCTCTTCACAACGTTCGTGAACTTTAACAGCGTGACAAATTGCATCTTGCTTATATAAATAACCTTGCTCTTTTAACTCTTCAATAATTGCCTTACGCGCTTCAATACTCTTCATTCCAGCAAACTTCCCTGCAATTTCTGTCATACGTCCGCCATCATCAATCGCTTGCTTTAATTCAAGCTTATATTCACGCCACCACTCTACGTCAGTTTGGTCGCCAAATGTACAGCACATAACAATACCAGTACCCTTATCAATGCCAACTTTGCTATCTGTTAGTACTTTTACTTCGTTTTCTTCAAACAATGGAACCTTAACCATTTTACCAACAAACTTAGCATATCTTTCATCTTCAGGGTTTACAAATATTGCTACACATGCAGGCAAAAATTCAGGACGAGTGGTTGCAATAGGAATTGTTCCACTACCATCAGCAAGACGGAAATTTAAATAGTTAAATACGCTATCCAATTCCTTATCTTCAAGTTCTGCTGTTGCAACACTTGTACGGCATTTACAGCACCAAGGTGAAGGTTTGTTATCGCGATATGCAATGTTACGCATTGCAAGGTCAATAAATGACTTTTGGCTTGTTTTTTGGCTGCGATTATCAATTGTGTTATATCCAAGCTTTAGGTCGCAGCTCATACCAGTACGTACCATCATATCACGATAGCTTTGATTATAATCCGCCACCAAATCTAGTGCAATATTGGTAAATTCCTCACGTGGAAGAGTGTGAGCCCTAATCCCCTTTTTCTTTTCAACCAACAATTCAGTAGGTAATCCATTATTATCAAACCCTAATGGATAATACAAATTTTTGCCTAGCATTCGTTGATATCTGGCATACATATCTGCTTGGCTAAAGCCGTAGATGTGACCAATATGCAACTCCCCACTAACTGTTGGTGGTGGAGTGTCGATTGAAAAAGTTGGACGATTGCTACGTTTGTTAAATTCGTAAATTCCGTTTTGTTGCCAATATTCTTGCCACTTTAGTTCTGATTCCTTAAAATTATACTTTCCTTCTAACATAATTTTCTCCTTTAAAAAGTAATTAAAAATTCTTAACTTAATAGTACTTACTATTGCAAATAAAAAATCCCTATGCAATAGCATAAGGACGAATAAATCGTGGTACCACCTTAATTTAGAAAGAACATCTTTCCCTTAATTTACTTTTGACGTAAAGCTTTACGCAAGCGGTCTAATCGCATTACACTTTCTTCGCTTGAACTAGTTTGCTACCTTCCACTTGACTTTTCTTAACTGCTTTCAGCCCATGACAGTTATTCTCTACCGACAGCCCCAAGTGTACTCCTCAAACTCATCGTTTCTCTATTAAGTTGCAAATATTTTAACATAACCCAACCCCATTGTCAACAATTTTAATCAAAATCTTTCAACACCCGTAATAAAAAAATAAGATAACTAGTGCTATCTTATTTCTTATTACACTATTTTACATTCGTGTCAGTGATTGATGTTAAATAATTTGAATCAAATTTTGAATTAATGTCCCCACCAATTATTAGTCTTCTTAAAGCATAAAAATATGTAGTTTCATTAATTGGAATATTGTTTTGCCATAAGTATTCCTTTGCTATATTTTCTTGTTCGGTGGTTGGCTTGGTTAATTTCCCATCAACACTAAATTCTATTCTTGATGTAATTGGCAAGTCCTTCGAACAATCTTTAACATTTTGTAAAAAGTTTAATACTCTGTTCCAGTTGGTGACATTTGCACTATCCTTTTTAATTTCTCTAAATTTGATAACATTGCGTCTATGTTCGGCACACTTAATCAATTCATCAAGTGGTTCGCTGTTTATCAAAAACATATCTAATTCATTAAACCAGTATGCAACTTCTTTAGGAGTTATATTAGAAGTTTTCACATTGCTAGTAACACCTTTAAATATAGCATCAACTTGTTTCCAAATTTCTGAGCCTTCAGTTTTGTATGCAATTGACTGTTTATATTCTGGTGACTCTTTATTTGCCTCAACACGCTTATAATATCTGGCTTTTGCAGCTTCTTTTCTTAATCTTTCAGCCTCTTCGGCATCCAAACGAGATTTAGTTATAGTCTGTTTCCTTTCTTCTTCTTGCTGCTCTGCCAAGTGCCTTTCCTCTTCCTTTTTAGCCATTGATGCAATCAATCTTTCTTTGTGTTTTAATGCTGAATTTAACTTGTTAATGTTTGCAATAATCTCAGCCGGCAAGCCTAAAAGTATTTCTATATCTTTAACAGTTAAGTTTAAGCTTCTATAACGATAATCTGTGGTTCTGCTGCCCATATACTCAAAACCGACTTTTCTTAATTGGGCAACCAGTTTTTGATTGCTATCATAAACCTCGCTTATTTCCATAAATCTTTTAACTGACATGGTTAAACAGCTGTTTAAAGATGATATATGTTGCTCCTTTTGGTTTTGTTCAAGATTAAATATTAGCTGTCTCAACTCTGGCGAAATAGTTGAAGTATATTGTTCAATAAGCTGCATAAGCGCATCTTCACTTTCCTTGCTGTCTTCGCTTGCTTGGCGAGCTGTTTCTCTGCTATGCCAAGAAAGTGCGCTTTGAGTGCGGCCCATATGGTCTACAACGTGCTTAGGCAATGATAAAACTGTATCAATATCTTGCTCGTCAAAATTTACTATATATTGTTGCAAAACCTTTTCCCCAACAGGAAGTTTGTATCCCAATTTAATCAATTGTTCAACACGTTCATTATTGCTTGCGTTTAAAGCATTTCTTTCAATATATGCTTGTATTGATATCTTTATACAATAATCAATTTCTTCTTCAGTTACGCCATATATTCGCTTCAAGCCTTTTAAAAAGCGACGCACTTTATTGTAGAGTTCTTTATATTCTGGGGTCTGGGTATACTCATATAATGTTTTGTTGGATATTTCTTGAGTCCACTTAAAGTTAAAGTCAATGATGTTTTCAAAATCCTCTTCCATTCCACAGCCTTGTCTATCCTTTATTATTTCTTTAACATTAGCCTTAAATGTGGCCCTTAAATTAGCATCAATTTTCTTAATTATCATTAAAACTTGCTTCAGTTTGCCTTTATAGAACAAATTACCCATTCGATTAATGTCCTTTAAAGATTTCTCGCTTACTCCAAGATGTGCATATTTGCTTGCATCTTGCACCTTGTTAAAGTTTTCATAAAATATTGTAATCAAGGTTTCTATTGAATAATTGTCTATATTCTTTATAAGCTTATTCATTGTTTTAGGTGTTATTTTTGTTGGTATTGTAACATCTTTCAACTCTGAATAATTTTGAACATTTAAAAGTCTACGAATATCTGGAGCGTCTAAAAAAGAATCATACAAATCTTGTATCATGTCGTCATAAACGCTTTCTTTTATATCGTCTTTGTTAATGGTGTGATAATAGCTGTCAAAAACTTGTTGGCTTGCTGTTGATTTCCATTGACAAGCCTTTAAATCTCTCATTAATTTAGATTTCAAATTTACAGTATAAATACCTCTATCTTCAACAGCACTTACAAGTTGGTCTATCATTTCTACCCAAACTGGCTCTAAATCATTATCATCACAATTTTTATAAACTTGTTTGATATAGTCATAAGCAAATCCAGCCATATCAATCGTACTTGTATATCTCATAAATTTCTCCCTTTTGCGATTGTGGTATATACTATACCATACATTTATCGGTTTGACAATACCCTTTTCAAAAATATATAATATATTGATATGTTAACTAAGACATATATAATTTATCAAAATAAATGTAGAGTTTCTATATTTTCCAATCTACAAAACCATAAATTTAGTTTATCATGCTAAAATTATTTAAAAATTTTTATTAAAAATGCTTGCAAGATTAAATTATCTGTGCTATACTAACAAGGTACATAGTTATAAATCCCATCATTTGTAGCAATGTACATTATGCCGAAGTGGTGAAATGGCAGACGCGCTGGACTCAAAATCCAGTTGGGGCAACCCAGTGCGGGTTCAAGTCCCGCCTTCGGCACCATAAGACCGTAAGGTCTTTTTTTGTTACTTATTGGACTTGAACCCGCTTATATAGGGCTCCCACAAAGCGCACGCTTTAAAGGGAAGAAGGAAAAGTCGAGCGACTGTGTTTGATTTGCGATTAGCAAATTAACCTAAGCGACAACTTTGACGCCAAGTCCCGCCTTCGGCACCATAAGACCGTAAGGTCTTTTTTTGTGCGTTAATCCACTTAAATAATCAAATGTATTTAATTTGCGTTAGATGTGATTAATGTAAAAAACTCTACTAGTTATAGTAGAGTTTTTATTTTTAGTTTAGCTAAATTTAATCAGTTATCTGCTTAAACTGTTTTCGGATGCCAATGTTTCATTTACAATATAATCCAAAGCTTCTTGACCTTTGTCCGACACATAACGTTGGGTGTGCATATTTTTTGCCACAAATTCATCAACATTGTTATAAAACACACCTTTAATATCTTCAGTAAATTTTTGTTTACTAATTGAATAATATTCTGTATGTTCTACAATGTCCTTTCTGTTTTCCAAAACATTTTTAACAATCTTTGAAGCTACAATTGCATCATTTTCGTCTACAAATGCTCCCACCTTATGAGTACATGTCACACCACCTGTGTACACAATTGGTAAAGTTGCAAAATAAATAATATTTGCCATAATAAATCTCCTCTTAATGTTTGTATAATAGCATACTTTAAATTTATTTTCAATACCTATTTTAAAAAAAGTTTAAAATTATATATGTTTTTTTTCAGGTAGTGGTTTTTGTTGATAATTTTAGACCTTATACATTGTAATTAGTAAAAATATTTTTATTCTATGTAAATTTATTTTGAATAACCAAACTTTTATGTTATAATCATATTAAATATTAGGAGGTATTTATGATTCTTTTAACTGGTGGTTTAGGTTATATTGGCTCACACACTGCTGTTGAGCTATTAAATAATGGGTATGAAGTTGTGGTAATTGACAACCTGTCAAATAGCAAACCCGAAAGTAAAAATAAAATTGAAGCTATAACAGGCAAACAAATAATATTTTACGAAGGAGATGTTAGAAATGAACAATTATTAAACTCAATATTTGAAAAACATAATATTGAAGCAGTTGTTCACTTTGCTGGATTTAAGGCGGTTGGCGAATCAACTAAAAAACCTATTGAATATTACGATAACAACATTAATTCAACTTTGGTGCTACTACAAGTTATGCGCAAATTTGATGTAAAAAATATTGTATTTAGTTCGTCTGCCACAGTTTATGGTAGAGCAAAATCTATGCCAATATACGAAGACTTTGAATTATCCGCATCAAACCCTTATGGTAGAACCAAATTGTTTATTGAAGAAATTTTACGTGATTATTATAATGCCGACAACAGCTTAAATATCGCCTTGCTTCGCTACTTCAATCCTGTTGGTGCACACCCTAGTGGATTAATTGGCGAAGACCCAAATGGTATACCAAATAATCTTATGCCTTATATCACACGTGTTGCAACTGGTAAACTTGAAAAATTAAGTATATTTGGCAATGATTATCCTACCAAAGATGGAACTGGAGTTCGTGATTATATCCATGTATGCGACCTTGCCAATGGCCATCTTAAAGCTTTGCAAAAGCTAGAAACAAATTGTGGATTGGTTACATATAATCTTGGTACAGGTGTTGGATATTCTGTTTTGGATATTGTTAATTCATTTATTAATTCTTGTGGTGTTGATGTGCCTTATCAGTTTACTCCACGTCGCCCAGGCGATATTGACACATGCTATGCCAGCCCAGAAAAAGCCGAGCGAGAACTTGGCTTTAAAGCAACTCGTACACTTGATGACATGTGCTTATCAAGCTATAACTTTGAAAAGAACAATAAATAATTATAAAAAAAATAAAAGCATTATGCTTTTATTTTTTGTTGTGATTAAGCTCATTTTAAATATTTTAATTATTGTTATTCAACTTTTTCAATACTTGCTCTATTTCCTGTTTAAAATTAAATAATAGCGGCGAATATATTTCGTTTAACTCTTCTATCATTTGCTTATTTCTTTTTGTAAATTCTGTAGATAAACCGTTATCATAAACTGTATAATCAGTTAAACAATATATCTCATCTAACAAATAATCCAATTCGTTTGAAATTAAGTCGTTTAACATATAATTATGAATTTCCCATGAATCCATATTAAGGTTTTCAATTTGTTTAAAAAACTCGATAAATCCACCCCTTGATAATATACAATTATATAATTTAGTATATAAATCCAATATTGTCTCTTTTGCTTTCTTGTCCTTATAAATCGCATCTAGGCAATCCCTTGAAAACAAGTATCCTGCATATCTATATCTTCTTTTGGTTGTATTTTTAAACTTATCGATAAATGTTTGCGGTGCGCCTTCAAACTTTGCTAGTGATTTTATAATTTCTTGATTATACTTTTTGTTTGAAAAATAATATTTTAGCGAATAACCCAAATATTTTAGTCGCGCAAGTCTCCAAAATGCAATAAATAAAATAAAGCATAATATATCTGCTATTAATGTCCATACATTGAAATAAGCAATCAAAAACAAAACGATGCAGATAAATGAAGTCCAGAATATAAGTGCCATAACTAAAAATACCCATTTTAACGCGTTATTCATATTTTTATCTTTCATAATATCTCTCCTTTATTTGCTGACTTTAATCTGCTTCATAATTTCTTCGTGAATTTCATCAACAGTCTTTAAGTCACCATTTTTTACACAACTTATGACGTCCCAATCATACTTTTCAGCAACATATTTTCCGCTATTATAAGCATCAATTAGATGATTTGCATCTTTTTCGTGTATGTCTTGCTTTGTGCCAGCCTTTAATGCGCCACGTTCTTTTGCCAAACGCATACTAACCTCTGGCGGAACATCTAAAAAGATAACCATGTCAGCTCTTGGTAGTTTTAACTCGTTAAATTCCAAATTGTCCAACCAATCCAAAAATTTATCACGTTGATTTAAATCTTTAATCTTTCCAGCTTGGTGCAACATATTGCTTTGAACATATCGGTCAAATATAATCACGCCGCCATTATCATAATGAGCTTTTAATTGCTTCATATACGTACAAAGCCTGTCAGTTGCAAATAATATGCTGGTTTGATATGCATCTAACATATCGGCACGTTCGCACAATTCTCCGCCTAAATACATCTTAACTGGCGCGCTTGAATTGCTGTCATAGTTAGGAAAACTTTGGCGAACAACATTAAATCCATCAGCCTTTAATCTTTCTTGCAATTTTGCGGTTTGCGTTTGCTTTCCGCTTCCATCAGTGCCTTCAATAACAATTATATATCCCATACTCCTCTCCTTTTTGTTATATTAGCATACTATTACAATTTTGACAAACAAATTAATGTTGTAAAACCAACAATATGATTACAAGCTGTGTCTGCTCCTTATTTTGTTTTTATTAAATTTTTACTCTTGTTGTTGACATAAACATCATTTAGATATATAATTTTAGTATGAATAGATTAGATAAAGAATTGGTTGAACGCAAACTTGCCCCAACACGAACAAAAGCACAAGAACTGATTAAAAGAGGTAATGTAAAAGTAAACGATACCGTTATTGATAAGCCCAGCTTTGAAGTTGATTTGGCTGATAATATTTGTGTGATTGATAATACTACACTCAAATATGTGTCTCGAGCAGGACTTAAACTTGAAAAGGCTGTTAATACATTTAATATTGATTTAAATGGCAAAAAGATTATGGATATCGGCTCATCAACTGGTGGATTTACCGACTGCGCATTACAAAATGGAGCAAACAGTGTAATTGCTGTTGACGTTGGCACCAACTTGATGCACGAAAGCTTGCGTAATAATCCAAAAGTTGAATTACACGAACAAACCAACATAAAAGATTTGCCAAACAATCAGTTTGAAAGCATTGATTATATAACAATTGATGTTTCCTTTGTATCTCTGTCTAAAATTATTGACAAAATTGTTATATCAAATTGCAAGGCTGATATAATTGCTCTTATCAAACCTCAATTCGAATGCGGAAAGGCAATAGCCGACAAGTTTAAAGGCGTAATTTTAAACCAAAAAATCCACTACGAAATTTTAACTAATACTATTGATATGTTTAATGGATTTGGCTATACTCTGCTTAATCTTACACATTCCCCTATCACTGGTGGTGACGGAAATATTGAATATATCTCTCACTTTACTAAATCATCTATTTCTCAACAGCAATTTAACTTAAAGCAAATAATTTCCGCCGCCTTCGAATTAAATAAAAAATAAATTATAAGTTAATTTTATTGACAGATTAGCAAATTTGAACTATAATAAATTTGTTAATCCACATTGGGGTATCGCCAAGCGGTAAGGCTCTGGTCTCTGAATCCAGCATACGTTGGTTCGAATCCAACTACCCCAGCCAATGCTCACAACACAATCTTTTTAATCGTTTGCATAAACACATTATGCAAACTTCTTTTTACTATTGGTTGTTTCGCAATCCATAGGGGACAATTCTTTTCCCCTTATTATTCCTCTTTGATATGGAATTTGTTTAAAATCATTTAACATAAGAGAACCAACGCATATCTAGGGCTCCCACAAAGCGCATGCTTTGAAGGGGGAATTATATGATAAATTCTAACATCTAACAAAAAACCAAATCTTTTTCAGATTTGGTTTTTTATGTTTTAAGCTGTTTTAGCCCATTTATTTACGATAGTAATTGTGCCATCTTCTTCCGTCTTGGTGGCTGTAAATGTATATGTTCCAGTGGAAGCTGCTGAAATTTGACAATTATTTTCATAATAAAAGCCGGTTGAGTTTGTAACATCTTTATATTCTGCCACTTTGCTTCCAAACAATCCTGCTAATCCACCAGCCTTCTTTAATGCCTTTGTGGTCTCTTTAGTAGTCATTGTTGTGGCAGTGTTAATTGTTACAGTTGCTCCATTTTGAGTTGAGTAAATGTTTCCGCCAAAACTATCACAAATCATTGTACCATTCACAATCAACTTTGCCGCAGGTTTTGTTGGATATAATGGTCCGCCAGGGTCTGTATTAGTGTCCGAATATGAACTATATACATTCAATTCTCCAAATGTTGCTGTAACCCCTGAATTAATGGTTATTTTTGAACCTGGCATCATTTTAAGCTTTTGCTGTAGATTAAAAGTTGCATTGCTTTGACCTTCCGCATTGTTTAAGGATATGTCAAACGCCCAGTTTATAGGGAAAAAGACTTTTGAGGTGTCTATCTTTGCAGTAACTAAAGATTTGATTTCTAATATCATGCTATTCAATGTAAATCCGCCATAAAAGTCAAGTTTGCAAACATCAGTGCTTATAGTATATTTTGCTTCAAGATAACTTAGTGAGTTTGTAAACTGAATTAAAAAGTCCTGAGTCGTTCCCACAAACTTAATAGCTGTATCGTTTTGTTGACTTCCTGCATATAAATTTGCATATCCATGAACCTCGCCGTTATTTTTAACTTTTAAAATTGTTGATATGTTTCTAAATTGATATTGGTTAAATGGTGAGGTCTCTTTTGAGCCTATTTCATCATAAACCGCCTTCATATATGTTCCACCTTTAAAGTCGCGTAATACAAATGGCATATAAATTCCGCCTTTATTTATAGTTATTCGACTTCCATTATTGGTAACTGCCTCATAGATAAATCCTGTACATTTAATATATCCATCAGAAATAATTTTTGCGTCGTTGCTCATTCGAAGTTCAGCGTATTTACCTGCGGTATGACCAGCATAATCTTTACCACCCTGACTACCAGATAACTCGCCAAGAACCTCTAATGTTCCATTATTGGTAATAGTAACCTCTTGGTTTACAATTACCAAAGTTTGGCAACTTAATTGACTTAAATTTGAATATGTTCCGCCGTACAATGTTGCTTCATCTTCCTCTATATTAGTTCTTCTTGTTGACGTGTCGGTTGAATACATTAATACTAAAGTAACACTTTCATCAATCGTGCAATTTTTATTAATTCTTACCTTGCCAGTAACATCTGGGTCAACATATATAATATCGTTCGTTTGGGCGCCTGATAAAGCGCTTTCAATTGTTGGATAATAAGTTGAGCCTATATGCGCAACTGATTTGATGGTAAAGTTTGCTTTAACATTATCCGCTGTTGTTATACTAGCATAATTGCTTGTGTCATTTGGTGTGAAAGTAAACACATACGAACTTGCATTAGTGCCATGTGCATAAGTTACACTTTCACAATTCCAAGAACCTGCAATTGGTTGGTTTGCATAGTTGCTAACAACTGGAGCAATTGTATAACATTGGTTAAGTGTTGGTTTAAAGTCATTCATTCCCACAGCGCTATAAATATAGCCATTTTCTGTTTGGTTTAGATATATAGTATTAAATGTTGGCAGTGAGTTGATTTGAGGAGTTGCTTTGGCTATTTCAAAATCATTATCTATCGAATCGCAGCCAACATAATTTTTAGATGTTGCAACTGACGCATAAACATAATAACTTCCCGCAGCGGTTGGAACGGTTGATGTTGCATTTGTACGGTCCTGACCAATGGTTCTATAATAATATGTTATATCTTCAGTCTTAACAAAATCATTAGTTTGTATTGTTGGATTGTTTGCTGTTTGGCTATAACTCCAATCAGATATTTCAATATTTGTAATTTCTGTATTTGCTTTTGCAATTACAAACGATGTTGTTTTGTTTGCACTTACATAATTGTTTGTTGGAGCAACTTCTGCCTTTACATAATATGTTCCTGCATCTATTGGTTGAGTGTTAGTGTATGTACCATTTGCAGAAGTAGAATATGTAAAGATTGGTGTTCCATAAGTTGCTGTTGCACTTGGTAAATTTTGATCTTGACCATAAGTCCAACCTTCTAAACTTAATACTGTAATCTGGTTAGAAGCTTGCTTAATTTTAAAGCTTACAGTACTAGTCGCGCCTTTATAATTGGTCGTTTCTACCACTTCAGCCTTAATATAATATGTTCCACCCTCTGTTGGTTGAACATCTGCATAAGTACCATTTTCTTCGCTAGAATATGTGTAAGCTGGTGTACCAAAGGTAGCAGTTGCACTTGGGGTGCTTGGTTGACCATCATAGAACCAATCAGCCATACTTAATTCAATGCTATTATCCGCTTGAGTAATATAGAATGTCAGACTTGCTGTTGTTTCATCGCCTGTTTCCCATTTGTAGTTGGCATCAGTTATTGTTAGTACTACTTCATAGCCTTCCTCATTAACATTTGTTCCACCTTCATTGGTTGTTATTTCAAATTGGTCAAGCTTTTCAATGGTTGCAGTTTGTTTGCTTCCGTTATAAGGTTTGCTAACAATTGCTGGCAATGCGATGCTTGCCTTGCCGATTGTAAAGGCTTTAACTAGGCTCGCGCTTTTATAATTACTTGTGCCTTCAACTGATGCTTTTACATAATATGTTCCTACATTGTTTGGTATGATCGTTGTGTATGTTCCATCTTCAGTATCAGAATATGTGTAGGTTGGTGTACCGAAACTTGCAGTTGCGCTTACTTTGTTTTCGATTGAATTATATATCCAATTATTGGCTGTTATGGCCAAAATTTCATTATCAGCAATAGTGATGCTGAATGTTGCTGTAGCCAAAGTTTCACTTCCAGTTTCCCACTTATAATTACTGGTAGCGCTAAGTGTTATAGTATAATCTTTAACATTAATGCATTCGCCATATTGTAAAACTGTGTATTGTTCGTTTGATTGTATATCTGGTTGTAAACAACTTCCTGTATACATTTTTGATGGTATTGTTGGCACATTAATTGTCGCCTTTTCAATCAATACTGGGACAATCATTTCGATATAGTTATAGCTATCGCCTGTTACTGAAAATCTTGCAATATAGCTTCCTGCATTTTCTGGAATATCAGTTAAACAATTATCATCTAGCTGAGTTTTAAACTCAACAACTGTTGTTCCAAATTTGGCCTTAATTTCAGGAATTTGTGGGCTTGTGCCATAAATCCAACTAATAAGTTCTGGTTGTTCACTTTCCCAATAATTGACTACCGAACTAATGATAAATGTTATTGTAATATCTTCTGTATTTGAAGTTAGCCAGCAATAATTATCAAAGTCATTTAATGTTAGCCTTACTGAATATTCACCAAATTCAGTTCCACCCAAATCTTCTGAAACTTTATAAATTTCATTATCAACTAATCCAGAAGTTTGTTTTTCTCCGGTATAATCTTTAGCCGTGATTGTTGGTGCGGTTATTGATTTTTTGTTAATTGTAAATGCAATAACTTCACTGGTTGCTTCATAATTGTTTGTGCCCACAACTGAAGCCTTTACATAATATGTTCCTGCCAAAGTTGGTATAATATCTACATACTTGCCGTCTTCAGCATCTGAATATGTAAATATTGGTGTACCAAAATTGCTTGTTGCGCTTGGCGTGTTCGGCGTTGCATTATAATCCCAATTGTTTAAAGTAAGGTTGCTTATAACCGCCTTCGCAATAGTGATTTCAAAAGGTATATACGCCTTATCACTATCAGTGGTGTTCCATTTATAATTGTTACTATCATTTAATGTTAATTCAACATTATACTTTTCAACATCGGTCCAGCCATTTTGTGTTACTTTGTATAGTTTGGTGTCACTAATATTGGCTTTTATTTCGTTGCCTGTATATGTGGCTGTACTTTGTTCTAGTGTTGGTACATCAACAACATTTTTGCCAACTGCAATAGTAAGTTTTGTTGAATAGTCTATATAATTGTCGCAATTTTCTAATTCGTTATATACAAATATTGCGTCAAATTGATTGTTACCTGCATTACCAACTAAAGAGCCTTCCATAACATTCCATTTCCACACTCCATTGTCAGCTGTTGGCAATTCAACGCTTGCAACTGTATCAAGATATGTTGCAGTTAAATTGTTAGGTATCTCTGGGGTTAGTTGAGCCTTATTAATTATCAATTGTGTTGACTTGATTGCCGTATAATTACTATCATCAACTTTTAATGTAACGTCATATACGCCAGCATTAACTTGCTTAACATTTCCGCTTACTGGCATATCTAAATATTGCTTACTGTTAGCGTCTGTGATGGTATATTCAATATCAAAAGGTTCGCCAGTGTATGCAAATGTATTATTTACGATGTTAAATGTTAATTGCTTTGGTGCAACATTGATTGTTGCTTCAATGATAACTGTATTATAGTTAGTATTCTTTGGCGCAAATTCCACACTGTGCTTTCGTTCGCCAACGTTACCTACAAATGTAAATAACGGAGCAACCCAACTCCAAGAGCCGGCGTCATCAGTAGGCAATTTTACATCATTTAATGTATCTTCATATGTTGCAGTTAAAGATTGTAAAGTTACCTCTATATCTGCCTTTGCTACATTTACTATAGTTGTCGCCGAAACCTCAAGATAGTGTTTGCTTTCTGGCAATATGATTGTAACTTCGTATTGCCCTGCATTAATAATGCTTACAGTTGTTTGCTGCATATATTTATATGAATATTGCAACTCGCTTTCATAATGTGATGGAACTATTCCAGCAATTTTGTGCACATTGCCAGTATATACAAACTCGTATTCACCCTCAACGCCATGTAAGCTTGCAGTTGTTTTGTTTACTGTGATATCAAATGTGCCTGTTATAGCATTATAGTTGTCTGTGTCGCTTGGTGTAAATATTGCTTGATGGGCATGCGTTCCAATTTCGTTTAAAGCAAAATTTTCGTCCACCCATGTATAGCCCTCATTTAATTTAACATCTTTAAGTTTTATTCCGGCAAACCAAGTTTTAGTATATGTATTGCTAAAATCAGTTTCTGGATTTGCCTTATTGATTATTAATTGGGCGGTACGACTGCCCTTATAAAACTCGTGGCTAATTGTAAGTGTCTTTGTATATGTTCCGGCACCTATTTCGGCAATATTTCCTAAAACATCAATGTTTTGATAACTACCATCTTCAATTTGGTAAGCTAATTGATGCTCATATGAATTATATGTAAATTCGTTTTCAGTTACTGAAATTTGTAGTGTCTTTTTATCAATGTTATTAACACTAATTTCACGAATATGTGCATTGTAGTTTTTAGAGTTTGGTGTAAACACAGCATTGGCTTTAAAGTCTACTATTTGGTCAATAAGCATATCAGGATTTTGCCATGACCATACTCCGTTTGCAAAATTGTTTTCAAATCCAACAGTTGAAAGTTTGTCACCATATACTGCCGGAACTTTTGAAGTTGATAATGTTGGATTTATTGGCAATGGATTTAAATCAATTTTGTTAACTGTAAGGCTACCAGAATTGATTGTTGCATTAACATTACTGTTTCCAACAACTGCACCAACCTCATAGGTTCCTGCATTTAAAATGCTTGGCACATTGATTGAAATATCCAAAATTTCATCATTATCAAACCCTTCAACTTGATATTGCATTTCAACAGGTTGAAGATAATCTGCGCTATGGTCTAATACTGTAACAACAATATTGGGTTTTTGAATATAATATAGCCCTGAATAAAATCCTTTATAATTTGTATCATTTATATTTAGGGCATATCTATACGCCACTTCACTTGCCTCGGTTTGAGGTTCTCCCACCAAAATTTGCACATCAACATCTTCAGGCAATTCCCAGATTGGGAAATGTGGTTTACCATCATATACAAATTGGTCTTTTAGGATTACAAAGTTCAAATTCTTTTGTGTAACATTAATTGTTACCACATCATATTTTTCAACTATTTGATTGGTTGCTGGTACAAATTTTACTGCAAATTGACGCTTGCCAACATTTCCAACCAATTGATTTTCGTCAACAAACTTCCATTCACCATTAACATTGCTTGGCAACAAAATGCTTGATAGAGGTGTACCATATTTTGCTGTTAGCTCGCCTAGTGGTGGTATTGGCAGTGTTGTTGATGAAAACAAGGCATTTAATCTTATGTTGTCCTGAATATTATCAGGTATTTCTTTGTCCCATCTAACAAACTCATATCCCTCTTTAGCTATGTCTTGAGGAACTATAATTTCATCTGATGTTGTAACAAATTGTTCGCTAATAACTTCGTCGTCAACAACAAACTCTACTTTATATTTAACATTAAAATATATAGTAAATTCTTGCTTTCTGTATCTAATTACAACAACTTTTCGCCCAATAGTATCGGTTGAACTACAGCTAACAATCATAGACTCATCAACCAACACTTCCTTATTAAGCAGTTTATTATAAATTGTTATATCGTTTAAATCTAACTCCCCATTATATTCAATGGTTAATTCCATATCTTTGGTATCAATTTTATACTTATTTGCGCCAAAAATTGACACCAAAGCAATTGTTACCAATATTGCACAGGTTATAGCCATTATTGCAGGGATTATAACAAATCTCTTTTTCATTAATTCCTCCTTTTAGTTTTTAAAGATGCATGAATAAGCATCTTCCGATTTTAATATTTCTTCTTGGTGTGTAGGTAAAAAGTTTTGCGTGGTGGCATCACTCATTAGGAAGTAAAAACTTTCATTTCCTGCCGCCGCCTGAAGTTGAACTTTGCCAACATCACTTAACTTAATTTCATAGCCATTTAAATCGTATGTAACACTATTTGAGCCATCAAACACGCTATAATTTTTTCCGCCACCAAAGAAAGCAATTCCGCCATGTACATATTTGGCACCGGTTTTTGTGTCTTGGTAAATAATGTTTGTAAAGTTTGAGTTTTGTGACATTGTATCTACCATTTGCTTAACATCAAATGAAATATCTGTAAAGGTTGTTGGGCCAAAAGTTTCAATCAATGTACTACTATCAATATCTTGTAAGTTTTTCCAGTTATATAACCTTATGTCGCCTTCAAATGTAAGTTTTACACCATAGCTTGTTTTTGCTAAATCATACCAGTCCTTTATAAGGCCGCCAAGATATTTACTGCCATCTTCAAGTGCTGCACCCGCAAAGTGTGTATCCAATCCTATTGCAAATATGCCTGCATCTTTAAGTACTGAATTTTTGATTGTTACAAATGTTTTTACAAACATCTGGTCATATTCTGCCTTTTCTTCCTTTGTCATAGCATCATATCGTTTTTGAGCTGGGAAAGTTTTGTTGTTATCATTTGGCAATGTTGGTGAACAATCCTCTTTAGTTCCTTCAATAAAGCAATTTGTTCCAAGCCTTATAATAAATTCTCGCGCGCTACTTAACACACTGTTACTTATATTTAAGTGTATGTTTTTGGTTTGGTCGTTTATGTCGCCAAATGCACGTAAAACCGTTCTTCCATTACTGATACGTGAATGTTTAATATTCACATTGTCGCCAAACACTTCTACCGTTGTTCCGGTATATGTAAGGTCTGACAAATCGTATTGATTGTTTGCATCTGGCTGCAAATCACAACCCTTTAGTTGAATATTGCTTATGGTTACACCCTCATACACTGCAAAGCATACGTTGTCTTGTGCCTTTACGCTAATCATTCCACCATTTTCTGACATTGCCACAAAGTTTAATGGTCCATTAAACACTGCGTTACTTCCTTGATTTGGTAGGTTTTGATTCCAAGCAACATTGTGTGCATTTATTGTATAACCATTGCCATATACGTCATTTTTAAATTCAATTAATACTTTTATTTTTGCTTTTTCTAGACTTCCAGTATTTTTATAATAAGTTTTATCGTAAGTTGTAGTTATTTCTTTATAATAATTACTCACACCAACAGCAAAGTCTTCCTTAATATCGCTATGTAGCACGATTGGTTGAGGATTAATTGCATTGGTTGATCTATGTAAGTCTTTATAATTTCGTACATTTACGCCATCATATACACATTTGATTGCAAATGACGAACTCTCAAATCTAACACCCTTATATTCGAAATATGCATTAAAGCTTACAATTTCTGGAGTGGTACTAGTTCCTACAAGCGAAATTGTTCCATCTCTATCAATAGTTGCATTTACATTAGTTGATTTCCAATATAGGTTTTGGCTAAATCCCTCTCCTGCCACCACGTCAACGTATGACGCACCTTGTTTTACCTTACCATAGGCTAGATTTAGTTTAAGATGGCTTTGGCTTCCATCAGCTTCGGTTTTGCCCATAGCCAACACGTTTTCAATACCATATATGTTTGTGCTTTCCGCAACGCTTAATGTGTTGGAGGTTATAACTACTTCTTTACTAATTTGCACAAATTCGTCAAGATTTTCATTATTGAATACTTTCAAAGAGATTGTTGTTACGCCCAACTTTTTGCCCGAAACAACAATAAATTTATTTGCATCATTTACACTCACATCAATATTATCGTTTGACAATTCACATTCAATCTTAACATCTGCATCGCTAGGGTTTACTTCAAACATTTCTAGTGTTTCCAAACCAACTCTAACCGAGCATATTTGTTCTGCCTCTACAAATTGTGCGGTGATTTCGTTTATATACTCAATCTTACATTTTTTAGTAACAATCAAACCGCCTTCCGTTTCCGCCACCAATTCTAAAGTAATCGAGCCAGTAAATGTTTTATCAATTAATTCATAGTCTAAGGAAATTATTCCGTTAGCCATATCTGTTTTGTTCAAACTTACAACAATCAAGCTATCATCTAACTCACAATCATTTTCATCATATGCTTTAAAGCTAAACTCGCATTCTTCTTCAGTATCAAGTGAAACTTTTACATTACCTTGTTTTTGCCATGTTGTTACTTCAGTTTTTTGAAAGTCGATAATATCTCTATTCTTTACTTCCACTGTTACCACATCTTTAACCTGTGGATATTTGGTTGATGAAATTGTAATTTCCGCCGTACCTTTAGAAAGCCCTGTAATTAATCCGTTAGGGCTAACACTAACCACTGATTTACCAGCATCATTAACTTCATAATTTAATAGTGTTGTGTTGCTTGCAGGATTAAATGCTGTATATATTTGTGTTGTGTCGCCAACATAAATGCTGTCGGTGTCAACATTAGAACTAATTGACTGTAATCTGTTTGATTCAACATACACAACAATACTATCTCTAAACCCACCATCAGCTGTTGTTAAATAAACCCTGGCAGCACCGCAACTTTTAGCCTGAATGCAATTATTTTCATATTCCAATTCAGCAAGCTCTACGCCGGCAATTGCCTCGGTTGAAAAATGCACTTGCTTGTTTTTAGCATTTGTTGGATAAATTGTATAGTTTACTAAATAATTTCCCGCGTCATCTAAATCAATGTAAACAATTTTATCTCCAAAGATTTGTATTTTAGATACAGCTATATTTATCGCTAATACCACGGTTTTAGACACAGAAAATAAACTTAACATCAAAATTAGTGGTAAGCACATTATTAGCAGTATTAATTTTCTGTTCATACAATTTCTCCCTTTGTAATTTTTATTTATCTAATTTATCAAAACTTTTGTTTATATTATGTTTGTAATAAAACACCGAAATAGCTAAGTATACGCAGCTTATTACCAGCGGTAATACATATGCATACGCAACCTTTAAATTTAATCTATGCACAATCTCCAAAGCATTTGCTTGGGCTAAAATATATATCATAATCGAGCCAACACCAACCAGCAATGAGAATATTAATCCTAAACTAATAATTTTTGTAATAGTTTTACTATTGCTTGCCTCCGCCTCTGATTGTGTAGCATTTAGTTTGGCATGATTTAAATCTAATCTTGTAGCAATTAAAATTTGAGCCAATGCAAATAGTGTAACAACAACTATGCATACAGCACATTCCCACACCTTAAGATTTGTAACCGCCGCCAATATTGCGCCGCTAATCACAACTGATATTAAACTAACTATTGCACAAAACAACACTTTTGATAGCAATATATATCTAGGATTAATGGCTATCGATTTCATCTTTAAAAACGATTTACCTTCTCGTGTAATATTTGTTGCACAAAATGTATTAGTTAGCACACTAAACATCAACAACACCAATAATGCCAATGCAAACGAAACCTTTATTCCAAAAGCATTAACAATCAACGAATCAAACAACGTATAGCAGCAGTACACCATTGCAGGCATTGCAAATGCTATTGAAAAGTAAGAAAACAACATCTTTGGTGTGCGATACACACATTTAAATTCTTTTTTTATCAATGCAACAATTGGCTTACTTGTTTTGTACTCTCTTCGTGGGCGCTTTACTGCAAACTCATGCTTGTTTTTATACATCGTTAAATTAAATAGTTTGCTTGATACTAAATAGGCAATCGCACCAGATAATACAACAGCCAACATTATTAGTAACAATGATATAACAACATCTTTACCAAGCATAATGTTTGCAAAGCTGTTTATTGGGTACGTAAACTTGTTAAATCCTTGAAGTGTTGACACAAAGTCGGCGTTAAACAAGAATTTAATTGAACCCGTTTCAAATAATTTTTGCAAAACCTTTAAAAACTTTGCATATAACACAAACAATCCAATCAATAGTGATGTTATTGTTGTAAACAATAGTAGATATCTGCTTTTTAAAATTTCCACAATTTTAATAGCCGGAATCAACAATATTGTGGAAATCCCCATAACAACAATAGGTAATCCTATCAACACTATCAAAGTTTTTATCCAAAATACAAAACCTGGGTTTAGCGTTATGTAAAATATTATATTAATAGGCAACACCAAAGCCGAACTAACTACAAAATTCCAAACCAAAATAGCCATAAGCTTTGCCATAAATATAGTTTGATGCTTTATTGGCAATCTCAAATACACTTGTTTGTTCTGCTTTGATGTAAGTGTAGATACCATCTTTCTTATACACCCAACAACCAATACAATGGCAATAAGGCAATATAATATATTTAGCAGCTCAACTGCACGCTGACGTGGGTTTAATATTTTGTTTATCTTAACCAGCACATACCCTTCAGCTATTGTTGACACCAACATAACAAACAAACTTGCCATACCAATAATTAAAGCAGCTGATAAAAGCATACCAAATATATCATTCTTTTTATTTCGCTTAAAACCAATTAGCGGAAATTGCATTTTTAGTTCGTGTTTAAACAAAATTAAAAACTCTTTCATACTTTCGCCACCCTTTTAGTTATTGACAAAAAGTACTCTTCAAAGCTTTGACCGGTTTGCTTAAACTCGTTAAGGTCTATCTCTTTTAATAATGCGCCTTGGTCGATTATATATGCCCTGTTACAAAAATGCTCAACCACGTTCAAATCATGTGACGAAAACAAAATCAAATTGCCCTGTTCGCTATAGCTTTTAAAAAATTGTTTTACTTGGCTCATAGTGTAAGGGTCTAATCCAATAAATGGCTCATCTAAAATAACAATTTTTGGATGATGAATAAGTGCCGCCATAAATGAAATCTTTTGTTTCATACCATGTGAGTATGACGATATTGGATTGTAAATTGAATCACCTAATGCAAACAATTTTTGAAATTCATCAACACGTTCTTTTCTTTGTTGTTTACTTACACCATAAAGGTCAGCAAGAAAATTAATATATTCATACCCCGTCATTTTTTCAAATAATGTAAATTCATCACTTACATAACCAAAATTACGCTTTGCATCAATTGGCTTTAACTTTAAGTCATTGCCACAGATTACAACACTACCCTCTTCGTATGGGTGCATACCAGTTATACATTTGATGGTTGTAGATTTACCCGCACCATTATGTCCCAGTATGCCAACAACCTCGCCAGCATCACCCTTAAGGTTAATATCGCGAATTGTAAAATTTTGTTTTTGGCTATATTTTTTACCTAACCCCTTAACTTCTATCAACATACCAAACTCCTAAAACTTAAAAATAAAATTATTAAAAATATTTTTTTAATTTAAATAAAATTAAAATAAATTAAATTTTTAAAAAAATAATAAGCTTTTTTGAATATATTTATTTAATTATTAAAATTTAAAACCTTCTAAAAACTTTTTGTATCGTTTTTAAAGTACATATTCCGTCATATTCAACAATATGATACCATATTCGACCCTATAAGTCAATATTATTTTAAGAAATAATATATATACCACGTATATGCGCACACGCATGCAAAGCACAAAGAATCCAACAATAAGCACAACTTTATCACTTAATTTATAAACATGCCCAAAAGCCACATCGCGAATTTGGAACTACTTTATAACATCAAAACAATAAATTTTAAACTTTTTAATTTTTTTTGTAAAAAATGTTGACAAACAATTTTTAATGTGCTATCCTTTAAAAGTATTTGCGGGTGTAGCTCAATGGTAGAGCGCTAGCCTTCCAAGCTAGTTACGTGAGTTCGATTCTCATCACCCGCTCCATTATGTGTCAATAGCTCAGCTGGATAGAGCATCGCCCTTCTAAGGCGAGGGCCGGGGGTTCGAATCCCTCTTGACACACCAGTAGAGCTATAGCACACAACCCTTCCTTTTCTATCGTGCGATAGTTCGGTATCCCTGGAGATTTTTAAGTGTAAATGGCAATCATTAAATCCTATGAGATTTCATATCTCACAAAACACTCCTTTATTTATAAAACCCATCCTAATTATATCGGTTACAACACCGATGTAAAACAAAGTCCATTTATGGTTAATCATCTCAACAATCGTTCGTAAAGCACCGCACTTAAATTTAAGTTGCGGTCCACCTCGAATTGATTTCACATGGTGGGTATAGTTCAGTTGGTAGAGCGCCAGATTGTGGTTCTGGTTGTCGTCGGTTCGAGTCCGTCTACCCACCCCATAACAAAAATCTCTTCTAAATGAAGAGATTTTTTATTATAATGATATGTCCTTTGGACATGATATTGCTAATCGCAATGATATGTTTGTAAACAAACATGATATGTTGCTATTCGCAACATGTAGGACATATCATATCATTTTGCACTAGTGCAAAATATCATTTGATGAAATCAAATATCATTGTAAATGAAATGAACAATATCATTAAAAAATATAATCCAATCAATAATATTTTTGCTTGCAAAAATATTACCACAGACTTACAAACAATGTCATTAAAATTATATTAATCAATCCCTAATTTATCAATAACAAAAAAATCAGTCAGACCTATCTGACTGATTTTTTATTGTTTATAAAGTGTTTTGTTCGTCTACTTTTGCAGTTTCAACCGCTTTTACATTAACCTCTTGTATTGGCAAAATTGTTTCAATACTCATTTGATTTTCAACCCTAACAGGCTCAACAACTTGAGGTTTTTCCTCAATCACTTCAGCAGGCTTTACTTCCTCTTTAACTGCTTGTTCGGCCACAACAATATGATTGTTTACAGCTTGACCTTCGGTCTTAACACTTGTTGCAGTGTTAACATTTTCAATCTGCTTAACCAAGCCCGACATACTTGTTTCAAGGGTTGTAGACATTTGAGCTAATATGTTTGTTACTGTTTCTTTAACATTTTCAATATCAACGTTTTTATTAATTGTCATCTCTTGAGTATTGTTATCTGTAACAATACCAGACATTACCAAAAATCCTAGCATTGCCATAATTATTTGGCTTAAATATTCGGCTTTAATTTCAACATTAAACACTGCTTGCAAAATCAAAACCACAGCACTTATCATACTAACCCAAAAGTTACTGCTTTTTAACTTTTTTAAAAACTTCATATACTCTCCTTTTATTTTGTTGTAGGTATCTTTTTTGTTAAAATTAACGTTTTTACTTTCGTTTTATATATTCTATTTGCACTGCATTTATATAAGGCTCTGCACTATTTGATTTAAGCTCAATTTTAAACTTTTTACAATTAATAATTGTTTGAAATTTATTAATCCCGTCGCAATAAGTATTAAACTTATATTCTTCGCTTTCGGTTATTATCGTTAATTCAATGTCAGCACTTGCATCTATCACAATATTGCGCAATGTAACCGGTTCCATATCATCTTGAATTATGTAGTTTGACCCATAATATTTAGGCAAAACAACTCCAAAGCAATACCCATCGTTGGTTATTTCACCAATCTTATCTTGATTAACCGAGTTAAAGGTTGCTATTATTTTTTCTTCAAAACCAGCCTTTAGAGCCAACATATCCTTAATGTCAACACCACGCAAAATTTGAACTGAATTGTTTTGCAAATCCAGCTTGATAAGAGCATTGTTTTTATAATTTCCATCGCTTTCACAACCAACAATTTGATTGTCGTTAAAATTCACTTTAAGCGCAAGATAGTATTTGTCTTGTAGATTTGCAGATACAGCATATTCGTTAATCGCACTAATCATAAACTCAGGTAAAACCCCAACTTTACTTACACTTGCACCATTAAATTTATATACTCCATCGCGTGTCATAAACACAATATAATCTCCACATACCGAGATAGTGTTTTCATAAATTTTAGTATCACTTAAATATATTTGATTGTATGATGGGGTGTCTTTGTAATCACACAACCTACTAATGCCATAATCTCTAAAGATATATACATTTTCTTTAAAAGTTACAGCACGCCTACACGCGCCGCGCTCATCATTAAGCAACAAATATTTTGTTACATCACTTTCAGTACCAACCAGAGTTGGGTCTAAGCTTTTTGTATACCAAATTTTATCACTTTCTCCGGCTATGGTGCAATACAAAACATCGTTAAACACACACATACTGGTAATTGTTGGCACATTTTCAAGTTCGTATGGGGTTCGCCCAGTCGACCAAACTATAAGTTTATCGTTAGCGCTAATCAATATCGAGTCAAGACCATCTTTTTTGTATTCCAATACCACAGGAATTGTTTCAAAGCTTAATTGATACGTCCAATTTAACATATTAAGTCCCGAATACATTTGGTATATATATAACTTGTTGTCCGAACCATGAATTAACAATCTATGCGTTGTGTTGCCACTTGACGCAAAATATTGCTTAAAGTGCATAACTTTATTTACTGTTTGTAGGCCCACTGATTTGTAATCAAGTTCAAAAGTTTCACTATTCACATCGTTTGCCATATGTACAGTCAACTCTTTCACTCCCAAGCCTTTTTGCAAAATTCCATCAAGGTTGTTAAAATTATATATTTTAGCACCCGTAAGCGCTGTAGAAGTGTTTTTACTTGATAAATTAACATTTGAAAAATCAGTTAATACAATTTTTTTTGTATCGTTTTTTACTTTCACATTCATCATTGCCAACTCCTACAAGGCATCGCAAAAACTTTGAGATTTTTAATCTTATTCAACTTTTGTCGATAATTAGTGTTGTATATATTAAATTCACTAAACAACCCAACAGCCAATGCATAATAGGCATTAAGCCCACACACTAAAATATCTTCCCCAATCTCGGCAGGCAAATCGATATTTTCTAGTATACTGGTTGCATTACTTATATCTTGAGATATATGTGAGCCAATTTCGTTTAGCACAATTTTAGCAAACTCATACAACCTTTTTAAGGCAAAGTTTTCATTTAAAACTTGTTGTTCGGTTGACGATGTTATGTTGGCAAACTTTTCATCGTTTAACACTTCTGGAATATTTAATGTTACCGCACTTTTGTTAATCAAATCCAATATAGTCATTTGCTCTCCTTTTAAGATAATTGTCTTAATTTATTTTCAGCTAAGGTCAATGACTGTTGTTTAATATTTTGGTTTACACAAACTTCAACACTCCTATTATTTTCATCAATCTGGTTTAATATGTTTTCCATATTATCAACACTGGTATCATACAAATATTGTATCGCCCTCGCATCTAAATCTTCATACGGCAATGTACAAACATAAGTAAGCGGAGTCCAACCAATCAACTCAATATTTCCATAAAGCCTAGTTGAATATATTTGATAACGTCTTAAGCCATTATCGTATACAACCCTATAACTTGAATCAAATTTTTTAATACGATTGTTAATATTGTACAAATCGCTTTTTATTAAAACTTTCATATTCCTCCCTAAAAAATTATCGCAAGTATGCCTCAGCCTTTACCAAACCCAAAATCCAATTTGTACCCTCTGACTAACAATACTTGCGATATTTTTATTTGTTAATAAATTTAAAACAATTAATCAATTTAATTATTTTTGTTAATTAAAACAATATTTTATTATTAATAATAATCTATTTTTTTGTTTATAAATTAATTATTTTTAAGCAAAATAAGCTATTTTTAATTAATTTATATCATTTATTAATATTTTTAATAAAATTAATTTAATATTATTTTATTTAATTTAAAAACTTTTATTTAAATTATTTTTAATTTTTATTTTATGCAAATGGATTGGTTACGCTTGATTTGATGTTGGTGAATTTAGCTTGACCATTTGGTTGGTCACAGATTAAATCTGCATATTTAACCAAGGTTGCAGTATAAGTTGGATAGCCAGCTTTTTGATGTAAAATGTTTCCATTTTCACCTTCAATCCATTCCCAATCACATAATTGATGTAATGTAAATTTAGAACTATCTAACATATATAAAGTTCCATCTTCTACAAATCTATCAGCCACTACAGGAATACCATTAAATGATACAGCCTTATACCCACCAGCCAAATTCATAACATCAATGTTGCGACGATAGCAAGATAGATATTGCATATATGCGCGTCTTACACCTGCGCCACAAGTAATGATGTCGATTTCGCTTGCAGAATTTTCAGCCAAATAATCTACTGCTGTTTGAAGTAAATCATCTCCAATTTCAGTTTCAGCAGTTGATACATATGGAGCCAACCAGCCGTTTTCAGCGCGGTTTAAACCATATAAAGTTTCGCTAGAGCCAAAGATTGCTCCAAGACCAGTAATTTCATTATCCTTGCTACCTTGAACATATGCAATATACCCTTCAGCAATTGCAGATGGAGCAGAGTCTACTGTAATAGTTTTATTAGTTCTATCTACACTTACAACTCTAAGTCCAGTTGCAACAGGTGTACCAGCATTGTAAATATCAATGCACATACCTTCAGCAAAGTTTTTTACACCTTCAAAAGTAATAACCTTGCCGCTATGAGAAGTAACTGTGCCAAGAGCACCAGTTCCGTCGCCATATAACATACGGCCAAGATTAAATTTGCTTGCAGTCAACAAGCCTTCCATTTCAGCATTTAATAGGTCTACAAACGCACCAGCATTAGTTTGGCTTGCACGTATTGCCTTGTCGCTAATTGCGATTTGACCATAAAGGTTTTTAAGTGTAGTTTTAAATTGAGCATAGCGATTGCCTTTAGCAGTTGGAAGAACTCCTGTTTCGCTACCAGCACCCACGCCACCGTTTAATCCGATAGGTGCCATTTTAATAATGTTTTTACCATAAACATCAGCACTAGATTGCTTAATTTTTGCAAGTAGTGGATTTGCATTTGTATTTAATTGATTGCATACAGCATTAAGATACGCATCTTTTAATGCGCTTTCAGCAGTTGTTAAACTTATCATAAAAATTCTCCTTAAATTTATTGATTATTTTTTGTTTTATTATTAAATAACTTTAATTAAACCCATTATTAATACCATAAAATAGTATTTTGCTTAAATTATTTTTAATTAAATTTGTTTGATAATATTTTTTGCCAGCTTACCTGCTTCTTGAATTGTTGCAGGAATAGAAGGCGGACTAACCGGAATTGAACTGCTAATATTGGACACAACCTTTACTGGGGCTGTGTTTGTCAAATTTGCTAAATATTCACGAATAATGTTATCTTTAATCGCTTGATTATTGTATATATACGCCTTTAAAAAATCATCATCTTCGGCATAATCATTTGCCGACCTATATGTTTGTTCCAAATTTTTTAAAAGCTCTTGTTGAGCAAGCGCACGATAATCGCTAGCTTCGACATCTTTTATTGCACGCTTAATATCTTGCGAAAATTTTTGGGCAATATTGTGATTTTGTTCCAATTCTTTAATAGCCTGATTGATTTTTTCCTCTCGAGTAAATTCGGTATTAGAATTTTCCAACTCGCTTAATCTTTGGCTTTTTTTAGTAAATTCAGTTTGCAACGAATTGTACGCCTTGAGTAGGCTTTGTGCGTCTTTGAATTTACCCAAATTTGTGGAGCCGTTATCAGTTATTTGTGCCATAGAGCTTTCAGCGTGTTGATTATCTTCAGCAGGGTTACCTTCAACACCAGCATTATGTAATTCTTTCTCACTTACCTCCTCCATGCTCAAAGTTTGATAATTAGGTTGTTCCATCATTTCTTTCATAAATTTTCTCCTTTTGAATATATAATTTAAACTTCAGTTTGTTTTTGCAACTTTTTGTGCTGCTCGATATGTGATAATAGTCTTTGTTTTACTTCTTCATAATTTTTGCAGTCCTTGATACCAGAACCTAAAATATATGAAACGTGTTCTTCGATATGTATTTCATGGTTGTCAATAGGCAAAATATCCACCTCGCCAGTTCGCATTGCAATATTTTCTTCCTGTGCACGGTTAATATGTAACGCGTTAACATCGGTAGAATGTTCCCACGTGCCAAAGCCTAATAGGTCTAAACATTTAGATCGCATACTTTGTGAAAACTTTCCATCTTTGTCGTACAAAATGCCAGATTTTAATAGGTCTAGTAGCATAGTACGTCTTGTAGCCACGCTATCTCCTAGCGCAGTAGATGTGTCAAACACAACATCATCACTACGTATTGCATTTTTGTCCCAATAATACATCTCCACTTCGCCCATTTCTCCAGCGATTTTAATTAGTCTTGGCAATACAGCAAATTGCCTATACAATCTTAAAATGTGTTTTGCTAGGCACTTTAAAGCCTGTTTTGCGCTATCTATTGCACTAATTACACGATTGTCATCTTGCTCAATTAACAACTGCAATGCAGTACCCGATAGGTTGGTGTAATTTTCGCTATCATCCATAAGGTCACTTACGCCTGCAAGATTTTTAAATTCATTCATCAAGCGTTCTTCTTCTGCCTTAAAGTCGGCATGGATATCTGGTGTTTCCATAATAGTAGGAGCTTGTCCGCCTTGTCGATATACCAACACTTTGCCTGGTGACAATCCATCCTGTTCTAACGCATCAGTATCAACGCTGCCGTCTTCCACAGTAAGTACGCCCATCGAAATACGATTAAAGTATTCGTGTTTGCGGTTGCGTATAGCATTGTATGCACGTTGGATTGGAACCAATCGTTCAATGATGCTAACACCATAAAAACAGCCTGGCATATATGCCGAAATCTGTTTGACAAATGGCAATACTCGTTCGTTGTTATCGCCATTTAGGTATGGTAAATCTCCATCAAATAGCAGTTTGTCGCCAGCCACAATTGTTAGTCTTCCATTTGGATTATCTTTGGTTGGTTTTTCATATCTTTCAAGCAATACGCAATGGTTGCCTAGCTCTATATTTGTAACCTTGTTAATGTGTGCGTCATAACCAAGTCCGCCACCACTGCCAAATCCGCTGTCAAGGGTAAATGAATGAACATTTTCGGGCAACACATCTACACCATAAACATTTTTAATTGTGTCTACACTTACTGCTTTTGCATGTATAATACTGCCCACATCATTTATATTTTCACACGATAAATTGTCTGGCAAAATTTCAAATGGCGAGCACACGCTAATTTCCACATCGCCTTCCTTAATTGCTTTTTTGTCATCGCTAGCAACAATCATTCCCGCTTCGCTATTCCATGTAATTTTATAAAATGCGCTGCCGCAAATTTCACACCACGTGCTTGCAAATTTTGAAAGCGATGTCAAATCTAATCTGTTTGATACTGATTTAAATATTTCTTTTGAAAGCTTTGCACTTTTAATATCTGCCAAATCCATAGATGCAGGCAACACTTCAATGCTAGGATTTAATCGTGTAATTTTGGAAATACGTGTTTCTATCATTGGCGCAATATGATTAAACACTTCTTTTTCTTGCCAAAAATATTGCTTGTCATAATCACTTAAATTATTGTTGCTGGCAATATAGCTATACTGATTGCCAACATAAAAGTTTATGTTTAATTGCCATTGAGCCTCTAAACTTCGGCGAGCTTCACGCCTAGTTAAATAATCGTTACGTACATTTTGCACAATTTCTTGTGCGGTGTTTTTTCGTTTACTCATCTTTACTCCTCTTTTTATATACTGGGGTTGGGCTTTTAGGGGTTAACACTCCTCCCAACATTGAATATAGTCGACGCATACAACCTTCACATAAATAAAAGTTTCCGTCAAATACAAATTTCTTGTTCACAATAGTGTAGTCAGATTGATTGTTACACCCACTTACACTACATTTGATTTTTACTTTGGTTTGCTCGATATTCATTGTTTTCTCCTTTCTTTAATAGTTTTAATAACCTTTGTTTTTCTTTTTCTAAATCAGCATCACTCCAATCCTCAAAGCTAGTAGCCGGTGTTTCGCTTTTGGTAAACAACATCTTCAATATATCGGTGTTTGGAGGCACAACTTTTTTGCTAATCTTTTGTTTAGATAGTTTCATATCTCCATTAGCATCAATCGCATATTCTTCCACCACTTCCTTTAAGCAAAAACCTTTAACCAGCCGCTTGATTGCCTTAAAAGTTTCTTCATCTAAATCTTCTAAATTCATCTATTTCTTAACCGCCTAATTAATTTTTGTTTTTGCTTTTCAATAGGAGATAATTCTTCTTTGGGCGCATTGTTTGTTGGCCTAGTCATAATATAATATCGCAGTTCGTCTAGCGCATGGTCGTCGGTTTTAACAGGCAAGTCACTGTTGCCCCAGTGGTAGGCTTTAAGCTCTCGTATGAGGTTGGTGCAAGTTTTAAAAATATACAGCTTTGTGTTGCCGTTTGCATCTTTTAGATACGACTTTACACGCTGTATACCCGAAAACATATCTTTATTCACCCTTGGGTTTACCGATATTCCATAATCGTAAAATAGCTCTGTAACACTTTTTGCACTTGCCAGCGTTGTTTGATTTGCCGCGCTATCAATAATTGCCTCAATCATACCATTAAATCCCGTATGCCAATTAAGCCTTGCTGATATTCGCTTAATCTGTTCGCTGTGATAACTTATGTCTTTTTCAGCCTCAAAATGCTCGGCCACAACATACACATTGCCATCATAGTCCACTGCATACCAATGTGCGCTAAGTGGATTTTTTAAGCCTGGGTCAATACTGATTTTGTCTTGCCACTCGGCAGGAATATCAAACGGTTCAATCACATTTACGCTTTCATCAAACTCGGTATAAACTCTTCCTCCAAAATCCTGAAATTCACCAAACTGACGGCTGCGAAGTTCTTCGGCCGACATACTTGCCCGCATACTTGCTTTTGCCTCCTCACTGATGTAAGGATTGTCGTCCCAACTCATAAATATGTGCCAAATGTTTTTATCGTTGTGCTTGTTTAAATATATTTCATCATACACGTACGTCAGGCCTTTAAGCGGTGTCATTGTCGCAAATATTTCGCCATTTGTATCCAGCACTCTCATTTTGCACTCTAGGTAAATATCTTTTGGAGGCTCTTCATCAAACCATACATAATCAAGACTGGTTCCTTGAAACTTTTCACGACCTTGGTCACAGCTTTTAAAACCAATTTTAGAGGTTGTGCCAAACACATTCTTGATTATTATATAGTCGATAATGCCGCCTGCCATATTATCTTTACGGCCACTTAACATCGATACATCAACAATCCAATCAGGGTTAATATAGTTAAGTATTTTTGCTTGTGCAACATCACGTTGAACTTGGCTTGACAAGGAAACAACCCAACCACTTGTTGCCTTTGTAATCTTTTTGTAGGGATGATTGCCTCTAGCATAATACACAACTTCAACAGCTCCGCACTCGGTTTTGCCGCTACGATTGCCGCCAAACACCCACCTGTTTTTAGCCTTGCATTTATGAAAGGCTAGCTGTTTTTTATGAATTTTATCTCCTGTGTTGTAGTATTGAAGTTTGTTCTTTTTTAATCTTAGCTTTTGCTCATGAGTAATTGCCAAAATCATATCAACAACTTTCATACGCCAGTATTTTACAACATAAAAAGTTAAATAGTGCCAACATATGCCAAAAATTTTTATTTTAAATGTGGTACAATGCTTATATGAAGTTTTTATTAATATTTATTAATATTTTGTGCAGCATTTTTCAACCAATAAAGCATGTTGAAGCCTCTGGTGTTGCCTATGCTCAAATATTACACAATGGTTGCTATTTGTACAAAACCCCTGTTGACAACACCAATTATGCCAATGTATATTTTATGCTTGAAAACTCGTATTTTGTTGAACTGTTAAGCGATTATGATGATGAATTTTACAAAGCCAAATATCTTGATGTTATCGGCTATGTAAAAAAATCTCAAGTACAATGCGTGCAAGGAACTCCTCAAAATCCATTTTTAGACAATATTTCTTTTAGAGTTTACAGCAACAACAGTCGTGGGTTATACGACAAGCCATATATGAACACCAACAACCCAACGCTAAAGCTGTATTTGCCACTTTATTGTAGGGATTTAATATACTATGGTATTGTATATGGCGAAAGCGCTGTGGAAGAACGCACCAACATTTGGTACTATTGCAAATACACAACAACCGGCGAATGCGGCTATGTATATTCAGATGCTTGCGACAAAATGGACACAATTATACCCAACAGCGAAAAACTACCATATTTAACTTTTCCACAATGGAACTTAACTCCACCCCAAAATAATCAATTAATAGCTATAAATAGCAAACCATTTAAAATCACAATTATATTAATTTGTATTCCTTTTATCATATTTGCAATTTTGTTATTTAAACTTGCTTTAAGCAAACAACAAAAAAAAGAGATTGACACCTTCAACCCCTTTCCTTAAGATTTAAAAAATATTATTGCTGCTGACTAATTTTACTTTTTGTTTTAACCTCAAATTCTCTACCCACCAATTCATCTAAAGTTATTTCAAATATATCTGCCAACTTAATCAAAACATAAATATCTGGAACAGAATAGCCTGTTTCATAATTTGAAATTAATGTATTATTTGCGTCCAAATATAAGGCTAATTGCTTTTGTGTTAACCCTAACGATTTTCTATAAAATTTAATATTATCTGACAATTTCATATTTTTTTTAAAAAACCTTACTATTATTATTGACTTATAATACAACTTTCTTGTATTATTTAATTAAAAGTCCAAGATGCTTGGATTTTTAATCTCTTATTAAAGGAAATTTATATGAAATTTAAAAATTTTTTAACAATATCTATTATTTGTGTGTTTGCCACAATTTTATTTATTCATGTTGGGTTTAATATTAACGACACTTACTTTCATAAGGATTATATACCTGCCGAAGAGGGATATTATGACTATAAAGTGTACATAACTCCATATGGAGAATGTTATCATTCGGAAAATTGTAGTTATATTAATCGAAAATCGGAGATTGCTCTATTAAAAGCTATTAATAAAGGTTATCGAAAATGCTCTCATTGTCATGGAACATCAAGCGAAAAGATGTGGGTTGAAGGTGTTGAAGAACAAAAAGAAAAGAATAACTATATATTATCATTTACAATTTCATTTATTATTATATGGGGTATTGCTGCCAGCATAATAATAAATTACATAATTAGTGTAAGAAAGCAAGAAAAAAGTTTGCCTTAAAGGCAAACATTTTTTTCTAATTGTTCTTCTCGCATTGAAGCAATCCAATGCTCGTTATCTAGCATATATTCTAATTTTTCCTTATAGGCCGAGTTGTTAGCATGCATTGTAAAATGTTCTAAAGCCAACTGAATTCGCCTAAAGGCTGTGCGCATTGAAGGTATTTCCAATGCTTCACATAGCGACTTGATTGACAAGTTAAAACGCATTTTAGCCGAAATAATTTTTTTATCTTCTGGGTTTAAGCTTGAAACAATTTCGTCAATCATAAGTTTTAGGTTAATAAGCCTGTTTTTGCGCTCCATCAAGTCAATAATATTGTTGGTAACATCAAATGTTGAACAATATTCTGGCGATGGACCGAAGTTGATAGCGTGTTTATACACAAATTCATTAATTAAATCACAATTCCTTTCAATCAATCGATATGCCGAAATCAAAACTTTGGCATCATTAATAATCAACATTACCCCTCCCTTTGTTTGACGAGATTATAGAACATAAAACGGAATAAAGTCAAGTACGACTGCCATTTTTTACTATAATTTTAAATTTTATCGACAAAATTCGACAAATTAGAGGCAAATGTTCTAATCAAACAAAATTATTATAGAACATTTGTAGCAACTTGTCAAACAATTTTACTCACATTGAGTTACTTTAGATACTGAGATTTCGTAAGCAATTTTTGACATTGGCTCTAGCCCCTCTTGCTTTTTGATATATTCACGCGATTGAATTCTGCCAACCATTTCCAGCTTTGTACCCACCGGCAATTCGCCAACAAATCTTGCATTTCTACCCCATGTAATACATGGAATATAGTCCGATTTATTGTACGAACGGTTTACTGCCATCAACACATCGGTAATTTCACGATTAAATGGCGTTGTGCGATATATTGGAGATTTGCAAATATATCCATATATTTCAATAATGTTAGGGTTGGAATTTTCGTCCGCCTCACATATCTCTCGCACAAATACGGTTAGCACAAGTTTACTTTTGTTTTCCTCAATCTTGTTATAACTTCTAAATTGACCTTTTAGCGCAATTATCTTCCCAACCTCAATGTTTGAATTGGCAAGCAGTCTTTCGCTAATGGTTACTGGTATAATATCATTTTGCCCTGATAAGCGTGGAATTGAAATTTCAAGGGTATAAAAGCCCTCGTTTAGCACTTCATGGCTATAAGTTGGCGCACTTACAATTTCGCCTTGTAAATATACTTTGTTGTTTTCTAGTAATTCGTGATTCATTAGTTTCTCCTTAATTTCTTTTAGTTTTTTTATTTAAATATTTGCACACCTTGTTGATTAATTGTATAGTGCTGGTGGTATATCAGTTCGCCCACAGGCACTACTTTATAATTGTTGTTTTTATAATATTCAAGCACCAATTTAAGACCTGCAATTATGTTGTCCGAATTATTATGAAACAACACAATGCTTCCTTCTTTTGATCTGCTACACACACGGCCTGCAATTTCACTTGCGCTTAAGCCTTTCCAATCAAGGCTATCAACACTCCATTGAACTGGTATTATATCCAGCGACCTACACACATCAATTAGTGTGTCGTTATACGAGCCATAAGGCGGTCTAAACAAGTTAGCCTCCACGCCACAAACTGTTTGTATTATTTGCTGGTTTTTTGTTAGCTCCATATTCATTTGGCTTGAAGACAAATTAACCATGTCTGGGTGAGTGCTGCTATGAAGCCCAATTTCAAAACCACGTTCGGCAATACTTTTTGCAGTATCTGGATAATCTTCCACCCAAAATCCAACAAGGAAGAATGTGGCATTAACGCCGTATTGTTCACATATTGTCATAATCTCGCTTGTTTTATCAGCACCCCATGCAGCGTCAAAAGATATGGCAACCTTCTTTTCAGAAGTTTGCACGCTGTAAATTGGCAACTTTTTAGTTTTGTTATTAAAATACACATTTGCCACCTGCAAAGTTGAATTGCTTGTGACACACACAATAAACAAACCAGTCAATAATACAATCAATGCAATTGTCCGCTTGTTTATTAGTTTTTTCATAGATACCTACCCTTCTAATTTAACCTATAAATATGCTATAAATCAAGGTTAAATGCCAATTTTTTTTGAAAAAAAAGGAGAGCTTTTCTCCTTTTTTGCAAATTATTGTCGTTTACCGCTTTATGTCATATATCGTTTTATTTGTTCAAGTGCATTTTTTTCAAGCCTGCTTACTTGCGCTTGAGATATACCTATTTCATCACTTACTTCCATTTGTGTTTTGCCCGAAAAATATCTTAAGTCCAATATTTGTTTTTCTCGTGCATCTAGGTTGGATAATGCATCACGCAAATCCACATTTTGCAGCCATTTATCGCTATTTTGACTTTCGTCGGCAAGATGTTCCAACAACATAACTTGGTCATCGCCGTCGTTGTACACCGCTTCATCAAGCGATAGCGGAGCAGATATTGCATCAATTGCATCAACAACTTCAAATAAGGTTAAATTTAAGTCCGAGGCAATGTCTTCAAGCGAAACCTCATCGCTGCGCTCCTTACTAAGCCTCTCTTTACTTTTAAGCACAAGATATGCGGTATCTCGCAAGCTTCTGCTTACCCTCATACTGCTGCTATCACGCAAAAATCGTTTTATTTCGCCAATAATCATGGGCACCGCGTATGTGCTAAATCTAACATTAAGTGTAAGGTCAAAATTATCAATCGCCTTCATAAGCCCTACACAGCCCACCTGAAAAATATCGTCCATACTTTCCTTGGTTTCGCAAAAGCGTTGCGCAACCGATAGCACTAGCCGCATATTGCAATAAATAAAATGTTCTTTTGCTTGTTCATTGCCTATTTTTATTTGATTTAAAATATCAATCGTTTCGTCATTAGTAAGCCTTGGAATATTAGAAGTATTAATGTTACAAATATATACTTTTCTTGACATACAAACTCCTAGCCGTATTGTTTGCTTAAATGTAAAATTTATACCAAAAAAAACTAAAACTCTAAAATCATACAATATTAGACACAAAAATATTTTTATCAAACTTTTTTTATTTAAATTTAATGTTTAAAAATGATAAAATGCTAATATGAAAATATATATCGAACAGGTATTGTTTACAAACTTTATAATAGATTGGTGCATTTTGCTTGTTGTTTCAAAACTGGTTTTTAGCAAGCCTAATTATAAGCATATTACCTCATCTTCTCTGTTTGGAAGTTTTGCTACATTAATTATGCCTTATTGTACAAATATAATACTTGTTAATGCGCTAAAAATACTTACATCAATTATAATGCTACAGTTATTACATATCAAAACAAAAAAACAGCTGTTTTTATCCGGGTTGTTGATGCTGGTTTTAAGTTATATAATTGGTGGTGCAATTCTTTCAAATTTTGGAAGTCAAGCTAGTAACGGCTATGCAATAAACAAATTGAATTTAATACCCGTATTTGTGATTACTATTATATTTACATTTGTTTCAACAAAATTAATCAACTGGTTAAAAAGCAAAATTGTAACAAACTCAAATATTTGTGATATTACATTGATTAACAAAGAGGTTAAAATAAACATCAAAAGTTTTATAGACTCTGGCAACGGATTATGTGATAATGGATTACCTGTTAGCTTAATTAATTTTGACACGTTTAACAAGCTAACCAATATCTCACTTAACCAATATATCAACAATCAGTTTTCCCAGCTAAATAATCCTCATTTTATCGAAGCCAATACAATTGCCGGAAAGCGCAAAATCCTGGTATTTACAATAGATGAATTACAAATAAAATCAAATACAATAAAACAATTTAAAAACGCAATCATAGGCGTTGCCCTACATTTTGATAACAGCAAAGAATATAAAGCTATATTAAACTCGTGCTTTTGCTTCAGCTAAATATAATAAATTTAAAAGGAACTTTTATGAACTTATTGTCTATTGCAAAAAATCTATTTAATAAATACATCTCTCCTTTATTTAATTCAACCGAAGATATTGTAAATTATATATTTACCAACGATTCATTGCCAGCGCCTCTAACCGATGAAGATGAACATATGTATATAAATATGTTTGACACCGTTAACGATGAATATGCTAGGTCAAAGTTAATTGAGCATAATTTGCGCCTTGTATTATATATTGCCAAGAAATTTGAAACACCCAAAACCGAACTTGAAGATTTGGTGTCCGTTGGCGCAATAGGCTTGGTAAAGGCGGTTGATAGCTTTAATGCTGATAAAAATATTAAGCTGGCAACCTATGCCTCAAGATGTATTGAAAACGAAATATTAATGCACCTGCGCAAGGTAAACAAAACGCTTAATGAAATCAGCCTGGACGAGCCACTAAGCACTGACGAAGATGGAAGCGAGCTTGTAATCGGCGACATTTTGCCCGCCAGCGAAAATTGTTATAAGGAAGTGGAAAACGAAGATGAAAAAAAATTTTTGCTAAACACCCTAACCTGTCTAAGTGCCCGTGAACGAGATATTATGATTATGCGCTATGGATTGTATGGGCAAGACGAACTTACCCAAAAAGAGGTGGCGGATTTACTAAATATTTCGCAAAGCTATATTTCTAGATTAGAAAAAAAAATACTTAAAAAATTAAAACTTACAATGCAAAAAAATTAACAGCATAAGGGTTGTCCCTTTTGAAACTAGTGAAATATTAAAGGTAAATCTGATTATGACTTGCCTTTTTTAATAAAATTTTTAAATTGGGTATTGTAATCTTTTAATATATATGCTATACTTACGATACTTTTAAGGAGTTAAATATGAATAAATACGAAATAAGAGCTCAAAAAGAAAAAGAAAGAGCTATTAAAAGAACATTAAGAAAAGCAAGAGTTCCAAAGGACGCTACCCCAGAACAAGTTAAAGCATATCTTATTCACTATGTATCAACGGCAAACCTTAATAATTATAGTTTAAGATTTACAGATGAACAATTAGCAGACCCAAACTTCTTGTTAGGTTTATATAGAGCAGATAACAATATGGTAAATTTTGAAAGACCTAATCCTAGGAACAAAGAATTAATATATAATATAGATTTTATGATTGAATATTTAAAATTGAAACATTCAAAAGAAATGCTTCAACATCAAAATGATGATGGGCATTGGGCTCAAACGGAATTAAAATGGGCGGTAGAAAGATACGAAAGTGTTATGGCAAATCCTGAATTTATTGTAAGATTAGCAGAAACTTTTCCTAATCAAGAAATTATTCCTATCATAAAGGGTTGTATAGTAAAATATCACGGTTTAGATAAAGATAGAAAAGAAAAAGAAGAACAAGACCTTGCAAGATATAAAGAATGTTTATCAAATTTACCAATTGAACTTCTATGCGAGCAAGTAAGAAAATTTGGTGATGATACTTTAAAAGCAATTCCAAACGATATTCCCAATTTTACTCAACTAATAAGTGCTGGAATTGAAACTAATGGTTTTAGGTCTTTGGAAAGACTTGATATAACACAAGTTTTAGATAATATAGATTTAGTTGTTAAAGCATATAAAACAGCAGGTATCAAAGCATTAGCTAGCTATATACAATACACTTTATCTCCAAAAAGAACTAAATATTATATGTGTCACGGAGAGCCACACGATTATACAGAATACGATAAAAGATATGAAGAAGTCCAAAAAGCATTATTAGCAGCACCTGAAATACAAAGCGTGTTTAAGAAAGAAAAAATAATTGCTAAAATACAAGAAGTGAAAACAACACGTATGTCAATAGAATCTTGTGCAAGCGAAGAAGATACTTTAATCAAATAACATATAACACTCAAACGAATAAAAAGTTTGGGTGTTTTTTAATGGCAGTTAGGCGTGTGCTTGTCATATACAAGTGTCGTCGCTTCGCTCCGACAGACAAGCACACGCTATAAATTAAATAAAGCAGACAAAAGCGAAAGTGTTGGTGAACGTAACACACTTTCGCTTTTTGCTGTTGTATATATAATGACTAATTTATTCCATGGTGTACTTGACAAGAGTCTCTGAAATGAGTTCTTCTTTTGCTGGTTAAGACAGAGAAACTATATTTGTGCTTATGGCTTTGCTTTTCTCGTTTCTCTGCCTTTTGATATTGTGTTTTCATTTTTCTCTTGTCAAGTACCTTTCACGGTATAAAGTAGCCATTAAAAAAGAGAACTAGATTTTTTCTAATTCTCTTAATTATTACACTAGTTTCAAAATGCAGCGACTAAATTTCTTGGTTTTTATTTTTATAATCAAAATTATTTGTTGTCTGCAGACTTAATCTTAGCAGCTTTTCCAGTAAGCTCTCTTACATAGTAGAGTTTTGCTCTTCTTGGCTTACCCTTTCTTACAACTTCAACACTTGCGATAAGTGGAGAGTGCATAGGGAAAGTTCTTTCAACGCCTACACCGTTTGAAATTTTTCTAACAGTGAAAGTTTCTCTAATTCCGCCATTCTTGCGAGCAATTACTACGCCTTCATAAGCTTGAATTCTTTCTTTGTCTCCTTCTTTAATTTTAACGCCAACTCTTACAGTGTCACCAATATTAAATTCAGGGAGATTTTCTTTCATATTTTCTTTCTCGATTTGGTCAATGATATTTGCCATTATTATTCTCCTTTTTTTAAAATTTTATTTATGCGCAATTAAGCACAAGGTGGTTTTTATCCTCTTTTTCTTGCTCTCTTACGAGCTGCTTCGCTTTTCTTCTTTTTAGCAACGCTTGGTTTATCATAAGCTTCCTTTCTTCTGATATCGCCAATGATTCCGTCTTTTTGGCACTTTCTCTTAAATCTTTTAAGAGCGCTTTCAAGAGTTTCGTTTTCGCCTACTTTAACAGTTGTCAATCTTTTTCACCACCTTCTATTTTTAAAGTTTCCTAAATATTATTTATATTTGTTGTGTCATTGACAAGTATTTTTTCTTGTTAACAATAAGATTTTTTCATATTTTTTTTAATTTCTGCCGCCGTGACTGTAATAATTGTTAAATAAATCATACATACTATATCCCTGAGATGCATCACCCGAAAGATAAATATGTAAATCAGTAAATGTTTCCTTCCCGTTTCTAAAACTATTTAAATGCACTCCTTGCAAAAACATTTCATCATCAATATTATAAACTTTTCCGCTACAAGACTCCTTAAAGTCTCCCATTTTATCGTAAACATAAATTGAATATCTGTCATTTAATATGTTGACCTTAATCTTTTCGCCACCTTCTCGCAAAAAGGCATCAAAGTTGATTTGCAAGTTGTTTTGTTTGACATTCGAATTTGCAAGACTTACAACTTTTGTTTGAAGCTCACTGCCTTGCC
>JAZQYV010000009.1:0-73431 GCA_045633705.1 Candidatus Onthoplasma sp.
CCAAGTAAATAGTGGAAGTATATACAAAGTGGAGACTAGAGAAGAAGGAGAGACAAGGAAAACCTTTAGCCTAATATATGGAGAGAAGTTAACAGTATATATCCAACCACATTTAGGGTATAGGTATATGAATGAATATACATACAAAGAAAAAGATGTAGAAGTAAGCGTAGAAGAGATAACAGAAGGAGAGTATGAAGGATATATCAAGTTTGTGTTATTTGAAGAAGGAGGCTTTAGACTAGAAGAGAATGGAGTATATACGTTAAACTTTGATCAAGTACCAATAGAGGTAGAGTTTAAGTACTATGCATCAACGACTGAAGTAGATGTAGAGGAGGCAGAAGCAGGAAGGAACTACCGAGTAGCGCATAAAGGGTTAAAGATAAGGCCTGAGAGTGAAGTAAGCATCATAAAGGGAGAAGACAGTGAAGGGTATAGGTTCTTAAAATACACATACAAACAGCCATTGTACGAAGTCGGATATGAGGAGCTAGGAGAGACATTCAAGATAGAGAGTATAGAGGAATATCTAACCGAGCAACACAAAGAGAAGGTATACGAAGAAGGGTATACAAAACTAATACTAGAAATATATGTAAACTACATTCGACAATACAGGTTAATATATGAATATGAAGGGGAATCGAAATCTCAAGTAGATACAAGAGGTACAAGCATAGAAGATGGGAGATATTACGATTACGGAACAGAGTTTACCTTAAAGCTAGAAACAATCAATTCAGAGCATTATTACCTAGAGACAAAGATAAATGGAGAAGAAGATAAGGACATATTAACGAAGAGAGAGACGAAAATGACTCGAAACGGAAATATGTCAGGATATGAGGTAGAGCTAGAGCTAACAGAGGATTATGTAGTATACATAAAGGTAGAGGCAGAAGAGTATAGGAACATAGTAATAGAAGAGTACAGAAAGGGAACTAACACGTATATTCTAAATGAGCTAACAGCGTATGGAGAGCTAAGAAGAGTAAGGTACGAAGCTGTAGGCACATACAGATATGGAAGTGAAGTAGAGATAAAGATAGAGGTAGACAAGCCAAAAGAAGAAGGATACTACGAGCCAGCAGAAGAAGAAAGATACTACGAACTAAAAGGAATACATGTGACAGACGGAGAAGGGAACGAGTTATTAGTGGAAGTAGAGAAAGAAGAGACAGAAGGGAAGGTAGAGTATAGACTGAGGTACAAAGTAGAAGGAGAGAAGTTAGAGGACGGAATACAGATAAGGCTGGATTACCTACCAATCTACTGCGTAATGTTTGGGTAAGACCAAATAATTGGCTTAACAATTTAATAAAAATTAATAAAGTTGCAATAATTATTAGAGGAGAATTATGGAATATAACACAATTATTATTGGAGGAGGAGTAGCTGGGCTAACTGCATCAATGTATTTAGCCCGAGCGGGTGTTTCGTGCTTGATATTAGAGGGTAAATTTTGGGGAGGTCAAACAGCGTTGTTGAATAAAGTGGAAAACTATCCCGGGGTTGCAGCAACTAACGGATTTGAAATTTCACAAAATTTATATAATCAGGTAGCCAAACTAAATATTGAAATGAAAAATGAAATGGTGGTATCACTAGAACAAAACAGCAACGGGTATCAAGTAATCACCAATAAAAATTGTTATTACGCAAAAAATATAATTATTGCTACAGGGGCCAAAACAAACATTTTGGGCCTAAAGGAAGAAAAACAATACATTGGTAGGGGCGTGAGCTATTGCGCAACATGTGACGGCAACTTTTTTAAAAATCAACCAGTGGCGGTTTATGGGGTTGGACAAACCGCCCTGGAAGATATAAAGTATTTGCATAATATTGCAAGTAGTGTGTATTGGATTGTTCCCAATAAGGATTTAACAACAAAAATTACGCAAGAAATTAAAAATCTTGATAAATTAATTGTTAAATACGGATGTGATGTGTTAAACTTCTTAGGAGAAGAAGGATTAGAACAATTAGTTGTTTATAATAAAGCGACAAATAAGCAAGAAACATTGGATGTAAATGGTTTATTTGTAGCTTTGGGAAGACAGCCAGACCTTTCTTGGCTGAATGTTGGAATTAAATTAAACAAAAATGGCTATGTGCTGGTGGATAAAAACTGCCAGACCAGCCACAAAGGTATATTTGCATGTGGAGATATAACATCTCGCAAATTAAAGCAAATAGTAACCTCTTGTAGTGATGGGGCAATTGCCTCAAGCTATATAATTGCTAAAAGATAAAAGTTCATGGGGGAGAAAAATATGAACAAAAACAAATTTTTATTAGGAATATTTATGGCGGTGCTAGTAGCGGTATGTAGCGCTTTTTGTGGCAACATATCTGTTGTTTATGCTACTGAGGCTGCTGAACTTGAAGTGGTTGAGGAGTTCTACCCTGGAACTTTTGAAGGAGAGGGAACGTATGTTGCAGGAGATGATGTAATATTGAATGCAAATCCTAGTTGGGATTGTGACTTTTTGTATTGGATGGAAGTTGATACAGAGGGCAAACAATTGGGCACAGCATTATCAAAAGATTTAGAATATACCTTTGTGGCTGACCGAAATATAACAATTAAGGCAAAATGGGCGCGTGTCGGTGAATTTACTGGCGATTCGTGGTATGAGGAAGGAACTGAAGCAACGCTAAATGCCAGAATGTATCCAGGATACGAATTTAGCTCATGGGTTGAGGTTGATTCGACCGGAGTGATTGTCGACACATTGTCTACGCAATCCGAAAATTATAAATTTACCGTAGATAGAGATATGTATGTAAGGGCAACTTGGACAAGAAATAAATATAATGTAATATTTGATAACACCAAAGATGACTTCGCATATAGTAGCGCAAACAATTCGCAGACATTTGGTGAAAACTATTATGATGAACAATTAAGTATTTCAATTGCGGTTAATACAACAAAATCTGATTTGTATATTAATGAATTATCATTAACCAATATTAAAATAAATGGTGTAACAATTGCTGACATTATTGCTGCAGAAAATTCAATGAATATAATATGTTCTGTTGACAACGAAAGAAAAGAGGGCGGCAAAAAAATTGGATTTAATGAATTAGAAATAATATTAAATATTCGTGAAAATATAAACATTGAAATTGATTATCAATATTTGTATAAGCTTGAAGTAAAATCAGGTAATCATATAAATATTAACGATTTAAAGTTGCTTGAAACTGATGATGCTGGTAATCCAGTAGAAACTCATTTTGTACAAGTGCTAAACAACAAGGGTGCTGGAAATTCAAGTGTTTATTATGAACAAATAAGTGACTATGTTTATCTTGTTGAAGATGGACAAGGGATAACTGCTATTGTATCAAATGGTAACGATATTTATAATCTTATTGGTGTGCATTTTGATGGTATAATGCAAGGCGCTGATGGATTTGATGAAACTAAAATCCAGTCTGGTAATGAAAACAATGCGTACAGTAAAACAATCGAAAACCATACAACATTATTAATATATTATAAAGAAGTGGACTACAAAATAACATTTACCAGTTATATAAAAAATTTAAGTAATGAATTTTATGACACCTTGAATGCAGGACTATACAACATTACAGATGTTACAAGACTTGCAGGAGAAGGTATAACATTTACATACAACGCCGAAGATAAACAGATAAATATATCTTACAATACAAAAACTTACACATGGGATAACGCGGGCTTTTATATCGAAACCTTAATCCCACATACCATTGAATGTGATTACGGTGAGTTTTTTGGATACGAATTTGTAGGATTTAAAGTTGGTACAGATATGATTGTAGCAGATTCTGTTAATAGCGATGTGAGTACATACAGTTACAACCTATCTGCTGAAAATCCTAAAGATGCGGAAATTCAAATTTTGTTTAAGTATATTGAATACACATATCAAATAAGGCTTGTAGATGATTTCTTTGAAGATGGTGTGGAATATAGATATGTTTCATACTTAGACGGAGACGCAACCCCAGCCAATAAGGTGGTGGTAGGGGCGCAACTTTTGTTGCAAGCAAATACAATTGAATATGCCATTAAGGGCTGGTCTGAGGTTGCAAACCCAGGTAACGACGATTATAAAATTCCATTGGAAGGAGCTACCGACACTCATAGCGAATATTCATTTATATTTACACCAACTAGCGATGACAACTCACTAGAGTATGTAATGTATTTAGATGTTGTGTATAGATATTTGGAAGAAGTTGTATTTAATTTAAATAGCACCAATATCGAGCATAATGTTAATTATGACAAAGTAACAATTGATATGGAAAATGGAATAATTACATTTACAAATGGAAATTATTTGAGTGAAAGCAAAGGAGAAGAAAGTTATACATTTGCATTTGTGGTAAATCAAGACCAAATTAACGCAATTGCAGCAGATGACACTACATTTGAATTAAATATTTATAGTTCGTATGATAGTACAAATGGATATGTTAGCAGTTTTGGGGTTACCGAAACGATTGTGGACCCAACAACTGGGCAAGCAATAGATGTGTACACCGAACTATTTAAAGATGTTGTTATTAAGGATTTGCCTATCAATAATAGAACAATTACAATTAGCGAAGGCTTGCAAAATGAACCGGTTGATGAATATACACAATCATCTCCAGTATTGCAATACACTGAAGAAGATAAGACATATACATCAGTTCAAGTTAGTGGCGATTTTGCTATTACAAGGGTAACAACACACGTGGTGGGTGGTAGCTCAACTGTAGAGTATTCTGTTGGTGGTGAATCTGAGTATGGCTTTGACAAATATAAATATTATGGCGAGTTACAAGCGGGCGTTGTTGAGTATTTAACATTTGAAGAATTAGAAGACCCCGTAAATGGTCCACAGGCTGTTGTTACAGCAATGGGGACATTATTTAGTGATGATAATCCAACAGGTGCTGCAGACCAAACAATTTGCAAATCAACTACTAAAATGACCTATAATACCACGGATGGAAGATATGAATTTAAATTTAATAACCACACAGCATATTTGTATAAGGCTGACGGTGAAAGTGGAGATTATAAATATATAATGATGTCTAATACGACATATTATTACAATTCAATTCAATCTCGTTTTGAGTTAAACAGAAGCACAACACCAGCTCCAATAACAGGTCAAGTTACACGATATGACACATATAGTATTAGAATTGGGAATTTATTATCAGACCACTTGATTATGTATTTAACAAAATCTAGCAATCCACTGTTGTATGAAATTTCAATTATCACTAACCAAGCGGGTTCAAGTATGAGATGGTTTGATTATGTAGAATCTAATGATAAAACATATCATACATGTATGATTAGCTCAACATACACATCAGCAATGACGGCAACATATTTTAAGTTAGAGCAAAATATAAGAATTGAAATTAATAAGTCTCAAGCATACAGCTATGAAAATATATCAATAACCATTACAGGAGACGACGGTCAATCTGACAATCGTGAATGGAATGCAAAAAATCAGACAATTTCGGCTTTTGAAAATGATACCATTGTTATTAAAATTGCTGTAGAGAATATCGGGCAAGGCTATCAATTTTATGGTATTTCATTCTTGGAAGAGGAGCAGACAACAGTTTTAGATGGCAACGTGTATATACATACATTTACAATGTCTGATAAATATCAAGACGAGATAATATATATTAATTTTACCGTAATAGAATATACAGTTAATGTTAATTATTATGACCAAGATGGATATCACCCAGATGCCGACTATACCGGTGTAAACGGTGAGTTGAGAATTGGAGACGATGCTACACGTACTACCTCATATTCTGTTAATATAGAAAACATATATGTGTTTACTTCTATGGCGGATACGGGATATTACACATCAAACGCATTCTTTAAACTGGGCGAAAATGATGAGCTATATATAAATAGCTTAAGGGGTAATAACGAATCAAACAACACAACCACAAAGTGGACATTAAATGCATCTAACTTTGTTAATGCAATCATTAATAATGCTGATGAGAACAAGATTGCTCAATTACATATTTATTACTCAATACACACCTATGGCGTTAAAATTAATTTTAAGATTCAAGGAAACGAAACTATTGTTAGATATCCAACATTATTTATAAATGGCAATACCGACAACCCTATAAATGTAGGAAACAACACAACATATATTGACCGACCAGATTTATTTGTATATGGAGATTCTGTTGAATTTGTTCTAGATGAAATAATGGTGGGAACAAATATTGTTAATTGGCAAAAAGGCTCACAAACGGTAAGCCGAACTAATGTATACAAGGTAGATAATATTACATCAAACATAAATGTAGTAGTTAACATGGAATATATCAAATATTATCTAGAGTTTGTATACACCGACACTAACGGAACGTCACAACCTTGGGGTGCGGCAACAATTGAGGGAACCGGAAGCGATAATTCGTTTGTGTGGAAACAAAAAATTCAAAATAACGTATTCCCTAATGATGGATATGTATTAGTGGGGCAATATTTTAAAGATTCTAACAGCCAACAACAAGAATTTACCGAACATTATCGCACGTTTGACCCAGCAAACTTCTTTATAGAAACAAAAGCTGGAAAACCCGTATTTAAAATTTATATAGTGTTTGACTTAAAAACAATTAACCTAAGCTTTGCCGAGGTAACAACAGGATTCATTAACGGCTTTGAAGATGCTTGGTCAAATAGTGTTATAAGTAAAAAACGTAACGACGTAGTAGAACCATTAACTGATGACTATCAATTCCGCACGGGCGATACTTTAATTATGGATATTAGTACAGCTTATGCCGGAATAACATTAAGCGAATTCATTATAGGAGGTGAAGCTCCTAATGGTAATGGCGGAATTCACCTTAACACCGAAAATCACAAAAACTATAATGTTATTGTTAACCCAATTACACAAAATACAACAACTCGCAATTACAATCTTCAATTAGAATTTACACCAGAGTTCATAAAAGATATACAAAATGATACAACATTATTTACCTGTTTGAGATTAAAGACCTATAACCTAAGATTTACATACAATTATATTGCATACAAATTCCAATTGCCATTAAACATTAGTATGCCGGACAATGCGGGAGGAACATCTGGTCAGGATAAGGTTTTAAGTATGAATGGTGTGGTATATGGAGATTCTGGATATATATTCTCAGTTGCTAATGCAAATCAAATCAATTTCTACACAAATTTTCAAGTTACAGGATTTGATATGCCAGGTGGCAGATATATCACAGATAGAAGTGAGTTTGAGCTAAACTGGACCAATGTTGAAGGAGAGGTTAATTATTGGGAACAAGTTGCTTTGGCCGATTATATTGAAGGTGATGTGGGCGATATTCTTATTACATTAATGATAGAGCCAAATGTAACTTTACATGGTCAAGATGAGGTGTTAAGTAAAGTTGATTCGGGCATATATGTGTTTGTTACACAATACAATGCATGTGCGCAAGGTTTAAGTGTGTTAGGAGATGTAGGAGTAGAACAGCCAAATGTTTCAATAGGTAATAAAAAGGGTGGAGATAGCCTTGCCCCATTTGAGATTTTAATAAAATATTATTATGGTGACAGCGAAGACCCTTCAACACCAATTAACACAGGAACGTATAGAGTTCATATATGGGTAAAACTTGGCAACAACACAAATCAAGAACCAGTTAAGTGTGATAAAGAAGTAAGTTTGATTATTAATCCTAAAATGCTTACAATTGAAACATCTCACAATCGCACAAATCCAGTAGTTAAACCATACGACAAAACTAATAGTGTTGATAAATCGTTTATTTCAAGTTTAAGCCTAGTTGGAATATGCGCTAGCGATGATGTTAGATTAAATTCAAATATATTAACATTGGTATACGAATCTAGTGATGCCAATGCTGATATAGATGGCAAATTGTACAATACAACTGCGCCAATTTATACTATCCATGCATCAAAAATATCTTTAATAGGAAAAACTAAGGATAATTACAAACTAACAGATGCGGCAACAGAATATTATGCAACAGCCTTTACAAATATAGGTGTGATAAAAGCAAAATCACTTAAAGTTCAAGGCATTAAGGCGTTTGACAAAACATTTGATGATACAAAAGAAGTAAGGGTAGATGTGGCGGGCATTATATATATTGGACGCTTAGAAGGGGATGTTGCATCTATATTAACAGAAAACTTAAAGTTTGAACTTGCTGATAAGTCAGTAGGTGTAGGCAGAGAGGTGGCTGTAGATTATTCTCAAGCCATTACAGGAGCAGACAGCAGAAACTACAGTGTTTCTTTTGAAAAAATCTATATCGACATTTATCCTAGAGAATTGGAATATAATATTGCTGGATACGGCACTATAAAGGTTGTTGATAGAGATGGCTTATGTAAAATTCCTTTTGGCGCAGAACTACGAGCTAACATATACGAAAAGGGAAGCGAAGAATACAGCAATGCATATGTGCGAGTAGAAAATGAAATACAAAAAGATGAGAAGTTTAAACAATGTTTAAATGTTTATATCGTTATTGACGGTGTTCAACAAGCTATTTCTTCAGGATTATATGTATACTTACCTAAGGTAGACAAACTTGAACAAATTATTCAGTTTGTAAACACAAACAAAATTACAACACTTGAAAGTAATACTCAGGAGGATTATACAATAATCAAAGTAGAGCAAGGCCAAGCAAAATTTGCAGTGCTTGTAAGCAGAACCTACATTCCTTTGTGGCTAATCATATTAATTGCTTCATCATCTGTTTTGGTTATAGGAGTATTTGCTGGAATAATTATTGTAATCAGGCAAAAATCAAAGAATAAATATAACAAATATAACAAAATTTAAATTATCAGCTAAAAGTATTTGATAACCAAACTAAAGCGCGATAAAAAAAGTCAAGATATTTCTTGACTTTTTTATTGTAATAATATATGCTGACTTATGGAGAAAGAAATGAATAATATTAGTTCTAAATTTAAATATACTACAGAGCTTGGCGTAGAAGCAACTAAAACTGCGTTTAGATTAAAGAAAACCAAAAAGGATATAATTGCCCATATTTTGCTTGGGGTTTTTGCCGTTGCTATGGCAGGTATGTTAGTATATGACATTAACAAAGGCTCAAGCATTACGCTGGATTTAATTGTGCTAATTGCTCTTGTGTGTGTAGAAATTTTTAATATAATAATGCCATTTATAATATTGCATATGCAAAAGAAATTTTTAAAGCAATTAAATTTAGCCGAACTGGATTACACAATTACTGAAATTAAAAATAATAAATGTTTGGAAAGTTATTATAAAAACAATAAAGTTACCATGCAAAATGTTTGCGATGTATCAAAGATTTTTGCATATGTGATTAAACAATCACATGTTTTTGTGGTATTTAACAATTTTGCGTGCGCTATTTTTGATATAAATACGTTAACTATTAGTTTGGATGAGTTTAAGCAGTATTTAGACAATACAATATCTAAAAACAAATCATCAAAAAGCAACAAACGTTAGCGATACACAATTACTTTCTCGCCACCTTTATATGTGGCGGGATTTTCTTTATTATATTCCATTAATTTTTCTTGGGTTATATGCAGCCTCTTGCACAAATCCCAGCACGATTCGTTGTTGTGAGCAACATAAACTTGAAATGCAATATCATCATACGAAATTTGACTGCCAAACTTTATTTCATCAATTAAATTGGTTTGATTTTTTATATACGTGTTTCCACTGATACAAATTTCACAATCTATAATTAAAGTATTTCCACGTCGTATTTTGCCCTTACAATTGGTAATCGTTGCATGTAAATTAATTGCACAAAAGTCATCGCCGCACTCATGCTTTGTGTTTAGCGAATATGGTAGTTGAATAGGAAGACATTTAGTATCTTTATTTTCATCTAAATATATCAAATTGCCACTAATAACACCTTCAACAACAAGGGAGTTGTTTTTGTTGTTTGTTTGGCTTATAACGGCAACTGTATTGACAATTCCCAGTATTTCATCAACATTTAATTCGTCTGCAAGAGTGATTTCAGTGTCAATTCCATCATAAATTTTAAAATATGGCATTTTTTGACATATTGAAAGTGTGGTGTCGGATGTTTCTAGATTATTGTTTAAACTGTACAAATCGTCAACAACATCAATGTTGGCAGATTTGAAAACATTTCCAATTGTTTCAATGCAATATTCAAAATTAAACTGAGAGCTACTTTCGTTGATATCGGTTGTGATTTGAGTATTATTCAAATTGATATAGGAGTATAAATCGGCAACACAGTCATTATCTGAATTACGGCATTCGATTTCACATTTAAAAGGTGTGTTGTTGCGATATGTTTTTATGCTATACATCTCGCTAACAATTTCGTACATTAATGTGTTGTAGATGTTTCCCGATATTACAATATATCCATCACAACATTTTATGTCATCAAGCACTATTTTACTATCGCAGCACAACATCTTGCTTATTTTTTCATCAATAGAAAAGCTGGAGCTGTAAGTTGAAGAATTATTAATTTTATCCACATATTGTTGCGTGGTAAGTATTGTTTTTTTAGTAATCACATTTTCATCTAATGCATCAAAAGTGTTTAAGTGGCTGTTTAAAACACATAAACAGTCAATCGAACCATTAATGGACAAATTGATAACCTGTTCGTTATTGTCATACTCTGCAACAAATTGAGAATTGCAAATGTCGATAGTGCAGTTATTAGTGATTAGCTCGTTTGCAATTGTTTCGTTAAAAATGATATTTTCAGATGCTGTACTATATATATTATCTGAATCCATATAAACCAATTTAACCCCAACAGAACCCTTTATTATTGCCTTACCGGACATTGATTCGGCTTGCCAATCAATTAAGCATGCCTCTATGTTTAAAACCTGTTTAATGCGAGTGTTAGCGTCTACCGCTATAGTTAGTTGATTTTTTGTATTTACAGTAGGTAAATTAAATGCGTTTATAATTTTTATTTCATTATTCTTTTCCATAATGCCTCCTTGTTACATAATGTATTAAATAGGATTGTGAAATATGCTTGTAACATTTAAAATTTTACAAAAACATCAATCTAACATCAAAAAAGTTAATATAAATTTAAAATATATTGTATTTTCGACAAAAATACACCTAATTGGGCAGAATGTTTTAAAAATTGTTAAAAATACTGTTTTTTCTTTTTTGCAAAATTTTAAAGTTTTGTTATTATTTGATTACACTTTTCAGATGTAGAAAGAAGTGAGGAGAAATTATGAATGAAACTATAAAAATTATTATTGCAGATGAAAATAAAGAAACGACAAATGAGTTTCTTCAAAATTTACCAAAAGACAAGTTTGAATTATTAGCTGTTGCAACAGACGGTGTAAGTTTGCTTGAACTAATTAAATTACACAACCCAGATGTTGTGGTTATGGATTTAATTTTGCCGCAATTAGATGGATTTGCCGTTATGGAGCGACTAAACAAAGAGGGGATAAAAACTAATATAATAGTGCATACAAGCCTTTCATTAAATGGATTTGTAAACAAAGCTATTAACTTAGGGGCAAAATACTATGCAATTAAACCATTTAGCGCAAATGTATTAATTAATCGAATTGAAGATATTGTTTGTGGTGTCGAACAAGAAATTGTTAGCAACACATCTTCAAAACTTGGTAAGATGGAAGAAAAGATTACCAACATATTTATAACAGTAGGAATTCCTGCCCATATAAAAGGGTATCAGTTTTTAAGGGAGGCTATAAAGTTAGCAATTGCTAATCCGGAAATTATTAATAGTATTACAAAAAAATTATATCCAACAATAGCTGAAAAATATAGTACAAGTGCCTCCAAGGTAGAACGTGCAATTCGCCATGCAATAGAAGTTGCTTGGAATCGTGGAAAAATTGAAAATATTAACAATGTGTTTGGATTAAAAATATATTCTAGTAACGAAAAGCCAACAAATGGCGAATTTATTGCGCTAGTTGCCGACAAAATGTTAATAGAAGGCGTAGTATAAAGCTAGATTAATAAATATCTATAAATGTAAATTGCATATATAATATTACTGATTATAAAGCAAGTTTTTCAAATTATAAAAATATTTTTAAAACCATGTAAAATCAGTAGACAAATAATTTTTAAATAATTATAATATACTAACAAAAGGATAAGGGAGTATATTATGGCAAAAAGCTCAAAAAATGTATATATTAGATGTCCTAGATGCGAATTAAACTACATTAAGAAAAGTGACCAATATTGTGATGTGTGCAAACGTGAATTAAAATTAATTGAAAGCGACGATGATATTGGCGATTTGGAACTTTGCAGTATATGCAAAATCAACTTTGTTCAAAATGGCGAAGAGGTGTGCGATTCATGCAAACACGAATTTGGCATAAATAATAGCGAGGATATGGACGAAGAAATAAATAATTGGCACAAGTACATCTCGGATGATGATGAGGACGAGGATGATGAGGGTGAGTTTGACGATACTGACGATGATGTAGATGCTGATATAACATCTGGAGTTGATGATGATTTGGATTATGTTGATGACCTAGATAAGGACGATTTGGGCATTGATGATATGGACGATATCGACGAAGATGAGGACGATGAAGATGATGAGCAAGACGACGATTTTGGATTTGACGATGTAGATGATGACTTCGATGATGATGACAATGACGATGATGTAGATGACGAAGATGAGGACTATTATTTTTAACAATTAAAATATCGCATTATGTAATAATATAGGGTGTTTTGTTGTTTTTGAATAAATATTATTGTTTTGACCAGCCTTTTTGTAGGGTGGTAAAGTATGAAAAGAAGTATTACAACATTAAATGATATAAAACAGGTGGTATTGTCGCTAAAGGGTGAACAGGTTAAATTGTATGTCAATCGTGGTAGGCGCAAGATATTAAAGCTTGAGGGTGTGATTGATAATGTATACAATAGCGTGTTTACGGTAAAAGATAGCATTCTAACAAGTGCTACACACACCTATTCATATAGCGATATATTGTGTGGTGAAGTTAAAATAACAAAATTGGCAGAATAGCCTAGCGTATGATTATTAAAAAATTAATAAATGGTAAATTTTGAAAAATTCGCAGATTCATCTGTGAATTTTTGTTTTATTAAAGGCTTTGTTGAGAGAACTTCTTGACAATTTATGTTTTATAAAATATAATAAACGTATATTAAAAGGAAAAATTATGAAAGTAAATATTCAACCAGTGCGTGGAACGTATGACTATCCACCAATTGAAGCAGAAAATAGAGAAATTGTTAGACAAAAAATATTAAAGAGTTATCAAGACAATGGTTTTACATTAATTGATACTCCAGTGTTGGAAAATTTATCATTGTTAGATAGTAGCGAAGGAGGAGATAATTTACGCCTAATGTTTAAAACTATTAAGCGTGGAGCTCAACTTGATTTGACAAAGCCTAATTTAACCGAAAAAGATATAACTGAAGAGGGTTTGCGCTATGATTTGACTGTTCCGCTAGCTCGTTTTTATGCCGGAAATCGTGAAAGTTTGCCAAATCCATTTAAGTCTATTCAAATAGGATATTCTTTCCGTGCAGAACGTCCACAAAAAGGCCGTAATCGCCAATTTATACAATGTGATATTGATATTTTTGGCGACAACAGTGTAAATGCAGAAATTGAAATTATTACAACTGTTATGGATGCATATGCAAAACTTGGGTTAAGTGATGTAACAATCAAGGTTAATAGCAGAAAGATTTTAAATGCATTAGTAGAATTTTGTGGTTTTGATAAGGAACAAATCAACTCAGTATGCATAACTCTTGACAAGTTTGACAAAATTGGCATAGATGGCGTTAGAGAAGAATTGTTGGCAAAAGGATTTGAAAATAAATTTGTAGAAAATCTTATTAATGCCAGTGCAGACATCAAACAAAATGGATTAAATGTTGCAACTAATTATGGTATTGCTGATGAAGATGCTAAAGAACTTCAATATATAATTGATACAGCTAACAGTATAATTACAAACGGAAGGGCTATATTTGATTTGTCGATTGTTAGAGGTCAAGGCTACTATACCGGAACAGTATTTGAAGCATATACTGATGGTTTTGGCGGTGCTATTGGCGGCGGAGGTAGATATGACAAAATGATAGAAAAATTGATTGGCATTAATGTTCCAGCAGTTGGCTTTGGTATGGGATTTGAGCCTGTAAATATTATTTTAACCGAACGAGCAATGATGCAAAAAGACAAGCTTAAGATAGCACTAGTATATAATGTGGAAGATGATTATGCTAATGTTCTTAAAAAGAAAAAAGAATTAATGCAACAATACTCTGTTTCAACTTATTTGCGAGCTAAAAATATGAAGGCAATGTTGGATAGGCTGAAATTTGCTAATTTTGATGGATTTATCTCAATGAATGACAGTGAAATAAAAATGATATAGTATTAATTTAGTGGGGTTTAGGTGGAATTTGTAAAAAAAAGATTACTGGTTAGCGATAACAACCCGTCAATTGTATTTAATGCAAAAAAATGCATTGATTGTGGATTGTGCCGTATGGTGTGTAAAAACTTTAATGCTATTGATGTTGACAAGCACAATGCTGAAGGTCGCGCCGTATGTGTAAATTGTGGACAATGTTCAGCCATATGTCCAACCGGTGCAATTTGTGAACGTGATGATATAGAAATGGTAAAAAGAGCAATTAGAACCAAAGGGAAAATAATTATTTTTCAGCTAGCACCTGCCGTGCGTGTTGCCCTTGGAGAAGCTTTTGGGTATAGCGCAGGAGACAACTTAGAAAAAAAGATTGTGGGCTTGTTCCGCAAACTTGGTGCAGACTATGTGTTTGATACAACTTTTGGCGCTGATATGACTGTTATGGAAGAGGCTGCCGAATTGGCGGAAAGGTTAAAAACCAAACAAAATTTACCTATGTTTACCAATTGTTGTCCATCTTGGTATAAGTATGTTGAAATATATTATCCCCAACTAATACCACACATAACTACTGTGCGCACACCTATTAATATTACATCAATTTGTGTTAAAACATATTTTGCGAATAAATTAAACATTAACCCTAACGACATATTTGTTGTATCGGTAACTCCTTGTACTGCCAAAAAGTTTGAAATACTCCGTGACGAAATGAATAGTGCCAGCAAGTATAACAACGATGGAGAATATCCTGACACTGATGTCGTACTTACTGCTAAAGAGGTTATTAGGTGGGCTAAAAGCCGCAATGTTGATTTAAAAGACGTTGCAGAAAGCTCATTTGACAGCATATTTAGTAGGGGTAGTGGTGCTGGGGTTATATTTGGCTCTACTGGTGGCGTGTTGGAAGCAACTCTTCGTACGGCCCACTATATTATTACTGGCAAAAAACCTCCAAGCAAATTTTTAAACTTTACCCAAGTGCATACGTACGAACAAGTAAAGGAAGCAAGAGTTAAAATTGGGGAATATAATTTAAGGGTGGTTGTTATAACTGGCCTTGCAAATACCCGAAAGTTTTTAGATGAGGTTGCAAGCGGAAAAAGGCACTATGACATTTTTGAGGTTATGGCTTGCCCAAGTGGTTGTGTTGGCGGCGCGGGTCAACCTAAAAATGTAAATAAATCAGCACCACAAAGGCGTGCGATGGGGTTGTTGGGTTATGATGAAAGGCTTAATTTAAGATATAGTTACAAAAATCCAGACGTTATTAAAGTTTACGATGAAATGTTTGGATACCCTATGAGTGATATTGCAAAAAATGTTTTGCACACAACATATAAACCCAAACAGTATGATTTAAAACCAAAACAATAATAAAAGGAATACAGTATGGACGAGTTGATATTAGAACAAAACCAAGAAAGATTTATACAAATATTTACTGAAAACATCAAGCGTGAGGGGGCTGAAAACTTGCTGGATTGGCTTATTAATAGTGACTTTTTTACAGCGCCGGCATCTAGCAAATTTCATTCGGCTTATGAAGGAGGTTTGTGTGAACATAGCCTAAAAGTGTTTGACAGATATATGCGTCTTTTAAAAATGGAATATGGCGAAGATTTTTCTAGTGTAATATCGATGGAAAGTGTGGCTATTATTGCGTTGTTGCATGATGTTTGTAAAGTGGATTTTTACAAAACCGATTATCGCAATGTGAAAGTTGATGGCCAATGGATACAAGTGCCTTACTATACAGTTGAAGACAAGCTTCCATACGGACATGGAGAAAAATCTGTGTATATAGTGGGCAGCTTTATCAAGCTTACACGTGAGGAGGCGATGGCAATAAACTGGCATGGCGGCGGATTTGATGAACGTGTAAGGGGTGGTTCGTATGCGATGGCGGAGGCGTATTACAAGTTTCCAAATGCAATGATTTTCCATACTGCCGACATGATGGCAACGTATTTAGACGAAACAAAATAGTAAAACAATATACTATTATCGACACTTGATAGAGGTAAACAAAAAAAGAGCCGACAAACATAATTTTGTGAAGTGCACCCCTAAAATAGGACACGATAAAAAAGAGATTTTAGAAGAAGTTTTTACTTCTTCTTTTTTTGTTATAAAAAGAAAAGACACTCATAATTTAATTTGAATGTCTTTAATGGTTATTTAATCAAAGTTTCTTCATTTTTATTTAAAGGTGTGGCAGAATGTAATTTTTGAACATTAATCTGCTCCAAATTATCAATAATTTCACTTTCAGTAGAACCATAATCACCATTTCTAACAGCACTTACAATACTGTTAAAATGTAATTTATTCTTTGCCATTCTGGTTATATCTTCATTATATATATTTGCAAAATCTTGAATAGATTGAACAATCCTTTCATCATATTGCTCATTATATAACATTTGATATGCATTGTCATATAAATATATATCGCTTTGATTTTGTGCAAAATATAAAGTTCCACCAATAGATTTCATTGTTTCTGCGATAGAATCGTAAATTTGAGATGAGTGGTCTATTAGATAGGAAATAGGACAAACCAAACATATTTTATTATCGCTATCTTCTTGTTTAATTTTTCTATCTAATTGCTTAACAAAAGAAATTAAATCTTCTGGTGTTTGAATGCTAAAAGCTGTTCTATAAGGCAGTGGTTGTTTTTCTTTCATTGTGTCAAAGCCAGCAAGTGCTTTTTCATATAAATATAAAATCTCTCTATGTCTATCAGATAATTTATCAAAATTGGTAGTTCTGTTTACAATTCTGCTTAATAAATTTTGTTCGTGAGCCAAATGCTCGACTGCTGTTAAAGGTAATCCGTATGAAGAAAGATATCTGTTTTCTCCTGGATATACAACCACATCTTTAAATTGTCTTTTCATTAAATCTAGAATGTTTATATCAACATAATTTAAGAATGGTTTACTCTCATTTCCTTGCGAATGCAACAATCCGAAAAAAGGAATAACAACAACAGTGTGTTGTTTTTCAATGCTATAAAAATCATTTACAAGAGATAATAGTGCCATTTTTACTTTTGGCGACATCTCGCTAAGATAATCTTTCTTCATTCCAACTCCTAAAAGTATGGAAAGTATAGCATATTTCGTATTTGATTACAATACCCCTAATTCAATTTTGCATATTCTCATTTTAATTGCAACAGTTTTTGTTTTAGAACTAGATATATTTATTGACAATAGTTCTTTCTTTTATTTGTGTAAAACAAGATAAATATATTCTTTGTGTCAAATATAATATAAACAAAGCAATAGAAAAAGCAAAAGAATTTGAGAAATTAAAGTTAAATAAGATTAAATTATAATACAAACATTGTAATATAAAAAAAAATATGCTATACTACTTTCACTTGAAAAAGTGATTTTAGGAGAATGATTTATGAGAATTGCATTTTTAGGAGCTTGTGGCACGGGTAAAACAACACTTGTTGAAGCAATGTATAAAGATTTAGGACTAAAACCTGTGTATAATAATGCAAGAAATGTAATGTCTGGATTAGGCATAACCGATTTAACAGATGTAGAGCCAACAAAAAGAGCATTACTTTGCGAATCTATATTGATAACAAGATTAACAAAGCAAATGGAAATATGGGACGAAGGTTTTATCTCTGACAGAAGTATAATAGATGAACTTATGTATTGGGAACTTGATAATCAAAAGAACTTTCCATCACTTACTGATACTCTAAAAGATTTTGTGTATACTTTTTATAGCAAATTCAAATATGATTTACTTGTGTGTATCCCTGTCGAATTTGATTTGTCAGAACAAGAGAAAAACGCTGATAGATTAAGATGGGTTGATGAACATAGATATTTGGAAAATGAGTATGTCAAGAAATTCTATAATGAAGAAAAGAAAAATCTTCGTTGTTGCAAAAAAGTTATTACTGTCACAGGTTCAGTAGAAGAAAGAATATCTCAAATAAAGAAGGCAATTAAAGAGCTTAGTGTGGAAAATGAATTAGCGAGCGGATTATAAAACATGAAGATAACAAGCAAAATCGAAAGTTATAATAAAATTATTGAATTAGGATTAAATCGCTTTCCTGAGAAGATTTTTAAATCATCTCAAATAAATGAAGTTCAAGATTTTATCAATACATACCCGGCTAATTATTATGCGATTAGGGATAAATCAAAAGCTAGTGGCGTATTTAAGTTAAAGGTAGAGCCACAAAATATATTGAATGAAGTGTCTGGTTATGATTTGTTTTCTATAAATGTTAGCTCTTATAATTATATAGACAATCAATTGTTGGTTGGAGAAATATTTATTTCAGGAACTAATGTAAATGCTATACTTTCAACAAATAGTGGTTATTCAGTAAGAGATGCTATTAGAAATCCCGACTTCAACTTTATGACAAATATTTTTGATGATAAAACTCTTAATCAAATCCCTTGTTTTGATGAAGTATATAAATATATCATAGATAATAAACTTAAAAACACTATTGTAGAATTTGTCTATTTTGATAAACCTATTGGTATAAACAAAGAAAATATAATTATTTATGAATTAAGAACAGACTATTAAAATTTTAAGACATTCAAATTAAATTTTGTGTGTCTTTTCTTTTTATTACAAAAAAAGAAGAAGCAGAAACTTCTTCTTAAAAATCTTTTTTACCGTGTCCCATTTTAGGGGTACACTTCATTTGTGTCAGCTCTTTTTTATTACTTAATATTTTGACCTTCCATAAATTTAACAATGTCGCCAATTGTTGATAATTGCATTGCGTCTTGGTCTGGAATTGTGATGCCGTATTCATCTTCAAGCATCATCAAAAGTTCAACAATATCAAGGCTATCAGCGCCCAAATCTTCAATCAATCTTGATTCTAATTTAACATCTTCAACCTTTTTACTTAGCTTGCTAGCAATCATTTTTATAATCTTATCTTGCATAATATACTCCTTTTAAATTATGTTATACATCTGTTTAACAATAATATTTTATAATAAAACAAACCAAAAGTAAAGCATTTAATGCCAAAAATTATTGATGGAGGATATTAAATTATTTGATAAATTTTAAAAATAGCCAAAATTACAAATGAAAGCTAAATAAATGTCAAAGTTTTTGTTTTACAAAGCTCAAGGTTAAGATAGCATTATATTTATGAGAATTGTAAACAAGGGCAATAGTGTAAAAGAGATATATGACTTGATATTGTCAAAGGCAAAATATCAAAAAGTTATTTTTTGCATAGATGAAACAAGTGATGTGCAAAACATAGACAACATTATCAATGTTGTGGGCAGAAAGGTTGTTGCCATTAAATACTACTACAATCACAAAACGGTATCAACATTTTTTAATATGTTAAACAATGGAGTTAGAATTGTTGTGTATAATATTAAAATGGAACATTTTTATAAATTGCAAACAGACAACAATTTTGTGTTAAACATTTTTATACCTCAAGAAAGCTTTATGTTGCCATATATGTCAAATGTTGAAAGTTTGTATGGGGAAAATGTATTGATATGTGACAATGAAGTAAAAGACAATTTAACTATTTTGTTTATGTATCAGCAGGGGCTTAATAAAGTGTGGAGTGATTTGCTGCAGAGAAATGAGGTAGATATGTTGCCGCTAAAAAAGATAGACTTGCTTACAAGATGCAATTCAAACTTTTATGTTGAGCTGCTAGATATGTTTAAAACTTTTGGCTGTAAGGCAGAAAGCGGATATAAAGAAGTTGAGTTTGCTGAGCTGCCTAGCTATGTTTATCTCCAGGTTTGCGCAATACTGAAACTGTTTCAAAGCTTTAGTGATGGTGTTGAAAAATATATTGATTTTGAAAAAGAAGGATTTACAAGCAAAGACGTTTCCAAGGCATATGATTTAATTGCCAAACACGATATAATTGATATTATTAAATTTAACAACGATAACTTAATTAAATTAACAAATGTAATTTTAAATAGATTAAAAATATTAATTAAAAAATATTTTAAATTAAATTACACAGAATTGATTAAAATAAATAAATTAATTAAAACACAAGCCAAACACTACAATATAGACGATTTATTATATATTTCCTATATTTTCGACATAATTTAAATTAATTTTTAAATAATATTGGGTAAATATTTTATCGGAGATAAATTATGAAATATTTACCTATTTTTTTATTTGTTTTATTGTGCATTGGTGTGTGTTGGTTTAACACAAAACAAGAGGCGGCTAGCTACGATTATTTGCGTGTGCACATCAGGGCCAACTCTAACCTTGAGTGTGACCAGGAAATTAAATACATAATTAAGGATAGGGTTGTAGATTTTGTTACACCATATCTTGTTAAGTGTGACACAAAGCCTAAAAGTGTAGCAATGATTAATAGCTTGCTTGGTGAGATTGAGAATGTGTGTGACGTAACGCTACAAGAATATGGATTTACATACAAATCAAAAGCAACAATAAATCAAGAACATTTCCCAACACGTGTTTATGACAATGTTACACTTGAGGAGGGAGTATATGATGCTTTGATTATTGAACTTGGAAGTGGGAGTGGTGATAATTGGTGGTGTATTGTGTATCCGCCTTTATGTTTTGTGAATAAAACCGACACATCGGTACAAAATATACAATATCAATCATATTTGATGGAGATTATTAAAAAATATTTTAGTTAAGGGGTGTGTATGAAAAGGCTAAAGATATGTTTGGCAACAATTGGCGTTCTATCGTGTGTATTTGCATTTGGTGGCAGCCTGTATACTAAGGCTAAAGTGGTTGAGCCGGTTGCGGTCACAATCGAAAGTGTCGATGCAGCGGTTGCTGACACTCGTGAAGTACAAACAGTGTTAAAAAAATGGGGATATTATGCCGGTTCGGTTGACGGAATTAATGGGCCTCTTACCAAAGCGGCTGTAAAAAAATTTCAACGAAAATACGGTCTTACCGCTGATGGGATTGTAGGGCCTTTAACAGCTTCAAAGATGGGTTTAAGGGTTAAGGGTGGTTCAGGTTCAGGCTCGTATAATAACAATGATTTGTATTTACTAGCCAAGTTGGTGCATAGTGAGGCTAGAGGTGAAACCTATACCGGTCAGGTGGCTGTGGCGGCAGTGGTACTTAATCGTGTAGATGACTCACGCTTTCCAAATACGATTGCGGGTGTAATATATCAACCATGGGCATTTACGGCAATAAACGATGGGCAGTTTAATTTAGAGCCAAATAACACAGCGTATCAAGCGGCGCGTGATGCAATGAATGGGTGGGACCCAACTTACGGCGCGGTGTATTATTATAATCCTAAAACTGCCACAAGTGCATGGATTAGGAGTACAAAAACTGTAACTGTAATAGGCCAGCATGTATTTTCGGTTTAAGGGGTAAAGTATGAAAAAATCAAATAATATTGAAGAAAAAATTGAAAAAACAACAACAAAACGAGATTTGGGCGAAGAAAACAAGCGTGAAAAAAAGATGTCAACTGCACAAAAAATGATGCCAATATTAATTATTGGCTGTGTGGCATTGGCAATTGCATTGGGTGCAACGCTAATAGCATTTTTTCAGTTAAAAAAGAATAATAAGCAAAGTTCTCAAACATTGGAAAGTGTGTATTCTAGCTCGTATTACTCGATGGTGGATAGTGTAAACAATTTACAAGTAAATGCCGATAAGTTTGAAACGCTTTCTAGTGCTTCTTCTCAACGTGCGGTTTTAAAGGACATGGAGCAAGATTGCGCGTATATTATAGCTGGATTAAGCGTGTTGCCTATCGATGTGGAAAATAGTAATTCGGCAATCAAATTTTTTAATCAGGTAAATGGTATGTGCGAGGCGTATATTGTAACTATTGATAAGGGTGAGAGTTTAACTCCTGAACAATTATTGCTTGTGGACAAGGCAGAATATGCTTTGTCTATTATTAAATCAAAATTGAATACGCACAACGATTTGGTTCGAAAAGGCGATTATCAGTTTATTACGGCGGGGGTGTTTGATGGTGAAGGGGTTACACAATTTTCAAATTCTATTGGCGATTTGACTGCAAATGAAGTGGATTACCCAACAATGATATTTGATGGTCCATTCTCTGAATCTTTAGAAAACAAGCAAATAAGAGGGTTATTAAAGGAAGAGATTTCCAAAGAGCAGGCGTATGAGTATTTAAAAAATACGGTTTATGCTGATGAGAAGGTTGAGATTGAATATTTAAGAGAAACTATTGGAGACTTTGTAACCTATGATTTTAAAATAACCAAAAACGACATTGATTACATGGCACAAGTTACAAAGCGTCAAGGGCTACTACTAACGCTATCGGGCTATGCTGATATGGAGGAGCCGGGCATTTCAAGCGAAAAGGCTCAAGACCTAGCCATAGCTTTTGCTGAAAAGGTGGGTTTTGGAAAACTTACAACAACCTGGTTAGAGGTTAAGGATAATATTGCATATATTAATTTAGCTCCAACTCAAAACGATGTTATTTTATACCCTGACCTTGTAAAGGTTAAAGTTGATATGTATAGTCAATCGGTGATTGGGTTTGAGGCTAAAAACTATGCATTTAATCATATTGAACGAAAGTTTGAAACAAGTATAACGATTGAAGATGCAAAAAAAGAATTAGGATTTGATTATATCGTATTAAACACTCGTAAAGCAATAATTGCGCTAGAGAATGATATAGAAGTTGCGGTTTATGAATTTGCTTGTGAGCGCATTGGAGGTTTGTATTATTACTATATTGATGCAAACACTGGCAATTTGGTGGAAATTTTAAAGGTTGTTGACTCAAATGGCACACCATTGCTTGTATAGTTAAAAAATGCGCAAAAATACATTAAAAACTCAATTAAATAAAATTAATTTAAAAAATATTAAAAAATAAATAAAAATAGGTAAAATATAAGATTTTTACCTATTTTTTACTAATACAATTAAAGTGTAAAAAAATGATTTTAAGCTTAATTTTAGGCGGTTTTTATTTTTTAAATAAAATATTGTGCGTTATTTTTATTTAAATAAAAATATTTCGACCGAACAAATATTTTATGGTTAATTATTTGCTTAATAAGTTGATTTTGTGGTATTATAATAATATATAATTTACTAAAGTAAAAGGAAAGCATTTATGAAGGGGAAAAATAAATTTATAATAGCAATTTTTGCAATGCTAGCAATGGTGGCTGCAGGTGTCGGTTTTGCATTCAAAAGTAAATTAACAACTATACCATATGCCAATGCTGAGGAACATGCCGGCTATAGTGCAATACTGGATGAAAGTGTTGTTTTTTCTGCTGAGAGAGTTTATATTGCAGATGATAGAACTAGCGAATTAAACTACGGGAGTTATGGTTTCGCTTCGCTAAAAACTTCTAATAGTGGCGGCGTTGAATATTTTGGAAACTATGGTTTACAAAGCTCTGGCACCAACTATCAAAACAAAGATGTTATTAGAGATGGCGATTTTGTTTTGGTTGATGATGAAAGACGTTTACAAGCTTCAGACGGCTCTAATGAGGTTTTAATAAAGCAAGGAATAATGGTAACGTTTGGAGGATATTATTTCGATGACGACGGAAGTATTGTAACCAACACTTATGGTGCCGCGGACGAAGGTGATGATACAAAGAAATACGGCGCATATATACAATACTTGTCGGTACAGGCGAAACTAAATGGTGAAATTATTAATAATGTCCCAAACGCAAGAAGTTATAGCAATGCTGAATATTATGACTTTACGTGGTTTGTTGAGCCAAGTTTGGCAACTGAAGGTCATTACGAAATAGAAGTCGAATATATTCATAAGGGAACAATTAAATATTTTGAATTTGATTTTTACTTGCTATTAAAATCTCAATATGACACAGAAATTGAAGTGGTGACTGATGGGAAAACGAATGAGTACCCAACAGCTCCAACAGTAGAATATGCTAATCAAAAAACCACATCAACCTCATCATATTTGCGTTATGATTATTTTACTGGCGAAAGGACAGAGTACCCAACACTAACATTTGACTATACACGATATAATTTAAGTTATGTCTACAATAGTGGTGACGTTCAAAAAAATGTAACATTTAACTACAATTATGATGCAGAAAGTTTAGAGCTTACCACAAGCTTATACAACACAAACACAACAAAAACTTATTCGCTTAAGGGATTTGATAATTCAATTGTTACATTAATGTTTATTGACAATGGCGAATATCAATTTGATTTTAAATATATTTATAATCACAACAATACTCATACAGTTATTGCGGAGGAACAAGTTGATTATCCAAACATTGAATTGGATATATATGGTTATCAATTAAAATATTCAAAGTCTGGATATGCTAGCGCTGATATGACTTATTTGGAAATTGTTGAAAACAATACAATGTTTATATTAGTAAACGGCTTTAGTGATGCTAAGTCTGAAAATCTTGGTTCAACTTTAGGGGCTCAATATAAATTAATCGATATTGAAGACGTTGAAGATGGCATTAATTATAAAACAGGAACAATTCTTCCTGGAGTTAAAGTTGATGAAATCTTAACCGGTACCACACGTGCTGGAATAATTTCAGATGAAGATAATTACTTGGCAACTTTGGTAACAACACAAGACACATATCCTAAAACGGATAGGGGTTTGTGGTTTAATTTAAATGACAAATACAAATTAAGTGATAGTTATTACTATTTTAATCCAACTGCTCCGATAGACACAGCTCTTAGCAGTACAATTCGCAAAGAATTTAACAAAGTGACAACATTTACAACTCCGGGGTATTATTTAATCCAAGTTGCATACTCTTATAAAAATGAAGCTGATGAAGAAATGTCAAAATACCAATACTTTGCTTTCCAAATAACATCTGCAACACCAATTTTAAACCTATACAAAACAGATGCAGAAGGCAAAGATAGCAGTGGGGAATATCCAAATGAAACAGCATTTTACGCACACGAATTTACAAAACAAAACGTGTTTGCAAACTGGAAAGAAACTGAAGTGTTTGAAACCACAATTACAGGTAAATTATATTATTCCGTTTCAACAGATTTAAAAAATAGATATCCAAGTGTAGATGTGTTAAAGGCAGTGGCGGATAAAAAGATTTCTGGAAGCTCGTATATAAAAGAATTTACATACGAAAAGAACACCCTAATCAAGGATAAAGATGGAGAGGGGCACTCATATTTATTGGTGCTTGAAGTTGAAAATTCTGCAACCAAAACATATACTTATTTTACGATTGATAAAGAAAAAATTTCAGATTTAAAGGTATACCAAGTTTCAGCGTTTACACTTGATAACAAGGTGGTTTACCAAGTTAAAAGAAACAATCTAACGCCAGTAACGCATACTGACAAAAGTGTAATAGATTGTAATTTTGCAGTGGGTTGGGCTGAAAAAAATAGTGGGGCATCAATCACTGCTTCATATATATATACCCCATTTGTGAAAAATTCTACCCCAGATGTTATTGAGTCAGGAACGAACAGATATGTTTTAAATGACTATATGTTGGGTGAAAGGTCTAATAAAATTTCAATAGCTCCATCAGATATCAATTCTATATTAGATGTTAATAAGGTTATCACACGCCAAGGAATATACGAGTTTGAATTAATTGATGCAGCTGGCAATAGATTATTCTATATGGTTGTGCTTGACAGAACTGAAGCACACATTATTGCCACTTATGGCGACAATAAAACGGTATATACTAGCGGTCAAATGGTGTCAGATTACGTTGACTTAACCTGGGGAACTCATAAAGCTATTAAATTGGGTACTGTAGGAAGTGGCACCGCTATTGAAAAATTATTACTGGGCGAAAATATTGATAACTATTATGTAAATAATGAAAGCAATATATATGCAATACAAAATCTATTCCCAAACAGCCGCGTAACCTTGTCGGAAAATATACTTGCTGTTAGACACAAAGAAATAAGAATAAAAGTATTAGGCTTTGAAAACTGTGAATTTATTATTAAAGATGAAACTCTTCAATTCAAATATAACAATGTGGTTGATGCACAAACTAGACAGAAATTTGTAGAAATTGCCAATAGGGTGGTTGATTTTACTCAACAATCCGACTTACGTATTAAGGTTGATACAGATGAAAATGGAGAATCTAGCCTTAGATATTATACTATTGGATTGATAGGATTAAATAAAGTAACCGATACAGAACAGTGTGATTTTAATGTTCGAATTACTCCAGACAAAGCGCGAGGTATGGTAAAATCAGCAGCTCAAGATGGTGAAAGTTTTACTAATGAAGTGTATACTGCAGGAAAGAACACAAAATATTATACATTATTAACAGAAGTTGATGAACCAGTGGAGTGGGGCACTAATTGGACAGATTATTATGTTAAAAATAATAAAAGCCAATACATAAAACTTACTGGGGCAAAGCCTAGCTACGAGGCAAATAAATATTATGCATTTGCAAGTTTAAAAAATAGTAAAAATGCTGAAAGTGATATTTATATCGAAAACTACAGCGAAGGGCAGGCGTCTAATGATGGTGTATTTGTATTTGAGTGGGCTGTGCCAACCTCAACAGATAACTTTAATGTTACAAATGTAAAATACACATACTATAATTTGATGGATAAAGCTCAATTAGACAATATTTTAAAGGGTAAATCGCCATCAGAAATAGAAGTGGGCTTGAAGGAACACTATTATCCTTACAAATATTCAGAAACAAATTATATACTAAAAACCGAAAGCTCAGTTATTACAACAAAGTTATATGAACAGCATAATGATATATATCGCAGTAATGCAATAAATTTGGGTTATGAATCGTATTATGAGGATGGAAACCTTGTTACACGCAAAGTAACTAAGTCAGGGTTATATATTGTTACTAGAACAATGGAAATACCTGATGAGAAAAATCCTGAAAATTCAATGATTTCAGAATTTTCGTATGTGTTCTTTGTTGATAGAAACGGTATTATTGAATATTCAACCTCAAATATTACTGAAAAAATTGTTGGACACTTAATTCATGCCTCAGCTCCTAATAGCAGTTCGCTAACTGGGGTTCACTACGACAATTTTACAAAGCAAGGCATAGAACCTAAATTGTTGGATTATAAAGATGATTATAGCAATGTTGATATTAGCTACAAAATATATTTAGAAACCAACAAATTGCCAACAACAATCCAAGTTCCAACAGGCAAATACGCCACAGCACAATATGATACAACAACAAACGAATTAAAGAATGCGGTGTTTACATCATATAACAATTTAAAATTGGGGCTAACGGTTTATTATGTTGATAGCTACAATATCTTGCAAACTTATACAGGTCAAACAATTAAACTTGTTGATAAGCAATATCAAAGTAGTGATGGATATATAACTCTTGATTTTGGTGGGAAATACATAAATGAAGATGTATTAGAAAAATTTGAGCAATCACGCTATTTCCACGATAACGACGGTTTCTTAACTTTGCCAGGCACATATATATTTGTTATAAATGACTTGGTGGGTAAAGAGATTGAAAATAACGTTGTTTCAGATTATAACACATTTGCATTTGGGATAAAAATTACCAACACTGCACCAGAAACAGATATATACGCTTATACTGAAATCGATGGGGAAACAAGCGATAAAACATATCTAGATAATTGGGTGTTAAATACAAACCAATCAATAGTAGATATAGAGATTATGGCAGAAGATAAAAACTCATTTGATGCACAAGTTGATATTAGGTCTGTTCAAATTACTCGAACTGATTTAAATGGTGTGACTGAAAAATGGCTAACACTAACATCTGCAAAAGATGGCGGATTGGCAATAAATCGTCAAGAAAGTAGTGTGACAGGGCCTTTAACCTATTATGTGGACACTATTAAAAATGCGTCAATGCAAGATGAAAAATATATTATACATTTGGATACTGGATTGGTTTTAGATGATGATGGTAAAATTGATTCTGATAAAACTAAGAAATATTATGAATATAAAGTAACTATACAATATGTGCTAGCTAACAGTGATAAGGGCTATTATAGTTATTATAATTATGCAAACGGCGAACCTGTTAAAGAGGAATTTTATCAAACAATATATACTGTTATTATTGATAGAACTCCTGAACGTGCAAATTTAGACGAGTTTATGAAATCACAGGGAGGTTATTTTACCGAGTATCACAAATATTTAGGTGAGCAAAACGGTATGTTGGTTGCTGACAATATTAATCAAGAGTTTGCATATCGCAGTAAAACAACACTTAAAGATTATTATGCGCTTGGCAATGACCTTTTCTATCAATTTGTTAATGCAAATAAATATGATGAAGCGTCTAAGTCAATGTATGCTTTTACTGTTGATAACACCACTCAAATAAATACTAATAATTTATCTATAGTATATTACAGATTGTTGGATTTTGATGAATCTATTGAAGGAAAAACTAGAAGTGGATTGTTGCCTATTGTTGACACATTCTTTGTTAATTCATCAGGATTTTATACATTCCACGAAGCAAGCACATATTATAGTGCAAAAACAGGAATTAATTTAAGTAACGCAAAAACCTATAATGCCTTGATAAAAGGAAATTCGGCAAATGACATTCAGGGTGCATACTATGAAATAATCGAAAAAGACCTTGCAGGAAACTATACTCAATATGTTGTTTATTTCAACCTAACAAATCAGCTGGATATTACATTTAATATAAACGGGAAAAAGATTAATGGTAATTCTGCTAGCAATACAGATACAGAAATTAATTTAACTCAGCCCAAAGAGCATCAAGCATTTGTTGGTATACAGTATGTTAATGAGCTAAAAAATTTAGCGAGTGCTACATACCCATACTATGCAAAGATATTTGTTAAAGATGCAAGTGGAGATGTTGTTAAAACAGTTTATACTAATTCAACATCACAACATGCTGAATGGAATCCTAGCAACAATATATACACAATTGAAGGTATTGAAAGCGAAATTTATAATGCAATTAAAGAGCAGGGTAACTATACAATTGAATTAACAGATGTGTTTGGCGATACAACATCTACATTAATTGGCAACTATACAGGTTCTGATTACGAACTTAACACCCTTAATTTCAATTTAAAGCAGGATAACAGCGGAGAATATTATATTTGTGCAAGTGATGTAAGTAGTAAAGTAGATAATAATGTTTATTGGTTTGCAACACAAGTTATAATTTCGTATAAAAGCGGAATGGACACTAATACAGCCGTATTTAAAACGACAGGACAGACCAATGGTAAAATTCAATTAAAATTTGACACTTTTAATGGTTCTGTTGTAACAGGGTTGGCTGCTGGTAAGCTTAAATTAAAAGAAGAAAAGAGTGATATAATCTATTTGGAGGAAGGTGACTACAAGATAATATTTGTTGATATTACAGAAGATGTTGACAATGCAGAAACTGTATTACTATCAACTGATAAGTCTAAGAAGGATTACAGATTAGAGGCAACAGGCAATATTTATATGCAAAGTAATATTGTTTATACGGCTTCAGAAATTACTGTATACTATAACACTAACTTCTACAGTGCCGAAATCGATGTGTATGTAAATGATAAAACTGATTACGAACTGATTGCTAACAAAGATGATAACGACTTCTATAAAAAGAACAGTAATATAGTTGATGACTATGAGTCGATAACTTTAAAGCCAGATTATAGTACTGACAACCCAATGGAATACGGAAGTTTGAGAAGATTTAGTATTAAATTGAAAACTACTGGAGAAGAGTCTAACCCAAGAACAATTGAAATTTGGATTGATACTCGCACTACAGAATTTAAAATTACCAACACTAATTTAACTGATTTAAAAAAATTCGTTAATGTTGAATTAAAAAATACCGACAATGACTATGAAATCTCTAAACTTTCAAATTCAGATAATTACAATAAGGTAATTGCAGAAACGATAAATATAACATGGACCAAAACAAATACCGAATATTTTACATACAATTATCAATTATATGAATTTACTAGTGAGGACGTATATAAACAATTGTTAACATCTGCACAAGATAAATATACTATTAAACCTAGTGATGAAAATACAGGAAGATATGTATTTAAGGTAACAATACACGACAGAGATGGCAACTGGATTGCCTCAAAAGTGTACTTTATTTATATGTCAACAACTATGACAGGGCTATATAAGGTTACAGCTAATAGCAATGAGCAATCGTATTCCTCTAAAACAAATATTAAAGACATTGAGGCTACGTTTGGTAAGGATAACGCAGAAATGGCAAAAGCTTTGGGCTTTGTGGATTCATATGGCGATGGAGATGTTGCTAAGATGAATGACAAATTTTTAAGTTACGGCAATTTAACTGCAATACCAATGTACATTTCAATTAACAACCTTATAATGGAAGTAAATAAAGATAATGGTGTTGATTGTAGAGGGTATACAGACATAACAACAAGCGGAGCAACAATAACATTATATTATATATGGCGAGCCAATTATTATACTTTTGCAGTTACAATGACTGTTCCGGAAATTAAAGGTGCGCAAAGTATTTTATCAACATTTGAGGTTCACACAGGAGATTTGGTGCATCCAATGTTGGGAGTGGGCGCAGGTACATCAAAAGTTATATATGACAAAGACGCTCAATATTATAAGTTGATATTTAATTCATATAGTATAAGTTCAAATAATACTTTAACCGAGCTAGAAAAACATAATAAGATTGTTATTGACGTAGAATATAATAATATGCAAGCAAAACAAGTTGTTGGTGGAAATGAATCAACATCTGAAATAGAATTTAGGAATGCTGGAAGTTATACGCTACACATAAAAGATTTTGCGGGAAATGTGCAAAAATTTAAAGCAAGCAATAGCGCATCTGAATTATCTAAATTTACAGTTGTTGTGATGAAAGAAATGTTATACACAATCAATAATAGTGCCCCAGTTGAATTTGCATATTATAGCTCTGACGTTATTTTACAGGTTGACTTATTCAACAGTGCTACAGGTAGAAATAATTATGACGTTAACTCTTTAACGTTGAGTGCGTTTAGGAATGGCAAGCCTTATTCTGGTTATACACACCCAACGGGTTCTACCAAGTATACGTTTACTCAATATGGAACATATATGATAACAATAGGCGCAAACCTATTAGGAACTGGACAAAGAGTTACTAGTTATTTGGTATTTACAATTCTTAATCCTGATGAGGCCAGAACAGCAATCGACTTTACTTCAATAAGTGGATACAATATTGTAAAAATAACAGATATAAGTAAATCGGTTCATAAAGATGTAACTCAAAAGTTCTTGGAGTTAATTCAAGACAAGGCTAATACAGGATCAGTTACCTACAACAAACTAGTTACTTACGAACGCTTGGCTGAAGCCTTTGGTGGGACAGTTAATGGTAAAATAAAGATAAAGGTTAATTACGAGGCTGATAATGACGATTTGTTGCCACCACGTGAAATAGAATTTATGTTTACACTAAATAATGAAAAGGCAACAATCAACTCTTCAATTGAGGCGGGAGAAAAAACTACCAAAACTGTAACATTAAAATTGAATGCTGCAAACATTTATGACCAAATAGGAGATTGCTATTTGATGATTAATGACTCAGTAGCTTTGGTTATTAATAAGGACTCAAGAAATTCAGTAACTGAAATTAAGATTTCTGAAGTGGGTGAGCACTATGTTCGCTTGGTTGGAGATAGTGGAAATGTAGCATACAGCTTTAGCTTTACCATCAAAGAGCCACTAAACGTAGTAGCAATAATATTAATTGTTATTGTTGCGGCAATAGTTCTTGGATTTGTTGGAACATTCATTTGGTTAAGAACCAGAATGAAAGTAAGATAATTTACTTGACAATTTTAAATTTTAATCGTATTCTTATTTATAAAGGAGAAGGTCTACACTGCATCAGTTAATTGGTGCGGTGTAGATAAATTATATTATGGAAAAGTTTTTAAAAAAGGCAATAATATACATTCTTATTGTAGTGGCGGTATACCTAGGTGCTGTGGTGGCAACATCATATATCAAAGGCAGTGACACATTGTTTGATACCGAATATTTAACGGATTTTATAACATTAATTATAACAGGTATGGTGGTTGGAGTAATATGCTTATTTAAATTATTTGCCATAGCAGATGGCAAAGGCAAAAGTAAGAAAAATAAGGGCATTGACAAAGCAAAAGATGATAAGGGTAAAGAAATTTCTCAATATTTCAGCAACGATTTTATATCGATTGATGAATTAAAAACAAAGAAAGATTTTAATTTCTGTACCACCAAAAATATTCGTCAAGTAAATAAAGATGGGGTGCTTGTTCGTGCCGAAAAAGTGGGCTCTAATATCGAAGTAAACTTTATTAAACCAATTCACACGCTAATAGTTGGTACTACATCTTCAGGTAAAAGCTCACAGTATATAAACCCAACTATTCAGTTGTTGTCGATGACTGCTGCAAAGCCATCATTTGTAATAACTGACCCTAAAAAAGATTTGTATGAACAAAATGCTGAAAAGTTAAAGGCAGAGGGCTACACAATATTGAGGCTAGACCTCGACAATCCTTATGGTTCGTCAATGTGGAATCCATTAACATATGCGTATCGCACTTATCACAGAAGTTTAAATATTAATCGAGAAGTTAAAATTCACCAACCTGGTGATGATCCAAGAGTAAGAAAATTAATTATGGACAGCGATTTTGATTGGAGAACTTCTACATGGTATGAATTTAATCGTACTGCATATCACAATCGAAACAATCTTGATAGAGATTTAAAGGTGGTTAGCGACAAATTGAAGGCTGCATCATTTACAGAAATACAAGACGTTGTAACCGCAGTTGCTCCTATTGTAAACACCAATGATGCAAACTGGGAAACAGTTGCACAAAAATTAATTCAAGCAGTAATACTTGCAATGCTTGAAGATAGTACTGACCCAGATTTGGGCCTAACGGAAGATAAATTTAATTTCTATAATGTGTATAAAATTTGTAACTTTACAGACACAACTGGCAGAGATACCTTTGCAACACTTAAAAAATACTTGTTTGAATATCGTGACAAATTTTCAAAGGTTAGAGAACTTGCAAATTCAGCTTTAAATAACGCTGAAACAACCAGTAAAAACTATATGGGTTTTGTATCAAGCAAAACTATTGCATTTAGTGATGAAGGTATAAGTTTGATGACCAGTAAAAATGAAATTGACTTTAATCAAATTGATGAAAAGCCAACTGCAATTTTTGTTCATATTCCTGACCAAATTGAGGTTCGTCATCCACTTGGCGCGTTGTTTATAACTCAAATGTACAAACGTTTGGTTGAAAAAGCAAACTCTTTAGGTGGAAGATTAAAACGTAATGTGTATTTTGAGTTGGACGAATTTGGTAACATGCCTAAGTTCCAAAACTTTGGAACAACTTTGGCTGTTGCTCGTTCTCGTGGTGTATTCTATCAATTAGTTATTCAGTCGTATGCACAATTGAATAGCAAATATGGCGACCAAGAAGCTCAAATTATTAAAAATAACTGTCCAATATCGGTATATGTGGGATCGGATGACCATAATACTAACGAAGAGTTTAGTAAAATTCTTGGTAATAAAACCATTGAGCTTACTAATGTGAATACAACGAAGGCTGATGGTAAAGAAACCAAAAGCGAAAGTAAACAAATTCAAACCCGCCCTATTGCATATCCGCACGAACTTAACACTTTCCGTAAGGAAAGGTATTTGATACTTAAATCATTCGAACCTCCATGCGTGTATAAAAATAAATTTACACCATATTTTGAGGCAACGGATATATACAATTTAAACAAACCACCTCAACAATATATTCCTATGACAGGATTTGATGAAGGTAAAGTTTATTATGATATTGTTCAACGCAATCAAATCATGAAGGACAGAAATTCTGGTTCAAGTGATGATGACGACGATGACGATTTGTTTGACTTTTAATAAAAAGGCTACATAGTAGCCTTTTTTGTTCACAAATTTATATAGATATTAATATTGGACAATATTTTTATGTTTTGCTGTACAACTTAACAATTTATTATTAACAAAATGTTGAAAATATTTGATTTATGTAAAATAATTGTTTATACTAATTGTATATTAAGATATTTTCATAGAGGGGTATTATGAGAAGAAGAAAGATATTTATAATTATATCAATCTTGTGCTGTTGCTTAGGCATTGTGGCCACTATTGGTGTCAAGTTTTCACAAACCGGACACAAGCACGAGTTGACCGAAGCAAGGGTATACCATATATCTCAAGAAGGCATATATTACACCAGAAGTTGCAATGATGGTTATTCGCAGGTCTTTTCAACAGGAGCAAGTTTGTTAGAGGTTATGAAAACTGTAACTGAGCAAGACCGCATTATTCTTGATGAAGATATTGTGCTTGACAGAGATATAATTATTAAAAGCTCTTCAGATACACAGCCTATAGGATTTAATTTAGATATTAATCTAGATTTAAACAACCATCAAATTAGTTCAGATGTTGGTTCTATTGGTGGGGCAATGTTTAAGCTTAACGCAGATCTTGGAACAATAAAACTTAATGTTAAAAATGGAAAGCTATATTCTGAAGATTTTCAATATATATTTGGATTTCAAACCGGTGTTAACTTTAATCAAGCAACTAGAAATGTTATTTTAAATTTAGACAATGTTGAGTGTGTTGTTAAAGGAAATAATGCAACACCATTGTTTGTAAACAATTCGGCTAGCAATATAGAAGTTGTGGCAAATAATTGCACTTTTGAGGCTCAAGAGCTAAGTACCGAGTCTGCAAATGCTGTTGGGGCATATATTAATGCTCAAGATAGTAGATTTTACTTTACGGGTTGTGATTTTAAGGGCATAGATGCGTTATATGTAAAGCAAGGCAGAGTAAACCTAAACAATTGCAAGCTTAACACAGAAAGCGGTTCGGCAAGAACATTACAACAAACTCAAAATCCTTTTTATGCAATAGGTTCGGCTTTATTACTTGAATCGCATAATTCAAATGCTGGCTGTACGCAGTTTAATGTTATAATTACTGGATGCGATTTACAATCGCTAGGTGCATCTTTAATTAAGATGATTCAAACAACAAGTGATGGGGTTTCATCTAGCGTTAATAATAGTTCGCACATTGTTGTAAATTCTGCCAGATTTATTGGAGGAAGTGTTACAGAGTCGATAAATGAAGATGTTATAACATGTACTAATGCTCCTGTTTTTGAGATGGAAGGCGACAAACCAATGTTTGTGGTAAAATAAAAAATAAAAAATCTCTTAAGTGAAATAATTTCAAATAAGAGATTTTTTTGTTTATCATTTAATTGATTTTAATGTTTTGTAATACCATTTATAGAAGTTTCGCTTTTTGATATCGGTAGTTACAACCACGTTAGGATTTTTGCTAGAATAATCAAAGTTTAAATATTCTTTGCCGTTGTCTGCAATTTTAAATTCAGCTTTGGCAAATCGCATTTTAAACATATTGGGTTTTACTAACCAAGCAACTCCACAAGCGTCGTGCAAGGCGGCACCATTATTGACTGTTCTATCTTTATGGCTAGGATACAAAGTTGCTAAAAATCTTCCGGCTTCGCTGCATTTTGCTGATTTTATAAAGTCGCTTGCCGGGATATAAGCTTTATGGCCCATATCAGATGTACAAAATATTATGTTATGAATTTTTTTCAACACATATTTCATGCTGGCAGTGTCTACCTGAATGTTGAAATTTATATAAGGATTTTGTTTGTCAACAACAGTCGAGCCGGTAACGGCAATTACTTTTATTTTGTTAATATCTTTTGGATATTTTTTAATATAATTGGCAAGATTGGTGTAGGGGCCACAAACTATAATATAAGTTAATTGATTTTCGGCTACCACTGAATGTATTGCGTTGCAATAATCTTCATCAATAGGCTGTGTGTGTATTTCTTTTTGATATCCACCAAGGCCGTTAATACCATGGGCTCTTATTTTGTGTGTTTGCGAGTTTAATGCAATAGTTTCACCTTTTGCCACGGGTATATTTTGCTTGTTGATATTTTCTAGCACGGTAATTGTATTCTTAACCACATAAGCTTGCTCAACATTGCCAAAGCAGCATGTAATAAGTTTAACGTCTAATTGTTTTTGATAGCATGCCATAACAATTGCAACAGCATCATCAATACCTGTATCAACATCTAAAATTACTGGTAATTTATTTTTCATAGCCACTCCTTAATAAAACTAATTATTTGTATCGGTATCAGAGGTTTTGTTTTCTTCCTGTTTTTTTAGTTGTTTAATTTTTTTATTAGCTCTTTTGATTTTTTTATTGTCAATTTTATCTTTACTTCTATCAATTTTTTGTTCTTTTGTTAGTTTTAATTTTTCATTTTTATAAGCATTTTTACATTTTTCTTTATCGATTTTTGCTTTTTTCTTTTCATTTTTTGCAACAATTTTTAAAGCACGCTTTTCATTTTTTGCTTGAATTAATTGTTCGTTTAAAATGTGGTCTTCGCTATATGCGATAGAAGTATCAACTTTTACATATTTCAATTCCAAAAATTTATATAGCGGAATACCCTTGATGCTACTAAAAGCAAAGTATAGGCCTGCAAGCACTCCCCCCAATGTATCCATCATAAGGTCAATCATTGTGTCTTGTAAGGCTTTACGACCAACAAAAGGTTCGTTTGTTACCGAATTGTTAAAACGTTGCATATTAGAACCTGTTTTTAGTCCATCGATAGCATATTCACACACTTCCCACAGGACTCCAACAAGTGCGGTAAACGCCACAGTTGCTAAAAACATAAAGAATTTGCTTTGGTTTTTACAATGACGAAGCAACATTCCATAAATGATTGTTGCAATCAAGAAACTGTTAATTAGATGTACAAGGAAACTAAACCACCAAATGTCGCGATAATAATGCAATGTTCCGCCACCAATAAAGTGAACTATTATTGCCAACAAGAAATACACTTGCAAAGTTCTTGTAGAGTGGATATTCCATCTTCTTAAAATAAATGGCAGAAATGAGAAAAGCAAACAATATATGCAGTTTAGTATATTAAACTTACTTTCTCTAAAAATTTCAGTTGCAGTGACACCACAATAATATGTACATATAAACATAATTAGCAATCCAACTAATATAAACTGTATTGCATGGTATGTATAATTTATTTTTTTCTTATGCATAATATTCTCCTTTTATTCGGTACGTAAAGCCACTACTGGGTCTTTTTTAGATGCCAAGTTTGCAGGCATTAGCCCTGCAATAAATGTTAACAGCATACTTATTGCTATTAGTATAAATCCGCCAGCAACAGGTAGAGTGGCTAATGTGCCTATACCTGTAAACATCTTTAATATAATATTAATTGGGATACATAATAACAATGTTATAATAATGCCAAGAGCACCTGCGGCAAATCCAATAATTAAACTTTCGGCTGTAAATACGCGCTTAATGTCGCGCTTTGATGCACCAACACTTCGCAATACTCCAATTTCTTTAGTGCGTTCCAACACTGAAATGTATGTAATAATTCCAATCATAATACTAGAAACAATCAATGATATTGATACGAATGCAATCAACACGTATGACACAATATCAACAATTGAACTAACAGTGGACATCATTAATCCCATATAGTCAGTATATGTAATTTTTTGTTCTTCATCAACACCAGCATTATATTCGGCAATAAAATCTTCAATAACTTCTTTCATATGGAAATTATTTGCGTAAATTGATATTTTTGAAGGATTTGACTTATCAATAGCTTTAATTTTTGCTGTAGGATTTACTTGAAGAATTTCGGCGGTAGCAGCATTAAATCTATCAATGCATTCGTCTGTTAAAGCCTTTGGATATACAATTCCATCACTTAAAGCTCCACCGTTAGTTTCATCACTTGGTCTAACTATGCCGCTAATACGTAACATAATATAGTTATCTTTTTTACTATCATCGATACTTCCATAATATTTTGGTGTTTCAGTGGCAGTAGTATTTCCACTAGCATCAAAAGTATCGGTTTTTAAATACAATTTAAATTCTTTGCCAACTATTTTATTATAATCAATTTTGATTGTTTGAGTTTTTTTGGTCATAATACCATTTAATATTTGGTCAATATCATTTTCGTTTATTAATCCCAAAGCATATAGCAAATATTCGTCCAATTCATTATTTTTATCAAGAACTAACATAACATCTGCATATGTTCGATTGTCCGAGCCTGTTGTATATAATTCAGTTTTATTCCAATCTCCAGCCAAAAGTTTATATTGGGAGTGTACAAATTTTGTATTATCAATCATTTCATTAAACAATCCCAAATCACTGTTTTTGTATTGTGCAATAGATATTCCAAACTTACTATCAACAATAGACACCAATTCTTGTTCGGTTAGTAGATATCCGCTTTCGCTTCTAAGGTCGGTGCGCATTTTGTTTATATCAATACCATCAACAGTGGATAACAGTGCCAAAAATCTTTCTTCTGCTTCGACATTTCCTTGACTTTTTAGCGTGTATGTATGGTCGGCGCGGTTATAAATTACGTTTATTTGTGCAGTGCTTGTCAAATACTTTATACAATAATTTAAACTTAATTCGTACATAACATCGCTGCCGGGAGATATTAGATTTGAATAATTAACATCGTTTTTATCATATATGTGTAAATCCATGTTATAGCTATATTGAATTGAATTTACATAAGGAGCAATTTTATCATAATTATCTTGCAAATATTTGTTAAAGTTCTTCATATCATTGCTTTGGTAAGCATTTGCAAGCGAATCTAGCATTGTTGACAAGAAGTCGTCTGTATATACCGCATCTTTATCATGCTCTACTTTATCACTTCCGGCAAACATTGATGATACAATATTCATGTAGTTTACTGATTGCTCTTCAATAACTATTGGGTAGCTTGAAAGCGTGTCTTCCTGAACTTTATTTATGTATCCGCTAAAGCCGTTAGAAACAGCCAAAATTAATGCAATGCCAATAATGCCAATACTGCCAGCAAATGATACTAGTATGGTACGAGCTTTTTTGGTAAGCAGGTTTTTAAAGCTTAAACTTAAAGCAGTCCAAAACGACATGCGTTTTTTAGGCTTTTTAACAATTTTAGTATTTATGTCATTCTTTTCTTCAGTAGGAATTTGCTTTTTAGAAGACTTTTTAGTTTTATTTTTTTCTTCAAGTTCTGGGTTATATGGATTAGAGTCGCTTAACAGGTCACCATCTTTTAATTTTACAATACGGCTACTGTATTCTTCAGCTAGCTCTGGATTGTGGGTTACCATAATAACAAGTTTGGTTTTGGATAATTCTTTTAAAATATCCATAATTTGAACGCTGGTTTTACTGTCAAGCGCACCAGTTGGTTCATCTGCCAAAATTATATCAGGGTCGTTTACAATGGCACGTGCAATAGCCACTCTTTGCATTTGTCCACCAGATAATTGGTTAGGCAAATTATTAGCACGGTCTTTTAAACCAACTTTGTCTAAAGCTTCTAAGGCCCTTGCAGTACGTTCTTTACGTTTTACTCCTGAAAGGGTTAAAGCAAGCTCTACGTTATGTAATATTGTTTGGTGATGAATTAAGTTATAGCTTTGAAAAACAAACCCAATCGAATGATTGCGGTAATTATCCCAGTCTTTATCTTTAAATTCTTTAGTACTTTTGCCCTTAATTACAAGGTCGCCCGAAGTGTATTTGTCTAATCCGCCAACAATGTTAAGCATTGTGGTTTTGCCACAACCACTAGGGCCAAGTATTGAAACAAATTCACTTTGTCTAAAATTTAAATCTACACCTTTTAGCGCAGTTACGGTTTGATAATTCTTTGAACCCTTTTTGCCAATTTCATATTCTTTTGTAATTTGTTTAAGTTCTAACATTTTACATCTCCACTATAAATGCTTAAAAAAATTACAGGTTACGCAAATTTATAACCTGCAATTTTTGGTGCCCCTTGTAGGAATCGAACCTGCAACTGCCCCTTAGGAGGGGGCTGTTATATCCATTTAACTAAAGGGACGCTGTATTGCATTATACAAATCAACGTAGTAATTATATAAGCATATGCTTATTATAACATATTATATTATGGTTTTGCAATCACTATTGTTAAAATTTATTTAATTTTTTTGTAGAAATAGCAATTTTGATTTATGTAATATCATTTTAATATGTTTATATTAAAGCACAACAGAAGGAAGCAGATGATTATTATAGTAAAACACTTCTGCCACACTTATTTTTGAAGATGCAATAATAGTCAGCAAATGTCCTAACCGGTTAAATAAAAACATCAGCAGATCGCCAATGTTTTTGTTGATAAGTCAATAAAATTACGAAATTGGATTTATTTAATTGACTTGTAGGTGGGTTAATGATAAAATAAAGATACTAAGAGGTGTTTTATGAAAATTGCAATATCTATTGATAGTGCGTGTGATATGCCACAAGAGTTAAAGCAAAAATACAATCTATTTACTATGCCATACTATGTTATGCTTGGAGATAGAGAGTGTGTAGATGGCGTTGATGTTACAACACAAGATTTATTTGATTATGTAAAGCAAACAGGGACCTTGCCTAAAACGGCAGCAATAAGTTCGGCAAAGTTTAATGAATATTTCAAAAAGATATTACTAGAATATGATGAGGTTATACATTTTTCACTATCAAGCAAAATGTCATCATCGTGCCTAAATGCTGTTGTTAGCGCCGAAGGCTTAAATGTTCATATTGTTGATAGTAAATCATTATCATCGGGCATTGCATTGCTAGTTATTAAGGCTGCTGAAATGGTGAAGGAAGGAAAGCTTAGTGCAAGCGAAATTGTGCAGCAAATTAATGCAATGACCGACCGTGTGCAAGCAAGCTTTTTGGTAGATACACTAACATATCTACACAAAGGCGGAAGATGTAGTGCGGTTGCGCTAGTTGGCTCAAAACTTCTTAAAATTAAGCCAAAGATTTTGGTGAAAGATGGTAAAATGGATGTTGCTAAAAAATATTTGGGAAATATAAACAATTGTTTGATTAAATATGTTGAAGACACATTAAATGGCAACAATCCTGAAAAAACGGTTGCATTCTGCACACACTCTAGCCCAATGGAAATTAGCAGCCAGATTTGCCAAAAACTTCGTGACTTTGGCTTTAATGAAGTATATGATGTGAACGCCGGTTCTACCATTAGTTCGCACTGTGGGCCGGGTACTCTTGGCATATTGTTTATGAATAAATAATTATTAACACAATTAACAACTCAGGGCTCCAAGTTTTGCAGCAATTGGGAAAACTTGAGTTTGGATTAAATGCAATTGTTGTTACAGCTTCTGTGAGATCAGCTATAAGTATATGGAATCATTTAAAAAGAATCTTTTAAAATGGAGGTAATATGAAGTTCATAAAATATTTGTTAAAATGCTTAATAGAGGCAATTACACTTGGAACAGGACGATCTGATTTGGTTACAGATGATTCTAAAATGATATGGATAGGTATTTTATGCATATTTATAATAGTTTTAGTTCATTGTATTGTGTATTTTACAATTTTTATAAATAAAAAACATCCATTTCTATATTCTTTACTAACAACATTATTAATAATTGTAATATTTGTGATGCTAAGTATTGGTATTGAAGTTTTAATAAAAAAATAATTATTGTATTATAAAAAACATTGAGATATATACTTCTAAAACAAGGAGAAAATGTTCTCTTTGTTTTTCTTTATATTAACGCTTAAAAATATTGACTATACACAAATAGTTTGTTATAATATTAGGCATAATTAAATGATTATTTGTAGGAGACGTTATGAAAGAATATAATCATATAGAAGTTGAAAAGAAGTGGAAAAAGTATTGGGACGAAAACAATACTTTTAAAACTGATGTTTGGGATTTTAGCAAACCTAAATTTTACGCACTTGATATGTTTCCATATCCATCAGGCTCTGGTTTGCACGTAGGCCACCCAGAAGGCTATACTGCAACTGATATTATCAGCCGTATGAAGCGTATGCAGGGCTATAATGTATTGCATCCAATGGGCTATGATTCGTTTGGTTTGCCAGCTGAACAATATGCTATTGACACTGGCAACAACCCTGTTATTTTTACTGAAGATAATATCAAGATATTTACCGAACAACTTAAGAATATTGGATTGAGTTATGACTGGGACAAGGAAATTAGAACAAGCGACCCTAGTTATTATAAATGGACTCAATGGATATTTAAGCAAATGTATAACGATGGGCTTGCAAAATGTGTTGATATGCCTGTAAACTGGTGTGAAGAACTTGGTTGTGTGCTTGCAAATGATGAAATTATTGATGGCAAAAGCGAACGTGGCGGATTCCCGGTTGTAAAAAAGAACATGCGTCAATGGATTATTGATATGCCTAAGTATGCTGAAAGGTTGCTTGAAGGTTTAGATGAAATTGATTGGCCTGAATCTACTAAGGCTATGCAACGTAACCGCATAGGCAAGTCTACCGGTGTTGAAGTTGATTTTGATATTGTTGGTGGCGGAAAGTTTTCAATATTTACAACATGTATAGAAACTATTTATGGTATAACCTTTATGGTTGTTGCGCCAGATAGCAAATTGGTGGAAGACCTTAAAGACCGTATTGAAAACTGGGATGAAGTTGCAAAATATCGTGAAGATACATTAAAGTTAAGCGACCTTGACCGTACAGACTTAAATAAAGGCAAGTCTGGCGTGCAACTAAAAGGCATTTATGCAATTAATCCAGTAAATGGAAAACAAGTTCCTGTATTTGCTGGTGATTTTGTGCTTGCAAGTTATGGTACAGGTGCTGTTATGGCAGTTCCTAGCCACGACCAACGCGACTTTGAGTATGCAGTTGTGCACAAAATACCTATGATACAAGTAATTGATGGCCGTGATGTAAGTGCTTGTGCTTTTGAAAAACAAGACTATTTAGGTCAAAATTGCAAGCTTATCAATAGTGAAGAATTTAGTGGAATGATTGTGGAAGACGCTAAAAAAGCGATTGCTGAAAAGTTGATAGCCCGTGGCGTTGCTAGATATAAAGTTAATTACAAACTACGTGAATGGATTTTTGCACGTCAACGTTATTGGGGAGAGCCTGTGCCAATCGTGCATTTTGAAGATGGTTCAACTAAGGCGCTTGAAGATAGTGAATTGCCACTTGTTTTACCTGTGCTTGATGACTATAAACCTGCAAAAGATGGTAGTAGCCCACTTGCAAAAAATACTGAATGGGTAAATGTAATAATTGATGGCAAGCCTGCCAAACGTGAAACCAATACAATGCCAGGTAGTGCTGGCTCAAGCTGGTACTTCTTGCGTTATATCGACCCACATAATGATAAAGAATTTGCAAATCAAGAATTATTGAAACACTGGATGCCGGTTGACCTTTATGTTGGTGGACCAGAGCATGCGGTGGGTCATTTGATGTATTCACGTATGTGGAATAACTACTTGTTTGATAAAGGCTTAGTTCCTTGCAAAGAGCCATTTAAAAAGTTGGTACACCAAGGTATGATTTTGGGCGCTAATGGTATCAAGATGGGTAAACGTTATCCAGAATTTGTGGTTAACCCTAATGATGTTGTTAATAAATACGGTGCAGATACTCTTCGTTTGTACGAAATGTTTATGGGACCACTAGAAGAAAGTAAACCTTGGGATGATAATGGCGTGCTTGCTTCACGCAAGTTCTTAGACCGCGTATATCGTGCATATCAAGAAAAGAATATGATTGATGGTGAAAATAAAGAACTTGAAAAGATTTATCACGAAACGGTTAAAAAGGTAACTCACGACTATGAAACACTTAACTTTAATACAGCAATTTCACAAATGATGATATTTATGAATGCTGTTGCAAAAGTTACAGATTTCCCTCGTGAATATGCTGAAGGTTTTGTAAAACTACTTAACCCTATCGCTCCTTGTATTACTGAAGAGCTATGGGAACAGCTAGGACATAACAACACAATCGCATATGAGACTTGGCCAACATATGATGAAAGCAAAATGATTGCTACTGAAATTGAAATTCCTATTCAAGTAAACGGCAAACTTCGTGCAAAAATAACTGTTAGCGCAACTGCAAGCAAGGAAGAGATTGAAAAGACCGCGCTTAATGCTGTAAGTCAATATCTAAATAATGGCGAATATAAAAAGATTATTTATATACCAAATAAGATATTTAACATTGTGGTATAATGTACTAAAAAGTGTGTTTTATAACACGCTTTTTTAATGCACATAAAAATATATTTTTTCGTACTATGGTTTAGATTGATTAATCAATCTACTAAGGAGAAAAATATGTTTTTTAGATGTTGTAATAATAACGATTGGGATAATAACAACAATAATTGTTGTTGCAACAACCGCTTTCCAATTATCAACAATAATACCGACCGCATAATTTTCACCAACAACACCGGTCCTACAGGGCCAATAGGCCCAACCGGTCCTACGGGCGTTACTGGAGCAACCGGAGCAGCTGGCGCAACAGGTCCGCAAGGTCCAATAGGCCCAACCGGTCCTCAAGGCCCAGTGGGTGTTACAGGTGCAACCGGACCGCAGGGAGTTCAAGGTATTCAGGGAGTGCAAGGCCCACAAGGTATCACCGGCCCAACAGGAGCAACGGGTGCCACTGGTGCTAGTGTTACAGGACCTACCGGAGCAACGGGGCCAACTGGTCCAACCGGCCCAACAGGTCCGCAAGGATTGCAAGGCATACAAGGAATACAGGGTGCTACTGGCGCTACAGGACCTACTGGAATTACAGGTCCTACAGGACCTGCCGGTGCTGATGGATTAAGTATAACCGGACCAACAGGACCTACCGGAGCTACAGGCTTGGCTGGAGAAATTGGTCCAACAGGCCCTACTGGCCCAACTGGATTAGCAGGAGAAATTGGCCCAACCGGCCCTACTGGCCCAACGGGTGCCACAGGAGAAATTGGTCCTACGGGAGCAACAGGCGCAACTGGTCCAACTGGACCTACTGGTGCGACAGGAGCAACTGGTGAAGCTGGCATATTGGAAGTTAGTGTAAATTTTGCAACTACTACAACTGAAGTTGCTGATGATGCTATAGTGCCTGTTACAGGAACTAATGATTCGACTGCGGGAAGTAGTATAACTTTTGCTAATAATACGGTAACTGTTACCGAAGCTGGGTTTTATCAAATTGCTGCAAGGATTGAAACTACCGGAGGAAGTAATACAACTCAAAACTTTGCTATAAATGTTGGCGGCGTTGATTATCCATTTACAGTATTAGTTGATTCGGGGGATACAACTGGCAATGGTGGGGCTACAATTGTATTGAGCATTACAACCGTTCCAACCGATATTGCAATTTACAATCGTGAAGGCGAAACTGTAGAAGTTACTTCAAGCTTATTAGATGTTGTGCGCTTGGCATAATTATTAAGAAATAAAATAAGGCATTAAATTAATGTCTTATTTTACAAATTAAAATATCAAAAATAAATATATTGAAAATACAAATATGGAAATTAATACTATTTTTAAGTATTTTAATCAAAAAATAAATAATAAACAAAAAATAATTATTTAATTTTAATTAATTATTTTAAAATAAACTATTTAAGCAAAAATCCGCCAAATAATTAGCGGATTTTTATACTATTAAAATTTATCGTATGGAATGCAAATGTATTTTACAGGTTTATAGTTGTTGTCGCATTTATCATTCTTATCTTTTTCGCATTTGCAGTTTTTGTCATCATCCCAGTTTGGGTTGTAGCAATTCTTCTCACAATCTGTAGTGTTGCCCTTTTCTTCCCTTTTGTAAGTTTGCCAATTATCTTCTTTTCCATATTCACGCCCATTATTAGTGTTGAAGTAACCTAAATTGTTATATTCGTTATAATAACCTTGGCCACCAAATTGGTTATACTCTCTATCAAATTTGTTTTCGCCATAATAATTGTCGGTTTTATTATTGCAAGAGTATTTTTTTTCAAAATCTATTTGGCAGCAGCGGTGTTCTTTCTTTTCATACTCACACCTGCCACACTTATTATCTTGTCGGCCGCACTCTTTGTCAGACTTGTGCTCGTGCTTGTCGCACTCAAACTTGTTCCAACAATCCTTTTCTTGGTTTCCGTTTTGATGACAACAGCAACTTCTTCTACAACAATTAAAAAACATATTTTTCTCCTTAGTTAGATTGATTAATCAATCTACATCATAGTACGAAAAAGTCTGTTTTTTTGTGAAAAATTTGTTGACAAGATTCATATATTTTTATATAATACTGATATTTAAAAGGAGTAAGTATGGCAAGAATAGTTAAAGATTTAACAGGAAAATATGCAGGTTATTACGACCATTTGGCAAATTTGATTGGAAGAAAGGTTATCAACAAGTGTTTAGAAAGGGGTTATGAAATTGATACCTTAAAGTTAGAAAAGTTGTTAATAGTTATGCAAGGTGTTACCTTGGCGGGAACTGGCAAACCTATGTTTGATGAGGCGATAGTTCCATCAAAAACTGGCGGATTAAGAATAAAAGAAGTTTACGAGGAATTTATTGCGGGTGCTGCAGGCTTTGATAAAGAAGTTGACGAATGGATTGTTTTGTTGGAAAGACAAGAAAGTGTTGTTGATAGTGTGTTAGATAAGTGCGGGACGTTAGGTGCACGAGAGATATCGGAAAAGTATGGTTTGAACAAATTAAATGCTCAACTTATACAAGATGGAATTGGAGACAAAAACATAATTAATGGTATGTTAATGAGAATGTTTGAAAAGCGTGTGCATATGCGCGATGAAAAGTTGCCACATATTGAATATTAATAAAAAAACGAACATAAAAGTTCGTTTTTTCTTGGCGCAGAGAGGGGGATTCGAACCCCCGAAGGCTTTCACCTTACCAATTTTCGAGACTAGCACATTCAACCACTCTGACATCTCTGCTCGTAATAAACACTGATATATTAACACAAAAAGATTGTTTTAGCAATAAAAATTGATAATTTAAATAAAAAATATTAAATATCTTAATTAACTTGTTAAATATTATTTGTATTAGTTTTACTTTAACTGGATGGTTTGTTATAATAAATACACTTTTAAAGGGGGACTTATGAATATATTTAAAAAATTGTATTGTAGAACTTTTCAAACGGCGTTTAAGCTGGCATTGCCAATACTTCCATATCGCGAACCTAAGATTTTAAAGTCTGATGGTGATGTTGTAAATGTTTTAAAGCAAGAAAATATTGATAGTATTATGCTTGTGACAGATAAAGGGATTAGAAATTTGGGGTTAACGCGAGGCTTGGAAAAGTCTATTTTAGACAATGGCTTCAAGCTATGTGTTTATGACGATGTTGTACCTAATCCTACAACAAAAAATGTAATGGATGCACTTGATGTGTATAAAAATAATAATTGTCAAGGCATGATTGCTGTGGGTGGTGGTTCGGTTATGGATTGTGCCAAGGCAACTGGTGCACGTGTGGCGCGACCTAATAAGAGTTTGGTGCAAATGAAGGGTGTGTTAAAGGTGTGGAAAAGGATACCAACTTTAATTGCAGTCCCAACAACTGCAGGAACGGGAAGCGAAACAACTTTAGCGGCAGTAATTACTGATAGCGAAACAAGGCACAAATATGCAATTAATGATTTTCCACTTATACCAAAGTATGCGATGCTTAATGCAGGTTTAACTGTTGGCTTACCACCCCATATAACTGCCACAACAGGCATGGATGCGCTTACGCATGCGGTTGAGGCGTATATAGGAAATAGCACAACAAAGCAAACTAGAAATTGTGCGCTTTATGCGGTTAAAACTATTTTTGAAAATCTATATGAGGTATATACAAATCCTTCAAATTTGCAGGCGCGTGAAAATATGTTGCTGGCATCTTATAATGCTGGGCTTGCATTTACAAAATCATATGTTGGTTATGTGCACGCTATTGCACATTCGTTGGGCGGAAAATATAATGTGCCGCATGGTCTTGCAAACGCGGTGATTTTGCCGTATGTGTTAAGAAGATTTGACAAAAAAATATACAAAAAGTTGTGGCAAATGGGTGTTTATGCCGGATTGTTTGGTAAAGATGTTAGCATTGAAAAAGGTGCAAAAATATTTATTGAGACTATAGAAGATATGAATAGAAAAATGAACATACCAACAAGTATAAAAGAAATTGATGAAAAGGATATTGAAGATTTGGCGATAACTGCAGAGCATGAGGCTAATCCGTTATATCCTGTGCCTGTAATATTTGATGCAAAACAACTTGAAAAAATATATTATGAGGTAAAAAATGGATAAACAACAAATATTACAAATTGTTAAAAGTCAACGAGAGTATTTTAATTCTGGTAAAATGCAGGATTATAAATTGAGGGTACAAAGTTTGAAAAAACTATATAAAAACATTAAACTCATGATGTCTGAAATTTATAACGCTTTAAAGCAAGACCTTAATAAGAGCGAAATTGAAAGCTATATGAGTGAGGTTGGTATGGTGCTTAGTGAGATAACGCATATGGTAAGGCATTGCAAGAATTATTCATCTCCTCAACGTGTTACTACGCCTTTGGTGCACTTTCATTCAAAAAGTTATAAGTTGCCATGTGCATATGGGTGTGTGCTTGTTATGAGTCCTTGGAATTATCCTTTTTTGCTTAGCATGAGTCCTCTTGTTGATGCTGTTGCTGCGGGTAATAGCGTTATTCTAAAATCTAGCCAGAGTTCACAAAATGTAACAAATGTTATGGTAAAGCTAATTAATCAAACTTTTGAGCGTGGGCATGTTGATATTGTGGTTGGTGGACACGAAGACAGTGATTATTTGCTTGACCAAGAATTTGATTATATTTTCTTCACCGGTAGCGCAAGGGTTGGCAAGATGATAATGCAAAAAGCAGCCGAACACTTTACGCCTGTAACTCTTGAACTTGGAGGCAAAAGTCCTTGTATTGTGCATAATGACGCAAATATTGCTTTGGCGGCAAAGCGTATTGTGTGGGGCAAGTTTTTAAATTGTGGGCAAACATGCGTGGCTCCAGACTATATATATTGTCATGAAGATGTTAAAGAAGAGTTAATTAAACAGTTGGAACGCAAAATAATATTGCAATATACAACCCACCCATTAAGAAATGATAATTATCCTAAAATGATTAATAAAAGGCGTTTTGATTCTGTTATTAGTCTTATTGATGAGGAAAAAGTTGTTTTTGGTGGGAAGTTTGATGAGGGTAAATTAAAAATTGAACCAACCATTGTTGATGCTACATTTGGCGATGCGGTAATGCAAGAAGAAATATTTGGTCCGATTTTGCCGGTTGTTACATTTAAGGAAGTTGATGAGGCTATAAACAAGGTTAATTGTATGGACACTCCGCTAGCGCTGTACCTATTTTCAAATGACAAAAAAGTTCAAGACAAAATTATGACTAATTGCAGGTTTGGTGGAGGGTGTGTTAATGATACAATTATTCATCTGGCAAATTCGAATCTTGGTTTTGGTGGGTTAAAGCAAAGCGGTATTGGAGCATATCACGGCAAAACGGGATTTGACACATTTACGCACTATAAAAGTATTGTAAAAAAATACAACTGGGTTGATTTGCCAATAAGATACCAGCCTTTCAATAAAATAAAAAAAATATTAATAAAAATATTTTTAAAATAATTAAAAAAATATTCAAAATACGTTATTATAACCCAAATAACGTATTTTTGTAACATTTTAATGTTTTTTATTTAATTTTCACACTTTAAATTCTGTGTTTTTGTTTTGCTGCGAGGTGGTGGTGTTTGGGGTTAATAAATAAAAATTATAACATAGTCTTTACATTTAAATTGTTTTTTGTTAAAATCAACAAGCAAGGAGAAGTGTTATGCGTGTCTGTAATTTGGCTAGCGGCAGTAAAGGTAACTGTACTTATATAGAGGGCGAAAATTCCAAAATGTTAATTGATATTGGTGTTACCGCCAAGTATGTTGTAGATAATTTAAAAGAAATGAATATTGCGCCTGAAGATGTTGATGCTATTTTGATAACGCATGAACATAGTGATCATATTAAGGGTGTTGTGGCTTTTGCGAAAAAATATTCCACACGGATATACTGTGCGGAGGTTCTTAAGGATTGTTTGATTGGTCAATTGCCTGGTTGTGAAGATTTAATTGTTGGATATTCGGAAGATTTTTATATTGGAGAAATAAGGGTTGTTCCTTTTCCGGTTTCGCATGATAGTTTAGCCTGTTTTGGTTACAGGTTTGTTGAGGGAGATGCTAGTGTGAGTGTGGTTACCGACTTAGGATTTTGTCCGGATTCGGTGTTTAAAATGATTAAGTCGAGCGCTGTTGTTTATCTTGAAGCTAACTATGACCCTGAAATGTTGTTTGCTTGTAGTTATCCTCCGTTTTTAAAAAAGAGAATTATGGGCAATACTGGCCACTTGTCAAATAAGGATTGCGCTATTGTTGCAGAAAAGTTGGCTTATTCTGGAACGCGTCAAATTGTGCTCTCTCATATTAGTGAAAACTCAAATACGCAATTTTTGGCATATACTACTGTAAAGAATTATTTAGAAAGTAAAGGCATAATTGTTGGTCAAAACATTAGACTTGATGTGGCTTCTCAAAATTCAAGAGGAACAATTTATAAAATTAAAAAATTCTCAAATAATTAATAAAAAAATCTTTTAAACCTTAAAAGCGTCAAAGTAATAATTAAATATAATAAAAACACTTAAAAATCGAGTGTTTTTATTTTATGTAAAAATATTATTAATGCGCTATTTGCAGAATATTCTCAATATTTTTCTAAATATTTAATCATATTTTTTATTTATATTTTGGCGACGTGTTTTGGTTGACTTTTTTGTCGAAAATAATTATTATATAATTATATTAAATATTTAATTCGCGCGTGTTTTTTAAAAAATATTGCAAAAGATAAAGTGAGGGAATATGAAAAAGTTTTTAGGTGCTTTAATAATAATGGTGACAGTGCTATGCTCAAGCATGATTTTGTTTGCATGTTCAGACGGGTACAAAAAAATGTATCTGGAAGTAGAATATGCGCTTCCAAAAGATGGGGGCGGTGGCGAGTGGCATAAAGTGAAAAGGGGTGACTCGTTTGACTATATTTTGGATGAGGAGATGAGAGTTGATGCGGAATACCCAAATTTATATGTAATGTATTTACGCGTAAATGTCAAGGGGACTTCAAAGAAGATTGATTCATTGTATCTTTCGGTATCAGAAACTTCATCTGTTATTTTGCCTAGCAACACAATAAAGCCTAATGAGACTTTTAAGGTGTATGTTTCAACAACTGGTAGCGCAACATTTAAAGTTACACCTCCGCCAAACAAAGGTGGGGAAGATAAGTCTGTTTCGTTCGGCGTTAACATTTACCACTCATTAGAGTCAATAAATCAAAATCCTAGTTGCATCCCAGCCGTTATGGTTGGGGATGCTTTGCGACTTGATGAACTAACTAATTTAATTGATTATATCCCTGTGGGGCAAACCAATCAAATTGGTGTTGATTACAAAATTACTGGTATTGGCAAATTTGATGGTCAGGGCTTACTTGGTGGTGATTTTGGTGCAAATACCGAATTCCAAACAGCGTTAAAAAGTGGTAACGGATATGCCTTGTCTGCAGAGGGTGGAGATTTGGTGGTAAAAGAGGGCGTGAAAATGTTGGAGTTGATGTCAACGCCTGCGGGCTTACTATTAAGGGTTAGCCCAACTTACTATTTGGATGAAACTTGCAATGTTGTTCAACTTGAGGCTTCATCAACACATAAGCCAGAGCTAAAAACTTTTGTGTATATCTACTTGGTTGAAAAATTTTCATCAAATTCCTGGCTTGTAAGTTATAGTTCTACTGATAGTGTGATAAATCCTAACAATCCTATAGAGAGTAATATAACCATATATAATTCCAAAACCGATGAAACAACAAATTACGATTCGGTGGAGATGTATACACATCTTAAAGAGTCAATATATTCATATCAAACAAGTCCTGGAATGGATTTGATTGTCAAGGTAAATGGGGAAGTGTATGAATATGCGGGCGAATTCCCTAATGATAAATTGGGTATTAAAATAACTAAAGTTAGCGATAGCGATGGTGCTTTAAAATTTAGTGTATACCCAGAAGGGAAAAGTGAAACAAATAAATACCAGATTGAATTATCGATTGACTTTACGGATTTTGATTTTAGCGCAAGTGATTCAAAGCCTAAAGATCAATTAAAGAAAACGTTTACTATTAGCGTTGAAAGTTTGCCTAGTGCATTCAGCATAAATGCAAAATCAAGCGAACATAATATTGATGATTTTAATAGTGGGAATACACCTTACATTGTTGATTATAATGATGCTACACAAATCGCTGAATTGTATACAACCTATATTCAAAGCTTGGGGATGCCTTTGGATTTAAAGGTGGTTCCAACAGATGTAAAACAACCAAGGGTTAATGTAAAATTCTACAAAACGCTTGCAATTTCAAGTGGGGATGTTGATGTCACTAGGAGTGAGGAGTTAAATGGAAATATTCTTACACTACGCAAAACTCAATCGTCAATAGCAGATTATGACGCAAACACTGGGTTTGGTGTTGATGGCAGAGATGTGTTGTATTTGAGTTTTGACCCTGATGTAAATTTTCAAGGGCTAGAAGATATTTTTATGGTTACTAAGGCAGTTTGCACTCCATCAAGTTTTGAAGGGAAATTAGAAGAGCCTAAATATGTAATCAACATCAGCAAAATTAAGGTTGTTGGTGCTGTTGATAATATTAAATTGTATAAAGATGTTAACGATGACCCAGGCGTGTTAGAAGTTGGAGATTTAGATGATAGGTATTTGCCGGTTGGGGTTGAGGCACAAACAGCATATGTTAAATTTGAGTCTAACGCAAAAATCGACTATGACAAAATAACTATATCATCCAAAGAGGGAAATGTGCAATACTCTAAAGATGGTATAAAGTGGGAAAGTAGTATTACCGCTGACACTTTAAGCGATGTTGAAGATGCTGGCCGAAATTTGTATAAAAAGTTTAAATTTAGAGTTTTGAGCCCATGTGATGACACTATAATTATTTCATCACCAAATGGCTATACATATGTTAGACCATTCCAGTTTGTTAATCTTGTTAGTGGAGCTGATAGTGTTGAGATTAGATTTGATGACACATATATTACACAATTTGATTCTTCTAATAGCACAGATGTTATTGGTACGGCTGTTGATAAGGTTAGCTATGCTGGAGATGTAAAGTATGGTACAAATGTTGATTTGGCGTACTTGGCGTTGCAGGCTGGTGCGGAAGGTGTGCAATTTAGGGCGTATGGCGATGGAAATAGTAAAAACATTGCATCTGTGGAAGCTACGAAGTTGACACTTAGTATGCCTCAATATTTGAATATTAAGGATGCTACCGGTGCGCCAGTTTATGCAAATCAAATTTCAAAGTTTAGCTCAACGGCTGTGATGCTTAGCAATTTAAATACGACATTCTTTGATGTTAAAGCAAACTCTGTTGGATTTACATCAATTTTGTTGGTAAAAGTTAATTATTATGTTGTTGAGGGTGAACAGATTTGTTTGGCTAGCAAGTATTTTGTTTATGAAATTGCGGTGTATGTTCCAGCGTCTGAGTTGGAGGTAACAAACAAAGATTCTATTTTATATATCAATGATGACTATCTTGAAAGTGCAACGGTTGATTTTGATATAAGCTGGAAGTCTGCCACCAAAGAATTGGCGTTCTCGTCAGATGTGGTCAACCAAAAGATTAATGCCAAAAAAGATGGAGTTACGAGCTCAATTTATGCAATTAGGGCAGAATCTAATGATATTACTGCGCAAAATAGTAGTTATTTCAAGATTGAAGGATTGTTTAATGGATATGTTTCGCTTAGTGACAAGAGGTTTACATTATTTGCCTTAGATTCATTAACAGATTTGGAGAAGAATGGTCAGTATTCAGTTTCGTTTGATATTATAATTGAGCAATTTGGACAGGATTCTGCATATTCTATAACCAAGGTTGTTGCTTTTGGACAATACGAAAAGTCGGATTCGATTCTTATTACCGGAGCGGACTCTTATGATAATATATACATTAGCTTGAGTGAAACAAAACCAACAATTGTTACTGCTGAGGTTTCTAATGTTGGAGCAACATATAAAGAAGTTGGTTATCAGATTTTAAGTGTAAACAGAGCTCTTAACATAAAGGATACTTATAAGGGTGAAAACTTAAAAGTTAGACCGATTCCTGGCACGAAACAATTTGATATTTCTGCATACAATTTTGGCGGCGTATATGAAGTTGTTTTCTATGCAAAAGACTCATATAACAAAAATGCCGTAGATAAAGATGGGAAACCGGCACTAGTTAAGTATGATGTAAAAAGTTCGGTTCTAGTTACTGTTTTAGACGGTAAAACACCAGAAACTGCATTCTTGGTTGGTACTTTGGTAGAGTTTAAAAATTTGGTTAATGCTCAAAGTGGTCAACATTATAGATTATCAAATGATATTGATTTCAAGCACCTTGACGCAGGTGATAGTTGGTGGTCTAGTAAGAGAGTGTTTGGGGCCCACCTAGATGGCTCATCAACAATATACAATCCAAATACTGGAGTAACTGTTCATAAATCATATAGAATAATCGGATTAAAGATTTCAAACCATACTGCATTTGATGAATATAATAGATTTTCACTTTTTGGAGCAATTGCATCAACTGGAACAATTAAAAATATAATATTTAATGAAGTTGTATATGATATTATGCTAAATGAAGACAACACTGATGATAATGTTGCAATAGGTGCAATTGCGGGTATTAATAACGGAATAATTGAAAACTGTAGCGTAACATTTAAAAATTCAAGCGTAACATTCGTAAATGATGCACAACCCAAGGAATATAACATTGGTCTTGTTGCGGGTATTAATAACGGAACAATTAAATATAATAATACTCAAATCAATTCAGAGTATGCGTATATGGTGGACTTTGAGGGTGGTTCGTCGCTTAATGTTGTTATTGGTGAGGGAAATACAAATTTAAATACAGCAAATATTAATATTGGTGGTGTTGTTGGGCAAAACACTAGCACAATTAGTGCGACATATGAAGATAATAGTGACCAAGCAATTCGTACATTAATTACAGCAGTTGTTAATATAGAGATTATTGCAAGATATGTCGATGACGGCACAAACAAAACTGCTCCTATTGCTGCAAGCACAACATTTGGAGGTATTGCAGGTTTAAATAACGGAACAATTAACAAGGTGGCTATAAGCGGAAGCTTAAAGGCTAATGACAAAGTTAATATGGGTGGTATTGCTGGTGAAAACGCTGGCAAAGTTCAAGAAGTTGCAAATTATGGCGCATGCATTGAAGGTTATGTGTTAATGCCTGGCCATACATACGTATACACTACGGGCGAAGATCCTAAATCTCATGTTTATCATAGCTATGACAGTGATGAGGGTGATACAACAGTAAATCTAGAGCAAAATATTGGTGGCATTGTAGGATTTAATAATAAGGGCGCTGTGGATAACGTGCGCACAATGTTTGTAACATTTGAAAATACCGAAGTGTCAATCATGCCTGAATGTAGCTATATAATGGGTGTTGGAAATGTTGGCGGCATTATCGGTAAGGCAATCAATACACAATTAACACGTGCATATGTGGAAAAATTTATTTCTGACGCCATAGAATATGACAACGTTCGTGAACAGGCTGCTGATGAAACGGATGAAGAATACGGCACATATTTGCGTGAAGTTGTTAAAAACAATTCTAATATAATAGGTAATAATGCAGTTGTTGGTGGACTAATTGCATGCGCTGCTAAAGATAATACAAAAGTAACTCTAGCTTTTGTGAAAGCTGACTTTATGGTAAAAGGAAGTTTAAGTTCATTTACTGAGTTTGGCGCAACAAAATATAACTATGTGTACTTTATTGGAGATGTTTGTGGTGCTAGCGGCTCGGCTTCGGTGTCAGGAAACGCATATATTGTACGCAGACCAGTTGACATACCTGATGTTGGTGGGAAATATTCGTTATCAATAGGTACACCAAGTATTACAAGCCTTCCAAGCGATCTAACTAATACTCCTGGAACAGTTACCGTGGGAACTGATACATATTATATAGGTTGGAGAAAAACAACTGATGTAAATGAATTTGAAGGGGTTGACTATCCATATCTAATTTACAAATTAGATTCAGCTGACGATGATGATAAAGCTATTAAAACATTGACAGTAGTGCCTTATGAAATTATTGTTAAGGTGGATAATGAATATTTTGGAGTGTATAAAAAGCTTGATAAAGCTCCAAATAACTGGGCAACAAATTGGAAAGATTACTATAAGATTGAAGGTGGAGTATACACAAAACTAACAGATGCCGTTGCTCCATCGTTTGAAGGTAACGACTATTACGAGAAGATAGTTCCATCAATTCCAGACTTTGAACGTTGGGAAGAGGGATTATATGTTCAATATACTGATAGTTCGAACTCTCATGGATTTTCAGCTACAGCAATTGTGTACTATCATAAAGATGCTGATAATATTCATAAGCTTGTAACAAATACTGATGGTGTTGGTTTAATTGAAAAAGCAATTTTGCCAAGCATTGCAAGCGGGGAATACAGCGTTAGCATTGTGTTGGGTTCTGATAAGGCGGTGCTTATAGGTTCTGATTCAATTAAGTTTAATGGAACCGGCATTGTAAAGTTGAAATTTGCATCAGCATTTGATCGCACTATTCAAGATATTGTTACTATATTTGTTGAAAACCCAATATCTGATGAAGTGTTTGATATTGCTGTTGGCTCCGGGCTACAAGATATAAATAACAATGGAAGTGAATTTTCAACAAGTGTTGGGCAAAACCCAGAATTAAGCGTTTCATTACAAAAAGTGAATGGCGAAACGTTTAATGCCGAAAACACCTATATGAAATACAATATTATATCTGGCAATGAGCATAGTGCGTATTTTGAATTTACTTCATTAACAAATGAGATTGCTGCAGGAACTGGCAAATATTTGCTTGGTTCTTGGCAATTAACCACAAAAAATCTTCCAGATGAAGTTAAGTCTATAAAAATAAAATTAGAGATTAGTGTATATTTGAATCTTAATAAATACAGTATTGACGGTCAAGATTTATATACATTAACCGGAATTGAAGATGCTTTGTTGGGTTCAAAGGAAATTGTTATAACAATACACAACAAGGCAACAAACTTAAGTGTGGATTTAAATGACATTACCGCCGAATCGGGAGTTGCTGTAAGTGTTACTTCAAAGTTGACAACTGGATATGTAGGAACAGTTGAAAGTGGTGTGGGAATTGTGAAATTTAGCGATGAAAGGCTGTCAATTGTAGACGCTAGTCATACCGCACTACTTCAAGACACATTATATTATGCCTTAAGTGCAGAAAACCAAAATGCAATTGATTTGGTAAACAAAGTAAAGGCCGATTATAATGCCAATAAGAGCGCAAGCGACCCACAATTTAGTATTTGGTATATATTTGATGATGTGTACGGAAGTAATGATGTATATATAAAGTATAAAAGAACCACATATGGATATGATTATGTTATTAACTTCAACTTGAGAGAAGAATATAGATATTTAGACATATCCGACCATAATGATAGAGAGTGGAAGTTTAAGCTTACAATAACAGCATCAACAAATGCCACATTGTCAACAGAGGTTAGTATAGCTTTTGTGCCTCAAAAATTACATACGTTTAGACTTGAAAATTATTCAAATCTAGTTTCTAGAGAAGGCGCTGGTTCTGGCACAACTGAATCTGAATTTGTGTCAAATGAAGTTGAATCATCATTGATTATTCCAGGCGAGTCGGGATTGGTTAAAATATATGCTGAACGCAGCTATGCATATTTTAACAACATAACAATAGCATCAACCATTGAAGTTATAGACGGAAAAGAATATTTTGTAAGATTCCAACAAATGGTATTTGATAAAGATAGAAATATATATGTATCATATGCTGGTATCACATCAGAAGATAACGCATTGGCACTATCTCCAATAAGTTATTTTGAAGATGGAAAGTATTCATATGATGGAGTTATATTTGTAAGAACAATACTTGAAAATATTGTTGGTGTACGCAAAGTGTTTACATTTACAGTCGGTGCAAAAACATATGACCCTCAAGTGGGCGAATTTGTAGACATTGAATGTGAAAAAACAGTTATTAGCCAATATCGTCCAGGCGTATATGTTAGCGTGGCTGGCGCTAAGGAAAGTGTGCACAATGGTAAAGTTGTATACATGATTGAAGAAAATGCAACTACAACTCAAATTGTGGCTAGGGTGTACGGCTATGAATTTAATATAGCACCAACCAAAACATTAAAGAAACTAGATGGCGGTTTGTTGTCTAGCGACCAAGCTGTGTTGGAATTGGTGTCTGCCCAAAAAGATGAAAGCGGTGTGTATGTTTTGGTATACAATCTAAAAGCATATACAGACTGCCCAGCGTTTGAAGTTGTATTAAACATGGAATTGGTAGATGGTGCAAGCACACTTACCAGCAATAGCGAAAAGATAACATTCTATCCTGTAGAGTATGTAATTAACGACCTATATTTGGCTGGCGAAAGCAATGGCTCGTTTGATGTTAGTGTTAATACAAGCCGAGATATTGAGCTAGTATGGATTACTCAATCAGGAATAAACAAGAGCGAAGTGATTAATAACAAATTGCTAAATCTTGACAATAATGGGTATCTAAAATCGTTCTACTTTATGGGGCGTGATTCCGTTACAATGCTTGAGATTAAGCAAGACTTTAGTCAGTTCTTGAATAGTAAAGATACTGCTTTTAGTATTAAGAAAAACAAAGCAAACAATAACTATCGTATTGAAGCTTTGGGAAAACAAAATTCAATTCTTGTACATTTTGAATTGTACTATGGGTATGAGCATACAATTGACGGTGCAACAGGATTGGTAAGCAGTACAATTTATTTTAGTACAACCGAAACAACTATATGTTCAACATTTATTACTCATCAATTCTATTTAAATTTGGTTGAACATTCTACTGAAGATTTGCCTCGCCCAGTTGAAACACAAGCTGATTTAGAGGCTATGAATCAGGGTGAGAATTATATACTAACAAAAGACATAACAGTTAGAAACTGGAAGCCATTGACAACTGCCATTGGAAGTCTTGATGGTAATGGGTATATAATCAAAATTGAATCATTTGATATTACCGTTACAACAAGTGTGAATGCTGGTTTGTTTGCAACAACGGGTGAAAACACAATTCTTAAAAACATAGTGGTTGACATCAGCTCTCTTGAGCAAGATGACGATATTATGTATATAAGGGACGACAACGTTACCGGTGCTGTAATTAACTTTGGCATGATTGCGGGCATAAATAATGGTTTAATATATAATTGTGAAGTTATATCACTTGGAGTGGATAAAAAATTAACAATTGAAATTGGACCAAGCTACAGCATGACATTTGGTGGTTTGGTTGGCGTTAATAATGGAAACATCACAAATTCACGTGTGGGTACCGAATATTTTGAACGCATCACACCATTGGCATTTAACGACAATGAAGTTAGTGCCACAAAATTAACATGCGAATCTATAGAGTTTACTTCAAAAGGTTTAATGGCTGGCTTAGTTGGTGTTAATAATTCAAACTGCATAATAAGCTCATCATATGTGGCTAATACAAGCATTATCAATATGCTTCCTAATGGAAATTCAGCAAAAAATCGCACTGCCGGATTTATAGTTAAAAATAATGGAGCAATTGCATATAGCTATGTTAAGGGATTAGAAACATCAATAACATCTACAAACGTGCGTGCTACAGGGTGTAAGATATATAGCAATGCTGGTAGTGTTGCAGGATTTGTGTATGAAAATGCTGGAACAATCAATGACTGTTATAGCAATATAATGTGTGAGTCAGATTCGGCAGGTGTTGCAGGATTTGTTTACGATACAACTGGCGGAACATTAAAGCAATGCTACACCGCAAGTAAAGTTACTTCACGAAGCGATGTCGGTTTGGCAACACAGTTACCATTTGTTGGAGTGGGACTTGATTTTGATAATGCCGGACTATTATTGTCAAGTGCAAATATCGAAAATTGCTACTACCTAGATGATGGAACTGTAACATATGATAGACATTACACTTTGCCAGAAGGTGTTATTGCTCCAAAAAGTTTAGGTTTGGATAGCTTTGCTGCTACCGGGAACTTAAATAACTACTCGTTTGTAACATCTGGCACAAACGAACAACAATTAAATGGCGTTTGGACATACAGCACTGCTATAGATGCTAATAAGTCGTCATATAGTTTAGGTGTAACAAGTCTACCAGAACTTACCAGTGCAAACTTTATTGCTAGGTCAATGAGAATTGCGCGTTACAACGACGCTGGAAAAGTTGAAAGCTATGTATACGCTAATGGATATGATGCTGGCAGTGTTAAGAATCCATTTATTATACGTAGTGTTGAAGAATATGCTATGGTATTTGTAGGCAAAGATGGAACTCAACATCAATTTACTGGTAATGTAAGATTTATTGACAATATTGACTTTAAGATTGCAGATAATCTTTACGAAGATGTGGCAACTAGATCAAAATATGTTTTGGGAGACCAAAAGAGTAGAACTATTAGCAATATTGATGGTAATGGTATGACCATTTCAAATCTTGTAATTAACTATAGTGATAAAGACGATGTTGGAAGCCTTGGATTGTTCAGTGAGGCCTACTATGCAGTTATTAAGGCGTTAAATGTGGAATATGCATCAGTTCAATCCGGTGAGGACAGTGGTGATACCAAAGCATTATATGCCGGCGGCATTGCAGGTTTTGCAAAAGATGTATATTTCATCGACCTGAATTTATCTGGAGGAATTGCTATTCGTTCTAATAACATTGCCGGTGGATTGGTAGGACAATTAACAGGCAATTCAGGAATATACAATATCAATTCAGATTTGCACGCTTCAGCCGGATTTATCAATAAAGAATTAGATAAAAATGGTGTTCCTAAATTAATTAAATATAATGCAGCTGAATATGCTACAAAGCAAGCAAATCTTGAATTATTTAGATTATCATATGCTGGTGGTATAGCTGGTATTATAGATATAGAAAACAGTGATGAGAAATATGAAAATGTTAATAAAATAAAAGTTATCTCATCTAATGTCGAGGGCGAACATGCTGCTGGCATAGCGGGCTATCTTGGCAAAAATGTTTATGCTAAACGTTTGACTTATGTAATTGATTCGGACAGCGCTATTATAGGTAGTGGTGTTGCAGGAGGTATAGTTGCAGACAACTATGCAAACATCGAATTGAGTCAAATTAATAGTGAAACAATTGAGGGTCAGTATAACTATGATAAAGAGTTTGCTGATTATATTAATAGTTCAACGTTTGACCCACTAAATACCGAAAGCGGCGCTTATGGAAACTTGTCTGCGGTTCAGGGAGATGGTGTTGTTGGCGGATTTATTGGTATCAACTACTGTGGAAACGTTAAGAATAGCTTAACTAAAGCAAATATTGGACCGCATATTACCTATGGTATAGCCGACACAATAGGTGGGTTTGCAGGTATTTCTTATGGTGGAAATTATCAATATGTGTATGCTCAAAATTATATTGATTTAACATATGACATATTAGATAGCAAGGGTGATTTCTACGACCATTCACGTGCAAAACTTGTTGGTGGATTTGCAGGAAAGATTTTAAAAGATATTAAGATATCACCAAAATCTGCAAAAATAGGATTTGACAATGTTGTTGTTAACACTTTCTTTGATAAATCTGAGGTTACAGCAGACGTTATTAACGGAACAAAGTGTACAAATGCTGACCACATTGACAATCCTTGCCAAGTAGAAGCAATAAATGTTGATTATCTTGTTGCTCAGTGTTCTTCAGATGTTACACCATGTTTAAATGATGGTGAAGAAAGTGGCTCAATAATTCGTTATGGTAATTATTATAAAGCAACACAAGACGACGAGATAGATGATGAAGAAACTATATCAAAGCCAAATCCTAATGGGGCATTGTATGCTATTGGTAAAACCAATGCAGAAGCAATTGTTAATGTTCAAGAGAAAAAGGATTTTGATATTTATACACTATATAATGCGGAAGTGTCAAAGGCATTGTTTGAAGAAATGTTCTTAACATGGCCATTTGAAATTTGGGAGTCAGATCATACCAAATTCTTACCAAATTTAAAATCAGACAACGCTACTGATTACATTCAATTATATGAAAAGTCGGATTTGAAATATTTTGAAATGTTCCCAGATCGTAACTTTATATTAATGAATAATATCGAGATAGGTGAGGTCGATGGCAATTATGTTGTTCCAACCGACTTTAGTGGAATTTTGATTAGCAATTTAGACGAAAAAGAATATGCAAAATTTACCAATATTAAATTAAGAGCATATGAAACACTTGGAAAAGAGGCTGGATTCTTTAAGTCTATTCAAGGTGCTCGTATTAGTAATATAGGGTTTGAATATGCTGGATTAAGCATCAATGGAGCTCTTGAGGCTGTTGGTGGAATTGCACCTAAGTCATTTGGCGATAATTCTCGACTTGAAAATGTTACAATTGGCGGCACGATTACAACAACTACAGGTTCAAGTGTTCAAAATTTAGGGTCGTTAATAGGTTCTGCCGGAAGAGTTACAATTGTATCATGTTCAAGTTCGATGACGTATGATATAACTTCAAATCTTGGAAACATCGGTGGGTTAATTGGTTCTTTAAACGGCGAGCATACAATTCAACGTAAAGTCGTTTTGGAAGATGGGACCGAGACAACCAAATCTGACATCGTGGCAGATGCTTTAATTAGGACAAGTCCTTATAGTGGAACAATGAACATACTAACATCATCTGGAACAACAGTTGGCGGATTAGTTGGAAGCGCTACGTATGCAGACATTTCATCTAACACAGTAGCAAAAGTTGATGGTGACAACTTTGAAAATATTAATATAACTGTAGGCGTGTTAAGAGACGGTTACGATAACGATACAGCTACAACATATCTTGGTGGTGTCGTTGGCAAGATGCAGACAGAATGTCAAATAGATAATTGTGCAACTTATCTAACAATTACAAGCCATAATGATGCTATTTTTGATAAAGGAGTGTTCTATATAGGCGGTATTGCTGGGCATATGGATTTTGATACGGTATCAAAAGAAAAATTTGATATTAAAGACTCATATTCTAAATTAACAACAACGGTAATTGATACTGAGGGCAACAAAATATACTTAAATAAAGCATACAATCTAATCCTTGGTGGCATTGCTGGGCAAAATACATCAAGTTGCGCAATAATTGAAAATGTTGCTAGTGATATGGTGATTAACACTAATTCAGATAGTGATAGTATTGATAATGTAACCATTGGTGGTATTGTTGGACAAACAAATTCAAGTGAAGGCAACAGAGTATTCGCAGATGGCTCGTCGTTAGATTGTGCTGGCATAAAAATTAAAAATGCTGTTTCAATTATGGAAAGTAGCGTTCATTATGACAATACCTTACTAGGTGGCGGCATTATTGGCCAGGCAGGCGGAAAAGATACGTCTGCAGATACCTCTTATGAAATTTCAAATTCAGCAGCAATAGGTTACATCCATGCAAATTCTTCAAAGGTGGATGATACTGGATTAACAGTACTTGGAGGATTTGTTGGATTAGCAGGTTCCAATGGCGGTAACAATTTGGCAGGGTGTGAACAGCTTGCAAAGCAAACTATTAATAATAGTTATACCGTTCTTACCTTAAGTGCAGCTGGTGTGTATAAGACTCACAACGGAAAGCAATACAACGTTTATACAAATTCAATTGTTGGTTATATGAAAGATGGTAGCACAATTGAGGCGAAGGGAGTATTGTATAGTTCTGACTATACTTTAGCCTTTGATGATTATGTAATTCAAAATGTTGAAAACGTTACTGCATATACTTTAAGTAGGAATATCAGCACATTAAAACCAAACAGTGCTGGCGGCGATGTATTAAATGGTAAAATAGGAGGTAACTGGATATGGTTTAATGGTGGGCTGCCAGTTCCTAATCATACACAAAACTTCTTAATTGCTTTAGGAATTTTATCGCCAAATGCAAATGGGGTTGAGTATAATAATAGTGGTAAAGCATATAATCCAATCATTCATAGCGTCCCAACAGGAATACAGACTAGCGAGTTTGATGCTGAATATAAATATCATCTACTAACCAAGGATTCGCAAATCGATTCAAGTATCAATACATTACATGGTGTGATTTTAGGTTGTAATTTTGAGGTTAAAGGCACAAATACTTTTGTTGGTACAATTCATAATCATTCAGCAATTTCAAACATTAAGTTTATTGCCACAAGCGATATGTACAATGTGATTGCCGCCGCCAACAATGGAACAATATTTATGTGCGGAGTACAGTACAACGACATAAAAATTGAAACATTAGTTGGCACTAACAATGGAACAATGTCTTATTGTTACAATTCGGGCAACTCATTAACCAAAGGTTCAGGATTAGTTGCAACAAACAATACTAAAGCAACTATTGAGTATAGTTATTTTACTGGAAGCTTCTATAACGACAAAAAATTGGCTGGTTCAGCATTAGTTGATAATAATGAGGGCTATATTGGCAATTCTTATTCTGCAGGTCAAGCAAGCAAACTAATTTCAACTGATAATAGCGGAAGATATTATAATGTAAAATATGACTATTATGCTAACTATATTAAAACTGACGACATTAAAACTGACGACTATAATGCTCTTAAGGCCAAAGGAATTGAGGGCGTATCTACTGAAGAATTACAAGCAGTTGATGACACATCAGATCCAATCAAGCATCCTGACTATGATATAGATATTAAAAGTGAATTGTTTGGCAAAGCGTGGGCAGTGTATGGCATGCATAACTTAGAGTGGGTAGATAGTGAAATACGTGTTGCTCCAATGACTTACAATTATGGATATCCAATCCATAATATTAGGCAATATAAATTAAGCAAAACGGGTTTACATTTAATTGCGCAACAGGGCGCTGAAACTGGTAATGGAACATTTGATAGAAGTCCTGATGAGGCTGCAAGAGGAACATTGGTGTACCATAATTACAAAGACCCAAGCAATGGCGACATGCCAACAAAAGAATATTACGATGATTGTGCATATCAAATTAACAATATCGGTGTTCTATATCAAATAAATAAGCTAAATGATTGGACAAGTACTAACAAAAATAAAGGGACAGCAGGCAAATACTTTGAACTTGTTGTAAATATTCAGTTACCAGACTCTACTGATTATAAAGAGGCTGAGCGTATTACTTACAAACTTCTTTCATCGTGGCCTGGCTTAACCAATTTTGCTGGCACGCTAACTTCAACAATTACGGCGGCAAGCATGACTGACGGTAAATACATACTTGACACAACAAATCCTCAAGCAAGCACATCACAAGTTGATGATGCTACAGAATGCAAAACAAGTTTTGAGCACTTGACTAAAGTTGTGGCAGGATTTGTAAACGGAACTATTGATAATCGCAAAACCATTACTAACTTACGTGGAGATCCATTGATAAACAAGGCACTAACTGGCGAGATGTATATCGGAGCTAGTACAATATCAACCGGTGCAACAATTACTAATATTGTATTGCAAAACAGCTTTGTAAATAACGCAACATTAATAAATACTGTTGAAAAGGGTACAGACTTAACAGCTACGAGTGGAAGTGTTACAATTTACAATGCGGGCATAAAAGTTCTTAATGTAGGTGGAAATGGAGCAATTACAGCAATTGATGCTATTGATAAAAATTGTTATGGTTTAGTTGCTGATGTTAAGCCGGATGTTACACTTAATTTACATACGATAGAATATGCTGATATTGAATTCGCTGCAACCCTAGAGGTAGAAGAAGCAACAATTGCTGGTGTTATCGGCAGTAATGAAGGAACAATTAACATTAAAAATTCCTTTGATAATGGGACTTATACCTTTAACTTGCAAGATAGTTGTGGTAATGCTACAGTGGCAGGATTTATAAATCAAAACCTTGGAACAATCAACGCATATAGCCAGATGAGTTTAACTTTTAACTCTCAACCAGGGCTTAAAAAGTTTAGCGGATTTGTTATGAGCAATGGTGTCGAAACACCTAGTGATAGTGAAGACGTGTCTATTAAATTTAATAACACACTTTCAATAAGTTCCAACATAACACAACTAGGGACGGAAGAAGAAAATGTGTTCAGCGGATTCGCACAAACAAACTATGGGCAGATATTAACAGTGACGCCAGATGTGCCAGCTACAAAATCTGTTGTTCCGGTAAGTCTATCAACAATTGAAATTAACGGACTATTAGCTGCGGGCAATATTGCTGGTTTGGTTTGGGAAATGAAAGACGGAATAGTTGATGGATTTGATATTAAGTTTTCTCAAACGGGCAATTGTAGTAATTTTGGCGGAATAGTAGGCAAGTTGAATGATGGACAAATCGGTAAAGATGATGGCAGCGGTATTAATGTAGCATTAAATGACATTTTAATTGTTGAAAACTTTGGTGGAGTTGCATGCTTTACAACTGATGGCTCAATCAATAAAAGTAAACTTACTTTAGACGAAATTGAATTAAATGCTAATGCAAGTGTTAAAGACGATGATACTGCTTATGGTGTAGTAATTGGCAAATGTGAAGGAATTGAAAGTATAAATTATGAAATTTCTGATGCATCTAAATTTATTGTTCATGGAAAAAACGTTGGAGGAATTATTGGTGAGTCGTTAACCAAAAACTATAATTTCCGTTGCGAACAACCAAGCACTGTTGAGGTGTATGGACTTGGTAATGTAGGTGGGTTTGCTGGAAAGCACGGAACGGGAGACATACTTGAAATCGCAATAACTGTAGGCGACGCAAGTACTGAACCGGCAGACCCATCAAAAACTACAACAAACTGGATTTTAGAGGGTGATTCCACCAAGCCTTATGCAAAGGTTGAGTGGACAAAATCTCACAAAGGCTCTAATCCATATTCAAATTATGGGGGATTTGTAGGATTTTGGAATTCAAAGGCTACCATTACCGGCATTACAAATGCAAATCCAATATTTGAAAAAACTTTAGAGAACAGCTCTAAATTGGCTAGCGAAGGGTTTTCAATTGTTGGGCCAGATGCTTCAAAATCAATATCAAACGTTGGAGGAATTGTTGGATATTCGCTAGCGGATGTAAAATCAAGTAAGAATGATGCTCAGATTGGAATGAAGGATTTTTCTGATAAAAATATTCATGAAGGTAATAATCCAATATATGGAACCGACGGATCAGAGGCAACCTCAAACGATGGTTCTATAAAGGAAATTCCAAACATCTCATATATTGGTGGGTTGATTGGTTTTATAAATGCTGAGTATATTACTTTGTCAGAAGTGTCTAACAGTTCGTCAATATACGGCATTTATGCTGTTGGCGGATTGATTGGCGGAACTGAAGGAAATTTAACTATAAATGGATTTACAGACACTGATATTTTAGGAAATGTTGGCGGACTATCTAATATTGGTGGTATCATAGGTATTGTTGGTGGAGGGCTAACATTTAATGCTACATTCAATAACGCGCTAGAACCTACACCTCCAGCCGAGGGTGACGGTTCCGAGTCTGAAGAACCAGCGGCCACGCCAGCCAGTGTAACACCAGTAAGTGAAGACCCATCTGCCGAGGAAGAAAATGTAAACATAATATTTAAAAACATTTATGGCATTACAAATGTCGGTGGAATTGTTGGCTTTGTTGGAGCGGGTGCAGAAATTGATTTAAATGAGAGGTTATTACAATTTGGCACCATTATGGGAAATATTAATGTCGGTGGCATAGCTGGATATATAGGTGGAGCAGACCATAAGATTTCTAGCGTAACACTACAATCTCGAGGAACTGAATTAACAGATGCTGGTGTACTCAAAGGCATATATGGTACCGTATTTGATTATTATATTGATACAACTCCAGAAAATGGGAATTCAAAAGATGGTGAAATATTCTATTATCATCCAACCAATATTGGAGGAGTTGTCGGTGCGGCAAAAGGCAAAACAACTTTTGAAGACATTGTTACGAACGCCGTCGTGTCCACCGATTCTACATATACTGTAAGAAATGGCAATTATCAAGTTAGAACAGTAAAAAATCATGTTGCATCATACATTCCAATGCCTGATAAAGAGATTTCTTGGAGAAGAGGGATTTATTCTTCAAAGTCAACAAAGTATTCAGACGAAGAAGGAGGTATTGGTGGTTTTGTTGGATTGGTTGAAACTGTAGTGTTAAATGGTACTAATGCAGTATATGGCGATGTGTATGCTCCTTACGGTATAAACGTTGGAGGTGCCTATGGGCATTGGTTGCTATCGGCAACAGCATCTAATGTGCCAATACCACAATTGGGTGATGAGGTGTCAATTAATGTTGCTGGCAAAATATTTGTTGGTGCAGCAATTGGTAAAGTGCCAAAGTGGGCTTCTAATGCTCCAACAAATATTAATGTAAATGTTCAACAATATGATTTATCAAAATTTGATAATGACGCTTCCACAACAAGTAAGAATCCAAAAGTATTACAAGGACATTGCATTGGTGGCTTGTTTGGATACTCTCAAGGTAATATAAAAGGAGTTTCTATAGAAGCTGGTTGTAAAATTAAGATATTTAATAGCACCGGCGAAGGATTGGAGTCACAATATGTCGGTGTGATTGCAGGACGTATAGATGGCTCAATGGAAGAGTGTAGTGTTAGCCCAGGACTTTGTGGCGCAACAGAGTCCACAAAAACGATAGAGAGAAAAGATCCTAATGGAAAAACTTATATAGGTACTGCAAAGGTTTATTCATATGTTAAAGATGGAATCATACAATCACGAGACGTGTATAACTATGGCGGACTTGTGGGTTTAGCACAAACAGTAGGTGAACTAGTAGGTGAACTTAACATTCAAGGCACACATTATTATGCGTTTACAATAGATACTGTTTACAATAGCAGTTTTGAAGATTTTAATAAACAAGTAACATATAATCAAGAGCAGCATACTGTTATATCGTTTGCCCATTATTTAAATAAGGCAAATATTAATGTTAGCGCATCTTCTTTAAATTCATTGTATGATTTGACTGATGACCACAACCCTATCTATAAACTTTACGATAAAGACCACCCTGAGAATGGAGGAACAAAAGGTTGGGCTCCTGAATACACAATGTTTAAAACAATGGCAAGAACGGCGTCTCAAACTAATACAGAAACAGGTGATTATGTGCAAACAGTCTACGATGCAAGAAACATTACCGAAGTAAAATATGATTACTGGTATGAAGTGGAGGACGGACATAGTAAATTGAAAAACGAAATTGTATATACAGTTTATCATGTGTTTGGCCAACCCGCTAAATTGTATTGTAAATATGGTGTTGCCGAATTAACGCAAGATTTTGATACTGTTGCGGTACATGCGTCTAAAGAGAATAATCAATTCTATGACAAAAATTATGAACTTTGCTATGATAAGGACGAGAATGATTGGTATGCTCCAGCGGATGAGGCGTATGGTAGAGATGCGTTCCACGCGCATATATACGATACTAAGTTTATAAAACCTGAACACCTTGAAAAGCATGACGGTGGATACTTCCCAATTTCAGGGGGAGAAGCGGTTCTAAATTGGCACGTTGATGATGATGCTGTGGATTATGAGAAGCTTAAATACACATTTGGATTTACTTACTATGACCCTCAAGATAGTATATATCAGTGTAAAAATATATACGAAGGCCGCGTGTATGAACAGTGCTTTGTGTTTACTGTTGTATTTGGTAATATTGGTGATGATAGTGGCAGTGTGTATTCTGGTTCAGGGTCTTTATTCGAAGTATATGGTGTTGTAAGTCAAGAAGGTATAGAACTTGAAGATGGCGAAAGGTGGTTTTGGATACTCGTTAATGTTGTAATAGTTATTATTGTAATTGTTGCTGCCTGTGTAGGAGCTGGATATATTTCTGCGGGTATTATTGGAGCCGGAGCAACAACGGCTGGAGCGGGGTTAGCGGCGGCTGGCACACTATTTAAGGCCTGGATAATTATTGGAGCAATTGGAATTTTGGGTGCAGGAGCAGCTGTGGCTATAGGAGCTGTTAGTATAGCGGGCGCTATGGCTTTATCAAACGCGTACTATCCACTATGGTCAGAGCAATCACAAGGATATATGCACGATACATATGCCCGCGAAATTTCATGGACTAACGGCAAACTGGACACATATTATGACACTTACAATATTGTTCCCGTTACAGCACAATTCCTTGATAAAGAAGGAAATGATTATACGATAACAACTCCAGGAAGTGTTGATGACGATGCTATTACAAATATGTTTGGAGAGGATGAAAGTGCCAATGGCAAATCATCATGTACACTATATTTGATTTATTTTGCATATTGTTTGGCAGGCAACACTCCAACTGATTACCACAGTAGTTTAGTAATACCAGTTGAGGAAAGTGGACATTCTGACACATTTGCTGCCTTAGATAGCAATATAACCCATTTAAGAATTCCGCGTTATACGCAATACAATGATGTTATATACATTTACACTACTCGAACAATTAGCCAACGAGTATATCCAAACTACGATTTGATAAATAAAGAAAATGATGCCGAAGGCACAAGTCTTCCTTTAGATATGTATATACATAACGCTGATGGATATGCTTACATTGTAAAAACTAAAGATAATCAAGATGAATATGAAGGTATAGAAACTTCCTGCAATAATCTTAATATTGATACTGGCTTAAATTTTAATACAAAGCCTAAACTAGATGTGCCATGTGCAATTTCAAGTGATGGCAAATCAGCTGTTATGCTAAATGGTACTGCCCAGACTGTAAATAAGGGTGATATTAAATGGAAGGCAAGTATTGTGGCTCCTTCGTTTACGCTAGTCGAAAAATATCTGCACTATAGTCAATCTTTATATGAGGTAAATAATGCCTATCATGATGATTCGGATATTATAATAAATGAAACCCACTATAGGACAGCGCAAGATGAACAAACGGCTACTTCTGCTACTAAATTCTATTTCTGGCCAGACGATAGTGGAAATTGTGATTATGAAGTTATTGAAGCACTAGGAATAGGAAAAACAATACCTGATACACTTTACTATGTTCGTGCGGATGAAATTAGATATAATACTGTAACCACTACTGCAGACTGTTTCTTCTGCCCAATATGGCCAGGGTTTGAATATGAGGATGAGACTGTTTATACAACTGGTGAAAAAGCACTATTAAACTCAGAAAAAACATTTGTTGTGTATGCAAGCAACACTCCAGACACAGAAGGAGATAAAATAGAATACACTGATTTATATAAAGACTGGGAAACATATAAAGACTATTATTTATCAAAAGATGCTATACATCCATTAAGTCATTATTATATTATGGATACTGATGATGAATCAGACTCAAAAGTGTTATATGAACGTAAGGTGTATGATCAGCTTAAATACAGTGGTGGTATAATAATTGAAGATGTACTTGGGCCAGAGGCTATCGAACAGGATTATGCGGGAAGGTATGCTTACGAAAATGCTGGAGGCAGAGGTGTAACATTCTTTGCAAGATATATAGTTAATGGGCTCTTTAATGATAATGCGTTGGTTTCTGAGAAAGATGCAGACGGCAACTATACAACCTACGATGGAACTTCCACCAACTCATTATTGTTGCCAAGCAGTTCTGGAGCAATTATGTCAACTGGTGTAAGGTTCTCTGAAAGTGTTCGTGTGTCTATGTCGGGAACTGTCAAAGCGTTTAGCAAGACATCTAAAGGGGGCACTGTTACAATCACGGATGCGGTAGGCTATACATTTACTGAAAAACCTTCTGAATAAACATTCCAAACAAGTTTAATTGCGCCAAACTTGTTTTGTGAGTAACGCTTCATGGTATATGCAACCTAATCTTAGTTAGGATGAGCTATAACTGATAAGCAATAATATTTGATTTAACTATAAATGCTTATTGATTGTAACAATCTAAAAAATAAAAAGAGGGCTAGAGATGGCTCTCTTTTTGCTTTTTATGTTAATAAAATGGTAAGCACATTAATTTATGTTGAAGAAAGCGAGACCAACGATTTGATGTTTTCATAAACCATATTATTGTCGGTATGGGTATTGGTGCTATAAATGGCTGGCAATAATATATTATTAATAGGTAAGGACGGTTTTGGGACTAAAAGTGGGCATAATTTTACTAAAAAGAAGTGATGTTGTTGTAAAAATTAAAAAAATTCAAAATTTTTAAAAATTTTTTGAAAAAAGTGTTGACATTAGTTTTAAGATGTGGTATATTAACAATGCAATCGCCGAGAAAGTGATTGTAAAATAACATTTCTTAAATGATTTTTAATCATTTGGGGACCCC
>JAZQYV010000010.1:0-197244 GCA_045633705.1 Candidatus Onthoplasma sp.
TGGTAGAAAGCGATTATCAATATCTTGATGTGTTGCTTTGCGGGTACCACAAGTTGGTTAAGGGCAATAGAAAGCGCGATTTCTTTTTCATATTTAAAAACCTATTAAGTAGCATATTTCACATTACCACAAGGCGCCAACGCGAGCGCAACACTAATGCATATATCAATGCTATGAAAAATTATGATATTGATGTGCTTACACACTTAAATCACGGCTGCAAAGTAAATGTGCAAAAGGTGGCCAAAGTGGCAAAGGAAACTAATACATATATTGAACTTAATGGCAAGCGCCTTGGTATGAGTGATAAGGAAATTATGATTGCGTACAAGGAAGGGGTTAAGTTTATTATAGACAGTGATGCACATAGTCCTAAACGAGTGGGCGATTGTCACTTGGGATTGCAGGCGATGTTAAGATTGGGGATACCAGAAAGTGCGGTTGCAAACTATAATAGTTTGCCATCGTTTAAGGCTGAGAAAAGAAGGAAAAAAGTTAAATAATGCAAAATTTACAAAATGATATATTAAAGGGCATTTCTACAGCGAATTGTTGTAGCAATGCTTTTTTAAGCGCGGTAATTAGTATTATCAAGGAAGATGTTACCGAAACCAAACTAACGCTTAATTGCCCTGCAAATTTATATGACAAGGTTTGCACAATGATTAAAGAGCTGTCGCCGAGCCTAACAATAAGATTTGGGCGTGAAGGTGTGATAGTGCAAGGGCGAGATTTGATTGATGTGTTGGGCGAGCTGGAGATTGCGTATTTTAACGATGGCGAAATGGAGACAACCAATGGCTGTAATGAAAATATGTTGGCCAGCGAATGTTGCAAAATAAGCTATCTTAAAGGTATATTTGTATGCGCGGGAAGAATTTATTATAATAGCGATAGTTTGGCAAAGTCACACGGATATAGTTTAGAACTTGTATTTAAAGATTATCAGCTAGCGGATGATGTGCTTGCACTAACCCAGTATTTGGGGCTTAATTTAAAATCGATTAAGCGAGGCACAAATACAGTGTTGTATTCAAAAGATAGTGCTCAATTAATAGAATTTTTGGTACGCATTGGCGCAAACGCTGAGGCTTTTGAGTTGCAAAATAGTTTGGTTATGCGTGAAATACGAAATGATGCCAACCGCAAAGGTAATTGTTTTGACGCCAACCTTAACAAAACTATTAATGCAAGTACTGAACAGGTTAAGGCAATAGACTATATAATTTCAAACTATGGGCTGGAATACTTGGATTTAAGTTTGCAAGAAATTGCATTATTGAGGCTATCAAACCCTGATAGTACATTAAGCGAACTGCAAACATTATACTCAACACAAATCACGCGAGCAGGACTTAAATATAAGTTGGACAAAATACTGGCAATCTACAAAGATTTGCGAGGCGGAGATAAATAAAAAAATATTGTAATTTGCACCCTAAAATCGTGTTGACAAGATATGGTTTTGGTGTTATAATGCGGACATAAATGAGGAGGCAAAATATGACATACAAACAAAAAGAATTTACACTAGAAGATGTTAGAAAAATGACACTTGAAGAATTCAGAAGATTACCACAGAAACAAAAGGAAGCGTTTACTCCAGAACAAAGAGCAGAAATAAAGGATAAAATAGCAAGAGAAGAACGAATTAAAAGTGCGGACTTTATAAACAACAAAAGTTTTAGAGAATTTTTGGCTGAAAATGGCTATGAAATAGTAGGCTATGACCATAATCGCTATAATTTTGAGAATAGATATATACATTTTGGTGCTTTTGGTGAATATGAAAGAGATTTTAGACACACCGATAGAGGGTTAATTTTGATTGGACCAGGAAGTGAGTGGGATGAATCAATTGAAGGATTTACTGTTAAAAATATAGTTGGCAATCCATTTGTAAAATATCTTGATTGGGGATTGACCGAATTTAAGGTCTATAAAATAGCCAATAACTCAGGTGCTGAAGGCTTTGGCAGTGATGAGCCTTTATATTGCGGAAAACTAGAAAAAGACTTATCAAACGAATGGATTAAATTTTGGGCGTTAAGAGAAGAAGATTATGCTAAATATATGTTGGCGGAGTGTCATGATATAAGAAAGAAAGCGCCTCAAGATGTTGAATATTATGGCAATTTGTTGGCACGTGATATTGCAAGACTTGAAGCAGAATATAACCAACGTATGGACGGGGTTAATAAAAAATTAAATAGATATAGCGAAATAGAGCAAATTATTAAAAGTACAAAAAAAGAAGAAATTAAACATAACAACTAAGGAGAGAATTATGCAAGAAGAAAGATTTATAGCAACAATGGTGGCGGACGCTATACAACAAAATTTAGAAGAATATATTACAGCTGATGATATTAAGACATTTTTGTCTAGTCAAGGCTACGAATGGTCGGGATATTATGGCGATTACTTTGACCGTAACTTAAGATTCCCATATCAATATTTTGATGGCGTGGGTTATGCTTCAAATATTGACCGCAAGATGATTGTATTGGGAAATGAGCAAGATTGGGGTGACCAAGTATCAATGGGTATTGATGGTGTCAGTGCAAAATGTGTAAACAATCCATTTATAAGATACATTCGCCACACTGCAAACGAATTTGAAGTATACAACATTGTACGTGTTGACGCTGTTAAGGATATGAAGCTTAACGCGCTAAATGCAGGAATGTATGGTGCGTTTAAATTAGAAAAAGATTTGTCGAGAGAATGGAGAAGATATCTTTTTGCACACAACAAGCAAATTAGGGATACCAAGTTTACTAAGTGGCAAGCATCTATGCAAGAACAAAGGAAAGCCAGTGTGGGATTAGGATTAAAAGATGCACTTAAAGACAACACAAATAACGATGCTTGTTTAAAACATTTGATAGATACTTTTGGAAGCGGAAAATAAATTTACAAGTTTAAAAATTTGATATAAACAAAACATAAGATTAGGAGAGAATATGGGAAACTTTGTGCATTTGCACGTGCATAGCGAATATAGTATTTTGGATGGTGCATGTCGTATTGGCAATTTGGTATCGCGTGCCAAGGAATTGGGCATGCCGGCGGTTGCCATTACTGACCATGGCAATATGTTTGCATCATGCAAGTTTTTTGACGAATGTAAAAAGCAAGGCATAAAACCTATATTTGGTTGTGAGTTTTATGTGTGTGATGACCTTACTGTTAAGCAAGGCAAAACCAAACTTAATCACCTAGTGTTATTGGTTAAAAATGAGCAGGGTTATAAAAGTATATCTAAACTAAATGCTATTGCCTATCGTGATGGTTTTTATTATAAACCCCGCATCGACCTTAAAACTTTGGAAGAATATAAAGATGGCTTGGTGTGTTTAAGTGCATGTGTGGCAGGTGATATACCTCAAGCAATATTGCATGGCGACTTTGAGGAAGCAGAACGCTTGGTGCAATGGTTTAAACGTGTGTTTGGTGATGATTTTTATATCGAACTTCAAAACCATGGGATTGCCGACCAGTTGACAGTATTGCCATACCTAAAAGATTATGCTAAGAAATATAACATCAAGACAGTGGTTACCAACGATGTGCATTATGTGGGTAAAGAAGATGCCGAAATGCAAGATGTTGCAATGTGCGTTGCAATGCAAAAGAATATTGATGACCCTAACCGTATGAAGTTTGAAAATGACGAATTTTATTTTAAATCATACGATGAAATGGCAAGTGTATTTCCAGACGACCTTGAGGCGCTTGAAAATACATTGGAAGTGGCCGAAAAGTGTAATTATGGTTTTGTGTATGGACACTACCTATTCCCTAGATATGTGCCCGCAGATGGCTCAGAACCAAAAGAATATTTGTTAAAGTTAATTAATGAAGGTATTATTAAAAAGTATGGTGCACACACGCCAGAAATTGATGCGCGTGTTGAAAGTGAAATGGCGGTTATCGAACGCCAAGGATTTATCGAATATTTCTTGATTGTTTGGGATTATATCAATGCGGCACGCAGTATGGGTATCTCTGTAGGTCCTGGCCGTGGTTCGGGTGCGGGTAGTTTGATTGCTTATACTATTGGTATTACCAACATTGACCCATTAAGATACGAACTGATTTTTGAGCGTTTCCTACACAGCGAACGTGTATCAGCACCCGACTTTGATATCGACTTTGAAGATGTTAGACGTGAAGAAGTTATTGATTATGTAAAAGGCAAATATGGCGAAAATCGTATTGCTCGTATCATTACATTTGGCACAATGGCGGCTAAAAACGTGGTTAAAGACGTTGGACGTGTAATGCGTGTGCCATATTCAAAACTTGATAAAGTAACTAAGCAAATACCAAAGCTAAAATCTCCAATTTTGCCAAAGTGTTTTGGTTTTGACCCTAAGGCCAAGCCAGACCAAATTGTGCAAGAACTGGTGGATATGTATAACGAAGATGAGGAAATCAAAAAGGTTATTGATATTGCAGTTAAACTAGAAGATTTCCCTCGCCAAACATCAACACACGCGTGTGGAGTTATTATTGGTGCTGACATACTTGACAAGCACGTTCCACTTGCGCGTAATGGCGAAGATATTACAACTCAATACGAAGGCGCTGAAATGGAGCATTTGGGTCACCTAAAAATGGACTTTTTAGGATTGCGAAACCTAAGTGATATTAAGGCGTGTCAACGATATGTTAAGCAAAATCATGGCGTTGATATTGATTTTGACAAATGCACATATGATGATGAAAATGTGTACAAGCTTATTTCAACTGGCGATACTGAGGGTATTTTCCAAATTGAAAGTGGCGGTTTTCAAGGCTTTATGAGGGAGTTGCAACCAACCTGCCTAGAAGACATTATTGCGGCGGTGTCATTGTATCGCCCAGGACCTATGGATAGTATTCCTAGATATGTGCACAACAAGCACCACCCAGAAGACACAAGTTATGACCACCCAATACTTGAACCAATACTAAAAGTAACATATGGTTGTATTGTGTATCAAGAGCAAGTTATGAAAATCTGTCAGGAAATGGGCGGATTTACACTTGGACAAGCGGACATGGTGCGTCGTGCCATGGGTAAGAAAAAGCTTGAAGAAATGCAGAAAATGAAAGGCAAGTTTATTTACGGCGAGCCAGAACATTATGAGGGTGAAAAATTTGTAGCTCAAATTGATGGCGCACTAAAGCGTGGCGTTCCACTTGATATTGCCGAAAAAATTTGGCAAGAAATGGAAGGATTTGCTTCATATGCGTTTAACAAATCTCACGCAGCGGCATATTCATTGATTACTTATCAAACCGCATATTTAAAAACGTATTATATGCCTGAATTTATTACTGCAATTTTAAACAATCGTATTACCAATATTGATAAGATTAAGTTTTATGTTGCATATGCAAAACAACGCAAGCTAGAGGTGCTTCCACCAGATATTAACAAAAGTGAAACATATTTTTCAACTGACGGCAAATCAATTCGTTTTGGTATTGCGGCACTTAAGAATGTTGGTGTTGGCGTGGTTGAAGAGATTATTGAAGAACGCAAACGTGGTGGCGACTTTAAAGATTTGATGGATTTTGTAACCCGTGTTGATGGCCAAGCCTTGAACAAGCGATGTGTTGAAAGTTTGATTCAATCAGGCGCGTTTGATTGTTTTGGCAAAACTCGTAGCCAACTTATGAGTGTGTATACAATAGCAATCAATCGAGCATTAGATGCTAAAAAGCGCGCAATCAGTGGACAAATTGACATGTTTGGAAGCTTGCTTGGCGAAAATGAAGGTGTTGATGATTTGGAATACCCGGACATTAATGAATATATTCCAAAAGTTAAATTACATTTAGAAAAGGAAATTGCCGGCGTGTATTTGTCAGGCCATCCATTAGATGACTATATGTCAAGACTACAATTGTTTACTCTTAACAGTTCAATGATTTCAAATTCAAGTGAAGATGATGCCGAAATGACTTCAAGCTCGATGTATGGCGAAGATGAAGTTGATGAAAATGGGCTAAAAGATGGCGATGGTGTTACTTGCGGTGGCGTGATTGTTGCAGTGCGTGAACATTTAACCAAGAGCGGTCAAAAGATGGCGTTTGTAAGTATTGAAGACTTGTATGGAGTTATTGATTGTGTATTATTCCCTAAAGTATTTGAAAGATATAAGGACTTGCTTGTAGAAGAAAACATTGTAGCAATCAAAGGCAAGATGTCAATGCGTGAGGGTTTAAATCCAAGTGTGACTATTGATTATATTGAAAATATGGCAACTGAAGAACCTATGGCTCAACAAGAAACACAATCCGAAATAGAAGTTGAACCAGTTGAAAAACCAAAAGAATTAAGGCTATGCTTAATTTATGAAGTGTCTAACCCAGATCTTCATAGCGCAGTATGTGCTTTGCTTGGTGAATACCCGGGAACAAGCGAGGTGTATGTTAAAGATACTGCAACTGGAGCTAAGTATAAACTTCCACAACATGTTGAAATCCGACAATCATTACGCTATGAATTAGAAACAATAATTGGAAGCGAAAATATAATAATTGCGTAAAACAAAAATAATAGATGATTAAGTTCACCTATTATTTTTAATAAGTAGGATTTATTGAAATTTTCAATTAAATGCTTAACAAATTTTTGAGTGTAATTGTATACTAAAAATATGGAGGGGGAATATGGCTAAATTAGATAAAGATGTGCTAGAAATTATGGAAAATGAAGTAAAACAAACCAAATTGGAGAACAGGGCTTTAAAAACTGAAATTAATACCGCAAAAGAAGTGGAACAAGTGGATATTTCAAACAAATCACGCCTTGTAGCATTTTTATTATGCTACATATTTGGTACGTTTGGCGCACATAGATTTTATGTGGGTAAAACATTTACGGCAGTTTTGTATATTTTAACTTTTGGCTTGTTTGGTATTGGTTTACTTGTTGACACACTAATGATTATTTTAGGCAAGTTTAAAGATTGTGACTACAATATGGTTACCAATTGGATTGAAAAATAACGTTAAAATGCTTTAAGAATTATCTTAAGGTCTTTTTTCTTGCCTGTATTTTGTGTTTGTATTAAATTTACACAACTAAATATGGGCAGTAATAATATATTTTGTTAAAAATCTTTACAAACTGGGAAATATGTGCTATCATATATACATCAAAATTTAAATATATTTATTTTAGGAGTTTTAAATGGACCCGTATTTACCGACGATGTTGGCGACTAATATGACGACCAACATCGCACTAATAGTATCGATAATTTTACTGCTATTTTGTTCTGCATTTTTTTCAGGCTCGGAAACAGCATTTACCACTGTATCTAATTTGAGATTTAGAACATTGGCTGAAAATAAGGTTAAAGGCGCGCGAAAGGCAGTATATATTAGTGAAAATTATAAAAAGACGTTAACAACAATTTTGGTTGGTAACAATCTTGTTAATATTGCGTGTACCACAATATGTGCATACTTATTTTCAAGCTTGATTAAGAACCCAACGCTTGCCAACGTATTAAATACTGCAATTATGACAATTATAGTGTTAATATTTGGCGAAATTTTACCAAAAGCATTAGCAAAAACAAGTGGTGAAAAGTTTGCTTTAAGATTTTCTGGTATTTTATTTTTCTTAATGAAAATCTTTACACCTATTACATTTCCATTCCTTGCTTTACAAAATAAGATGGTTAAAGCAAAAGAGGATGCAACACCGACTGTTACCGAAGATGAATTGGAAAGTATTATTGACACAATGCAGGAAGAAGGTGTTATTGATAGCGACGATGCCGAACTTATTCAGGGCGTATTGGATTTAAATCAAAACACAGCATATGATATTATGATACCTCGTGTTGATGTTAAGGCTGTTAATATCGAAGATAGTATTGAGCACGTGCAACAAGTATTTAAGGAAACACAATTTTCACGTTTGCCGGTGTATAGAGATACAATCGACAGTATTGTGGGTATAATTAGTCAAAAAGATTTGTTCTTTGCGTTGGTTGATAATAATAATGCGTCAATCGAACAATTAATGAGTGAACCACTTAATATTACCGAAACAATGAAAGCCGATGATGTGATTAAGGAAATGCAAAAAAGCAAAAAACACATGGCAATAGTACTTGACGAACATGGCGGAACAAGCGGTATTGTTACTATGGAAGATGCTATTGAACAAATTGTTGGTGAAATTTATGATGAGCACGACGAAGATGTTATAGAAGAAGATATAGTAAAAATTGATGACTTTAATTATAAAGTTGCTCCAGATACAGAACTTGCTGAATTGTTTGAATTATTACAAATAGAGCATTTGCCAGAAACTCAATACACAAAGCTTGATGGCTTTATATTTGAGCAATTGGCCGACGTTCCAGAGCAAGACGGTCAATTTGAATACATAGCAGTTGATGATATTCTGCAAGAAGATGCAAGCATTATTCAACGCAGAGTTAGGTTGTTGTTTACAATGACTAAGGTTGAAGATAATCGCATACGTGAAATAATGTTACATGTTGAGCCACTTGAAGAAGAAATCGAAAGCTTATAGAATTAAAACATATTAAAAGCATATTAAGTTATGCTTTTTTTATTAACTTTTTACGCAAAATATGTTAAACTTATTTTAAGTAAGATAAATTAAGTTTTAATTTGATGCCCCAACTATACGAACCAGTATTAAAAGGAGAAACTATGCGCGATATTTTACATTGTGATTTAAATAATTTTTATGCCAGTTGTGAAGCGTTGGTTAATCCAGAATTAAAAGATAAGGCGGTTGCTGTTGGAGGTAGCCCCAAGGATAGGCATGGAGTGGTAGTGGCTGCAAATTATAAGGCGAAAAGTTTCGGAGTAAGATGTGGGGTTACAGTTTACCAAGCGTATAAACTTTGCCCAGATGTGATAATATGTCCACCAAACTTTGAATTGTATAATGAAATGTCACGAAAAGTACGCGCTATATACGCAGAGTATACTGACCAAGTTGAGGTTTTTTCAATAGACGAATGTTGGTTAGATGTGACTGCAAGCAAGATGTTTGGTTCTCCACTTGAAATTGCAAATAAAATACGAGAACGTGTAAAACGTGAAATTGGATTAACAATTTCAGTGGGGGTTAGTTTTAACAAAACTTTTGCCAAAATTGGCAGTGACTTAAAAAAGCCAGACGCAACAACTGAAATTAGTATTGACAATTATAAAAAAATTGTTTGGAAGTTGCCGATTGGAGATATGTTTGGTATAGGACGCCAAACCAAGACCAAGCTTATAAAGATGGGTGTTAATACCATAGGCGATTTGGCAAAATTTGATAAACAAATATTAATTAAGCAATTTGGTAAAGTTGGCGAAATGCTTTATAATAATGCAAATGGTGCCGATGAAGAAGAGGTTGCATATATTGGAGAAGAACAAACGCCTAAAAGCGTGGGCAACAGCACCACTTTTTATAAAGACTTGACCGAGAGAAAGGATATAGAGCTTGGGTTTACTGTTATTGCTGAAAATGTAGTTGCCCGAATGATAAAGCATAATTTAAATTGTGCTAAAACACTGTCGATTGTGGTAAAAGACAAGGACCTTAATATTTATCAAAAACAATGCCAGTTAAATCCCCCTTGCCGAGATAGTAACGTTTACACACAAACTGCATTAAATTTATTTTATAACAACTTTAGATATATATCTGGTGTTAGATTGCTAGGTATAACGGTTACAGAGTGGTGTAACGAAGCAATGCAGATAAGTATGTTTGAACAAACCAAACCTAAAAAAAGTATTGATAGTGTCATGTTAAATATTAGAAACAAATATGGTCATAATGCAATAAAAAAATGCAACACCATGTTGGATGATAAAATAGCAGATACTTTTATTCATGAGCATTTAGATAAAAACGGATAGATAAAATTAAAATAAACAATAAAATAAAAAACTCAGTAAAGCCGTTTGTTTCGACTAAACTGAGTTAAATTGGTGCGTCCTAAGGGATTCGAACCCCTGACCTTTGGTTCCGTAGTATATGCCACTTGATAAATCAGGACTTTTAGCATAAATCCTGCAAGATGACGAGTTCAGGTTTCAATAGCAATTGGTGGCTTGAATAACTTAACTAACTTACGCAACTTTGAGGAAAAGTTGGTGGCAAATCGGTGGAGTTACAACCACGCTGGTGCTTTCTGGGTGCAAATCTCAAATTCGACGTAAATTTTTACACCCAAAAACAACTAAAACGCCCAAAACGACTTGTGTTTTTACACATTTCACACTAAACAATACAACACAAATACACAAAAAGTCAACCGTATTGGTTGGCTTTTTTCATATCTAAAAACAAAGGAGAACAACAAATGAAAGTAATAACAACAATGCAAGAAGCATTACAAGTACTACCTAATACAAACCTAACTCCGAACGTAGTAAAGGACGTATTACTAAATACGTACCTGTTTGAAACAGAGTTCAAAGATAGTACGATAAATCAAATCGTACTGCTAGATAAGGACGACCACTACGTACCACCTAATACAATACCAGAGATAGAAGAAGATATTGATAACTACCATAAAACCTTGTACATAGTGTCTGATACTGGCGAGGGTTTGCTGACATATTCCGAACAGTTTCGAGATATAGTTCCGACTCCCATCATCCTTGACAATAAGCAACGAATAACAACTCTGCTACACAACGCAATCTCACACATCGAAGATACAATCTTGAATGGCGATAAACTAATAAACACTAAAATCGCAAATGAACTTGGCATCACCAACGAAGAATATGAATATCTAATGTGTGAATGTCCTGCGACTGCTGAAAATACAAATAACAACTTCGCCGAAAGGCGTAAAATCACAACCAAATAAAAAACACTTGCCAAACCATCCAAATTCCTATGGGGGTGGGTGGGAGTTCTTGGCATATTGAAATAAAGGAGTAAAAAATGGACAATCTAATTGAACTTGTTTGGAGCAAGCTAGAAGAAACTAAACGAACTGGAGAAATGGAACGTCAACTAGATAAAGTAGTAAAAATAGAAGATAAATTCACAAAAGAATTTTCCAAAGATAAATTCAAAGAATACTTAGACCTATCTTTTGAGATGCTTGCCTATCAAGGTATGGAAGTTGAGCAAGCAATTAGAGTTACGATTGAAGTAATGAAAGATATATATAAATAAAATGATAATTTTTTAAAAAATATACTCAAATATAAAATTTTTATGTTATAATAAAAATGTCAATACAAAGGAGAAAGTTATGTTTAATTTTTTAAAGAATTTATTTAAACCTAAATCAACAAACGTATATAAACATCTTCAATCTAGCAATCAAACTCGAGCAACTGACAACTCGCATTGTATATTAATTGATAATTCACAAATTGAAAAAGAGAAAGAAAATGAATTAAAGATTTTAAAGGTTTTTGGAGATAATCTATCCTTGTTTCATAGGATTGTTGTTCCATTATTCAGTTTTGTTAAAGAGTTAAATATTGGAGTATTCGAATATTCAAATTTGATTAAGAAAGGATATGTAGAAGGCAATATAAACACCTTAGCAAAATATGTAAAAAGCATCAATGATAAATGTAGAAATGATATCACGACAAAGTTTTGTAGAACGTTTGGAGAAGAAATCGCCGAAGAATTTGTAGAATGTTTGTTTGAAGAATGTGCAATACCATTTTTTGAATTATCATACGCCTCTGGAGAATCGTTGGCTGAATTACAGGCATCTTTTAAAAAAATACTACTTAATGAAAGAACTCAATACGCTTCTCAAGATTTTCTAAAAGAACAATTAAAAATATTCTTTATAAAATTGTTTACTTATGAAGCATTCGTAAAAAACGTTGACAACAATGATGAATTAACAAAAATTTTAATAAATGCATCTTATAAATACCAAGACATAGAAGTTATTTCTGATGAAACTTATGAGTTGTTTTTAGAATATACAAATCTAAATACAAATAATTTCCCATTGTCCTATTATTATGAATTTATAAGCGTGTATGTGGCTATAAAAAATGCTTGTAGAGAATTCTACTCTGATGACGAAATTCAACTAGATTTTGAATATAAAACAAACAACATTTCTGAAATTATAGAAAAAGTAATTGAAACAAAAGCATATCAGAATTTTGATGTCGATAAATTAGTTTTAAGTTTGTTGTATCATAAAGTAAAAACTTATACCAATGTATCAATGCTAATTAAAGAACTTGAAAATATAAAAACATATATCTCAAAAATCAAAAAGGCACGAACCAAGTATGATTTGTTAAACAATAATTACAATTCAAAACAAACAACCATATCAGATATTGATTTAATGAATGGTATAGAATTTGAAAAATTTTTGTGTAAACTGCTTACAAAGTTAAACTTTGCCTGTGAAAATACGAAAGCATCAGGAGACCAAGGAGTTGACATTATTGCAACAAAAGATAACAACAAAATTGCAATTCAAGCAAAGTGTTATAGTCAACCTGTTGGAAATCACGCTGTTATGGAAGCAATTGCTGGAGCAAAATATTATAACGCAAATCAATGTATGGTAATAACTAATAGTACGTTCACAAAGGCAGCAAAAGAATTAGCAAACGCTAATGGTGTTGTTCTATGGGATAGAAAAATACTTATTGAGAAATTAAAGGAGTATTAACCAATTTAGTCTTTTAGAAAATTTAAAAGTCGAAAACCAAGATGTTGCTAAACTAATGAAAATGCATCAAAATCAATAAAGGAATAAATATGTTTAATAATGGTTATGTAACAATAGAAAACGAAGAATTTTCTTTTGTAATAGATAAAGGCATTGCAACTTTAATGAAATGCAAACATAATAACAACTTTCAAAAAAAAGCAATTAATGTTAGACGCATTCATTTTTGTGATAAATCTTATTGGGGATTTTCTGAGGATTATCACAAAAAAATAACTCATAGACTAAATTGTGCAGACGCTAGTTTTGATGGAGATTGTTTTAAGGTTTTATTAAATAATCATACCTGTTTATATGGGGACTCAAAATTTAAAATTAAAGCATTACTATACTCTTTCCCAGAATTAGAAAATTCATTTCAATATTTGCTTGATTACCAATATAATGAAAAAAATAATTTATGTGTCGAGAACAAACAATTAAAATATAGTGTAATTATTGATGGCAAAAAGTACTATTGCAAAATATATAACGATATTTATAGAGAGCTAGATAGTCAGAAAAAGTTTGAAGTAAAAACTTTTTTACTAATCGAAAGTAAAAACGAAATAACTTTTGAAGAAATAGAAAAAATTAATTTATGTATTTATAGAACCTTTGCATTTTGCTCTAATAGAAAGAACGTTAAATTAGGTACAATTCAATTGTTTAGTAAAAAAATTGAAAAACAAAAAGATGATGCGAGCATTCATCTTAATAGACTCAAGTTAGGAGAAATGTATTACAATGATAGTCACGACTTTCAAGAAAAAATCAAACATAGTTGCTATTTAGAATTTAATGGTTTTGAAAATGAATTTGGAAAAATTTTTCAATCCTGTGCTGATGGAACTATTGATACAATATATCTGCCAGATACGCAAAATAAAAAAGATTTGCATTTCTTTGTAACATATATTGCTTGGTTTGAAAAATGTTTAAAAAGATATATAGATAATAATCCTTCAAGTTTTCCTGACATACAAATTAAAAACGGAAAAAATGGCGAATCATACATACAAAAAAATAAAACAAACATTAATTTGGAAGAATGTTTAAAAATTGGCTTCGACCTGTTTTGGCACGAAAAAATTTTAGATATGCTGATAGACTTATTTGTTTTAATTGAAATTAAAAACGATGCAAATAAGTTTAAGCAAGGATGGAGCCATCGTCTTGTTGAGATTCGTCACGCTATAATACATAGACCAATAAAAGAAAAATATGACAGAGTTTATTATGACCTTTATATATTAGAATTAATTATATATTACTTATCATTAAGAAACGCTGGTGTTAAAGAAAACACAACTTGTGAAATGTTAAACAACATATTTAAATTCTACTAAAAGATTCAGTTATTGCTGAGTCTTTTTTAAAATAAGGAGTAAAAAATGGAATTAAATAACCTAGAAAAAGAGATAATAACCAAATACGCAAAAGTTATTGATTGCAAATGGTTTGAGTTGTCAACAAAAACAAATGGCGATGATTGCGTGTTTGATAAAGAAGAAAAAATACATATTCCCTTGCACGAAGGAATAATAAATCTGGCGTGGTATATGGCAGAAATTGAAGACATATATTTGAATGATAAATCGTTTACAATAGTTGAAGAAGATTCAAAAATATACATACTTGACAAATTGAACAATAAAAAACTAAAATCTGGGCTGGTTATAAGATTGTTTGCAAGCAAATTCAAAAGCATTGAAGAAATGAATAATGCAATGACTAGCAAAGAAAAAGCAATATGTATGGACATCTTCCACAGGGCTAGAATGCAAAGAAAGCGAATTCAAAATCGAACTGCCTAACCATAAAGAAAACCAACGACGCTTCAAGGGGTTAAACCCTCGTCGTTTCCCTTCATTATATACGTAACACATTACACGTTATATATTATATATTATATATTATTAATAGGAGTAATGGGTAGTTTTGCAGAGATAAGTAAGAAAACTTGGCGTTTTAGGCGTTTGAGGTGTATTAAAAAAATGAAAGATAGAGCGTAACTGCTCTATCTTTTTTTGCCATCTCTCATTTGTATTGTTCTCAGAAAACTTTTTTAAAAGTTTAGTCAGAACAAATCATTATAGGACGTGCAATGTATTCGCAAATTTGCGTCTTTGTTGCAAATTTATGTCCTAGATGTGAGGTGAATTTTTGTGATTTTTTATGAGCTGGGCGTAGTACGTCCATTTTTTCTTGCTCGCTTCCACTTAGGTATTCCCTAGATTTGAATTAGGTATTCGCAAGTTTAATTCAACTTTAATTTTTAGGAGGAATTTATTATGTTTATTCGTGAAAGCGAAGACAAGAAGAAATTATATTTTTTCGAGAAGGGCGAAGACAAGCCACATGGATATTGCCCTTATGTGGAAGTTGAAGATTATATCTTCACGATTCCAGAAAATTTGAAGCGAGACGTAGTTAAGATGCTTGTTAATAACGGCAAGCACACAAGACGTTTCGATTTGAGTCCAAGCGATGTTAGCGATTTAAGGACTCTTATGGCTGCACTTGCCAACAATATGTGCTGTGTTGAGTCTGAATTCCAATTACTTGTTCAAAAACGCATCTTATTCCAGATGAACTACAAAATCGAGAAGGATTTTATTCAATACCAGCACAAAAATCTTGGTTTCTTGGAGTTTAGAAACCAACCATTATTCTTTGCAGAAGAGACTTGTATTGACTCCTCTGAAACCAAGAGTAAATGTTCTCGAGAGAACGTTGGTGCGTTTACTGGTGGAGATGAACAAGTTTATCACAAGATGCTTGAAGATTATGTCTATCCAAGCAATGAACTTAGTTTAGCATTTGTTATAGGACTGTCAGCAATCACTAGTGGACGTCTTCACAAGAAAGGTGGTATTGGTTGCCCTATCTATGTATTTTCAGGTAAGAGTTCGACAGGTAAAACATTGGCGGCAAGTTTAGCAATCTCAGCATTTATGAGTTGTGACCCAGAGGAAAGCGTGTTAATGACGAAGTTAAATTCTACACAACTTGGTTTGACTGCCCAATTGCAGAATCTTTCAAGTTTGCCAGTATGCTTTGACGATGCTAGAAACAACTTTAGAGGAAATATTTTAGATGAAATTTATACTTTGGCTACTGGTACACCTAGAGCAAGGTCAAATGTTAACAACGAATCAAAGATTGGTGCAGGTTGGCGTTGTAGCATTATTATGACAGCGGAAACTAGCATTTTAGAAGAAGGCGACAGATTTTCTGGACACGATGTTCGTTTAATTGATTTAAACTCTATTCAGTGGACAAAGTCAGCTGAAGAATGTGACAACATTCGTGACATTATTGATGAGCACTTCGGCTGGGTTGGCTTCAAACTTGGCGAATACGTTTGCACTAAGTCATTTAATGAAATTTATTCAGATTTCAAGGAGTGTAGAAATCACATTCAAGGACTTATGACTACTAGCGACAACCTTAGTGGTAGAGTCGCTAACAAATATGCAACAATTTACTTGGCTGGTAAATATTATAATGAATTGTTTGGTGAGAAACTTCGTTTAGACGACATTATGAACTTAGTTATTGCTAACGAAACAAAACTCGTTCGCCAACGTGACGTGGTATTGGATTGTTATCAGAGTGTTTACGACTTCTACAAGTTGCATCAAAACCAATTTACAGGTAATACTGGCGAGAATTATCACGGAGTTATTTATGGACGTACACAATTCAAAACCGAAGGTATCATTGTTTCAATTACTAACACAACACTCAAAGACATTATGATTCGCAATGGTTTTCCTCAGTACAAAAATTATTTTTCAGAGTGGGAAAAACGAGGCTTTGCAAAGATTATCAGCACCAACTCTGCCAACTTAGGCAGGCACGTTGACTTCTATTTCAGGGACAACGTTGCGTATGTTCAAAGTGATTTCCCTGAGAATGCAAAGTCAGTCAAGAGTGATGCAGAGATTATTAAGGAATTGAAACGAGAAATCCAGTCTCAACATAGTACTATTCTATCTCAAGAACGTACTATTAATGAGCAAAGCAACAAAATTGCACAGCTCATAAAAGAGGAAGAAGATAGAGCAATCAACGAATTACTTTCCGAGGATTAGTATTCGTTGAATATATTTTATTATTATGGTGTTGGAAGTAAGTGTAGTTCCAGCACCTACAAAAAACTTGGGCGATTTATTTCGCCCTTTTATTTTGTATGGAGGTTGTTTATGGCGAAGTTTAGAACTATTGCAAAAGCACTTGAAGAAGTGAAGAAAATTGACCCTGACACGTGTTTGTCAGATTATGTATTGAGACGACTTGCCTCTGAGGAAAAAATTTCTCAGATTCAGTCAGGAAACAAGACGCTTATTGAAGTTGAGTCACTACTCGACTTTTTGAACGGAGTTGAATTTACTCCAAAAATTATCAAATTATCGTAAGGAGAACATTTATGGCACATTTGAAGAAGAAAAAATTGAACAATGGTGACATTTCGTACACCATTCAGTCGAAGGCGAAAGACCCTTTGACTGGAAAATACAGGTATCTTTGTGATACTTGGCACAAATCACCAGAGATGACCGAGTATGAAGCGAAGAAAGAAAATGCTAGGCGTATGTATGAACTAGACGAAAAAGTTCGCAAGGAAGTTCTTGGCATTTTTACGACGAATGGCTCTTGTAAACTCGTAGATTTTATGGAAGATTGGGGTAATAGACAAAAACTTATCAATGGAGAGTTGTATGTGCTTCGACACGAATGTAATTTCAAGATTATTCGTGATTATTTTAAGCAAGTCAAGATTGACGAGATTACCCCAGCGTTAGTTTTAGCGTTTAGAGACAACTTGCTGAAACACAAAATTATTCAAGAAAGTGCGAAAATGAAGCAAGGAAAATCCCTCAAACTTATTGTCAAAAGCAAGAAGATTCGAGTTAAGAAGATTGAAGAACATATCGACGCTAGTCACGGAACATACGAGGCGGCTAATCGTGGTGACACAATTCGCTACGAGAGTGCTGTCAAGATTTGTGATGGGCTAGGAGTGAACTTTGATGACTACTTTGACAAAATTGTCAAATGTAGGAATTATTCAAAAATCACAGTTAGTCATATTATGAGCACACTTAATTTGATTCTTGGTGATGCAAAACGCCAGCGAATTATTGAGCACAATTTTGCTTCAAGCGAATACTTGACACCAATGAAAAAAACTAAGAAAGAAGTTAGTGTTTTAGACGATACTGATGCAAGAGCACTCAAAAAGGCGCTTGACGAAGAACCAAATATTCGCTGGAAAGTTGCGATTTATATTGCTCTATTTACAGGTATTCGTAGAGGCGAACTTTGTGGGCTTGAATGGAAGGATATTGATTTTGATGAAGGTACTATGTCAATCTCTCGTGCTGTGAGAGAGGTTCCAAGGAAAGGACTTATCACGAAGGAAACAAAAACAACTTCTTCTACTCGTGTTATTTCTATGCCCCAAACACTTATCAAAGTTTTGCAAGAGTACAAGGCGTGGTACGACGAACGTAAGGAAATATTGATTAATGATTGGAAGAATACTGACCGATTATTGATTTCAGATGATGGACACGTGCTTCGACCATCTTGCTACAAAAAATGGCTTAGCAAGATTTTAGAGAAAGCAAATCTTAAATCTGTTACGCTTCATTCACTTAGACACACCAATATCACTATGCAACTAACTTCGGGCGTTGACCTTAGGACTGTTGCAGCACGTGCAGGACATTCACGTACCAGTACAACCACCGACATTTATTCTCACTTCATCAAGAGTAGTGACCAACACGCTAGTAGAATTATTGATGCAATGTTTGAGTAATATTTTGCACCCAAAAGAGTTAAAAAAAGCACCCTTAGAGTTTTCTAAGGGTGTTTTTATGGTGCGCCGTAAGAGATTCGAACTCCTGACCTTTGGTTCCGTAGACCAACGCTCTATCCAGCTGAGCTAACGGCGCAGATGTTGAATTTTTAGTGAGATTTCAAACTCAATTTTTATCATTTTTAACAACTTCGGTGCAAATTGGGTGCAAAATCACTTCGTACTCTACTTGACCTATTGTGAAATCCTTTATTTTTCAAGGGTTTTTAACTATGCGTTTTTGCCAGAGCAAAAGTTCCGTAGACCAACGCTCTATCCAGCTGAGCTAAGAACGCATATTAACAATCTGGCATATATAGGGCAAATTGCGGTAACGATATATGCAACCAGACAAATATGCGATATATATTAAATTGTAAGTAAGGGTAGTGCCTTACTCACAATGACTTACTAAGTATATAACAAAATTAATAAAATGTCAACACTTTTTAAAAAATATTTTTATTAATTAAAACAAGCAAAGGTGTGATATAAAAATAGATGTGTACACTTTTTGTAAAAACAATGTCTTTATTTAATATTGGTTGCATATAATTTGGTATGAAAAAAGTAAGAGTTGTAACCAATATTATAATAATGGCAATTTTAATTGGGCTAAGTGCTGTTGCTATACCATTAGGGAGTAGTGTTAGGGTTAGCACCAATCCAAATGTTATTTATCAAGGGAGTACCAACAATAACAAGGTGAGTTTTATGATAAATGTATATTGGGGAACCGAATATATTGAAGATATGCTGGACGTGTTTGATTTGTATAATGTTAAAACAACCTTTTTTGTGGGTGGAAGTTGGGTTGCTAAAAATGTTGATATAGCAAAGGAAATATATAAACGTGGGCATGAGATTGGAAATCATGGATACAATCATAAAGACCACGACAAGATTAACGAACAACAAAATTATGATGAAATACATAAAACACATTTATTGGTAAGTGCAAATTTGGGTGTTGAAATGAATTTATTTGCCCCACCATCAGGAGCATATAATGACATCACAGTTGATGTTGCAACAGGGCTGGGTTATAGGACAATTATGTGGACGCACGATACAATTGATTGGCGCGATAAAGACACTGATTTAATAGCAAAACGTGCAACCAAAAACCTATCAAATGGAGATTTAATCCTTATGCATCCAACTAAAAACACGCTTGAAGCGTTGAGTAGTATTTTGGCTTATGCTGAAAATAATGGATTTAAAGCATCAACGGTTAGCGACGTTTTGGGATAGTGACAAAGTTTAAAATCGATAAAAAATTATCAAAAGCTTAACATTTTTGGTAAAAAATTAACAAAAATAAGCTTTTAATATCAAAAATTAAGCAAAAAATTAATTAAGAATTAATTAAATTGTTTTGAAAATTAAACAAAACAATGTATAATATTTGCAAAAGGGGAAGAGTTGTGGCAATTTATAAATCAACTTTAAATACTTCAAAGCCTAAAAAGCAAAAGAAGGAAAAAGTAAATAAAATAAAAGTAAAACAACCGCCAATCATCAAGCCTGCAAAATTTGCTTTAATAATTGCAGGGTTATTGAGCGCAGTATTTTTTGTTGCGCTATGTGCACCAAGCAATTTTGTTAAAAACTTTTTGTTGGGTGTTGTTGGGATTTCGGCATACCCAATATGTTTGTTAACTATGTTTTTGGGCATTATGGGATTGGGTAAAACCCAATATGAAGTTAACAAAAGATATATTGTATATTTAAGTTGTGCCTTGTTTTTTGTGCTGATGGTAGTACACTTAATTTTAACCACAAAGATTGACACAAACACGTATTCTCAATATTTAGTTGACACATATAAATTAAAAACCAGTGGTGCTGGCTTAATTATGAGCCTATTTAGCTATTGGATGAAAAAGTATTTAACAGCCGTTGGCGCATATATTTTTGCAATTATTTTGCTTACAGTATTTGTAGGCTTAATACTGGACAATAAAAATGTTGACAAATCACCAAAAGAAGAACAACCTAAAAAAAGTGCCTTTGATTTTGGCGGACTTATAAGCGAAAATAAAAAAGAAGAAGATGTGCCAATTACTATTGAACATAAACAACAAGATATAAAAAAGAGGATTGCTAAACAAAAGTTGGGGTTAGAAAGCGGAAGTTCTACTATTATAAGTTCTAGCATGCACATCGAAGATGTCCCAGATACACCTAAAAAATATAAAAGCAAACGTGAATATATTTTAACACCACCCGAAATTGTTATGCCAGAATATCAAAAATCTATTCAGCATATACCAGAACGTCCAAGATTTGAAAACAATATTAAACCAAACTTGGAAAGCAAAGTTGAATTAAATAGTGATATTTTTGTAACAGATACTGACGAATTTTATAAAGATGCTAAAGTTATTGAAGGCAGGGATATTAACAAAGAGGATAAAATTCAGGAAGTTAAACCAAGCAATAATTGGACAACAAACTTAGTATCAGCACAGCAATCTTCATTAAATAATTATGCAAGCAATCAAATTAAACAAAACAATTTCCAAGCCGAAAGCAAATCTCAAAACATATGGGATATGCTTGGCAATGAAGAGCAAGAAGAGTCGCAACCCATTCAGCCTGAAAGTAAATCAACATCAATATTTGATGCACTAGATTCAAATACTGAAATTAAGCCAATAGACATCAGCCTAAAGCAAGACAAATCAAATTGGAGTAATTTAGGAACAAGCGAGTGGAATAATAGCATTAATCAAGTGTTTAATGGCAATAGCGAAGATGAGGACTTGCAAGAGGCTGAATATGAGGAAGATTTTGAAGAAGATATAGAAGAGGTTCAAGTAGAAGAGGCCGAAACGGAAGATGTGGTGGAAGAAAAACCACAATTTGAAGAGATTAACCTGGCTTCACCTAACACTTCAGAGGTTGTGCATACAAATACATTTACAACTCAGCCAAATGTATTTAAACGTGAAGTTGTAGAGGAAAAGAAGGAAGAAAATCTTTTGGGCAGACCTAAAAAGATTCGTCCTGCATACGTTTGTCCACCAACAGATTTATTGGAATACATTGAAAATACCGATGTTGTAACCGAAGAAGAGTGTAATGAAAACATTGAAAAGCTTGAACGTGTATTGCAAGACTTTAAGATTAATGCAAAGGTTAAGGCTGTACAAGTTGGTCCGGCAGTTACGAGATATGAAATTGGTATGCCACAAGGCGTAAGTGTTAAAAAGGTTCAATTCCATGTCGACGATATAGCTATGGCGCTAGCATCAAACGGAAGTATTCGTATTGAAGCACCAATTCCTGGCAAAAATGCAGTTGGTATTGAAGTGCCTAATCGTACAATTATGGGTGTAAGCTTAAGGGAAATGGTGGAAAGTTTAGATTTCCAAAAACGTGTAAACCCAATGTCATTCGTACTTGGCAAAGATATTAACGGCAGTATTCAGTTCTGTAATCTTGACAAAATGCCTCACTTATTAGTAGCTGGCTCAACGGGTTCGGGTAAATCGGTTTGCTTAAATACAATGTTGATTAGTATGTTATACAAGTCTAGCCCAGAAGATGTTAAACTAATCTTGATTGACCCTAAAACTGTTGAATTTTCAACTTATGCAAACCTACCACATTTGTTAACACCTAACATTATTACAACTAAGGAACAAACCATTAATGCGTTAAATTGGGCAATTAAGGAAATGGAGTATAGGTACGGTTTATTGCAACGCAATCAAGTGGTAAATATTAAGGAATATAATTCACTTGATATTGTTAAGAATAACGAAGTGGAAAAATTGCCATATATTGTAATAGTTATTGATGAGTTGGGTGACCTTATGATTGAAGCAAAACGTGAAATGGAAGAACGTATTATGAAATTGGCTCAAAAATCACGTGCTGCAGGCATACACCTTGTTATTGCTACTCAACGTCCATCGGTTGACGTAATTACTGGTACAATCAAGGCAAACTTGCCTAGCCGTATTGCGTTTGCGCTAACAAATTTTGCAGACAGTAAAACCGTATTAGATATGGGCGGTGCTGAAAAATTGCTTGGTAAAGGCGATATGTTGTTTAAACCAAACGATTTGCCAGAGCCAAGACGTGTGCAAGGCGCATTTATATCTAGTCGTGAGGTTGCTAGTGTTGTTAAATTTATTAAGGAAAACAATCGTGCCGATTTTGACGAAGATGCACAAAAAGATATTAACCAAACAGCCGAAACTGCAAGTGCCAATATGGATGGTGGAGATGCTGTAAGCTTTGACCCAGTGTTAAAAGATGCTTTACGATTCTTTATACAGGCAAACCAAGCATCTATTACAATGATACAACGCCGTTTTGGAGTGGGCTATGCACGTGCTGCCCGTATTATTGACCAAATGGAACAAAATGGATTTATATCTCCAGCAGATGGAAGTAAACCACGGCAAGTATTAATTTCACTTGAAGAATACAATTTAATATTTAATAGTTAAACAAAAATCAAGCCAATTTTGGCTTGGTTTTTTAATAATGTTTTAGTACATATGAATATTTGATATTCTATGTATTAAAATTTAATGATTGATACATATTTAGTATAATAGAAAACAAAAAGATTATAACATAATTAAGGTTTGACAAAAGATTTTGCATATGTTATACTGCCATTATGAAAATTTTTGGTAAAGAGTTTAAGGAAGAAAATAAGGGCTACTTTGGTGTACGCCGTTGTAATATTTGTAACAGTGAATTAAGAGATGTGGATTTGGTGGAAATTTATGCAGTAAATTACTTTTGCTGCATTCCTATTTCACGCACACTGGCTAAGCGTGTGCTGGTTTGTAAGCACTGTAAAGCATTTATGGAAATTGATGATAAGTTGTGGAAATATTATAGTTCATATTATAACAAAAGGTTTGATAAAGACACAACTGACGATATAGTTGAAATGCTAACTTCAATGAGTAATCAAATGGAAAAAAATGGTGTAAAACTTGAAATAAATGATAAATTTTCGGCTTCATCGTTGGACTTAATTTATAAAAGTTTGACCGAAAAATACCATGTTTGGCAGAATGTTGAAGAAATAATTAGCGTTTTTTACAAATAAGTTTCCCGATATCTTGTACCAGTATCTTATTTAATACACAATATGTGGACAGGGGTGAAAAATCGTTGTAGTTTTTCGATTTGATTGTGCTATAATAGAAAGGTCGTGGTAAATTTAAAAGGATAGATATGACACGGGAAATGTATAGAGATGTGAGTGTTGCTGTCAACACAAGCGTCAATAGGCACATCATCGGGAACATTATCGAAAGATATAAAGACAACAGCGATAATAATGAAAATTATCTTGACGACAGCTCTGATGCGAGTGCTGTCCTGACCAGGGCCCAAGACGGAGAGTTAATCTACGGTGCAAGGGCGTTAGAAAAAGATGATGGATGGTATCTAGATTTCCAAAATGGAAAAGTAGATGGACCATATCAACAAATTGAATATGATGCTGAATATTTATACTGTACTATTATATTTGGTTTAGCATATAGCTATGAGCTCAGCGGTTTGTTAAGCGGAGTTGGCAGCCAATATGGATATTATGCATACTTAAGACAATTTGTTGAAAAGCACAAAGATGAGTACATCAAATTTAAGCGTGCTAATGATTTTGGTAACAAGTACCAACGTGCAGCATTGTTTGAATCTGATTATCGTGCTCAAAGAAGGCGCGCTTATTTACGTAAAAGAGCGTATGAGCGTACTTTACAAAAATTTGATAGTCAACAATTTAGTATTGCATAAAATTTAGACAATAATTTGAAATATTTTAAGTTTTGATTATTGTCAATACAACTTAATAATTTGATAACGGCTTGTTCGCAAGCTAGGTATAACGATTTTGCCCAATTATTTACCACAGACAAAAATTTTTGGCAAAATTGAAAATAATTTGCATTAATCTATTTACTTTTTTGCAAATTAAGTGTATTATTTAATGTAACAAAGTAATTATAAATTACTTAAAGGAGCATTATGGACATTATACCTAGCAATTTTATTGAACAAGCCGTTATTAATGATATTAAGGAAAAAAATTTAAATAAAATAATAACACGTTTTCCGCCTGAACCAAATGGCTATTTACATATTGGTCATTGTAAGGCGGTTTGTATAGATTTTTTAACCGCTGAAAAATTTGGCGGTATAACCAACCTTCGTTTTGATGACACGAACCCTGCTAAGGAAGACGAAGAATATGTGCGTTCAATCCAAGAAGATATCAAGTGGTTGGGCTTTAACTGGGAAGCAATTTATTACGCATCTGACTACTATGACTTTTTGTACGATTGCGCAATTGATTTAATTAAACAAGGCAAAGCATATGTTTGTGATTTGAGTGCTGATGAAGTAAATGCTACTCGTGGCACACTTACAGAAGCTGGTAAGGAAAGTCCTTATCGTAATCGTAGCGTGGAAGAAAACCTTGATTTATTTGCGCGCATGCGCGCTGGCGAATTTGGCGATGGGGAAAAGACACTTCGTGCTAAAATTGATATGGCGCATTCAAATATAAATATGCGTGATCCTATTATGTATCGTATTTTGCATACATCACATTATCGTCAAGGCGACAAGTGGTGTATTTACCCAATGTACGACTTTGCACATCCACTAAGTGATGCCAAGGAAGGTATTACACATTCACTATGTTCACTTGAATTTGAGGACCACAGACCATTGTATAATTGGTTTGTTGAAAATTGTGGACTTATTAAGCCACCATATCCACGTCAAATTGAATTTGCACGTCTTAACATTGATGGTACAGTTTTATCAAAACGTTATTTGCAAGAACTTGTAAAGGGTAACTATGTTGATGGTTGGGATGACCCTCGTATGCCAACACTTTCAGCATTAAGAAGAAAGGGTTATCCAGCAGATGCTATTAAAGAGTTCTGTTCTCGTATAGGTGTGGCAAAATCTAATTCATTAGTTCAACCACATATACTTGAAGCGTGTGTGCGTGAAAACTTAAATGCCAATGCTACACGAGTTATGGCTGTATTGCAACCATTAAAAGTGGTATTAACCAATTATCCAGCAGATAAAACGGAAACATGCTTAATATCAAACAATCCAACAATCGAAAATGCACCAAAGCACGAAGTTACATTTAGTAACGAATTGTATATTGAACAAGAAGACTTTATGGAATTCCCAGAAGGCAAATTCCACCGTCTAAAGCCAGACGGCGTAGTTCGACTAATGGGTGCATATATCATCAAATGTGATGAAGTTGTTAAAAACGAAGACGGTAGTATTAAGCAACTTAATTGTAGCGTGATTTATGATGCGCAAGAACAAGGCATTAAAGCAAAAGGCACAATCCACTGGTTAAGTTGCAAGCATGCAATCCCTTGCAAAACTCGTAAGTTCTACAACCTATTAAAGGAAGGCGAAACTTACCAAAAGGGTATGCTTGATAAGATTATTAATCCAAATTCGTTGGTTGAATATAATTCATATATCGAACCATTTGCACTAGAGCAAGCAAATGCAATGCAATTTGTGCGTATGGGTTATTATGTAAAAGATAAAACTTCAACAGCTGAGTTGCCAGTATTCAATGAAACTGTATCATTAAAAGATAGCAAGTAAAAATTGTCATACCGACCGAGCGAAGCGAGTGGAGTGTATCTCAGTCAAATTAAAGAGATAATTTAGGGGGTTTAAAATTTTTTGAATTAAAAGAGGAAAAATTATGAGCGAATATTTTGAGTATATTGATAAAAATTTAGAAAAAATTAAAAATCCTAATGATGTTGATATTATTAAAGTGGCATCGAAAGACGAAAAAGGCTATTCTCTTTTTGCAAGATTAAATGGCGGAGATGCAATTAGACTTACAAAACCTATGAGCATAATGTCTATACCATATCAAGCCATGCTATATCTTTCACATGAACTTGGAAGATTTTATTGGGCGGACTTTGCAGTATTTGATAAAATGGCAATAAATAAAAACCATTTAGAGAAACTTTCGTATGTTGATATGAAATTAGTATACCCCAAATACAGAAGAGTAGATTTATACGCTTATTTTGATGATGGAAATATAATATATTTAGCAAATCCGCTTCGCAACCATTTCTTTAAAACTTGGAAAGAGGAAATTGAAGCTAAATGCGGTATGCAATTTGAAGATATAACCGACGAAGCAAAACAACAAAATGAATTAAATCAATAATTATTGATAAAAAATAAAAGGGAAATTATGAAATTTGATAGTAAAACATTAAGAGAAACTTGGTTAAAGTTTTATGAAAGTAAAGGGCATGTAAATATTGGCGCGGTATCACTTATTGGTGATGGTACTACTGGCGTTATGTTTAACGTTGCCGGTATGCAACCATTAATGCCATATTTATTAGGTGAAAAGCACCCACAAGGTACAAGACTTTGCAATATTCAAGGTTGCGTGCGTACTATTGATATTGATAGTGTTGGGGATGAAAGCCACTTTACTTTCTTTGAAATGATGGGCAACTGGAGTTTAGGCGATTATTTTAAAAAGGAAAAAACCGCTTGGACTTTTGAACTTCTAACCGAAAAACTTGGTTTTGATAAGGACAAGATTTGCGCATCAGTATTTGCAGGAGATGAAACTGCGCCAAGAGATGAAGAAACTGCAGAGTTATTATTAAATTTAGGAATTAAGAAAGAAAATATTTTCTTCTTGCCTAAAAAGGACAACTGGTGGGAACTTGAAGGTACAACTGGTACGCCTTGTGGCCCAGATAACGAATGGTTCTATCCACGCAATGATAACAAGTGTAGCGAAAATTGCGACATTACTTGTGATTGCGGTAGATATGTGGAAATTGGTAATGACGTATATATGCAGTATGAAAAAACTGCCGATGGCTATAAGCCACTAAGCAATAAAAATGTGGACACCGGTTTTGGCTTTGAACGTTTACTAATGTTCCTAAACGGACTAACCGATGGTTACAAGATTGATATATTTAAAGGTGTTATTTCTATACTAGAAAATGCTAGTGGTATAACTTATGGTAGTGACGCAGAAAGCACAAAGGCTATGCGTATTATTGCTGACCACTTGCGTACTGCAACAATGCTTATTGGCGATGTTAATGGAATATTGCCTAGCAATGTTGGAAGTGGCTATATTTTAAGACGTTTAATGCGCCGAGCAATTCGTTATGCGCGCAAAATAAATGTTGGAACTGAAAGCTTGCTAAATATTATCAAAGAATATATCGAAAATGTTTATGGCGAAGCATATCCATTGTTGGTTGAAAAAGAAGAATATATTGTTAGCGAAGTAAACAAGGAAATTGATAAGTTTAACAAAACTATCGAAGCTGGTACTAAGGAATTTGAAAAGGTTGTAAACGGAATTAATCGTAAAAACCAATTTATGAAGATGACTAACCCTGATTTTGTTGAAGAAACTGAAATCGGAGGTAAGGCTGCATTTAGATTATTTGATACTTTTGGCTTCCCATTAGAGATGACTGTTGAAATGGCAAACGAAATTGGCTTTACTGTTGATGTGGCAGGTTATGACGAGGCGTTTAAGGCTCACCAAGAATTGGCGCGTAGCACCAGTGCAGGCGTGTTCAAGGGCGGACTTGCTGATGATAGTATTGAATGTACACGTTATCACACCGCAGCGCACTTGTTGCTTGCAGGCCTACGTAAGATGTTTGGCGACACCGTTCACCAAAAAGGTAGCAATATCACTCAAGAACGTTTGCGTTTTGACGTAAGTTTGGATAGAAAACTAACTGATGAAGAAGTGGTAGAACTTGAAAACTATATCAACGACGCAATCAAGGCCGAAATCCCAGTAACTAAGGAAACTATGCCATTGCAAGCTGCATTTGACAGCGGTGCTTTGGGCGACTTTGGTGCAAAGTATGGCGACGAAGTTAGCGTGTATACTATTGGCGATATTTCTAAGGAAATTTGCGGTGGACCACACGTAACTAATACTAAAGAACTTGGTGTGTTTAAAATATCAAAGCAAGAAGCAAGTTCGGCTGGCGTGCGTAGATTTAAGGCAAAGTTAAATTAAATATGAAAATGTGATTAAGAAAAACAGCCCGTGTCTTATGAAGACCTGGCTAAAGTTACTTATTGTGACAAGGTTATAACAACGTCATTCCGACTGAGCGATAGCGAATGGAGCGAATCTCCGTCAATATGGTAGAGATACGCTCCACGCACTTCGCTTTGCTTGTTTGGTCGGTATGACATAATTAAAAAAAGGGTGGGTAAAAAGTATGAGATATGAAATGAGATTAAACAAAATTCCTTTCCAGCAAATGGCAGAAGGTAAAAAGACCATTGAGGTAAGATTAAACGATGCAAAACGCAAATTGATTGCAGTTGGCGATGAAATATTGTTTAACAATCGCGATAACGAAAATCAAACCATTGTTAAAACAGTGGTTGATTTAAGATTGTACAATTCGTTTGCTGATATGGCTAACAACGAAAACTGCGCACAAGCAGGATTTGACAAAGGTTATAGCGTGCAAGATGTGGTGGATTGTTATCATACTTTTTATACCACGGAAGAAGAACAGCGATTTGGTGTTCTTGCAATAGAATTAAATTAACATAAAGTGAAATGCGCATAATGTCATTCCGACTGAGCAATAGCGAATGGAGTGAATCTCAGTCAACTTGTAATATTAAAGGAAAATTGCATGAAAGAATATTATGTGTATATACTTACAAATAAAAATAATAGTACGTTATATATAGGTGTAACTAATAATATTGTGCGAAGATTATACGAACACAAAAACAAGTTAGTAAAAGGGTTTACTGAGAAATATAATTTAAATAAATTGGTTTACTTTGAATCAACCACAGATGTTGAATATGCAATTAACCGAGAGAAGATATTAAAAAAATGGTCTAGAGCTAAAAAGAATAATTTGATTACACAATTTAATCCAGTATGGGAGGATTTAAGCGGATTGGTGTATTCTTAATAGGGGTGAGATACACTCGATGCGCAACCAAAGTTGCTTACTTCGGTATGACAATATAATAATGTCACCTCGACCGAGCGTTAGCGAGCGGAGTAGGTCTTCGTCGGTATGATAGAGATACACTCGACTCACTATGTTCGCTCGGTATGACAAAAAGGGTTTGCAAATCTGAGATAGATACACTCGACTCACTATGTTCGCTCGGTATGACAAAAAGGGTTTGCAAAAATGTAAACCTTTTTTAATGGCAACACATAGATAAGTCGTTTTTAATAAAATTTATTAAATTTTGATAAAACTATTTACTTTTGGGTTTTATTGTGCTATTATATACCCGTACCTTGACTTTGTGATGAAGGTTACTCGGCTCTCACAAGGTTAATGGCGAATTATTTAAAAGGAGAGTATATCATGATTGATAAGAAAGCTATTATTGCTGAATTCGGTAAGGACGAAAAAGATACTGGCTCTACTGAAGTGCAAATCGCATTATTAACAGCTCGTATCGCTAACTTGACTGAACACTTGAAGAACAACAAGCAAGACAAACACTCTACTCGTGGTCTTCAAATGATGAACAGCCAACGTCGTGCTTTGTTAAAATATTTGGAAAACGAAGATATCGAACGTTACCGTGCAATTAAGAAAAAATTAGGCCTTCGTGGCTAATTAAGCAAAAAACATCTTTAAGATGTTTTTTTGTTTTTTAAGTGTGGTATAAAAATATATTTAATTAATTTAAACATATTGTATACGGCTTAAAATAAGTATTGTGTAAATAATACAGTATTTATTTTTATAATTTATTAATTTAATTTATAATTAATTTTAATTAAAAATAATTATTTAAAATTTAATTTATATTTTTAATAATTATTGCTGTATTTTACAGAAAAATGAAAAAAAGTATTGACAACCTAAATCTTTTAATATATAATTAGGTAAACATCAAAAGATGTGTGGTGTGAATATTTTTTAAATATTTGCATATAAATAATTATAGCCTTTGTCATACCCGAACGGCTACGCGGTGGCGTGGAGTGAGTTGCAAAACTCTAGGATTGGCGGGGGCTTTTTTATTTTGTGTTTTTAAATTGATAATAAAAAAGCAAGGCATATTTAATTGGTGCCTTGTTTTTTTGTTTTGTATTTTTTGTTGTTAGATTTTTTAACTATAGACTTTTTACATTTGCATTTGCAAGGGTTTTGCAGGTTTTGCTTGTTTTGGTATACAAAGTGTGCATAAGGTCTATTCCAGCCATCTTGACTATACATTGGTAGGGTGGTTGTTGTTAAATTAAAGTTTGGTATAATGCTTAATATTTCTTCATGAATTGCATCAAATACTTGTTGTCTACCAAATGAACGTCTACTAGGTTGTTCTCCTTCTTTCAAATTTAAAGCATATTCAATACAGCCAATAATAACATCAACACATTGCAGTATTGGATGTTTTTTAGAATCAACTTCTTCAATATCTTCTAATTTTAAATAAACGCGATTAAGGCTTCGGTCGTCTTTATTGGTGTCAATATCTTCAACTAAATGATGCTTGAATTCACAACATTCAAGAGGCTCTTCAGGCAATTCATCAAACACTAAACGCAATTTAAAGTCTTCTCCACAATAAAATATGTTAAAAGCATTTTTAATGAATGTGCGGTAAAAGTTTATATAAGTGTGGTTTTCAGATTTAGGAATGGTGGTAAGTATTTGGTCAAATGGAGCAAACATAACTCGAAGTTTGATTTCTCCATTTTTGACAAAGGTAAAAAATAACTTTAATACTTTGATATAGTTGGAGGCGTTTCTTGGCGTAATTTTAGTTCGTTTCATTTCGTGTAAACCTAATTTGGTTTTGAAATCATCTATTAGCTTGCCAATGCGTTCATAATCCTTTTCCAATAGCATTGCTCCGCCAAAAAAGTATTTATAGTCCTTTTGCGGCTTTTGGTCAGACTCATCACACACTATTGTGTATTTGGGTATATCTTCTGCTTTGGTTGTACTATCCAGTGGTGTTTTAATTATTTCTTCTACCGTATTCATTTAGTTATTTCTCCTTTCTTCCTATAATCCACTCCCAATCTAATAGGTTAATATATAATATATATACCTTATTTATTATATAACGCATTATAGCTGCATTAATATTCTAAGTCAAGCAAATTTCCAAAAATTTTTAAAACAATTAGCTGGTATCGTGACGTATCTTGTCGATTGTTGTCGACAAGGCTCGAAGTTTGCTTGATTGTGTCGGCTGATTTGTGTGATATTTAACTCAGTTTGACTTATCTTAAACTTAACAATTAAGGTGCCGGCTCCGCTGGCTGGCTCGATATGGGGCAAATAGTGCTTGTCCTACATCATTACATATATATTATATTGCTAAAAATACAATTTGTTTGCACTTTTTAAAAAAAATGTTAAAAAAATTAATTTTTTGTCAAAAATTGTTTGACTTGTTGAGTTATCAAGTGATATACTTTGAGTAGAAAGTAAATGAAGTCGTCACGGAACTCTCCGTGGTGTCGTTACATGGGGTAGTTTGGGTGCGAAATCCTTTACTTTTCTTAAATTTAAGAAATTTATAAAAGGGGAAAATTATGACAAAAATTAATAAGTTAGGTAAGTCTACATTTGTTATTGCAATCTTATCATTCTTATTGGTTGCTGTACTAGCATTTGGTGGTACTTATGCGTACTTTAGCGATAGTGCTGAAGTTAATGCAAAGCCAGTTACAATGGGAACATTACAACTTGATGTTAGTGCTCCAGAAGGCCAAGAAAGTATTTTTGTTAAGGAAGGCACAATTGCTGTTCCTAATCAAAAAATTATTAATGGCGAAACTATTGATATTGCTATGACACAAGAAACAAACATTGCATACTTCCTTCGTTTCAAGATTGAAACTGAAGTAACTGGTGCTACCACTCATAATGGTGGTACTGCTGGTGCTGCAGAATCTGAAAACACAGGAGACAATGTTGGAGACGATCACACCAAGATATTAAATGTGACTGTTGGGGGATCTGAAGGTTGGGTAACATCTGGTGACCTAGATGATGTAACTGAAGGTGTTCAAGCAGACGGATATTATTACTTACCTTATGATGAAGATGGTTATACAAAAGGTGATGATAAGAATATTACATTTACCGTTCAAATTCATGATTGGGTTGGAGCAAATGGATGTACAGCTTACATGGGCGCAACAGTAAATGTAAAGGTTACAGTTGAAGCTCTTCAAGCTGCTGAATTGCCAACAGAAGGTACTAACGCTGTTACAGATCTAAAGAGTCTAGCTAAACACTGGAATGCTTTAGTTGGTACATCATATAGTGCTTAATCTAAACTTTAGATTAAATTAAAGATAAGTTATAGATTGCAAAAATCTAACTAATTAACGACAAATAAAAAAGGAACTAATTTATCCCTGAGGGGCATTAAGTATTAGTTTCTTTTTTTTGCGCCCGCATAGCTATTGTTTGAGGACTAAAAACGAACAAAATACGAACAATGCTTGAAGTATGCTCTTTTTAATCGTTTGCACAAACAAGTTTGTTCAAACTTCACTTGTGAGCAACTTCTTCGCAACCTTTGAGAGGGCAAACAGCTTTTCCTCTCAATACTCTCCCTTTGTGGGCTCAAAGTACATCTGCTTTAATCGTTTACACAAATTAAATTTGCGTAAACTTCATTTATAGATGACTTTTTCGCCATCTATGAAGGGGCAACTGCTTTCCCCTTCATTACTTCCCCTTTGTAATAGGTATATGTTATAATAATGAAGAGTGAAAAATAAATAATGAAGAACCAAAAGAACCGCATTGACGTTAAATATGAAGCCGTAGCTAAAGCTACTTATTGCGGAAGCTATCGCATAAAAAATGAAGTCGCTACACTTATGAAAGTATGAAAAATATTATAAATCTATTGACAAATTAAATTTTTTAGTGTAAAATAAAGTAAATCATAAAAAAGTAAATCATAATTTAGTTTGTAAAGGGAGGAAATTTAATATGTTTGTAGGGCGTGAGAATGAATTAAGGCAACTTAATGATATGTACAATGGTGGGAAGTTTGAGTTTGTGTTGTTGTATGGAAGGCGACGTGTTGGCAAAACGGAACTTATTAACGAATTTATTAAAGACAAGCCAAATATTAAATTTACGGCAACAGAGAGCACCATGGAAGAAAATTTAAGTGCATTTTCGTTGCAATTATGCAATTATTTAGGGATTGAGGGGATAGAATATAGTAGTTTTGATAATTTGTTAATGGGAATTGCTAACATCAAAGAAAGATTGGTACTAGTAATTGACGAATACCCTTATTTGGCTGAAAGTTGCAAAGAGTTTTCATCTATATTACAAAAGTATATAGATACTTATTTAAAGAGTAGCAAATTATTTATAATAATATGTGGCTCGTCAATGAGTTTTATGGAGAGGGAGTTTGATAAAGCTAGACCACTATATGGTCGTAAAACTGGGCAACTAAAATTGGAACCATTTACATTTTTTGAGGCTAGGCAAATGATGTTAAACTATAGCATTGAAGACCAATTTTTGACATATAGCGTAACCGGAGGCATTCCGTTTTATTTATCGTTATTTGACGTTACAAAAAGCGTGAAAGAAAATATAAGCAAATTGTTTTTTAGTACGATAGGTGCGCTATATGATGAGCCAAACAATCTATTAAAGCAAGAATTAAGGATGGTTCGCACTTATAATGCCGTTATAAGAGCCATAGCAAAAGGAGCTACAAGAAACGTAGAGATTTGCAATCAAACCAAATTGGGTAGTGACGCGTGCTCTACTTATATACGAGATTTAATTGAACTAGGTATTGTAAAAAAAGAAACGCCAGTGCTTAATGAAACAACCAAAAAGACAATATATTCGTTAGCTGATGGAATGTTTTTGTTTTGGTATAAGTATGTGCCAGACTATAGACTGCTTATTGAACTTGGGCAGGGGGCTGTTGTGTATGACCTCATTGAAGACACTTTACCTGATATGTTAGGGTTTAGGTTTGAACAAGTTTGTAAAGATTGGCTGAAGATGCAGAATGCTAAATTAAAATTACCTTTTATAATCACTGAAATTGGACGTTGGTGGGGAAACAATCCTATCGAAAAAGAGGAAGAAGAAATTGATATTATTGCAACCAATGGCAAAGATATGATTTTGTGTGAATGCAAGTATCGAAACCGCGCAACTGCTGATGGCATATTATCAAGGACAATGCGTAAGGGGGAGCAAATTTTTTCTAAATACACTAAGTTTTATTATATTTTTTCTAAGAGTGAATTTAGCTCAGAATGCCAAGAATTGGCAAATAAAAATCCAAACGTTAAGTTAATAACTTTGGATGATATGTTGAAAAGTTATACAAAATAAAAGTAAATCATAAAAAAGTAAATTGTGATTTACTTTTTCTATATAAAAAATTGCAGGAATAATTTTGGGGTTTCAATTTTTATAAATTGCATTGATTTGGTGGTTTTTTCTCCTAAAGGGTTGACTTTTCTCCTAATTTGGTGGCAAATTTAGGAGAAAGAGGGCTTGATTAGGACAAACACAATATTTAATTGTGTTGACAAAAAGCAAGGTTAAGCGGTATAATTAAATCAAGGAGAGAGATTATGGCAAAGTTATTTATAGTGGCAACGCCTATTGGCAATCTTATGGATTTTAGTGCACGTGCGGTGGACACGTTGCGTAGTGTAGATGTGATTGCGTGTGAGGACACTAGGCACAGCAAGATATTATTGGATAAATATGGTATTAGCACCAAAACTATTGCATATCACAAGTTTAATGAAAAAAATAGCACTGAAGGTATAATCAAGCTATTAAAGAGTGGCAAAAACATTGCGCTTATAAGCGATGCGGGTATGCCGCTTATAAGTGACCCTGGACAAGTGTTGGTGGCTAGACTGATTGAAGAAGGTATTGAGTATACAGTAATCCCCGGAGCTAATGCAATGTTATGCGCTTTGGTGATGAGTGGGTTTGATACCAGTAGTTTTGCATTCTTTGGATTTTTAAGCGAAAAGAATAAGGAGTGCAACAATCAGCTTAAGCAAATTGAGGTATTTGGCGGGGTTAGTGTAATATATTCAAGCAAATACAACATCAATAGCGACCTTAACAAGCTGGCAAACGTGTTGGGCAGTAGGCGTGTGTGTGTGGTTAGCGAAATTAGCAAGGTGCACGAACGTGTGCAGTTTTTCCGCCTTGGCGAAATTGTGTTAGAAAACAACGAACCTATTGTTGAAACCATTGACGGCAAGCAAAAGCAAACTTATGCCGTTACATACATAGCCAACCCCACTGGCGAATACGTAATTGTGATAGATAAGGGCGAAAGTGTGCATGAAGATTTAGATGACAACGAATGCATTAATATTATTGAAAGATTGGTAAATGGCGGAACAAACCTTGTGGACGCGTGCAAGCAAGTGGCAAAAGAAACAAAGCGCAGCAAGCGCGATTTGTACAACCTATATTTGAAGAAAGAAAGCTAGATATAAAAACACGCAAAGTAAATAAAGCCTTAAACAAGGCTTTATTTTTTAATTAATAATTACTTTGTCATTTAGCCAGCAGTCGAAGAAATTTTCAAGATTTGACTTGCTGGTTTTTTCAAAGCAACCGATTAGGCATTCTGGCGTGGCAATATTATAGGCGTATGTTTTGGCATATAATTGGATCGCTTTTAAAAATTGTTTTTTGCCAATTAGTTGATAAAGGCTATCAAACATAAGCGTACCTTTTACATACACGCAATATGTATATTCGGGGCTGGTTGGGTACTGGCTGATATTTCTGGTAAGAGATGTGTCAATGCTGCCAAGCACGTCGCTATATACTGATACAAACAAGTTGTAATTTTCTTGCATAGCATTTAGCATATCTTTGCGGTTTAGGTTGTAGCCCGCATTATTGTCGTAAAACAGAAGGGTGCTAAACTCAGTAAGCGCCTCATCTAGCCAAGGGTTGGTATATTCATCGTTGCCAACAAGGCTGTACCACCACTGATGGGCGGTTTCGTGGACTATCACGTTTAGGTAATCGTCATAGTTTTCAATTTTATCGCTGATTAGTGACAGCATTGGATATTCCATTCCGCCGTACAAAAAGCTGGATTGCACCACATTGTAAGTGGTGTAGGGATATGGATAGTAAAGCTTGCTAAAGGTGTTGATGCAATCGATTGCGCAGTTAAGAGCTTTGTTTGGCGTTTCATCGGTTAGATAATAATATGTATAGTTTACATCGCCATCTTTTTGGCTGATTACTTTAAAATCATCACTCATCATCACAGCAAACTCACGCACGCACAAATTTTCAACACTATAGTACGCAGTTAGCCCATCAACCGTTTTTGTGGCGTTGCCTGAAAAGGCGCAGGTTAGATTGGCTGGGCAAGTAAAGTTTATGTAATAATTTGCCATATCGCTATAAAACGGGTCGCCGTTGTAGTGATAAGGGTTTTTGCTCCAACCATTTTGGTCATACACGCAAGCTATTGGATAAAAGTTGGCAAGGTTTATGCCATTATCTGTATAGCCAAAGCGATGGGAAACGTTGGGCAGAGTTATGCTATATTCGATATAAATTTTGGTGCTTGTTGTTGGCTCTAGCTTGTTGGTAAGATTTATTTTCATAATGTCGTTATCGTCGCCTTCATATTCGGGCATAATATCAACATCATTTAGTTTTGTGCGGATTATATTTAATGTGGCATAACTTTGGCCATTTGGGTAGGCTTTTGCCATGTATATATCTTCAACTGGCACATTTTTTGCTCCCGCACAAAAATTGGCAACGTACAGATGTAAATATATTTCGCCTAGCAATGCATCAGAGTTGTTTACATAATTTAGAGTTTGCTCGGCATATAGTGTTTTGGTTTCATCATTATAATTTATGTCCATATAGTAACTGCTTAAGCCTTGTCCAAGTTTGTTTAAATCATCTTTTTTGGATTTGCAGCCAACAAACAAGGTGGCGGATATACAAATACAGGCAAGGCATAATATTTTTAAAAGTTTTTTCATAATACTCCTTTTACACTAACTTATTAATCAAATGCAAAAAAAATGACGAGTTATCCACAATAACGTCACAAGTTGTGGACAATATTTGAAAATTGTGCATAACATTGTTTGTTTAAGTTGTGGGTTTGTGATACACTAATATTGAAAAATACAAAAGGTGGTGAAAATATGTGTTTATGTAAATATAGTTCTTCATACATTATCAACGACAAAACGGTAGTAGACAATATTTTTATCAACAATTTTTTGCCAGATGCGCCAGACCTTTGCGTTAAAGTGTATTTGATGGGGCTTAGTAAATGCGCTAATAGCGTTGCGCCAGACAATAATCTTTCTAACTTTGCAAATGTGTTAAACGTGACTGAAGATGAAATTATTGGCGCATTTAACTATTGGCAAGAGCAGGGTGTGGTGCAAGTGATTAACACTAATCCTATGGAAGTTAGATTTATGCCACTTAACTCTAGCCTTGGAAGCATTAAAAAGTACAAAATTGGTAAGTACACTGATTTTAATATTCAAGTACAAGAAATTTTAAATAAACGTATGCTTACCCCAACCGAATTTAGCGAATATTATAATGTTATTGAAAAGGAACATATCGAGCCAGAGGCTTTGGTAATGATTATCAAATATTGTGCCAACCTTAAGGGCGAAAATGTTACATATCCTTATATAATTACTGTTGCCAAAAACTGGGCAACCGAAGGTGTACACACCTGCACAGATGTTGAAAACAAGATTACCGAACTGGGAGTTTTGGACGACAAAGTTATGCTTGTGTTGGGAGCACTTGGCACAAAGCGCAAAGTTCAATTAGAAGATGTGCAAATGCTTAATAAGTGGCTTGGTGAGTTAGACTTTGACTTAAATACTATTGTTGCAGTGGCAAAGCGTTTGCAATTAAAAAAATCCAAGGCGGATATGAATTATTTAAACAACCTGCTTAACAAGTATTATGAGATGCGATTAAATTCGATTATTGAAATTGAAAATTACGAAACACAAAAAGACAATATGACCAGCCTTGCGCGTCAAGTTGTAAAAGGTCTTGGATTGTATTATGAGGACTTGACCAAGGTTATTGATACATATATTATTAAATGGGTGCAAATGGGATATGGCGAAGATATCTTGGTTAAGATTGCGGATTATTGTTTTAAAAACAGCATTCGCACACTGGATGCATATGACAAAGTTGTGCAAAAGTTGTTTAAGTTAGGCATTGTAACTTTGGAAGCATTTAATGAATATCTAAACGACTTGATTGCGCAAGATGAAAAAGTGCGCGAGTTACTTGATAAGTTGGGCATAAAGAGATACGTTAACGAGTTTGACCGTGAATTTTATCGCACTTGGACCGAACTTTGGGGCTTTGGCGAAGATATTGTGGAATATGCAACCAGTATGTCCGTGTGCAAGGCCAATGCTATGCAATACATGAACAAGATTTTGTCAAACTGGAAGGCAAAAGGTGTTACAACCCTAGAACAGGCTAAGGCAAATTCGGTGACAAGTGTTGGTTCAAACGAATGTCAGGTTAAAAAATCAGATAAATATACAAAGGAGCAATTAAATAGTTTCTTTAGTAATCTTGATGAGGTGGAAATCTAATGACAAAAACACAACTTATTAATGAATTAAAACTTGATCTTGACCGCAAGCGTCATCATGCGCAGATTTTGGCTGACGAATATGTGCAAGAGTTGTGCAAAGATGAAGAATTTAAACGACTTTACACCAATTACAATCAAGCAAAAATTGATTTAATCAAGCTAAAGTATGGTGGAAGCGATATACAAATTTTGGAAGCAAGTAATGCTTTTGAAAAAATCAAAACTTTATACAACAACTACATATATTCGCATAAAGTCGATATTAGGCGTATGGAGCCGCAATATGAATGCAGTAAGTGCAACGATACTGGGGCGATTAATGGTAGGCTTTGTGACTGTTTAAAAGCCGAACTCAACAAACGACTAAGTGAACAAAACAAGCAATACAAATTTGTTACATTTAATGATTGTGCCAAGGATTTAAGTCCAAGTTTAACAAAGATATATGATTTGGCAAAACAATGGTGTGACAAATATCCGGATAGCCACATTTTAAATATAACAATGTCTGGGGGAACTGGTACAGGCAAAACATTTTTGTTAGAATGTATGGCAAGCCAGCTGATTGCTCGTGGATTTAATGTGATGTTTACCACATCTTTTGCGCTTAATGACGAATGCAGGAAATATCATTTTTCACTTCCAAGCAAAGTAAATGAATATATGGATTGCGATGTGTTGATTATTGACGATTTGGGTACAGAACCATTGCTTAAAAATATAACTATTGAATATTTATTTAATCTAATCAATCTTCGTCAAAAGAGATATAAACCAACATTGATTTCTACAAACCTAAATATGGAAGATATTTTAAATCGTTATGACGACCGTATTTATAGTAGACTATCAAACAAACTATTGGCATTAAATATTAGATTTGATGGCATTGATATGCGCAAAAGATATTAACAAAATCTCACACATATTGTGAGATTTTTTGTGTGGCAATTTTATGATAACAATTAAAGATTATTTTACTTAAAATTAAAAATATGATATAATAATTTTATACAAAGGAGACAGTTATGGAAATTAAAATTAAGTATTTTACAGACATTGAGCCTATTCAATTTATTGCGGGCAAAAGTGATTGGTATGATTTGCGTGCCGCTGAAGAGGTGGAAATGAAAGCTGGCGAGTTTAAGCTTATTAAGTTGGGCGTGGCAATGCAATTGCCTGAAGGGTATGAGGCGATTATTGCACCACGTAGCTCTACTTTTAAAAACTTTGGCTTGCTTCAAACCAATAGCATTGGTGTTGTTGATGAAACATATTGTGGAGATAATGACGAGTGGCGTTTTCCAGCCCTTGCAATGCGTGATACAGTAATACATAAAAACGATCGTATTTGTCAATTTAGAATACTTCAACATCAGCCACCAGTTGAGTTTAAAATAGTTGAAAAGTTGGATAATGCTGATAGAGGTGGAATTGGTAGCACTGGTAAACAATAATTCGGTTATAAAATAAAAGTTAAGGTTGATATTGACATCTTAACTTTTTTATTATATAATTTAGTTATGGAAACAAACGAACAAATTAAGGCGCCGGAAAGTGTGACTAATATAGCAAATAACAATACGCCAACCGAAAAGTGTATTGAAACTCAATCAACACAAAATAGAAAAGATAATAAGAAACCGCTTACACCATATCAAAAATATAAACTAACTAAAAATCAAAATGGTAAAAAATATTTTGAGTTCTATAACGATGTTAAAGTATATACTCATAATATTTGGGATTGGTAAGCATAAAAGTACTTAGACTTAATAATGGCTCGGATTTTTGCTCTTGACATGTTTTTAAGTTTTGCGGTATTGACATTATTTGTAAATTATGATAATATAAAGATATTACAAAGGAGAAAGATATATGGTTTGTATTAATTGTGGAAAGGAAAATGTGGAAGGTGCTAAATTTTGCGTTGAATGTGGTGCAGAAATAAAGGCTATTGAAAAAGCTATTCCAACAACAAATATTCAGCCAACAACTGAGACGGCTGCTAAACAACCTATTCAAGAAGCAAGCCCAGCAACAGAAAAAAAGATGTCAGGTAAGGCAATTGCTGGATTTGTGTTATCGTTGGTTGGTGCGGTTTTTGCGGGCGTTGTTTGCGGAATTTTGGGAACAATTTTTAGTGCGGGAGCATTAAAAGAAATAAACAAAAATGAAAACCTTAAAGGTGCGGGAATGGCGACGGCGGGCTTGATAATTTCAATTCTTGATATAGCATTTGGCGCATTATCGTTTTTGATATTTTTCATTGTGTTTGCTATTGCAATATAATCTTTTAACTAAAAAAGACCTAAATCGATAGGTCTTTTTTGTTTTTTGTATATATACAGAATATATGTGTATTAAAATTTAATCAAATGCTTGACTTTTAGTTTTGGAAGGTCGTATAATGATTAATATAATTAAGTCTTAAAGGGGAAATTTTAATATGAATTGGTTTACAATATTATCTAATATAGTTGCAACTTTGATTATATATTTGGCATATCCATTTAGCCATCTTTACATATATGGTAAGTCATCAAAAAAGAAAGCGATGAGAATTGCTCTATTAAATACGGCTATTGCCTCAACAATATATTGCTTTATTGGGTCGATTAGTACTGCATATAACTATGTGTTAATCAGCATTATTCCTGCCATTGTATATTATTTTATTTCGTGGTTCATCTTGGTGGACACTAAAAGTGTAGATGTTGATTATCAAAGAAACCATTATTCTGCTGATGCAGTTACTGGATTTGTTTTGTCTTTGGTTGGGGTGTTTGTTTGTGGATTGATTTACGGAGTTGTAGGATTAATATTTAGTGCGCTTGGATTAAAGTCAACGGCTGGTAAAGATAACGTAAAGGGCGGCGGATTGGCAATTGCGGGACTGGCAATATCTATCATTGACATTATGATAATGTTGGTATACGGATTGCTTTTAATAATACTTTAATATTTAATAACAAAAAAGACCTATAAATTTCAGGTCTTTTTTGTTATCTTAAAATGAACACTGCACGGAAGATTGATTTTTTACTCGTTTTGCCTTCGATAATATACCTGTTGTCAATTTTCTTTTTGTACATATTGATTTGGTCATCTTCAAAGCATTGATTAGTGTAGTACATTTCAAGAACGGAGATGTTAAGGTTTGAATATTCTTCAAAACTAAAGCAATCTTGTGCCATTTTGATATATGCAATATTGTTTCCATGTTGGTTATAGTCAAGTTCGCTTAAACGAATAGTTTTGGTGTATACTAAATCAGTTTCATTAAACTCACAAGTTGAGTTGGTGTAACTATCATCTTGCATGTTGCTTGGCAAAAACTCGGTTATACCAAGGTCACCAACATATTTAGGCAATACCATACGAGAAGTTTCTTCATTTAATACACCATACTCCATACGGCCACGCACAATGCTAGTATTATCTTGTTTCAATTCAAAGCAACGAGGGAAAAGCATACGGGTTTGAAGAGGCCAGGTGGCAACGGTTAAATTTTCGTTAATGGAAGGGAAACGGTCAAATTCAAACTTTGCCTTAAGTACTACCCATTTACCATTACAACTTTTGCGTATATCTTCAACACCAACACCTAAAATGTCCGAGTGGTTGTTAGATGCAAGTTGAAAGCACGACACAATATTATGTGGCATCATTGTCCTAGTTGCGCCAACATCATCAAAACGTGTAGTAAAATTGTATTCTAAATAGTTTTTCATAAGTTCTTCCTTTAGGATTAAGTATACAAAAAACGTAATAAAAATGCAAATATAAATACAAAATAAAAATTAAATTTATGCTTATCAATTTAATCGATAACTATTGACGTTTTTTAAGTTTTGGTGTATAATGTGGGCAAGAGGTTAGGTATGGACAGAATTTTAGATTATATCAAAGCAAACAAGTTAATCAAGCAAGGCGAAATTATTGGGGTGGCTACTAGTGGTGGACGAGATAGTATGGCATTACTTCACTTTTTGCACGAAAATCGTGAATTGTTTGAATGTCAAGTTATTGCAATTAATATCGACCATTGCATTCGTGAACACAGTGCGGCTGATAGCGCATTTGTAATGGATTATTGCAAAGAAAATAATATTAAGGCGTATACGTTTAAAGTTGATGCCATTAAACTTTCAAGAGATGAAAAGTTGTCACTCGAGGCGGCGGCACGAGATGCTAGATATAACACATTTGAAGCATTAATTAAAAAGGGTTTGGTAGATAAGATTGCTCTTGCGCATCATATGTACGACCAGGCCGAAACAATACTATTAAACCTTCTTCGTGGTTGCGGGCTTGCAGGCGCTAAGGGTATGGAACCAATGCGTGACAACAAGTATATTCGCCCAATGCTAACAGTACCTAGAGAAGAAATTATGGGTTACATTGATGAATATGCAATTCCATATGTTGACGATGAAACTAATGAAGATACAAGCTATTCACGAAACTATATACGCAACGTTGTTATGCCAACAATACGTAAAAAGTTTAGGTCGGTTGATAAAAATCTTGTGCATTTTGCAGACATCTGTGCTGAAGATGATAAATATATTAACAGCCAAATTGAAACTGGTGCTATTGCAAAACTTGGCGATGTAACTAGGATACCTATGTACTACTTTAGCTATCAACCAAGCGTTATCAACCGAGTACTATTTAAAGTATTAAGCAATTATGCTAGCCAAGATATTGAAAGTAGACACATTGCAATGATTTGCGAATTTGCACGAGAAGGACAAAATGGCGATAGTATTGATTTGCCATTTGGAATTAAAGTTCATAAAGAATATGAGTATCTAACTGTTGCGCCACTTAAAGCAAAAGTTGAAACCATAACTAAGGAATTTAGTAAAGGCAAAACATATATTGAGGGGTTTGGAACAATGCGTATAGTTAGCTCAAAAGTGTTTAATGATATTAAACCTCATCAACATGTTATTGATGCCAATAAAGTTCCAGCAAATGCAGTGTGGAGATTTAAGCAAGAAAAAGATATGTTTACACCATTTGGTCATGAAAGCTCAAGAAAACTAAATGATTTCTTGGCGGACAAAAAAATCCCACAACGCTTGCGTGGGAATATTCCTGTGCTAGCAGTAGATAACACGATTTACATCGTTGCTGACCTTGAAATAAGTGACAACTTAAAAGTTGACCAAAACAGCACAAACCTATATAAAATTAATTATGAGAAGGACATATTATAACAAAATCAACCCATGATGGTGGGTTGATTTTTTAATGCAGATTTAAAGATGGATATCACTACTAATAATACAAATTATCGGGATTATCTAATTTCATGTTATATTGTTTGATTAATGGAAAATATTCATTCCAGCGGTAGTCGCGTACGGGCATTGGTTTGTGGTTGTTGAAATAAAACACCATTGCAGGTTTTATGGTGTGATATTTATATAATAGGCTAACACCGATACAATTGCCATTTTTGATTAAATTTTTAATTTTGGCATGATAGTTAAAGTATGACATATCAGTAGTATTTGTAAATTTATAACTTTTATTGATAACTGAGTAAAAACATAATACTACATAACGTGAAAGCGCTATGCAATTATTAACAGGATTTGTAACAATATTTTATGCCTTTGCATATATTGAAAATAGATTTAAAAAATTTGGCACTAATTATTTGCCAAACATGGAATTATGTGCTATACTATGCATAATTCACAAAGGAGTTAAGTATGGAAAAGAATTATTTCAATAGAGCCTATATGTATATTATTGGTATTTTTGCAATAGGCATTGCAATATCTAATATTATATCATTCTTTAATGGTGTGGGCTTTGCATTTATTGCTACAAGCATTTTATTGTTTTTGGCAATATCAAGTATTTTAAAAAGTGACAAGAAAAAACGTTTTTGGGACATATTAGCGCTTATAGCGATTGAACTTTTATTATTAATTGTGTTATTCTTTGCTTATGATTTTAATTTGCACGGAATTACAAACAAGTTCCCATTTGTGATGCGCAATATTTGTGCAATATATTCAATATTCGCAGTGGCATATGTGTTGTTTAGATATATTAGCGAAATTAATGGCAAGAAATACCAATTTGTTGAATTTATGTTGGGCAACTATACTACAGCACCAAGACAGAAAAGGGTAAAACCTTCTAAAGAGCAAATCAAGCGCAATAAAGAGTTGGAGAATGGAACCTTGGAGCCAAAGCCAAGTTCAATCAGTGCTAGCGAAGAATCTGTTCAAGAAGAAGTAAATGGAACAGAAATTAGCGTTCAGCCAGAACAATCTAATATCGAAAACACTCAAGATGAGCCTAAGGCGGAGAATAATTCTACAGAAGAGGACACAACAAATCGACCATTTATGTGGTAAATCCAGGCTTAAGTCAATACAAATGTATAAAAAATGCTTAAAATTTTGATTTTAGGCAATTTTTTTTTAAAATCGTGTTGACACAAATTGAAATATATGATATATTATTATTGTATTAATGCACCGAAAGGTGTTTTTTTAGGAGAAAAATTATGGCAAAAGCAAAAACTAAAACAGTAAAAATCACTCTTGCTTGTACAGAATGCAAGAATAGAAACTATGACACAAGCAAAAATTCTGCTGAACATCCAGACAGAATCGAACTTAACAAGTACTGCAAGTTCTGCAAGAAGCACACAGCACACAAAGAAACAAAATAGGAGATAATTATGGCAAATAATGAAGAACTTAGCCAAGATGTAAAGGTTGAAGAAACTCAATCTGTTTCTGAAGTAACTGAAACTGCAACTGAAAATGTGGGAAAAGCTGAAGTTAAGCAAGCTAAAACTAAGGCTGAACCAGTTAAGGCAGAAAAGGCTAAAAAGCAAAAGAAGTCTAAAGACAAAAAACCTAGCAAAATAGCTAAAAGACTAAAGGAAACAAGTTCTGAGCTTAAAAAAGTTACATGGCCTAAATTTACCACAGTGCTTAAACAAACGGGTGTTGTTTTAGCTGTTACTGCGGCATTCTTGCTTGTAGTGTTTGGTATTGATAGACTTTGCAGCTGGCTTGTAGGCTTTATTGTTTAGGAGGGTTTATGGCATTAGAGAAAAATATTGACACTGAAGCTAGATGGTATGTGTTGAAAACATTTGCCGGCTATGAAAGTGTCGCTAAACAAAATCTAGAACAAACCGTTAGTAAGTATAGCCTTGAAGACCGTATTTTTGATATAATCATTCCTATGGAAGATGTGTTGGAAGAAAAGCGTGGTAAGAAAGTGTTAGTACCTAAAAAGATGATGCCTGGATACATCATTGTTAAAATGATTTACGGTGATGACATTTGGCATGCGGTTACTCGTACACAATATATATCAAGCTTTGTTGGCCCTAAAGGCCGTCCAGTTTGTATTACTGAAGAAGAAGTTGCTCGTTTGGGGCTTGGAAAGGTATCTGTAAATATCGACATAAGTGTTGGAGATATTATTGAAATCTTAGATGGACCTTTGGCATCGTTTGTGGGTAAAGTAACTGAAATTGATAAAGACAACTTAAAATTAAAGGCAACTGTTGAAATGTTTGGTCGTGATTCAGTTGTAGAACTAAGTTATAACCAAGTTAGAGTGAAAAACTAATCAATAATATTGGTGGATTAATTTATGGATAAAAATATGCAATTTTCAGATGGTTTAAACCATTTGTACAACAATGCTCTTACACAATTTATGAATATTCAAATGGCGGTTAGTTCAAAGACTATGACAAGACAGCAAGCAACTACAATGTTAAGAAATGTTGCAACCATGTTAAAGATGGGTTGTCCTGCATTTTTAAAAGCGGAGGGCGTTGACCAACATTTAGTAGGTCAATATAAGCATGGCTTTGAAGAGCTAAATAATCAAATGAAAGAATATTTAGAGCAAGAATTATCACCAGTAAGAAACGTGTAGAAAAAAGGAAATGCATCAGCCTTAAAGAGAGCATTTGTGGGAGATGAAAAATCTATTCATTTCATCAATGGAACCACAGCCATATAGGAGGAGAATTTTATGGCAAAGAAAATTAATAGTATTGTCAAGATTCAAATTCCTGCCGGTAAGGCTACACCAGCTCCACCAATTGGTTCAGTATTAGGACCTAAGGGTATTAACATTGCTGGTTTCGTAAAGGAATTTAATGACAAAACAGCAAGTCAAGCAGGTATGATTATACCATGTGTAATCACAATCTACGAAGACAGGTCTTTCACTTTTGTGTTAAAGACACCACCTGCAGCGGTTTTAATTCGCAAGGAAGCAGGAGTTGAAAAGGGTAGCGGAAAGCCTAATAAAGAAAAAGTTGCAAAGTTAACAACTGAACAAGTCCGCAAAATTGCAGAAATAAAGATGCCTGACTTAAATGCAAGCAGTATTGAATCAGCTATGGCAATGATTGCTGGTACAGCTCGCAGTATGGGCGTAGAAGTAGTGGAGGGTTAGTATGAGTAAGAGATATATTGAAAGTGCTAAGCTTGTCGACAAAACTAAAGCCTATACATCTGATGAGGCTATGAAATTAGTTGTTGACACAGCTAAGGCTAAGTTTGACGAAAGTATTGAATTGCATGTACGTCTTGGTGTTGATGGTCGTAACGCTGACCAACAAGTTCGTGGCGTAGTAGTATTACCAGAAGGAACTGGTAGAAGTGTTCGTGTTTTAGTTATTGCTAAGGGCGACAAGGCTGAAGAAGCTAAGGCTGCTGGTGCAGACATTGTTGGTGATGATGACATCATCCAAAAGATTATGACACAAAACTGGTTAGATTTTGATGTATGTATCACCACACCTGATATGATGGGTGCTATTGGTCGTTGTGCTCGTATCCTAGGACCAAAAGGCTTAATGCCAAATCCTAAGAGTGGTACAGTTACAACTGATGTTACTAAAGCTATTAAAGACGTTAAGGCTGGTAAAGTTGAATATCGTCTTGACAAAAATAATAATGTTCACGTTATTATTGGTAAAGCAAGCTTTGGTGCAGACAGACTAAAAACTAACCTAGATGCAGTTATGGGTGCTATTATCAAGGCTAAGCCTTCAAGCGCTAAGGGAACATACTTGAAGAGTGTTTATGTTGCTTCAACAATGGGACCATCTGTAAAAGTTAACTACAGCGAAAACTAATCTGTAAAATATAAAACTCGAGAAATAAGTTCTTGGGTTTTATTTTTTTTGTAAATTGGCTAAAATATTGTTGTCAAAAGAAAATATTTTTGTTATTATTAAAATAACAAGGGGAGGAAGTATTATGTATTACGAAATAGATGAAGATGTGGTATCAGCGTACAGAAAATTATATTCAAAAAATGAAGCTCAAGGAACAGATATATACAGAAAAGCAGATTCATTGTATTCTAATGGTGAAATTGAAAGGGCTTTAAGTCATTACCAAATTGCTCACGCGAGATATTCAGAATGCTCTAGACTTATAGCAAAAAACCCAACACTTGGAAGTGAAATGGATATAGCCCGCAAATTGGAGATGGTTGAGCGTGGTATAGATAAGTGTCAAAGTAAAATCGCTGGTCAATCTAGAGCTATTTAATAAAATTATCATTTAAATTTAACAAAACTAAAAAAACAATTGACTTTAACCCTTATTGTGGGGTAAACTAAAAATAATAAGGGGGATTAAGTATGGAAAAAAAGAAAGTTTCAACAACAGCAAAAGTAAAGGCTGTAAAACCAGCATCAAAAACTGCATCAAAGTCAAACAAGGTTGCCAAAGTAAAAGCTGAACCAGTTATGGTAGAAGTGGAAACGGCAAAAGTTGAAGTGCAAAGGGCGGAAGTTGTAAAAAATCAAGAACCTAAAGCAAAGGTTACATTAAACCAAGAACTTAACTTGGTAATAGGTTTACTTAGCATTTTTACAATTATATGTTTTTGTTTTGCTTTCATAGGCGGTACAAAAGAAGTTTCTGGATGGAGACTTGTGTTGGAAAGTGGACAATATTCGGGCGTGTTTACCGCTTTGATGGTATTATATGTAATTTCGTTGGTAGTTGACTGTGCTTTGACTGTGCGTATTGATACTGAAAATGAAATATTTAATGCGGTTGAAAAAGTATTATATATTTGCACATTAGTATCAAATGTAATTGTGCTTGCCGTGTTAACAACATTAATTTCTGATTTTGGTATTGGATTAGTGATATTTATGATTTTATCAGCAGTAAGCATTGTTACAAAACTTGCCAGAGTTTATGCAAAGAAATAAAATAAAAATATAGGCTTAATTAAAGCCTATATTTTTTGTCGTTAAAATAGGGTGTTTACATAATTATAACTTTTTTGCCAGTTGGAGTATATGCTGTACTTTAATGAATAGGCAAAAGGTCCGCTATATTCCAAAGAACTTTCCGGTAAAATAATTGCAACATCATTATACTTAAACTTATTATCAGATGAAAGTGTAAATATCAAATTTTGATACCAGTAATTTTGCCCTTCCAATAGATAATTCTTATTTTTTAGTTGAACTACCTGTGGCTTGTCATATGAAAAGTTAATTATAATATTTGTAAATTTTATGTTAGACTGCCCAATTTGTTGAACTTTAGTATCATTAGATAAATCATTGTCAAACAATGCTGTTAATATTGGTTTTTTGCATCCGGAAACGATTAGTGAATAAATTTTATTATATTCGTAATCATTTGGTGTAAAAACTTTGTTTGTTGTTTCATTATTGTAGTACACAATAATATTATCCGGTCTACTAATCGGTATAATGAATGAAACTTTTACAAAACTCATTGTAAGCAAAGCCGATGTTATAAAAATAACTATCAACAAAATTATAGCAATAGATATTTTAGTTTTCCTTGTTTTCATTATCTGTCTCGCCAGCATCGTTTGTATTATCAGACTTTTCGTCTGTGTCGTTGTCTTTTCCTTCTTCGGCCTGCTTACGTAAAATTTCTTGCTTGATATTTTCCAAATCTTTTTCAGTAATCAATCCAACTCTCAAAGAAGCTTCAGCGGTTTCTAGAAGAGAATTGATTTCCTTATTTTTTCGTTCTTCAATTGCGGATTTGCGGGCTTCTTCTTGATATTTTTGTTTGGCGGCCTCGTTCTCTGTCATTATTTTTTTAATGTCTTCAACAGATGCGCCGTCATATAAAAGTTTGAATTCTTCGTTGTAGATTGTTTCTTTTTCTAACAAGATTTGCTTTAAATCTTCAATTAATTGCTTTTTATCTTTCAATATCTCAATTGCTCTTGCGTGAGCCTCATCAATAATAACTTTTACCTCTTGGTCAATGGCCGTAGCAATTTGTTCACTATAACCCTTGGTTTGTTGGTAATCACGGCCAACAAATATCTGACCACCCTCGCCATAGCTTACCAAGCCAAATTTTTCACTCATACCCCATTCGGCAACCATTTTACGGGCAACACCTGTAGCACGTTCAATATCATTTGATGCGCCAGTGGTTATGTCGTTAAGCATAATTTCTTCAGCGGCACGTCCGCCAAGCATCATAGTAATTGTGTCAAGTAATTTTTGCTTTGTCATATGTGTGCGGTCTTGCTCATCTAGGGTTAAGGTATAGCCTCCAGCATGACCACGAGGGATAATAGAAATTTCTTGAACCGAATCGCAATTAGGTAGACTGTGTGCAATGATTGCGTGACCACTTTCGTGTATTGCGGTAATTTTTTTGTCATCTTCAGTAATTAGGCGAGATTTCTTTTTAGGACCCATCAATACCTTGTTGATTCCTTCCTGTATATCTACCATTGTAATTTTAACACGCTTGTCACGTGCGGCAAGCAACGCCGCCTCGTTAAGCATATTTTCAATATCTGCACCCGCAAAGCCGCTAGTTAGTCTAGCAATGCGCTTAAAGTCTACATCATTAGACATTGGCTTGTTGCGAGTATGGATTTTGATAATTTCTTCACGGCCTTTAACGTCCGGTACATTTACGTATACTTGACGATCAAAACGACCAGGTCTTGTAAGTGCTGGGTCAAGGATGTCGGCACGGTTTGTTGCTGCAAGAATGATTACTCCACTATTTGTTTCAAAACCGTCCATCTCAACCAATAATTGGTTAAGGGTTTGTTCACGTTCATCGTTTCCGCCACCCATACCAGCGCCACGTTGGCGACCAACAGCATCAATTTCATCAATAAATACAAGGCATGGAGCATTGTTTTTAGCTTGAGCAAACAAATCTCTAACACGTGAAGCACCAACACCCACGTATAGTTCAACAAAATCAGAGCCTGAAATTGAGAAGAATGGAACCTTTGCCTCGCCTGCAACGGCTTTTGCAAGCAATGTTTTACCAGTTCCAGGAGGGCCTACTAATAACACTCCTTTAGGGATTCTTGCACCAAGGTCGGTAAACTGTTGAGGATTTTTCAAAAATTCAACAAGCTCTTCCAATTCTTGCTTTTCTTCTTCAGCGCCTGCAACGTCTGTAAATCGAACTTTTGACGACACAACAAGTTTAGCTTTACTACGACTAAACGCAAAACCTTTGTTACCACCGCCAGACATTGAACGGAATATTACAATACCCAATATTACGATTATGGCCAAACTTATCCATGGTAGGGCAGTTTCAAGCCAAGAACCTGTATCCCATTTCCCATCGTATTTAATAAAACCTTTAGCATAATGAGCCTCAGTTACAAGTTTGCCAACTGTTGTGCCGGACTGATAATCCTCAGCGCGGGTAATTGTTCCAGTGGCTTCGTCGTAGTAATCGCCAACATTTAACCATTTGGTTTCATTATATTGTTCGATAAATGTAATTACAACCTCATTGTTCATATACGAGCAATAATAGTCATATTTGTCAGGAAATTCCTCTTCCTTAATTTTGCTATCCGATTTTTTAATGTAGATAGTATAATCGTTAATATATACTTCGCCTATTTGTTCAGTTTTAACCATTTGTTTAAATTCGGTATAACTTAAACGCTTATCAGTTTTATTAGCCGCATATACGCTATAAAGCAACACTACAAGCAATAAAACCGCAAGGATAATAAACAAAGTTCGTTTGTTGTTATTCTTTTTAGCAACCATATTTCACCTCTTTATTCGAATGGTTATATTTTAACATAAAATTGTAAAATGCACAATCGTTTTTTAATGTTATTTTGTTCATATTTTAATATTATTTGTTTTATCAATATAAATATGAGTGATTTTAAATAAAAATATTGACAATATTTAATTTCTTAAGTAACAATTTGTTCTATTTTATTTATATCGTCTTTTAGGTACAATTAAAATACTAATTACAAATAAAATTATTTCAGTTTTTGTTTACTTTTAAAATATTATATGTTAAAATTATATCATAATAAAAGGAGGATTTTATGTTGTTATCGGTTTCATCTGTTAGCGGAATCGTAATTGATGTTTTAATTATTGCATTTATTGCAGTGTTTGCTCTTATTGGGCTGCGTAAAGGATTTTTCAAATCAGTGCTATCATTGTTTTCAACAGTGGTTGTGGTTGGTATAAGTATTTTTTGTGCAGGGTTTGTGGCAAAATTGGTAAATAAAATATACGACTTTACCGGCTTGATTGGTGGAAAGTTGTGTAAAAGCATTGCAGGCATGAACGAGTTTTATAGCATACCAATCGAAAATGGGGTGTCAGGTGCAGATATTGTAAATCAAATACCTGCAGGCACAAATGGCTTTTTGAAAAAACTTATGTCATATGTGTTAAAACCATTAAGCGCTGCTAAAATTGAGGGTTCTACCGTCGCTGAAATTGTGAGTGGCTCGTTTGCATCTATTATAATGTTGTTAATTTCAGCTGTTCTTCTATTTATACTAATTAAAATAGTGCTGGCAATTGTGTCAAAATTCTTTGATAATATCACACGTAATCGTGTTTTTGGCGCAACAAATAAGTTGCTAGGTGCTGGATTTGGAGCAGTTAAAGGAACCATTATTGTGGTTGTGTTTACAATTGTATTAACTTTAATGACTGTAGTTCCATTTATTAACACAAAATTAACACCAATAATTCAAGATAATACAAAAATTGTAAAGCCAATATACAACGTCACCGATAAAATGGTGGAAAAGTATGTTGTTGATGGTAAGATTGTGCAAAAGTGGATTGATAGTTTGTGGGAAAACAAGTATAAAGGAACGGCCGACAATTCAACGCCTGAAACACCACCTGTTGGTCCAGAAACTCCAGTAGAAGATGGAACATTAACAAATCCTTATACTATTGAAATAGCGGAAAGTGAAGGTGTGTATACGGCAACAATCACAATCGAGTTTGTAACTGATGATGTATACTATATGTTAACCCCATCTACCATTGGGCGCTCGTTTGACTTGGTTATTACCACAGATGCAGGATGTGCGGTGTTTAATCAAACAAATGCGGCTGATGAATTAACATCTTTAACAAATTTAGATGATAATGATAATTACATTTTAAAATTTACCAAACAAGGAGATCAAATTAGTGTTAGTGCAACTTTAACACTTACACCAGTGGAATAATAAACGGAGAATATTATGCAGTTATATGAATTACTAAAAGATAGAGGATTGATTTATCAATCAACAGATGAAGAAAAACTTAAACAATTATTAAATGGTGAGCCAGTTGCAATTTATACTGGCACTGACCCAACAGCCGATAGCTTACACATTGGCCATTGCGTGCCAGCGTGCATTATGCGCAGACTGCAACAAGCAGGACATAAAATTATTATATTGGTTGGTGGTGCAACTGCAGCGATTGGCGACCCTAGCGGTAAAACTGAAATGCGCAAAATGCTTACACAAGACCAATTAAATCATAACATTGAAAGTATCAAGCGTGCTTATAGCAAATTCTTAAAATTTGATGGCGAAAACCCCGCAGTTATTGTAAACAATGCAGACTGGTTCAAGGGCTACGATTATGTGAGCTTTATGCGTGATGTTGGTGTACACTTTAATGTAAACAAGATGATTAGTAACGAAATTTATGCTAAGCGTATGGAAGAAGGTGGGCTTACTTTCTTTGAAATGGGTTATATGCTAATGCAAGCATACGATTTCTTGTATCTAAACAAAGAATATAATTGCTCTATTCAATGGGGCGGTGCTGACCAATGGGGAAATATTGTTGCTGGTAGCGAACTTGGTCGTAAAATGAATTTTATTGATAATAAGGATAGACTAATGGTTGGTGTAACCAATCCATTACTACTTACTCCAGAAGGCAAAAAGATGGGTAAAACTGAAAAAGGTGCTATCTGGATTGATAATGAAAAAATTAGTGCATACGATTTCTATCAAGGCGTATATCAAACTCCAGACGCCTGCGTTGAAATGATGTTTGCAATATTTACCGACGTTCCTATGGATGAAGTGCGCGAACTTGTCAAAACCGATATTGTCAGTGCTAAAAAGCGTATGGCATATGAAATTACTAAATTTATTCGTAACGAGCAAGATGCTATTGATGCTCAAAATATGAGTGAAAACCTATTTAACGGCAGTCAAAATATGGACAATGCTCCAACAGTTACTTTAAATACAAGCGAAGTAGCAGATAATACTCCTATACTTGACCTGCTTGTTCAAGTTGAGTTTGTTAAGTCAAAGGGCGAAGGTCGTCGTCTAATTGACCAAAAAGGTATTTCAATGAATAATCAAGTAATTGACAATCCTTTTGCAACCATTTCAAAAGCAGAACTAATTGAAGGTGTATTATTTAAAAAGGGCAAAAAGAACTTTGTTAAAATTATTATACAATAACAAAAATACTAGGATTAATTTCCTAGTATTTTTTAATCTTTTGGTTTGGTATAAATATTTAAGCCTTTTGCTATAACGTTGATTTCAAGGGTATCAAATTGATAAATTTCACCGTCAATCATTGTATCGAATGGGTGTTTTGATGTTGCTTTAACTTGTGTAGTCCAACTGTTTGATGTTGGGTTTTTGTAAATATGCTTACCTCGCTTTACAACCATATAATCTTTTTTAATACGCTTAGCTGCGCTATATTCCAATGTTACAAGATTTGCAAGGCCGTCGTGCATATTACTTAACGGGCTAACATAAATATTATCGCCATAAAATCCGCCGTTGCATATTGCGCACGATGTATATGTTTTGTTTTTTTGTGTAAAGTTATCGGATTCAATATTAAGTGTTAAACCTTCAAATGTTTTTAGTGTATTGTTTAAGATTTTTAGTCTTGACAATTTTGAGTCTTTGTCTTGAGTTAAAAATTTATTTTCAGCCACTTCAAAGGCTCCGCAAGAAATTAAGTTTAGCGCGCGGTATTGATTGCATTTTAAATAATCTATTTTAACCGTTGGATGTTCAAGTATATTTTTAATTGCATTAACAGGATTTTTAGGTATGCCTAAATATCTTGCAAAATGATTATGTTTGCCGGCGGGTATAATACCGAAGTTTATTTTAGATGGGTCGGTAAGGCTATTTACAAAATGACTTAAAGTTCCATCGCCGCCAACAACAATAAAATCACGTTCGCCTTGCTTGCAAAGTTTTGTTGTGATTGCGTCAACGTCGTTTGTTGTCTCGGAAAAAAACACCAAAAACTCTACATTTTGGCTTTTAAGGTATTTGGAAACTTTTTTAATGGCCCTTGAGGCTTTATTGTTTCCCGCAGTTGGATTTACAATCACGTTATACATATTAATTATTATACTCATTTTTTTGGTTTTGTAAATAAAAAAGTGCAAAATTAATTTAAAATATATAAAAATAACAATTAAAAATTAATAAACGCCTACAAATAAGATTAATTATAAGCAAATTGGTGTGTTTAATTAATTAACAAATAAAACAATATCTGGGAATAAATTGTTAAAAATTAATATAATTTGTAATATTTTAAATAAATAATAAATTATTTTAATAAATTTAAAATAAAGTATTTGCAAATTATTCTTTTTGCGGCTATAATATTTACAAAATTATATATGGAGTAAATTATGATATATACTATAATATGTATTTCTGTGGCTGTGGTTTCGTGCTTATCAGGCATTATTGTATGTGCGCGTGTTGGCAAATTTAAGCACGGAGATGTTAGCGTGCAAAATGTAGAGCGCGAATTTCAGTCGATGCAAAATCAAATTAATAACAACAATAAAATGTTGATGGATAGTTTAAATAATACACTTATTAATACAAATAATACAATTAACAACATTTTGCAAAATCAACGTCAAGAGCTTGAAAATGTTAAAAAGAACTTAAGTGATTTTGCGGACCGCAATGAAGGCAGAATTGCAAAACTTACAAGTGAAGTAAATATAAATATGAATGCGATTAGGCAGGAAAATGCACGTCAGATGAGTGATTATTTAAACAACACTCAAAATGCAATTGTTAGCATTTCATCACTTCAAAAGCAAGAACTTGAAAATATTCAAAAACGTGTAGATGCTCTTACTACGAAAAATGAAGAAAAGATTGAAAAGCTTACTCAAGACATTACCGTTAGCATGAACGCAATCCGTCAAGAAAACGAAAAGCAACTTGATGCAATGCGTGTAACAGTTGATGAAAAATTAAATGTTTCGTTAAGTCAACGCCTAAACGAAAGTTTTTCAAAAATTCAATCCAGCCTAGAGCACGTAGATACTGGTCTTGGTGAGATGAAAGCACTTGCAAGTGGTGTGGGCGATTTGAAGAAGATGTTGAGCAATGTAAAAACACGTGGTGTGTGGGGCGAAGTTATGCTTAATACGTTGCTTGAACAAATGCTATCACCCCAACAATTTAAAGAGCAGGTTCAAATTAAAAATAATAGCAAGGAACGTGTCGATTTTGTTGTAGTTATGCCGGGGCGTGACGATAAAGATGTGTATTTGCCAATAGATAGTAAATTTCCGCTAGAAGATTATTATCGTCTTGCCGAGGCCAGCGAAAAGGCTGACCTTGAAGAAGTGGAAAAATGTCATAAGCAACTTGTGCGCCGAATTAAAGATGAGGCCAAAAAGATTAATGAAAAATATATTGAAGTTCCAACAACAACAGACTTTGCGGTTATGTTCTTGCCAATTGAGGGTTTGTATGCCGAAGTTATTAAAGATATTGAATTAATCGAATTTATTCAAACCAATTATAAGATTGTAGTATGTGGACCAACAACGCTATCTGCATTACTAAACAGCTTACAAATGGGCTTTAAAACAATGTATATCGAACGCCGCAGTAGCGAAATTTGGGGAATACTTTCAACCTTTAAAACTGAATTTGAAAAATTTGTGGCACTGCTTCTTAAAACTCAAAATAAGCTAAGTGATGCTAATGACACGATCGAACAGGCAACCAAGTCGTCTAAAAAGATTGCTAAAAAGCTTAGCGATGTTTCTCAGGTGGTGGGGATTGAGTATGATAATAACCAAATTGAGTTTGTTGAAGATGACTCGGAAACCGCTTAAATAACTATATTTGATAATAAAAAATTAGTGGAGACCATTCTTCACTATTTTTTTGTCAACTTTTAATATATATTAATCTTCTAGTCCAGCAATATAATCCAAGCTCACGCAAAAATATTGTGCCAGTATTATAACGGCATCTAAATTTGGAACACGTTTATTTCTTTACCATAATCCAATGGCGGAAGGCGTAATCTTGTTGTCCAATTTTAGCAATTCCTTTTTATGAAATGTTTATAGTGGAAAACTATAACAGGTTTAGTGGTGTTGAATTGTATAAGTAGTAAAAAACAACGCATAATACATTGAGGGTGTTATGCGTTTTTTGTCGAATAAATGTATAATATTAATATTGATGATTATAAGCGCAGCGACACTTAGTTTTTTGTATAATAACAATTTGATAAAATCTAATTGTAAAAATATATCTTGTATAGGTTTTACAAAAAGTGAAGAGGCGAAAGCAGAAGATGAAATCGATAATACAATTTTCAACTTGCATTACAAGAATAAAGTATGGACATTTTATGCGCGTGATTTTGAAATTGACTCTAATGTATTTAGTATAAATTCAAGAATAAATAAGTATAACCGCAATGGAACAAGGGAAGATAAAATTAAATTAATAAATAAATTAATTAACATAAATATTAATCCGGAAATTGCTTTTAATTATATTTATTTAGGATTTAATAATAAATTAAATAAAATAGAAAAAAATATAAATAAATTGCCACAAAATGCTGAAATTAAGATAAAAAACAATAAATTAAATATAAAAAAAGAGATTGTTGGAATTAAATTAAATAAATGTTTATTTTATAATAATTTAATTAAATTGTATGATTTGGGGAATAAAATAATTGATATAAATATTCCAGTTTGTGAAACTAAACCGATGGTTACTGCTGAGATGTTAAAAAAATATACACACAAACGTAGTGAGTTTTCAACCAGTATTGCAACATCAACCAGTGGGCGAAAATACAATGTAAGAAAGGCGTTAAATGCAATTGATGGAACACATTTAGTAAAAAGCGAAAAGTTTAGTTTTAATGATTGCGTTGGCAGACGTACGGAAGATAGGGGATATAAAAATGCTAAAATAATTTTAGATGGTGAATTTGTTGAAGGTGTTGGTGGTGGGGTGTGTCAGGTTTCTAGCACTTTGTATAATGCGGTTTTACTTGCGGGATTAAATGTTGTAAAATCTCAAAAGCATAGCCAAAGGGTTGGGTATGTAAAGGCGGGGTTTGATGCAATGGTTAATTACGGCACATCTGACTTGGTGTTTGAAAACAACACCGGTGGAGATGTGTACATTTTATGCGCATATACCAACAGCCAAATAACAATTAGTGTGTACGGTGAGGCTTTGGACAAGGTTAGTTATGATAGACAATATGAAATTGTAAATCAGGTAGCTGCAGGCAAAATAGATGTTTTGTATGATAATGAAGGCAAGTATATTGACAAAGTGTTATATGATGATGAAAGTTTTGAATTAAAAAAAGCAAGAGATGGCTATACAATCAAATCCTACCTAGTTAAATATGTTGATGGTAATGTGGTTGATAAAAAATTGTTGAGGGTTGATAAGTATTTGCCGCAACAAGGTGTGGTTGTGTATGGAGTGCAAAAGCGTCCGGTAAATTGTGGAGAGTATACTGGAAATTAGTAGTTTATTAACATTTTGGATTGTGGAACAAAATGTGGAAAACTTTTCAATAGACGGAAAAAAGAGCCGTAAAATGCCCAAAAATGTAGAAAAAATTTAAAAACAATGTGGAAATGTGGATAACTTCTGTGTATAACCACATATTGTGTAGTAAAAAGTGTTATGGCGCAATTAGCGGGATAATAAGGATTCTTTTATCAAGCATTGTATTAAGTTTTGGCTAAGATGTTAACAAAACCTTATAAATCAGCTAATTGAACCATGTTTCTAATTGTCTAAAGCTGAAGACAATAAAGCATCATCTTCGCTTAAAGTAGTCTCGGTTTCGATATAATTAAATTCGCGTTCGGGAACATCATAAGCCTCGTTGTATATAGCTCCAGTTTCAACTTGTTGAATATACTTATTGTCCGAACTGTAGGTGTGCTTAAATTCCATATTATGTAAAGTTACTATTTCTTGAATAATCATAAATTCTCCTTTTAAATTTTTTAATGATTGTATTTTAATTTTTGTGGGGATGATATTGCAAACGATAAGCGAAGATAAGCAGGGCTTATTTTGTTTAACATAGTTTATGAGTTTGATTAAAGTTATATGCAAATTGATTACAATGCTGTAAACATTGCATACATGGTTCCAGTGTTTGGGCAGGTTGTAACCGGATTGGTTGAATTTTTTGCGTTGTCAACAGTTGTGTACCATTTAATTGAATAGCCGGTTATTGAGCTTGGAAGGCTTGTTCCGGCGGTAAAATCGCCGTGTCCCATGATAAGGTTTCCGTGAACTGAATAGTTGGTTGAGTTTTTGTATGCCGCATAATTTAGATATGGTACGAGAATTGTCGCAGATGTAGAATATTTTAGTGTCGCAGAGCTCAATGTTGGTGGAGTGGTTCGAGTAAACTTAATTAATTGGAGATTGTAGCATTTGTAAAAAGCAGTACTTTGTATTTCTGACATTGTTGAAGGCATATACACCTCTTGCAATACATCGCAAGTTGAAAATGTGTTGGCTGGCAACATTTTTACTGGCTCGCAAAAAGTTACTTTAAGAAGGTTTGGGCAAAACGCAAAAGTACCTGCACTGGCGGAATTTAATTGATAGCCGTTATGTACTTCAGCCTCGGTTATATTTGTATATGCAAAACAGTAGGTTCCAAGTTCTAGACAGCTTTCTGGAACCGTTACTTTCCCAGTTAAGTTTGCGTTACTAAAAGCGCTAATTCCGGCACGTGTTATATTGTTTGGCAATGTAAGATTGTGTTTGTAAAATAGGTTTTGATTATGATTGTCTAAAGTGCTATTCGAGTTAAAATCGTTACAATAGGCGTAGTTGCGAATGTGGGTGTATTGGCTGTCGGTTGGTATATGAATTAGAACAGGTTGATTTCCTGTTATCATTGAGATTGCGATTTTGCTTAAAGTTTGCATTTGTGCTAAGTCTAATGTTCCTGTTTTAAGTTCACCAGTTTGCGCGTAGAATGTTTTGCCTTGTGCTACGTCTTCAGGAGTGGCATTTGCCGAAGATAAATCAATATTTATATTTTCGATAGCCGATGTGATTTCGCTAGGTGAAGGGTTTGTGTGTTGGGTTGTTACGGGGAAACCCTTTTGGTCAAGTAAATTTTTTTGGTTAATTAGTTCTTGTTTTAATATATTTAATGAGTTCATTAATATTCTCCTTTTTATGTTTAATAAGTGGTGGCGCAAAGCAAAGGCGCTTGCGCCTTTTGGCAGCGGCAAGCCGCTGCCTGTGTAATCTTAATTACACGCTTTGCGCTATAGGGTGTAAGTTCCGTCAAGTATATCGTTAAGTTGACTTTCAGTTAAATAAGTTCCTTTTATTACAAAAAATAGTTCATTATCAATTTCGGGTGTAAAATTATTTATTTCAAGATTTTGTAATTCTTGTTTAATGCTGTTAGTTTCTGTATTTAAGTTGTTAATACTTTCATCTAAATTACTAATAGCATCAGTATTGTTTTGGACCTTTGTTGATGTTTGATTTAATGAGCTTTGAAGATTGGTTATAGTTGTGGTATTTGATTCTATTTTGTTTGATAATGTATTGGTTGTGTTGATTAGCATAGATGTGTCGTTTAATGCATCGTCGACATTGCTTTCGCAGGTTTTTAAACGTGATAGTACAGATGAGTATGTTGTATCCAACGAGCCAATGGCATTGTTAATAGTAATATGTTCCTGTTGTAAATTTTCAATCGTTGTATTTATTTCGGAAATGCTTTGTTCGTTAGCTGAAGTTGTTGATGAAATGTCGTCAACTTGTGTTGACACAGCGGATATATCAGCTTCATTTTTTTCTATATCTGTTTGCAGCTGGTTATATTGGCCTGAAAGTGAAGTTATTGCTTGGTCAATCGTGTCAATTTGGCTATTTAGGCCGGTAATACTTGTGTTAAGCGTGTTAATTTCAGATGAAAGAGTATCTAACAGTTGTTGATGTTTGACGTCGGTGCTGGTTAAGTCTTCAATTAAATTGGCGTTATTCTCAACCATGCTTACCACATTTGAATAGGTGTTGTTTAGTGTGTTGATATTGGACTGAAGGTTGCTTATTTGGCTTTTATGGGTATTGATTTCGTTTTGCAGGCTGGCTACAAGGCTGGATAAATTTTCATCATCATTCATTTCTGGAATTAGATTTTTTAGCTTTTGTTCTAAAATACCTATTCTTACAGAATGGTCGTTTAGCTTTTGTTGAAATAAATCGATTGTATTATTCATAATATTCTCCGCTGCAATTGTAGCGCATTGGGTGGCAAAAAAGTATAGGGTACTGCCAAATATTTTGTATTTGATACACTCGCTTTAATTGTTTTACTAGTTGCAAAACTTCGCTTATGAGACTATAAAAGTATGAATGTACAAACAGGTTTGCCTGTTGTGGACCTGTATTGGTATTAAACGTTAAGCAAAAATGTATAACAAAATTTAAACTTATATGTGTAAAAGATTAAAACAAGGGTAATATTACAATATGTATGGGCTTAAAATAATGGCTTTTAGGCAAAATCAACACAAAATGTTGAAAATATTACAAAAATTTTAAAAACTTTGAAAAATTAGTTGATTTTTTATTTTAATGTTGTTAATATGTTTGTATGTAAATCGCAAGAGATAATGCGAAAGGGGGATTTTATATGTTTTTACAATTGTTAGATAATGTGGCTGAAACTTGGCAATATAAGGTTACTGGTGCGGTTAATAAGATTTTAATTCCGCTACTTGTTATTGCTTGTAGTATTGGTATGGTATGGGCAATTATTGTTGGTATTAAGATGATTAAGGCTGACGATAAAAGTAAGCGTGATGAAAATAAGCAACAACTAATCAATATCGCAATTTCGTTGGTGGCTACTGCCGTGCTAATTGGTTTGTTCTATGGTTTGATGAGCTGGATTCAAGGCTATAACAGTTCTGATGCTTTAAAGAATGATTTTGACATTTTCAAAAGCAATGTAAATCCATTAAAGAACACACTAAGCCTTGTAAAGCAATGTGCTAGCATGATTATCTTTAAGTGCTAATATATTTTTAATGAGATTTAAAGAGGTGCAACTGCATCTCTTTTTTGTTGCTATATTATAATTAAAAATCAATTTAAGTTTATGTGTTGTATTCTACAATAGACAAAGACTATTGCTATAAAGCATTAATTATTTAAAAAGTGGTATACTTAAGTAAAAAATCTTGCTTATTTGCTTGATAATTAATATAAAAAAGTTTATAATATTATTAATATAAACTATCGGAAGTTAAATTTCAAATGAATTCAAATTTAAGTTGCTAATGCAACTAGACTTGATAAATCAAGTACTTCCTAGTATGTATAACCATCAGTTGCTGTCAAATGTTGCTACGCACCGCTTGACGACAACTTTCGATAATATTAACTAGGTGGATTATAGCTAGTTTAAAACTAGCAATATACTTAAATGTATAACTTTTTACAAAAGGAGATTTTTATGGGTGGGTTTAAAAATTCAATAATAACTTCTCAGATATTAAATTGGTTTACAGATATATGGGAACAGGGTATGGCCGACACATTGTGGGATTGGGTTGGAAATATTTTTGGAACTATAATCTGGTTATTTTGCGAGATATTTTTTTGGATACTAGATATTTTTGAGGTTGTTTTCAAGGCGTTCGCAGGTATTGGTACAGGCGTAACGGGTTCACTAGATGGCAAGACCGAGAAAATTGAAGGGGACTTGGTTTTGTATTTTATTCAAAGTAATTTGGTGCAAGATATATTTATATCAATAGTAATCCTTAGTGTAATATTGCTAATTATATTTACAATATTTGCAATTGTTAAAAATCAGTATGCTGAAAAGCAAGAACCCGTAAAAAAGATTATTGGTAATTCATTTAAAGGGTTATGGTTGTACTTGGTAATACCTGTTGCGACGGTTGTATGTTTGTTGGTGGGCAATATTGTGTTGCAGGCCATTGATGGCGCCACCAAAATGGCGGACACGGCAAGTTCGTCAGACATGCTGTTTACCACGGCCACTTATAATGCTAATAGATTAAGGGGTGAGGAAGCAGAAGATGAATTGCATGATATGCTTGTTTTTGAACGCTTGTCTTACGAGACAATTACTAAAATGAACAATGCTTGCCCAGGATTAAATATTGATGATGAGGCGGATACGTTTAATGCTGAATCAGCAGACTGGGAACTCCTTGCGCAAATTATAGACAATGATTTTGCGGCTGAAAATATTGCCGGAATTGGTCAAAGCGCAGATAAATGGAGCTTTTGGACTGTAAATAATTATTATTACGCACTAAAAATTAGTTATATTACCATTTGGATTGGCGGAGCCTTCCTAATATGGGCAATTGGTAAAATATCGTGGGGTATGGTTTCGAGGTTGTTTAAAATGGTGCTGTATTTTGCAATTAGTCCTGCGGTGGTTGCAACCTATCCAATTAAGGGAGATGGTCCACTTAAGAGTTGGACTGGTGAAATGGTTAAAAGCGGAACATCGGCATATTGTGCAGTAGGTGTGCTTAACGTGTTGTATTCAATATTACCATTTATATCAGATATTGACTTTGGGTTGCTTGGGCAGTTTGGTACGTTAATTGTGAGATTGTTTATATACATTATTGCATTTAGCAGTGCCCAAAACCTAATCGGTACGGTTAGCGGTTGGTTTGGTACGGGCGATGCTATCAAAGAAGGTAAAGACGCTAAAGGTCAAGTTACGAAAGGATTTGAAACCGCAAAGAAAAGCCTCGAAAAGCCGGGAGCTTTTGTTGGCAAGGCTGCAGGATTTACAAATGCAGTGATTAGTGGCGGAAAGCGTGCAAAAGACATGAATGGAAATTGGTTTGGTGGAGCTATTCAAGGAGCATATTCACAAACCAGTTTTGCTCAAAATATGCAAAAGCAACGTGATGCGTGGAAAAAAGCTGGAGAGGCAGGTTCCTCTCAATATGATAAGTATAGAACCACAAATTTCTGGGGTGGTGAAGATAAGATAAAGAAAGCTGCATATGAGGATATTGAGACCGCTGAAAAATTAAGGACTGCGTGGAAAGCTTCTACAGGAGACGATTGGGATGGTGGAATTGATGAGACTGATAGAGCTAGACTGGGAACTTTAAGGACAACAGACCCAGCAGCATATAGAGCCATGATTAGAAGGTCTAAACAAATCAACAAAGCTGATGAGACTGGTGCTAAAATTTATTTTAGAGAAAAAGAACAGTTGGAGAAACAGGAGGCGGACCATAAACGAGACGCTGCGTATAATACACGATTTGCTGAGGCTCAAAGGTTAAGGGGATTGGAAGAAGAAAAGGCAACAGCGTTTGATTCGAGAGTTACAAGGCTTTTAGGTGGAACTAGTCTTTCATCTCTCGGATTGTCAGATAATGAACAGAATCAAATATTAGAAGCTATTTTAGCTGGTGACGGCAATGAGTTATTGCAAATTGGAATTGCTGCTGAAAATAGTGGAAACACGACAGTTAAAAATGCAATTGATTCGGCTATAGGCAATATGACGGATAGGGTTGTTGAAGGATTAAATACACTGAAGGATGCTTATGATGATGCAGCGTCTGAAACAACACAGGCTGTTGAAAGATTAAATTCTGATATGGTTGAAGATAAAGAACTTCAAAAGTTTGCAACGCAGAGTGGGTATACCACGGATGGTAAAGTTGACATCTCTAATGTCGGTTCTCATTTATCGGGGGTTTCATCAAATTTAGAGAGAGTGGCAGAAACTTTAAGTCGAGCTGCGGATGGGCTTGAGGTTAAAATGGCTGCTGCGACGTCTCGTCACATGAGTGGAACGATGACAGCTGCGGATAGGTCAGCGCTGAAAGACTACAATGATGCTCACCCATCAAGCAAATAATATGATAAGATAAACATTAAATTAAAAGGGGAGAATAATGATTAGATATATACCTGGTAAAACTAGGATTAAGATTGAGTTTGCTAAGAACATTACATTAGGCGATATTATAATGTTTATGTTTTGTTTGGCTGGCGTGGGCTTAATCTTATTAAGTAGAGGTTTTGGAGATTATAAGATTTGGTTTGCATTGGCATGGGTTATTATATCTATATCATTATTTTTACCTGTTGACGATGGATTAAGATTGTATAGTTCGATTATATTGCTGATTAGATTTACGGCATTTAGAAAGAAGTATATAAATGTAAGAGACAAGGTTAGGGGATACCGCAACATGGCGGAAATTACTCCGTTTATAAGTATTGATACAGGAAGATATATTAATTTTGGTGAATATTGGGGTGTGGCTATTGAAATTAAGCCAATAGCCCTGGAACTAATGCAAGAAGATGCACAAGATAGTATGATTTATACTTATGCTCGTGGATTAAAGCGTATGACGCAGGGTCAAAGCGCAATGATGATTAAAACTCGTAGACCTATGAGGTTTGACCAATTTTTGCGTAATGATGACGAAAAGTATGATTTGTTAAACAGGCTATTTGAGCAGGGTTATTATACCGAACATGAGTTGGCGTCCCGTGGTGAAATATTCCGTGAACGTGTGTCTACACTGCAAAATGCTATGAATGCAGAACCAATCTTGCAAGATTATTTTTACCTTGTGATATTTGGAACGGATAAAAATAACCTGCTAGAAACTGCACAAGGTGTTGTAAACGATATCGGTGCTGGGCAAAATAGTTTAAGCTCACATATACTAGAAGATAAAGAGTTGGTAGTATTTTTAAAGTCTAACTACAAGGAAGTATTCTTGGAAAAAGATGCCGACAACCTGCCTCCTAGTCAATACCGTGATTGGATTTTGCCTAAAAAGATGGAATTTAAAACGGCTCGTATGAAAATTGATGGCAAGCATTATCGACAATTCTGTATTTCAAACTATCCATCAATGGTTGGAAATGCTTGGGCGGCGAATTTATTTGGAATGCCAGACACACGTGTTGTTATGAAAATGCTACCAATTGATAAAGAAAAGGGTGCCAGAGCTATTGACAAGGTTATTATGGAAAAAGAAAGCAAGCTTGACCGAACATACAGCGAAAGTAAGCGCATTGAACAACAAAATGACCTTGATAGCTTAAGAATGTTGTTAAATGAACTAAAATCAAACAACGAAATGCTTTATGATGTATCAATACACTTTACAGTATTGGAAGAAAGTAGAAAAGAATTAAAAGCAGTTTTGCGCCAAGAGGGTTATCGTATTAACGAAATGTTTGGACGACAGGTAGATGCTTTTGTAAGCTCTAATATAAGCAGACTGCAAAACATTAAGTCTTGTACACGTAATATGCCAACAACCACAATTGCTTGTGCCTTCCCATTTGTTGCATCATATATGCAAGACCCTAAAGGGTTCTATATTGGAGACACAACATCGGGATATCCTGTGTTTGCCGACTTCTTCTTGCGTGATTCAAGGGCGGGACGTATTAACTCGAACATGATGGTTATTGGTAAATCAGGTTCGGGTAAATCTTATGCAACTAAAACAATTTTGTCTAATCTTGCGGCCGACAGAACAAAAATGTTTATCCTAGACCCGGAACAAGAATATGAAGTTTTGACACATAACTTGGGTGGAAAGGTTATCGACGTTGGTAGTAACAAGAGTGGTATTTTAAACCCATTCCACATTATGGCAAGCTTGGAAGATATTGACAATATGCAACAAGATATGCAAGATGCTGAATTGCCACAATATGATGAGGATGGCAATGAAATTGAAGTGGAAACCGGCCCTGGATTTACCAATAAAACATTCTATACCCACTTGCAGTTCTTGGAACAATTCTTTAAAGTTATTTTGGAAGGTATTAGTTCAGACGCATTCGAGCTTTTAAATACTATTATTGTTGAATTGTATCATGAAAAGGGTATTAGCGAAAAGTCGGATTTGACAAAACTTACGGCTAAAGATTATCCAATATTTGACGACTTGTATGCCTTGATTTTACGCAAACTAAAAACCGAAAAAGACCAATATATGAAAACCAATTTTATGGTGCTACGAACATATATTCAAAAGTTTGCAGCTGGCGGACGTAACTCTGACCTTTGGAATGGGCCTACAAGTATTATGACAGACGAAGTTTTGATTACATTTAACTTCCAAACTCTATTTGCAAGTAAAAACAACCAACTTGCAAACGCGCAAATGTTGTTGGTATTTAAATATCTAAACAACGAAATTATTAACAATAAAAAGTTTAATGAGCAGTATAAAAAGACTTACGGACTAGATATCAAGCGTCAGGTTGTTGTTGCGGTCGATGAAGCCCACATGTTTATTGACCCGGACTTCCCAGTTGCGCTTAACTTTATGGCGGAAATGGCAAAACGTATCCGTAAATATCAAGGAATGCAGATTGTTATTACTCAGAACATTAAAGACTTCTTGGGAACGCAGGAAATTCAGCGTCGTTCGGCTGCTATTATTAACGCCAGCCAGTATAGCTTGATTTTCCAAATGGCGCCAAATGATATGGCGGACTTGTTGGCTCTATATAGTTCGGCGGGCGGTATTAACAAAAACGAGCAAGACCGTATTGTTACAGCGCCTCGAGGAAGATGTTTCTTGATTTCTGGCCCAGTATCTCGTCAGTTTGTTGACATTAAGGCCTTGCCAGTGTGTCAACGAGTAATGGGGGAAGGTTAGTCGAAAAACTCAAACTCTTTAATCATTCGCACAATAATTCTATTGTGCGAATTTCTTTTTTGTTTGGTTTTTCGCCATTCTTTGATAGGGTAACTGCTTTCCCTCTTAGTATTCTCCCTTTGCGATAGGTAGGTATTTTAATATTTATCTTAATTAAACATTTAATGATATAATTAATGAATATTTTTTATTATTAATATGCATCTTAAATATATAAAGTTTTAAGAGGTGTGTATGGAAGAAAAGTTTGAAGGTAAAGGAATTGTAAGGCGCGTAGACGAGCTTGGAAGAATAGTTTTACCACGAGAGATGCGCAAGATGTTGGATATTAAAGAAGGGACAAGATTGCAAATTGGAATTGTTGAAGGCGATAAATTTTTGTTAAGTAAGTATATGCCAATGAATAATATGCGAGATTATGCTCCTACGGCAATAAATGCAATGCAGTGCGTAATTGAACATGATATTTTGATTACGAACCTTGAACAGGTTGTTTGTTCTAACAAAAAGAAATACTTGGATAAGCAGCTTCATGGTCAAGCTCAAGATGTGTTGTATAAGCGAGATGTTGTGGTTAGAAAAAGCCAAGATGATAGCAAGATGCTACAAGTGATTAAAGATTTTAATATTAATCCGATATGTCAGCTATTTGTGCCCATAGAAAAAGAAAATGATGTTTTGGGTGGTATTATAATAATTGCCATGGAGGACAAATGTTTTGACGAGGGAACAATAAAGGTGGCAAAATCATATGCAAAATTTTTGGCAGATATTTTGCCATAAATATTAAATTTATTATTAATTAATATAAAAAATAAAATACCAAAAATATTACTATATTTATTAATTAAATTAATTAATAAAACACTATAAATAAGTTATTTATAAATAATTAAATAAAATATTTTAATGTAATTATTAGAATAGTTTAATATAATTATTAATTAAAATAAAAAGATAATATTTAAAAAAATTAAATATTATCTTCAATAAATTTATACATTTCTTGCAGGTTGAGCATATTGCAAACTTGCTTTTTTAATTCGGTTGCGTTTGGATAATTTTTTAAATACCACAACAAGTGTTTTTTGAAATAACTAAATGTTGCGTCATCAGAACCAAAATATTGGTGCATATTGTTTAGATGTTTTAATACTATTTCCTTTTTTGCAATATCAATTTTTTTGCGTTTGAGGCGTGCAAAGATTTCAGGATTACCCAAAGCTTCTCTTCCAATCATAACGCCTGCACAGCCAATATCTTTTGCCAATTTTACATCTTTTGATGTTTTAATATCGCCACTCCAAATTACGGGTATAGCAACATTTTCAATTAAAGTTTTGTAAGCCGCAATGTCAACGTCGCCACTATAACCCTGTTCACGTGTGCGGGCGTGAAGAGTGATAAAATCCACACCAACACTTTCGCACATCTTTGCAAACTCTATATAGTTGATGTTATTATCTATGCCCAGTCTAAATTTAACGGAGATTGGCTTAGTTGTATTATTGCGCACGGCTTGCAATACCATTTTTGTATTTTCAATGTCTCGCATCATTGCGCTGCCATCGTTGTTGCCAACAATTTTTTTTGCGGGGCAACCACAATTAAAGTCGATTATATCAAATTTGTCCAAAATTCCACTACCCACAACCTTTGCAACAGCGTTGGAATCGTGACCAAACAATTGTACGGCCTTTAAGCAAGTTGAATTTTCTTGTAGCATTTTTTGTGTTCGTTTATTATTATACTCTAAAGCCTTGGCGCTAATCATTTCGGTTACAACCATATCGGCGCCAAATTGACTGCAAATTTCTCTAAATGCAAAATCTGTAACACCAGCCATGGGGGCCAGTGCATATATAAATTTTTTAAACTTAAATTTTTTTGTATTCATAATAATGATTATACACAAATATGTGTTTTTTGGCTAGCAAAAAACATAAATTTATACTTTTTGCAAAAAGTAAATATATGAAAAACAGTTTAGTTAAAAATTTATCATGGGTGCTTATTGGTTCGATAATTGCAAAGCTTATAGGAGGCCTTTATCGTATTGTTTTAACACGTATTCTCGGCGCGGATATTGGGTTTTATCAACTTGTGTTTTCGGCGTATTCATTTTTGATTGTACTTATTTCAAGTGGGGTTCCGTTAGCTATCAGCAAGTTAATATCTGAAGCAAAATCAGAAAAAAAACAACAAAAAATTTTAAATGGGGCGCTTACGATTTTATTTAGTATTAGTGCTATTTTGGCGTGTGTTTTAGCATTGGGCAGTAAGGGGCTTGCGCTTATACAAGGCGAGCGCAAGTTATATTTATGCTACATTATACTAGCGCCTTCACTTGTGTTTTCGGCATTATCTGCAATACTTAAGGGGTATAAACAGGGGCAAAAAAATTTTTGTGTTCCAGCAATAGCTAACATTATTGAACAGATTGTAAGAGTTGTGTTTGGGCTAATATTAATGCTTGCATTTAAAAAGTTGTTTTTGTTAGGAGCTTTGATTGGCGCTGTGCTTGGTACTTTGGTTGGTGATTTTGTTTCATTAGTATTTTTAAAAATTGCATGTAAAACATCATTTAAAATTAATTTAAGATATATACAAGATGGGAAAACGGTGTTCAAACATTCATACTTAATAATGATATATTCATTAATTGTGCCATTTAGTAATTTTGTAGATAGCTTTTTGGTAGTAAGACTGTTGGGCGTTAATTTGCCTATCAAAACGTCGACATTGTTGTATGGATTACAGTCAGGAGTGGTGGGAGCTTTGCTTTCAATACCCAATATATTTTCATTTTCGTTGGTAAGCGTATTGATGCCAAGACTAAGTAAAACTTATTCAAATAACAATATGAAAGAATTTGACAACACTTCAAAGTTGGCTTTTAAATTAGTATTGTTTGTTGCTTTACCGTGTGCGGTGTTGTTTGCGATAAACTCGGAAAGAATAATCAACTTAATATACGGAACTACTATTAACGGATTTGGCGTAAATGGCCAATATGTTGCAAAAAACCTGTTGATTATATCAAGTTTTGGAGTTGTGTTTTCAGGCATAAATCAATTAAGTGCTATAATATTGCAAAATTTAAATAATCATAGCGTGCCAATAATAAACTTGTTAATTGGAATGGTGTGTAAATTGATTATAGAGCTAATGTTTATTCCAAGCAAAGGAGTTGGGATTTATGCATATGGCATTGCAATTATTGTGGGGGTAAGTGTTTCGGCTATTCTTAATATTTATGCAATAGAAAAATTCAATTGTCATATGATTGATATAAGTTATTTGACAAAGCAGTTTGGACTGGGTGTTACGGTGTTGGGGTTGTTTGTAATATTTAAATTGTTTGATTCAAATATTGTTTTTATGCTAGGCACAATATTTATTGCAATTATATATTTAATTGGTGCATATGTAATAAAATTATTTAAAAAGCAAGATATTAATTTAATTATAAATAGTGAATAAAATACTAATTAATTTAATAGAAATAAAAATAAAATAGCTATATTTATGCTATTTTATTTAGTTTTAAATTATTTAATAATTATTAAATTAATATTTAAACGATTTTAATTATTTTTTCTTAAATTTTTAAAAAATGATTTAAGTAAATGCTTTGCTTGTTCTTCGCATTCGCCAACAACTATTTCGGTTTTGTGATATAATGTGCCATCGGTTAAAATATTATACTTGCTTACTACGGCACCGTGTGCCTCGTCAAGGCAAGCTATGTGAACGCTTTTAATTCGTGCATTTAATATTGCTCCTGAACACATTGCACATGGCTCAAGGCTGACATACATTTCACATTGATTAAGGCGCCAGCTACGAAGTTTTTTGCAGGCCTTTTTGATTGCTAAAATTTCGGCATGATTAATTGCTTGTTGACTTCGTTCGCGATTGTTGAAGGCCTTTGCGATTATTTTGCCATTGCAAACAATAACTGCGCCAATAGGTACTTCATTTTTTGCATAAGCCTTACGAGCTTGTTTTATTGCTTCGTTCATAAAATCAGTATTATTCATTATATACTCCAATTAATAATATTGTAGCAAAGTTACGTATAAAAATCAATAGTTTGCTGGTTTAAGAACAAAAATCTGTACAACTTCATATACACAATTGAGGTGAATATGACATATCAAGAGTTGGTGCAACGGATTGTTGATTTGCAAGATGAGGGGCTAGAAATTTTTAATGCTGGGAAAAGTGTACTGGGTAAAAATATTTTAGCAACGCACGTGGGAAGTTATGATGGGGTTCAGATTTTAATTCAAGGTGGCATACATGCAAGAGAATATATTTCAACCTTGTTAATGATAGAACAAGCTAGATTTTTACATACAACCGAATCGGTACAAAATGGTGGGATATATTTTATTTTTTTGACCAATCCAGACGGGGCCGAGATTGTGCTGGACGGTATTGATAGTGTGCCATGCGACATAACCAAGCAATATTTAACACTTGCAAACAATGGTTTTGATTTTAGTAAGTATAAGGCAAATATAAATTTGGTTGATTTGAATACAAACTTTGATGCCGATTGGGGCGAGGGAGCACAAAATGTGCGGTGCCCGGCAACTGAAAATTTTATAGGGTTCTATCCCAATAGTGAAAGAGAAGTACAAAGCTTAATTGATTTTACGCTAAAAACAAAACCGAGTTTAACAATATCATACCATTCCAAAGGCGAAGTTATCTTTTATGGATTTACTGGTCAAAGCGAACAAGATATTATGCGTGACAAGCAAATAGGCGAGCAATTATCTGCAACAACTGGTTATCCACTAATATTTACTGAAAATAGCACCGGCGGCTATAAAGACTGGTGTATACGTACGTTGCAAATTCCATCTTACACAATAGAGGTAGGTGATGAAAATTTGGAGCACCCTATAGGGGAAGAAAATTTGCCCGAAATATTTGAACAAAATAAAGATATACCTCTAGTGGCATTAAATGAGGCTATAAAATATCAAAATCAGATAAGAACTCAAAAGTCAGTGCAAAAATATCAACCTAGAATAATGGATTTGTTTAGAAGATTTATGAGGCGTTAATATTATAACCATCGAAATACAACATGAAAAAAAGACATGCAAGAACATGTCTTTTATAACATTCCCCAGATAAACGAGCATAAAGTGATTAGTCCGCCTAATATTAGGCTAGAGTATAAAAATAATTTATCTAATGCTGTTAAGGTTTTTTCGTCTGATACAAACTCTGATAATTTTTTATCTGAAGATTGTTGTAAGATTGTATCTATCTCACCCAACTTGTTTTGCACCTCTGCATATTCCATATTATCCATTTTTAAATCTTTTGCTAACTTTATGGCTATTTGTTTATGTTTTTCCTTAATTATTTGAGTAACTAGGAGTTTATACAGATATAATAATAATGTAATAATTCCGCAAATAACAACAATGCTGATTATAAGCCCGGTAGAGAATATTATGTTTTCAATAGTGGCTTTAAATCTTGCTAAAGGCCAGTTGTATTTAGCACCATACCCAAAGTAAATGCTTAGGGCATTGTTCATAAAATGGATAATCATCGCAGGATATATACTGTCAGACGCAATAACAACCAAACCCATTAATCCGCCTAAAATTGTTGCATAAAAGAATTGTTGGATATTAAGATGTATTAAACCAAATAATAGCGATGAAAATAGCAATCCGTAGCGTGTAAAACCTTGTTTTTTACTTCCTCGCATAAACATTCCGCGATGTAAAATTTCTTCACATATGCCCGGAATTATTGCTGTTAATAAAAATTCTAGACCTATTTTAGGTCCAAGACTTAAAGAAATATTAATGGAATTATCATAACCAAACAAGTTTAATACTGTAAAGAATATATCAGCCACATAATTATTGATGAAAAACAACACAAAGCCTAATGAAATAGAGATTAACAGAATTTTAAAGCTTATCTTTTTAAATCCAAAATCGCTAAATGTTTGTTTTGCACTTTTTGATATTAATAATGAGTACATAATAGTAGGGATTGCAAACATAACAATGCCTTGTATTAGAAATGTGGATAGGAATACGTTTGTGATTACATCAAAATATCCCAGCACAAAAACAACTGCTACACCTAGCATACAAATATAATATATTAAGTTGAGTAAGAATATTTTTTTGTTTTGCATTATTGTTCCTAAAATTTGTTAAATATTTATTTTGTAGGCTTGCGCTAAATTAGTAGCATGTATAAACAAAACATAATAGCTATACACCAGAATAAAACCTTTTGGTTATGCTGTTGTTCTGCATGGCTTGTTTCAGATTCAGTTGCGTGTTGCTGATTGTACTCGTTTGATTTTGCTTTATTGGCCTGATATTGTTTGAAGTTTTTAAACAACCAGACAATTAGGGTAATCCATATGGCTAATGTAAATATTGCATATTTAAGCATTGATACCGAATGAGTGAACACGCCTGAACTGTTGCCAAAATATTGTATGCTAAGACTTAGTGCATTATTTGTAAAATGTAATATTATTGGGAAAATAATGTTTTGGGTTCTCAAATAAACAATACTTAAAATTAAGCCAAAGCAGAAAGGATATATCAATTGAGATGCCGAAAAGTGAAACATTGAGAACATAATGGAGCTTAATATTATAGCAAATGTTGTGCCCTTTGATTTTAAGCCATTAACAATAACACCTCTAAAAATCAGTTCTTCACATATGGCAGGTATCACGGCAAGCGAAATTAATGATATTAAATATTTGCCAGGGGAATTAAGTTTGTAACTCAAGGTGGCGGACTTAAAACCAAGTTTGTCGATTAATAATTGGAAATAGTTTAAGCTGCCAGACAATAAAAATAGTGAGGCAACACCAATCGCAATACATATTGCAAGATATTTATAAGACTTTTTATCGGGCTTGTTAAACACTTCAGATTTGTGCATTCGTTTATAATACCAAATAAATACTAACACAAATCCAATATCCATACATATTGCCTGTACTAAATATCCAAGCGCACTGTTAAAAAATGAATCAAGTCTTGCTTCGCTAATACCGAATGACAACAAAACAGACTGAATAATAATTAGTCCTATAAAAGATGTGAGTTGGGATATAGCAAACGACGCAACAAATGCAACGCCTGCATCTTTAATTGTTAAATTACGTTTTTTCATAACATAATTATACAAAATAATTTTACTATTTGCAACAGTTAATTTGCAGAAAATATATATAATGGTTAAAATTTTTTGATTTTACGCATATATAATAGTATGGAATTTATTACATATACAAAAAGCTTGGATGCAAGCGATTTTTTAAAATATAATATTTTTGTTTCGCCAACCACAAAAATTTGCGAAGGGGTAAAGTTGTATTCTGGGGTAAAAGTGTATGGCGAAAGTAATATTGGCGAGGGAGTTGAATTGCACTCTAATGTTGAGATTAATAACTGCAATATAGGTGATTTTTGCCAAATATTTTGTGGTTCATTTAGAGAGTGTGAAATTGGCAAAAATTGCACAATTAAGTCGTTTGCACATATTACAAACACACAAGTGGGAGACGATTGCGAAATAGGTAATTTTGTGTGTGTAAATGATAGTGTGATAGGGGCACACGCTAAAATATACTGCCTTGTAAATTTAAGCAGAATAGATGCTGGAAATTATTTAAAAATTAATAGTGGAGTGTGCTGTGAATCGGATAGTGAGGATAATATTACAATAGGAGATAATGTGGAGCTGGGCACAAACACCACCATAATTAAACCTGTTGTAATTGCCGACAATACCAAAACAAAAGCAAATAGTGTAATTGTTAAAGACATTTTAGATTAATCAAAAAGTCATTGCGCCGCAATGATTTTTTGTATATATATTTGTTTTAATATAAAGTTATTAATATAATTGTATAATATTTGACAAAATTTTTTGCAGTGTGGTATACTAAAGCATAAAGAGTATTCAAAAGAGATTTTAAGGGGTAAATATATGTTAAGTATGAAACAGCGAGTTTTTCGCATTATTGCCGCAATACTTGCGATTGTTATGTTAATAGGTGCAATACCTGTATCTGCTTTTTTGATATCAAAATTTACCAAAGATAAAAATAATAGCGACGAACCTGTATCACTATCAGTAAGCAATAATAATGAACTAATTCAAAAGGCAAACAGCTTGGCAAATGGTGTGAATGTAAGATATAGCGATAGTACACGTACCGACCTTATAATTTCTAATCAAGATGTAAATTTGCAATATACCCTTATGGGTGATGATGAAAGACAAGTTGATAGTATTACAACATTGGATGGAAAAGAGTATATATCTGATACAATGGATATGTATGTTAGAACAAAAGATGGAGACACATATTATTCATCAAAAACTAACGAAACTGTATTGATGAATACATTTAGATTTGGATACTATTACTATGATGTGCGCTTGGAAGGTCATGATTTTGTAAATTTAGAAACCATAATTAATGATGAGGACACTGTTTACGACAAGATTGTTATGGATTATAGGGCGTGTCATGATATGATTGCCGAGGAAACCAGAGATGAGGATAATAACCTTGTTAACATAAAATACACCACTATGAATTCATCAGACCCATATGTTTATAACAACTCTATAAACATGGATGTTTTAAAATACCAATATATAAAACTTACTATGACAGCTTCATTAAAAGCGGGTGTTGGAACCATGGGTTGTCAGATGTTTGTGATTGCTGGAGATAGAGATAAATTTAGTGAGGGGCAAAAATATTCATTCAAGATTTATCCGGATGGGCAAGAGCATGAATATTATTTACCATTATATTCAATAGATGATTACAATGGTTTATTGAAAGGTGTTCGTTTTGATTTTGGAGCCAGTGTAGGGGATGTTTTCACTATATCAAAAATTGAGGCAGTTGGAAATAGTGGTGCGCAAGATGTTGCTTCAATAAAAATGAGCAGAAATTTTAATACATATTCAAACAAAATCAATCATGTGGCACAGCTTTTAGCAACAAAATACACACCAAACATTCAAGCAATAGGAATGGAAACAAAAGTTCCGGTAAACAAGGTTAATAAAATTATTGTAAAAGATATGTTTGACTACCATAGCACTTTAGACAATGTGGTGGAAGGAACAATCGAGTTTGTTGGCTTTGACATACGAGACGTGGGAGTTATTGGTTATATCATGCTAAAAGATGAAACCAGCGGGATTTTGAAAGTGGACTTAAAAGATGGGTTTTATGTAATAACACAGGAAAGAGCCCCTAAAGATAATTGTTTGCATGCAGTAGATGATATGTATAAAGATAAGAAGTTGTATAATAATTGTAATGATTTTTATATAGGACAACGCATTTATACAGACAAAACGCATAGTTGGCAAGGATTAAAAGAAGAGGCTTATGAGGAATATAATCCACTACCTGCAAAGCATATTAAAGTTAATGCGGATAAATCTACTAATGCTAAATATGTTGGGTATGACGCATTAAGGGGTTGTTATGCTTTTGAATTATTAGCTCTAGGATTTGGAGATAGTTATCTAAATTATCCAAATAAACACTGTAACGTGTCATTTTCAATTATTGGAGACACCTATAATAGAGATATATACGTTTTATCAGAAAGTTATGATGCAAATGGAAACCCTACAGGTTCTTTAGAAAGTGCGGCCTTGCTGGATTCGTCAAATATGATGTTGCCAATACCTATGGAAGTGTGTAAAAACTTTGGTGGAGATGGCGACCACAATATATATCAATATAATGAAATATCTTATGGGGAAACGATATTTCCAATGGTGATTAAAGCGCAAGAAACTAACAGCGTAAACCTTATAAACATGTATCAAAATTGGGGTAATTACCCATTAAAGCAAATTTCATCAATAGAATATTTCCAACCATATTACCACTTATCTACAGGAGTTACGGAAACCAATTGTATCACAAACTATTCGGCTAGCCGACTTCCCGACCATCGTGCCATGAGTGGAAGTTGGTGGAAGAATCAGCCTCAACACGCTTCGGCTGGGACTCACAAATTTTTAAGGTATACCGATAGTGATGGGATATATTCTGGCGAAGAATGGTGTGGAGATATGATAAATTCGTACGGACCAACATATTCGGACATTAGTATGTCGTATTTATCATATGATGCAAAGATTAAAGTTACGTACAATCATATAGAAATGCCTCAAACTGATGAGAATAGAGGCTACTATACAATGACTTATGAATTTTTAGATGATATAACTATAAATAAGTTTAGAGACAATTTTTCGTTTTATTCGGTTGTAAGCAATGACCCAACAGGACTATATGCTAAAATTGGATATTTAAATGGAAATAACACTCACATAACAACTGAGAGGTCTACAACAACAAAGACTTATATACCTTTGGGAGACAAAGTTCCATATTTCAGCTTTTATAATATGTCAGGTTATACTACAAACCAATCAGGAGATGCTCCTGTGTATTCTAACGTATCATTTATAATCCAGGACTATAAGCTTAACACCACAAATATTGCTCAAGATACTAGATTTGTAGTAATAAATTACGCCAACTCATTAACATTATCCTTAAATATTAAAGACACAGCGTCATTTAAAGCTGGGGATAGTATAACGATTAATGCAATTCTTATGCCTTGGGGTTCGGAAAAGTACGACTACACAAAGCTAGATGCGCCTGTTAGAGAAGTTCGTAAAAGTTTGTTAGAAGCAAATAGATTAAAAATAACGGCACTAAATAATTGTGACGAGATTGAACACCCATTTATTCCTCAAGTAAAATCTACTAATGGTTTAAATGCAGAGTTTTCTTTGAAGGGAGGGGCAAGCATTAATCCAGACATTTATCCTGATGGTGTAGATGCTAGCGGCAATCCTTTAAACAAATATGACAAAACTGTAATTAATAATGTGACAATAAAAAGAGAAAGATGCAACAATGTGGCGGTTAGAGTTTATGGATTTGGTAAACTTAAGCGTCCTGTTGTGTATGAAAAGATTGGTGGCGAGTGGAAGTTATATGAATTAAGCTCTAAAAACAATCCAGACAAAAGAGGATATGCGTACGATTATGATGGGTATGGTGTGCATTATGATAGTGATGGAACATACTCGTATTCGTTTATTGTGCCAATGAAAGATGGCGCTGAAAGGGAGTTTAAGATTATTGTAGCTGACACGTATACATTGTCGGCAAACGCAAGTGGTGGAGTAATTAATGATGTAGATGGCTGGACAATTGCTGAAAATAAAAATGCAGCAACTAAACTAGTTTATCAAGGAGATAAGATAGGGTCTTTACCTGAAGCGCAAAGACCTGGATATACTTTTGCAGGCTGGTATAAGGGAACCGTTCTTTCTGGAAAAACAGTAAAAGTTCAAAGTACGTCTTTTGATTTCCCTCCATCACAGCTACAGCCTAATACAACATATATTATAAACTATAGTGTAACACTTAATAGCCAGTTTGCTAATATCGAAAACATTGATGAAACATCGCAAAAACTAGGTGCCACATTGATTGCTTACGGCTCAACTATTGATTATATAAGTGGAATTGACGAGTTGAAAAACGATTTGTTACAAATCAAGGAAGGAAATCTTACATGGGAAGATGTTATAGGTAAAACCTATGATTATGTGGGAGAATATACAACGCCTAACAATTTGTACAAATTTAGCAAAATAATGTTCTATCCACCTCAGAACCCTAGTGGAGGAGTAGCTGAAACAAGAATAGGGGATATAACTATTCAAAAGAAAGAAGATACACCAATTAATAGCATGATTGATATGCCGCAGAATGGACTTACAATTGTTGCTAAATGGACCCCTAACCAGTATCAGGCTACATTTGATGCAAATGGCGGTACAATGCCTGCATCGACTTTACCAGAGTTTAATGTTAGTGCAGATAGAACAAAAGCAACAAAAGCTATAATGGTTGACGCGGCGTATGATAACTTACCAATTCCAACTCGAGAAGGATTTGAATTTGCGGGCTGGGGGACTGGTAACAACTTGTTAGATGTTAGTGGTAGAATGCAAGGTATATTAACCAAGTCAACAACTGCAAATCCACAAAGGTTTCAGTATAACAGATATTATGTGGGTATGTCGTACAACAATTATTATTCACCTAATGCAATTGTTGATTATTCGATATTTGATAACGAAATAACTCAAACAAATAATAATACTGGATATGGTATTGCATTACCAATAAGGGTTAAACCTAATACCAAATATACAATTTCTGGAGTGGTAGAAAAAATATCTGCCAATGCTGCTAATGGGTATATTGCAAATGCACAGTATACTGCAAATGGCGAGTATATAAATGGTGGAACACAAAGCGTTGTTACAACTGCAAATAATTGCTATACGCTTGTGATAATCTGTTGGTCATCAAAAGGAGATACAGTAAAATTTAAAAACCTACAGGTTGAGGAGGGTGACGAAAAAACAAGTTATCTACCACATTGTTATAGCAACCAAGTAACTTCCACAACTACTAATAAAACGCCATACAATCACACTTTGGTAGCAAGATGGAAATATAAGGTTGAATATAATGGTAATGGTGCAACCGATGGAGCAATGGAGGCATCATGGTTTGAATTGGGTAAAAGGTCTAAATTGAACACAAATCAATATAAAAAAGAAGGTTACAAATTTGTGGGTTGGACTTCTAACGCAAATATATTTGACCATTCAAAAGTAACAAGCCAAAATGGCAGCTTAGATTTTTTAGAAACTTCTAATTCAAGCAATAACTTTACATTTAAGGTAACCAAAGTGGGAGATGTGGGAAGCGCTTATGGATATTCATACGCGTTAGATGTTGATAAAAGCATGGTTGGAGAAACATTTAAAATACAAAGTTCAACAACAAGTAATGGTCAAACGGCGGCGTGCATATTGTGCGATGTGTATAATGGAGATGAAATGATAGATAGAGTTGCTTATCATTATAACGGAACTGCATCATTTGTAATGCCAGCCAACACAACAAAACTTGTTGTAAGAATAGTTATGGTATTTAAGGAAGAAAGTAAAGTAGGAGATACTGCAACAGTATCAAATGTAAAACTAATCCGAGAAACCATTAACAACAATTCAACTATTGAAGATTTGGGTTTAAATGCAAATGGACCTGTTATCTTGTATGCTAAATGGGAAAAAATTAATTAGATGTTTTAGCTTAAAATGATTTTTTAAATGTAATTAATAAATAGTTATAAAAATTTTGTAAATAACAAACAAAGTTTTAAATAACTATTTATTTTTTATTAAATTTATGCTAAAATAAATAAGAGTTTATAGGAGATTGTATGAAAATAATTGTAGGACTTGGAAACCCTGATGGGATTTATGCAAAAACTTATCATAATATTGGATACATGGTGGTTGATAAATATGCAAAACTTAACAAGTTGGAGATAAACAAAAACAAATGTAAGGCTAAAATTGTAAAAACACCAGACTATGCACTTGCAAAACCAATTACTTATATGAATTTAAGTGGCGATAGTGTGTTGGAGCTTAAAAAATATTTTAAAGTTTCTAACGAAGATATTTTAATTGTTGTAGATGATATTGATTTGCCTAAAGGTGCAATTAGATATCGTGAAAAAGGTAGCGCTGGCACACATAATGGAATGCGCGATATCATTGCTAAGGTGGGTGAAACTCCACGACTTAGAATTGGTATAGGTCGACCTGAAAATATGGATTTGAAAGATTATGTTTTATCGAATATTGATGCTATGAGCAAAGAAGTTTTTGATAAAACATTTAAAGAAGCTGTTGATAAAATAACCGAATTTATTTATAAGTAAAGAGTATATATGAATAGTGTAGAAAAATTTTTAAAAGCAAGCAATTTAGATAATTTGTGCGTAACAGGTACAAAAATTGGCGAACAGGCATATTTAATAAGCAATTTAAGTTCGCCTATTTTTTTCATGGTTGGAGACAGTGAAACTGCATTTAAAGCTGAACAGCAGTTGATTGCATTAAACAAAAAAGTTGCGGTTGTTGACAATTTAGATAATCCATATATGATTAGCAAATATCAAAGTAGGGACAATCAAATTAAGTTATTAAACACCTTGTATTTGATGGCTTGTAACAAATTAGACATTGTTATTATAACTCCACAATCAATTAATTTAAAAGTGGGTAACCCCGAACAATTTAAAGCTAATATAATTAATATTGAAAGTGACAAAACTATAGATTTACACCAATTTTCACAAAAGTTAATTGATTGTGGATATGTTAGGGTTGAAAGTGTACAACAAATTGGCGAGTTTGCTATTCGTGGGGAAGTGATTGATATTTTTTCACCAAATCACGCATATCCAATAAGAATAAATCTATTTGATGATTTAATTGAAAATATTATATATTTTGATAGCGTTAATCTTTCTACAGTTGACAAATTAAATGCTGTTGATATTTGCCCAATGGCCCATACATTTTTAACCAATCAGCAATTACAGCAAGCAAAAAATAATCTTTCGAGCATGGCTGAAAGGCTAAAAGAGAATAAGTTGTATGAATTGTTGTCGCAGTTGGAAATAAATGGAATAATTTCTAACGAATACTTAAAACTTTTAGCTGTTGATAGCTTTAATATATTTGAATATATGCCAAATGCTAGAATCACTTTAAGCAATCCTTTACATATTAGAACTCAACTAGAACAGCTGGCAAGCGAACAACAAAAGTTGATTGAAGGTATGTTTGTGGCCGACGAGGTTAAACAACAATTGCAACCTAACAGCGAATTAAAAATAGATAGCAAGATGATTGTTTTTGACAGTCTTGGGAATATTAAAACCAAAAATATGTTAGATTTGCCTAGCAAAAATTTGTCAAGTTATTTGTATAAAACCGAGCTTATCAAATTTGAGCTTGCAAGTGTAAGAAACAAACAAATACTACTATGTTTGGATAATGAATATACATTTAATTCCATTAAAAATCTGCTTATATCAAACGGGGTGGGAGTGTCTACAAACCTAAAAGACATTGGTATTGTGTTAACACAAAACAAATTGCCATATAATGTATGCTTTGCCGATGATGAAGTTTGGTATATTGGAAGTAGCAACTTTGCGCACAAAAAACAAGCAACCGCCTCCAAAACCACCAAAATCAAATTCTTGCCAAAGGCTGGCGAGTATGTTGTGCATGAAGTTCATGGAATAGGTAAATGCGAAGGCGTGGTAACATTAAATGTTATGGGCGCAGACAAAGACTTTTTTAAGTTGGTATATAAAAATGAAGATGTGTTGTATGTGCCAACTGAAAATACAAATTCGTTATCACTATATATGGCAGAAGGTGGCCAGGTTAACCTAAACAGGCTGGGCGGAAAGGAATTTGCTGTAAACAAAGCACGAACTCAGGCGGCCATAGAAGATATGGCAAAGGAATTACTTGTATTATATTCAAAGCGTCAAAATAGTAAAGGACATAAATATAGCGAAGACAATTACTTGTGCACCGAGTTTGATAATGCCTTTGAATATTGTGAAACTGCTGACCAAATGCAGGCTATTGAAGATATTAAGCAAGATATGACCAGTGGTAAAGTGATGGACCGTTTAATTTGTGGCGATGTGGGCTACGGTAAAACCGAGGTTGCTATGCGTGCTGCATTTAGGGCGGTGGTTGAAGGCAAACAGGTTGCAGTATTGGCGCCAACAACAATACTTTCACTTCAACACTATATGACATTTAACAAGCGTTTTAAGGATTTTGATGTTAGAATTGAAATGCTTAATCGTTTTAAAACAGCAAAGGAAAAGTCTGATATAATCAAGCGTCTAAAAGAGGGCAAAATTGACATCGTTTGTGGAACACATAGTTTGGTGGCAGATGGTGTAAATTTTAAAGATTTAGGATTGTTGATATTAGACGAAGAACAACGTTTTGGCGTAAAATCAAAGGAAAAACTAAAGGGATTAAAAACTAATGTTGGAGTAATAACAATGTCGGCAACCCCAATACCTCGTACACTTAATATGGCGTTATTAACATTGCGTGATATTAGTATAATTAATACACCACCTCAAAATCGCTTGCCGGTAAAGACTTATGTAATACCTTATGATGAAAATGTGGTAATGCAGGCAATTAATTCCGAACTTGACCGTGATGGACAAGTGTTAGTTGTATATAACGATATTGATAAAATATATGGATTGGCATCAAACCTAAAGCAAAACCTTGGAGTAAAGGCAAATGTTGATGTTGCGCACGGCAAAATGACAAGAGTTGCACTTGAAAATGCTGTAAAACGCTTGTATGACAAGCAAACAAATGTGTTTGTATCAACCACATTAATTGAAAATGGGGTTGATTTGCCAAGTGCAAACACATTAATTGTAGTCGATAGCCAAAATCTTGGCTTATCACAGATGTATCAGCTTCGTGGACGTGTGGGCCGTAACACAAGACAGGCATATGCATATTTTACTTATCCTGCAGGCAAAACATTAACAGTAGAGGCAACCAATCGACTTGAAGCGTTGGCTGAAAATACTGAGCTTGGCAGCGGATTTAAGATAGCTATGAGGGATTTGCAGCTAAGAGGTGCCGGAGAATTATTAGGAAAATCTCAACATGGTCATATGGTTAAAGTCGGTTATGATATGTATGTAAAATTATTAGAAGAAACTACCAAACGTTTGATGGGTGAAAAAGTACAAACATCTAAAGATGTTAAGCTTGATATTGCACTTAGTGCAAGAATACCTAATGATTTTGTAGATGATGAAACGGAAAAATTGAAGATATATTCAAAAATTTCAAACATAACCAGCCAACAATCTCAAAAAGATGTGGTGGCGGCGTTAAAATCTAGCTATAATCGTTTGCCAAAAGAAGTTTTGCAGTTGACCAATGTGGCTCTTATTAAGGCTTTGGCTCAAAAATTAAGCGTAAAACATGTTGTTATTGATAAGTCAAATATGTTTATCGAATTTTATGAAGATGCTATACAGTTAGATGGGTTGCTAAAAGATATTGGGCAATTTAGTAAATTCAGTTTAAAAAAATCTGCATTGCCAACAATTAAATTAAATACATCTGAATTTTCGTTGGAGACTGCGCAAGGATATATAATTGGATATTTAAACTCAAAATGCGAGCAAATGTAGTTAAAATAGTTGCAATTTTTTGAGATGTATTATATAATAAGGAGACAAAATTACTTGTATTAAGGAGCAATAATGAAAAAGTTTACTACAATATTTATGGCATTTATATTAATGCTAATGGTGGTGTTGACTGGTTGTTCTACTTTTAGCATTGACAAAGTTAAATATTATAACGAGGTTTTGGCTAAGGTTGGTAATGATAACATCACAAGATTTGACCTTGTTAACGCATATAATAATTATGGTTATACAACATATGTTACCCAAGGTGGACAAGATGAAAAGGAAGCATTGTTAAGCACAATGGACGTGTTGGTTCAACGTAAACTGTTGGTCAAGTATGCTCAAGATAACCCAGAAAAATACACTTTAAGCCAATACGAACTAAAAAATGTATATCGTAAAACACTAGATACGTTACTTGAAAGCATGGAAGGCAACAAGGAAAGTGCCAGAAAAATTTATGATTTAGAGGCACCAGAAAGTTCAGTTACAGAAGCGGAAAGCAAAGAAACTAAAAAGATGTCAGATTACCAATATACTAGCCGTGTTGATATTGAAGATGGCAAATTGAAGTTTGTTGATACTGACCTTGAAAAAGATGAGGATTTAATCGAACCTTCAATTGATGAGAAGTATGTTACAAACTTTAGCACATATACTCAAGCAGAAATTGTAAATGCTTTACTTGCAAAGTTCAGACAAGAGTTTTATTACAACGAAAACAATGAAGACGCTGCATTATACAGAAAGGTTTGCGATAAGGCTATTGAATTGAGCTGCAATAATTTAATTAATTATGAGTATTATTTGCGCGAAGATGGCAAGAAATTGTCAACCAGCCAAAAGGACTTGTTGTTTAGATATGTTGAAAGAACCTATGTTTCTCAACTTGAAAGCGCTTATATTACAAAAGTAAATAACATTTATTTATTAGAAGAACAATTATCAAACGACAGCATAACAAATGCATATAAGGCATTATATCAACACAATTATGCTAAATATGCTAATGATGTGGATGCATATTACAAAGATATCATATCCACAGATGGCAATTTGATTTATTATCACCCAACAAGTGATGCTGAATTTGGATATTTCTTGCACGTGTTGTTGCCATTTAATAACGTTGAAAACGACTTAAAGTGGTTAAAAGACCATTGGCAAGATTTGGGTTACACTATCGACGAGTACAAAGCAGAACAAATGAAATTGATTAACCAAATCACATGTGTTCAACGTACAACCGAAGATGTATACGAAGACGGCGAGTTAGTATTTGAAGAAGGTGTTACACTTGACGAACAAGTTAGCGTAGTAGACGCATTAAATGAATATGAAGCTACTGTTAGTGATTTAAACTCATTTATAAACTTTATGTTTAAGTATACAACAGACACAGCAACCCTAACTGCTGATATGCCATATGTAATTGGCTATAACACCGTTACTGATGAAGAATATTCGAGTATGGTTAAAAACTTTACTGCAGAAGCTATTAGGCTTATGAAGGAAGACCAAAAATATACTTATTCAGATGAATATATTTTAACCAATTATGGTATTCACTTGCTATACTATATGGGGGAAGTAAAAAATCCAATAGGCATTGACGATATTGGTGGAGTAACAATACAAGATTTAGATGCAGCAGTGTTAAATGAAGCTACAGGCGAAACATATTTAGATAGAATATTTGACCTTGTTTATCCAGCGGGAAGCAACGGAATGTTTACAAGCAATACAAAATATTCTGATTTTGAAACAGTCTTGGTTGATTCATTGTATTCTGCATATCCTGTAAAATTATATGAAACCAAAATAAAAGGTTCAAGCAAGTTATAAACAACTAAAACATATTAGGTAGGCTTACTTAATATGTTTTTTTACAGCATTTTAATAATTAAATAAAATTTTCAAATAACTATTGCACATAATATTTATTTTTGTTATAATAATTAATATGCTTAAGAAAACATTTAAAGGGAAAATACATCGTTCTTCTAAAGATAATTCTTATGAAATGGGCAACTTTTATATTAGTGCAAACAAGAAATTGCATAAAAAGAAACCTAAAAATAAGAAAAACATTTTGTCTTTAGTGTTTTTTCTTGTTAATGTTACTGTAATAATAGCAACGCTGGCTATTCAATTAAATTCCGAAGAGGGCATAACATCCTTTACACAAGTTTTTAATTCGGGAATGAAAATACAGTTTATATTAATTGCTATACTTTGCTTTTTAGGTGCAAATATGATATCTAGCCTTAAATTGGATATATATCACAAAAAATTTCAAAAAAGATATCGACCAATACTATGTTTTAAAACACATATGGTTAGCAAGTACTACACCAAATTAACACCATTTGGGATAGGTGGCCAACCATTTCAAGTATATTATTTTAGCAGATATGGTGTAAAAGCGTCAAATTCGCTTACAATGGTTAGTTGCAGTTACGTTTCAAATAAGTTAATGTATGGATTGTTGGCACTTGTTATGATGTGTACATTTAAGCTTAATGGCTTGTTGATGTCTCAGGGCAGCTTGGTAAACATTATAATTGTACTGGCATTTATAAGCTTTTCGGTATTGTCAATATTTTTAACATTTGTAATACTAATGTGTGTTAACAAAAAATTAGGACATAAAATTATTAGTTGGATTATAAAGCTGTTAACCAAGTTAAGAATTATAAAAAATCCAAGTGCAATGTACCTAAAAATAATGCGCCCAACCTTGATATTTCAACGAAAGATGCAAAAGTTTTTTGTGTCCAAGAAGAGGACGTTGTTATTCCTGACCTTGTCATTACTTGAATATGTGGTAGAATACAGCGTATTATTCTTTGTATATAGTGCATTCAATGGATTTGATATTAGTGTATACTGGCAACTATTGTCTATTTCGGTAATTATCGAGCTAGCGTGTCATTCAATACCATTACCAGGCGGAAGCGGATTAGCAGAATTAAGCTTTTCAACAATATTTGCAACGTTGTTTGATAGCGGAGTGTTGTTCTGGGCATTAATAATTTGGCGCTTTATGACTTATTATACTTATCTATTGGGCGGTATTGGAATAATTACATATGATTACGTGTATGGAAAAAGAAAAATAAAATCTAACAAAAAGTAATTGTTAGGTTTTTTTAATTAAAATTTTATGAATAATCAATTTTGTTTTTCACATACTAGAGATATCTAAAGGAGAAAAATATGGAAAGTGTTAAAACAAAAAGGCGAATTAGTGGCTCGACCGTAGCGATTATTGTTCTATCAATTATGTTGGTTGCCAGTATTGCTGTTGGGGTAACATTGGCATACTTTACCGCAAATGCAACTGCTGCTGGTAATGTTAGCCTGGGTGACCCTGTAAATATTAATATTACACAAGGTGGTTCATCTGTAACTTCATTAACATTTGGTACCGATGCTTTGCCAGGCCATGTGTATGACCAAGTTATTGGTGTGAGTGTTCCAACCGGAACGTCAAATGCGTTGTTGCGCGCTAAATTAACTATTACTAACACTGATGGCGCAAGCATAAATGTTACTGCTACAACGGTAGATGCGTGGGTGGAAGGCGATGATGATTACTACTATTATAATGGCGTTGCAAGCTCAGGCGACTCAATTGACTTTGTAACAGCGGTCACAATTCCTACCAGCTTAACTAATGCCGACGCAAACAAGACATTTAACATCGACATTTCAGTTGAAGCAATTCAGGAAGCAAACAATGCAGCAAGAGCCGTATGGACAACAGCTCCGGCAGAATGGTTGGACACTTACAACCCTCAAGCAGAGCCAACAGATTAATGAAAAAATCACCAGTTAATCTGGTGATTTTTGTTATTTGTTTGAGAAGTCGATATAATCGTTTGGGTTAATTGCCAAATTGTTTTGGTACATTTCAAAGTGTAGGTGAGCTCCAGTATTGTGCTCTCTAGCCATAGATGTAGAAACTGATGCAATAACATCACCAACGTTTACATAATCTCCACTTTTAACAGAAATTTCTTCTAACGATTTGTAAACTGACTTTATTCCATTATCATGAGTGATTTCTATTACTCCGCCTTCCAAATAATTGTTATATACATTGGTTACTGTTCCATTTGCAATGGCAAGCACATTGTTGCTGGTGTCTGAAGCTAGATCAAGGGCTTTGTGTATTTCCCATTGTTTAAGAGTATCGTTGAATTGAAGCTCTTTGTTGGAAAAGTCTTTTGCAATTGAAGCATTTTCCATTGGGGAAACAAAAGTTGCTGGCTTTGTGCCAACCGCAACACTTGCAGGATTGCTAGGACGTGAATTGTTTGATCCTACAGCAATCAAGATTGCACTAAGTAAAATTGCAAATGTTATAACTGATGCATATATGATATTTCTAATAGTATTTTTACGTGATTTATCCATTGTAACGGTTTGAATTTTTGTCATATCTTTAATCTCCTCAAACTGATGTTTGACAAGTGTTTAAAGATTAATCAATGTCAACAAAACTCGACAAAAATTTTAAAAGCTTCCGTATATCACTGGCCAACCAATTACTGAATATTCGTCGCAAGTAGATATTTGCAAGTTAACTTTTACGTTATTTAGCGTTTTGTGGATTGGTATAATATTTGTATATGCATATATAATTGTAAGCGACTGTTCTTCAACAAACTCGGTAAACTTTATTTTCGCCTTCAACGTATTGATGGCAGAACCAACTTCAAGATTGTTAAAATACATACTTTCGCCAACAATATCGCCTTTTTGAACGCCATTTAAACTGCTACTAATGTAAATATTAGATAGCGCAATAGAAGTTTCGTTGATTGGACGCTGGGTGTAAATATGTAAAAGCCCATTATCAAAATAATTGACTAACGAAAAAGTTTCATTTTTAACAAAAATGCCACCGACAAATAACAAACAAATGATTAATACAACAATAATTTTTTTCATAATTAATTATATGGAAATTAATTCTTGTTTAATCAACTTTTTGTTTTATCTTGTGGCAAATATTGTTGAAAGTTATCGCAAATCGCCAGTTTTTATGCTGTAAATATACGAATTGGTTACTGGCTTTTTAAATGCACGTTCAATCGCCATTTTGTATAGCAATAGCTGGGTTTTGTATTTGTCAATAAGCTTTTCGATTGGTAAATTTGAATATTTGTAATCAACTAACACAATATGATTATCAAACTCTAAAATCAAATCCACCACACCTTGAACCAATATTTTGGTATCTAAGTCGCTATCTGGATATATGTCCTTATAAGGAATATACATCATAAATTGTTTTTCGTTAAATTGATTAATACAATTTTTTGCTATTGGATTAATTTTGTTATACGCCAATTTAATTAGAGACTCATCAACATCTTCCTCATTATTAAAACTGTAAACAGAATTATATTTAATAGTAGATAATGCGCTGTGATACGCGGTTCCCACCTGAGCCAAGTCGTCAGCAGTCGCTTGAAGATTTTCAGTTAGGTTTAATTTGATTGGAACAATATTGTGTTCATCATTAAGAACTCGTGATAAAGCTGTAACGTTGTTTTTGATTGAAATGTTTGTTTCCTGCATATGAGGATAAACATAATTAGTATTATTTTGTATTAAACCATCATCAACCAAGTGCTTTAATGTGTTATTACTTTCACTAAACACCTCATCGAAGGCGTTAAATATATTAATTTTGCAGTTGGCAAAGTTATATTCAATTGCTAAAGGACAGGTGTTTATTTTGCTATAATACACTGATAGTATTAAATTTAGATAGTTATCTTTGCTTAACGAATTGCTTTTTAGTTTGTCTTCACTACAACAGCCGGTTATAATCAATTTGTTTTTTGCACGTGTTGTTGCAACATATAACAATCTAAGCTCTTCTTTGTAGGCTTTTTCTCTGTTTTTTAATTTAATAGCAAAGCGGGTAGGAGATTCTTGACGAGTGCGCTCGGTTAGGTCATAGTATTGCATGCCAACGCCTAATTCTATATCAAAATTCAAATCGCTATAATCTGTAATATAATTAAATTGTTTGCTTGAGTTATACAATATAACAATTGGGTATTCCAATCCCTTGCTGGCATGTATGGTTTGGATTGTAACACTATCTAAACTATCACGCGATACTATTTCGTTAGCTGAATTTAGATTTTTTTCAATCAAGTCAATAAATTTAGTAATTGACAGATTTTTTTCTTCATTTGATAACGAACCTAAAAATTCATCTAAAATATTTAATTGTTCATAACCCTTTTCACTTGCAATCAAGTGTTGACGCAAATGATATTTGTTTAAAATAGTATATATCAGTTCAACAGAATTAAGAGTAGAACTAATCATTCTAAACTCATCACAAAGATTAAAACCATATTTTATTTTTATCGATAAATTATCATTGTGAGTATCAGCATATTGTAACAAGTTTAAATACAAAGAATTATTATTATCACTATATATGTTTAGTAGTTCGTTATACGAAATATTTACAAGTGGGCACGTAAATAAGTATGCATAATCAATATCATTTGCAGAATAGTTAAGTATTTTTAATATAGATAAAATTTTAGCCACTCCTTCACTTTCTTTCAAGTTTGTTCGTTTAGAGATGTTTATAGGAATGTTGTTGGCAGATAGAAGTGTTGCCAGAGATTGAATTTTATCAGTATTAATACTTCTGCTAAGTATTGCGATATCACTGTATTTAAGTTGTCGATTTTGTTTGATGGCAGAATCGTAAAACTCAGACCCCACAAGGCTTTTGATTTTGCTAACCACTATATTGGCTTCAATTTCGTTGGCATCTATTAGGCGCAAAGGGTTAGTATGACCTGTGACGCTGTATATGCCAGAAACCTCGATATTTTCGGGCTTATTATCTGTGTTTGCAATCAATATTTCAACCGCAGTTGTATCAGGGAAATCATCACGCTTGGGTTCAAATTGACTGGTTCCGGCGTAGTCAATATCCGCATCTTGTTCGGTCATAAGATAAGAATATATTTCATTATTAAATTTTAATATTTGAGGTGCAGACCTAAAATTAATATTCATATCAAATGCAGTACCTAGATTTTCATCCTGTTTATAATTTTTGTATGCCTTGATAAATAGTTCTGGGGTCGATTGTCTAAATCCATAAATGCTTTGCTTTACATCTCCAACCAAAAATAGATTGCTAGAAGATGATAGAATTGTGTTTATCAGTTCGTCTTGCATAGGATTAATATCTTGGTATTCATCAACAAAAACGTATTTATATGTATCGTGAAAATCCTGAACAATCGAATCGTTGTTTAATAGCGAAAGAGTGTTTCGTTCCAAATCTGAAAAATCCATAACCTCATTATCATTTTTTAATTTGGTGTATGTAGCAACAAATAACTTTAACAGCTTAATAAATCCTTCCAAGTGTGAAGAAATTGCGCTCAAATGCACATTATCTTGCAGTCCATTAATAAATGAGGTTTCTGATATAATTGTTTTTAAGTTTTCGGTATAATATTTTAGTTTTTCATAATTAAAGTCGCCTTTTTCAATGCGTTCGGTTGATGAAAAACTGCAAGTAGGGCAGGTTGATAAAATATTTGCATTGTCGATTAAACAATTGCTTTGATTAATATTTGATAAATGATACGAAAAGTTATCCATCATCTTGTGTAGTTTAGGAAAGTCGGTAAATAAAGGCAATAGCCTCAACAATTCAGTTAGGTTGTTATTAACTGTTTTAACAATGTAATTATTTAAGTATTGAGCAGACGGTGACAACAAATCGTTGTATTGAACAAGAATATTATTCAAGAAGCCATCATAATCTTTTTGACACACACAATAGTTAAAGGTTTTTATAAGATTTTCTTTGAGGTTGTCAAGGCTTCTAGATTTTTTTTCAAAAATATCACATAATACAACCAAATCTTTGGCGTTAGTTTGATTAAATTGTTTAATAGCTTGGTCTAAAGCCTTGTTGATATAATATTCTTGGCTAAATGATGAAATTATTTTAATTTCTGGGTTTAAATCTGCTTGATAAAAATATTTTTTAAGCATTTTTGAGCAAAAACCATCTATTGTATCAATTGATGCGGTTTGCAAGTTATCTAGTATTAGTTGTATACGAAGCTTTTCAGTTTCGTCTTTAGCATCTGCCAGCGCTGAAAGAATGTTGTTGGTTAGCCTTTCACGCATTTCGGTTGATGCAAGGTTGGTAAAGGTTACTACAAGTAATTGCTCGGTTGAAGCCTTTCCACTTAATAACAAGTCGGTAATTTTTTGTATCATAACAGTAGTTTTTCCACTGCCAGCACTAGCGCTAACCAATTGGTGTTGGTTGGTGCTATCCAGCACAGCTTGTTGCTGTGGTGCAAATTGTTTACTCATGCTCACCTCCTATAAAACTATCTTTACTCACTTTGCCCATCTCCCTAAAAGTAATATTGTTGCTTGATTTAGAGCATAACCCTAAATATGGGCAATAAGTACAAGCGTTATGCATTGAATCAAATTTTAAAGGTGATGGGTTAAATTTCCCTAATTCAATTTCACTCAAGGCTTTAACAGACACTTTTTTTGCATAATCCATCAAGGCTTCAATTTCAGATTGTGTTAACGCTTTGTCGCTACGTTTTGAAATCGAGCCATCTTTTTTAAGAGAAATATTAACAAATTCACTTTTTAGATTTTGGTTAATATTTATATCGTACGCTGACGCCAAGTCTTGATTATCGGTGTAAAATCCAATTAATTTATAAATATTTGTGTTATTATCTGCTCTTTCCACTACATTTTTGATTGGTAGATAAAATGTTCCACTTAATTTTTTTCCAGTAGCATTTTGAATTGCCAAGGCGTATAAGAATAATTGAAGTTTTTTACCATAATACAATTCTGCTAAAGTTGCATCTGCATTACCAGACTTGTAATCAATAATTCTAAAATATTCATCAAAAAAGTCAATTCGGTCTATTTTCCCTTTTAAGATGGTTTTATCTGTTAGTGGCAAAGCCTGTAAAGCACAATTTGCGCCAAATGCTTTTTCAAAATAATGTGGTTCAAACTTACTATTGGCATCAAGCTTGCGTAAATGGCTAATAAATCTTTCAGCCTCCGAAATTAAGTTGATTAAAATAGGATTGTCAAGATGTTGTTTAAGTTTTTCATCTTCCGCAACCATAGAGTATATTGTAGTGTTGCAAAATGTATGAATGTCCAATTGCTCACGATTTTGATTGATGTAATATCTATAAGCAAGGTCGTGCAATATGTTACCAACGTCTAGCATTTGAATTTCGGCCGAAACTGGTTCTTTTAATTTAAGCACATAACTCAAAAAGTATTTAACAGGGCATTGAAAATATGTTTCCAGCGCACTTGCAGATATTTGTGTTAGTTTAGTAAATTTGGTGTCAACATCAATTTGTTTTAATTCGGCAGAAATGTTTGAATTGTTTAATATTTGGCTTACTTGCGCGGATAAATTAACATTGTTGGTAAAGCAATATTCAATCAAATCATATAAACTTAAAGGCGTATATGTTTTTTCAGCCTGTATTAGGCTAGGGTAAATATAATTTATATTAGACTCATTATTTTTGTCGTCAGACACAAAAATTCTTGACTTTAATTCGGATACCAATGGGCTTGTTTCGCTTGGAGATGACAAACTCATTGAGATACACAAATTTTTGTTAAACATCAAAGAACTGTTAAATAGCTTAAATTTGTTTAAGCGATTCATTCGTGCAATTGTTGGTTCAATGTTGTGTGATAATTGAACGTAGGTAAGTTCTTTGTCTAAAAGTATACCAACATCTTGTAAAACTGATGGGGCAGTAGAGGCAGAACAATTTACGATATACAAATTATCAAAATTTGTTAGGATTTCGTTGGCGTCTACTATTTGTATACAATCAGCACTTAAAGGTAGTGGAGATATATTTTGCTCCATACCCGCTTGGGTGTATATATCAAGCACATCTTCAAGACTTGATGCGGGATAAAACTTTACAATTTCATCAAGCAACTGTTGAGAAGACTTTATTGCTTGAGATATAATCTTTTTGTCATAATTATCATCTAAACTTTCTGTTAAGGACAAAATTATATCTTCCATATTCAACTTTTCAATAATATTGTTGTGCCACATTTTAATCTGTTCGGCGGTAAATGTCTGCTCTGGTTGATTTGACACAATAAACTGGCTTATTGTATCAACCGATGAGTTTACTTCGTCGTTTCCACAATTAAAATTAGATAAGTTGCCACGATAATTGGTTTGTTTGATTTTGCCCACAATCAATGTTTTGTGATTTTCAGGAATTGTAATAAAAGGACTGTTTATTAATTCAATTAAATTAAGTGTATCATAGTTTTTTAAATATAATTGCCACAAGTTGGTAAAAAACCTATATACACAAGTTGACGAAAAAGCCTTTTGCACATCAATATAAGTGCAAAGCTCATATTTGTTAAATATTTGTTTTATATTGTCAACGCAAGCCTTAAGATTATATACCGCAATGCCAAAATCTTTATATCTAGCTCCATTTAAAACCTGTTTACGAATGTCTCGCGCAACAAATTCAAGTTCGTCTACAATATTTTGCGCTTGATATAAACGGATATTATTGTTTTTAGATATATAATTAAGTTTGTTAAAAGCAAACAAATTGTTGGTTAAATATGTATGGATACTATCATCAGCATAAGGCAATGAAATTATATTGTCTTTGGCGCCGATAGTGTTGCATATTGAAACCAGTCTGTAAAACACATCTTGATAATATATGTTTTTATTAAAGCCGCTGGAGGTATATGCATTAACATATACACCTTTACTACATTTAATTAAACGCTCAATCAAATCAAAACCTTGAGATGTGAAATCATCAAAACCGGTAAATATATAGTAAGTGTTTTTTACGGTTTCAGATTTGTCTAACATCATGCAAGTTAGTGTTAGTGTGTCGGAATTATCTAATATTCCACACTTTGAATCACTATATAATTGCAAGATATTCCCCAAATCATTAATTTTTTGCTGCAATGACTGGATAGGACATTGATATTTCAACAATTCATCATATCCTAGTTGACAAGCTTTTAATTGGGCAAGAGTTTTATATATTTCATTGCTATATTGATAAGAATTTTTATTATTTTTAAAGCTTGTAATAAGTTCTCGATTTTCGTTAAGAACCTTTTTAAGTAATATAATTCCACCAATTTTTGATATGGTGCTATATTTTGCTTTTGTTTCTGCTAGTATGTTTTTGCTTAAGCGATTAAGAGTTGATACATTTATATTAAAACTACACTCAATTTCAAGACGTTCAAAAATCAATCGTTCCATAGTGGCACTTAACTTATCAGGAACAATTACGCAAATATCACTATCTCCAAGCTGTTTGATAATAGAGATAGTGTTATCAATCGAATGTTTTAAATTGAGAGATTTTAATATATTTAATTCCATATATAAATTATAACAAATTATATTGTATAAGTCAATATTATTGGGAGTTGTCATCAAGCGACACGTAGTGGCATTTGATAGCAACTGATAGTTATTCATACTTGAGAAGTGCGAATTTATGAGCAGATTGTGTCAACAATCTAAAATTTTAAACTCGTTTTAAAATTTACTTCTCACAGTTTATATTATAATCTTTACCAAATAACAAAAAACTTCTAGCACAAACTAGAAGTTTTAATTAATTAACCAGCAGCACCCGTATATACGTTTAGTATTGCTCTTGGTTGAGGAATGCTATTGTCATATATTATCCATTTTGAGTCTAGGTTGCCAGAAGTTATATCAAAATTACACTTTTTAGTATCAAGATAAGTTTCGATATTTTTCATCTCTGCTTCGGTTGCTGTGATGTAGTTTGATTTAGAACCAGGGTTAGCATTTCCCCAGAACAAGAATTTGTTATCGTATTCTGAAATATATACGCCTTCAACAACAGCGTCTTTACTGATAACGCAGTGTGAGATTGTTCCTGTTGTGCGATTTTTTTTCATCAAACCATCTTCAGCAAGCTCTAAATATTTTGTTCCTTTTCCAGAAAGTGAAACATCGGCAATACTTGTAGTAATTGTTCCGTATGCTCCATTGATGTAAGGCATAAAGCCTGCAATTCCAGCCATCCAACCAGAGTCGTAACTGCAAGTTAAATCAGCTTTTACCAAGCAGTTTGAAATAGTTCCGTTTACCATATCGTATACAAAACCTACTGTATGAACACCCTTGAAGGTGGAACGACTATCTAGTGTTGCGCCGGCAGACACACAAGAATCTACTGTTGCATTATTTGTATTAATTCTAACCAAGCCGGCAACAACATAACCATTAAGATTTTTAACATTTGTCCAACAGCCATAGATTGAGCCACCATAGTTATAGGTAGATAGTCCTGCAACATAAACATTTGCTCTTGTTTCACCGATTGTATCAATATTTGCATAACAATATTCTATAGCGCCAGTGTTGTAACCTGTTAGACCGCCAATGTGTGTAGCAGCGCTTGGGTTACCACCGCTGATATTGTTTGCGTAAGTAGCACATTCGCTTATAGTTGCTTTGTTGTAGCCGCATATTCCACCAACATAGTAGAACACGCCATCAGTTTTATCATTATTGTTTAATACTGCGATTTCAGTCAAACTAATACTTTTTGATATTTTACCTTCACCAAGGTTAACGGCACACAAGCCGCCAAAGTAACCAGCAGTTGAAGATGTTAAAATTGATTGAATTTCACCACTAACATTACAATTTGATAATACCCCATAGTTGATAGCAACAACACCACCAACGCGGTCAATACCCTTTAGAATTATGCCAGAAGTTTTGCAATTATCAATTAAAGTATATGCTCCAGCACGTGCAGAAATTCCGCCACTGTACAACGTATTTCCTTCAATTTTAGAATTTTCAGCTGAACAACCTTCAATTTTAACATTAGCGCTTCCAATATATCCAGAGATAAATCCAATATATTTGCTTGAAGCTGAGATTGTTGAATCTGCAACTGATACATTTTTAATTGAAGTTGCACCTGAAATATATCCAACAACTATACCAATACATTCATTGGCTGTATTATTTGTGATTGTTACATTACAAAATCTTATTCCACGAATTGTGGCAGAATAAAGCTTTGAGAAGAAACCGGAATAAAGAGTGTTTGCTTCAATTTTGAAATTTGAAATTGTATGATTTGTGGAGCTGTCAGAAACAAATGTTCCAGAGAATGCCACAGGATTCCAAATCATACCATCTAAATTGATATCTGCACCAAGAACATAATCGCCTTTAACAGCATTTCCCGTTTGGAAAATATTTAACAATTGTTGTTTGGTTGTGATTGAAGTTGCATTTGTGTTTGGTTTATTAGGGTCAGTAATGTCTGGGTTGTTAATGTCAGGATTTTGATTTCCACCATCAGGAGCTGTAGAGCTGCTTCCACCTTCAAGATTTATTTCATCAAATTTAGATACAAATGTAAGAGTAGGATATTCGCCATCAACTCTACTCCAAACCTTATCCCAGTAAATAACATCATTTCCCGAATTTATGTAGTAAATGTATGTAGCTTTTGTTTTTAATTCAGCAGTTGTTTTGCCACTAACAGCAAAGCTTGTTGCAGTTGCAAAGTTGTAAGGGTCCGCGCCGATACCAGCATAATTGTTTATAGATTTATTAAAGTATAAACCAACAAGTACTAATTCTTGATTGATAGAAGTTGCGTTTTTGCTGATTGATAACTTTCCTACAATATTTCCTGTGTGTGTACCAGTGGATTGAATCTTGCTAATACTATAGCTTTCACGCAAATATGTATTGTTATCAACAACAACTTCGCCTGCAAGACCACCAGTGACACCGGCAGTGTTTTTTAAGCTTAAATCAGTATAGCAAGCATGTATTATTGCTGAGTCTACCAAGCCTGCCAAACCACCAAGTTTTCCTTTTGCAGTAATTTCAGCACTCTCTGTAGCATAAGCGCCTGTGCGAAGAATTCCGGCAGAAGTGCCAACAGCTTTATCAGTTAACAATGAACCTACAACCCCTCCAGTATTACCAGAAGATCGAGTATTGGTTATAGTCGCATTTTCAACAACAACTTTGTTTATAGTTCCATAGCAAATGCCAGCAATTGTTCCAACATTTAGGAAAGAGCCATTAAAGGTTGAATTTGAAACGCTTAAGTTATATACTTCACTGGTAGAGCCCATAATTGCAAACAAACCAGCATTATCACATTCATTAATCTTTAAGTTATTAATTTTATGGTAATTACCATTAAATTTACCACTAAATTCATTATACTTTCCGTCAACAAGACCAATTGGATTGTGTGCTGAAGATACGTCAATATCATTCATTAGCTCGTAATAAGAACCCAAACCATACAAATTGCCAATGTTAAACAGTTGACTTTCATTACAAATATAATAAGGATTTTCTTCGGTGCCGATACCAACTATTACATCAATGGTAAGAGTTTTGTACTTTCGGTTGGTTGTAGAAATTTTAATGGTCGTAGCGCCGCCCTTTTGAGTTGGGATATAGCATTTGGTAACTTCGTCATACTTGATTATAGATGTAACCTCATCTCCACCAGCATTAAAGTTTATCTTTGTATCTTTGTTGGCTTCCTTGCGTGAAAAACCAATATCATCTAAAGATAGTTTATCGCCATAGTTGATATAAATTGTTTGAACATTAACTTTAATAACCTCATCGTTTTTAGCGAATTGATAAAAGGTCATGCCAATACACACCGCAACGATTGTTGCAACTAAGAAAATTAAAAACTTTTTCATATTGATTAAATCCTTTTAAATTGTTAGATTTCCCCACATTTTATCATAAATTTTCAGTTTGTCAATACCTTTTTAAAAAATTATTTAAACGCTTTACAAATATTTTTATATATGCTATAATATATAGCCATTTAATACACAAACACCAATATGCTTAACATTATAAAATTTGCAACAAAAAACTCGCATATACAAATGCGAGTTTTAATTTTTTACTTAAGCAAATATGTTGCCGGTTTTCTTTAATTTCTTTTCAAAGCCCTTATATTCCTTATGAATGCGATAAAATCTCCAACCATAGAAACCAAGAATTGCAACAATAAAGCCTGCCATAACGAAATAATGCACGTTTTTAATGCTTACATCAAAAGCATTTGGAGCACGCCAGATTACATCTTTAAATCCATCAGTTTCAATATTAGCTTTAGCAACATCTTGCTTTACTTGCCATGAACCATTGTCCACATCATGAATATATAAGTCGTATGTACCATCGGCTTGTTCAGCGCAATACATTACACAAGTTTGAGGAGTCCATTGTGTAGCCTTGTTTTTATCAATATGATTCATATACACGCTAAAAATCATACCTTCCATTAAGATAATCATAATAAGGCCAAGCATAACAGCTGCAATTGTTTTTAAGCTCATCTCAATCATTTCGCGAGACTTCATTTTCTTTAGAAATTCCATATATCCCCCTAAATATATTTAGAACAAGCCACTAAAAGTGAAATTTTCCAAACTATATAATTAAAGTATAACGATAAAAAAATTATTTGTCAAAGATTTTTAACAACTTTCTTTACAAATTTTGTAATTTGTGTTATGATGAGATAGTATATGGAAAAAAACATCAAAAAAGTGTATGAATTAAATGCAATAAAGCTGGCATATATGGGTGACAGCGTGTTTTCGCTATATGTACGTGAACACTTTATTATGAATACTGACAAAAAGAATGCGGAACTTAATAAATGTGTTAATAGCATTGTTTGTGCACCAAACCAAGCTGTGCTTATGGATTTGATTGAATCAGAACTTGAGCTAATTGAACTTGAAGTTATAAACAGGGCAAGAAATTTACATTTTAACAATATTGCTAAAAATAGCACGCCAGAGCAATATGCCAAAGCAACAAAGTTTGAGGCATTGCTAGGCTACCTATATTTAACAAATCAACATGATAGATTAAAAAAATTTATAGATATTAGTTTGGAGAATTATTATGATAGTGGAAGGAATTAATTGTGCAACTGAGCTGCTTAAGGCCGGGTATCCAATGGAAAAAATTATAATCAACAAAGATTTAAACAATAAGTATGATAATATTGTAAGTTTGGCACGCCAAAACAACGTGCAGGTGGAATATGTTGACAAGTCTGGCATTGAACGTATTACAAAATCAAAAAACAGTCAAGGTGTGTTAAGTTTTGTAAAACCATATAAATATTGCGATGTAAACGATATATTAAAAGATGCCGAGGAAAAGAACGAGCCACCATTTATTGTGATACTTGATAGCATCGTAGACCCACATAATGTTGGTGCAATTATACGTACGGCTGAATGTGTTGGGGTAAATGGCATAATTATAGCGCAAAATCGTGCGTGCGAAATTAACGAAACGGTATTTAAAACTAGTGCAGGCGCTATTGCGCATATGAAGGTTGCACAAGTTGTAAATCTTAGCCAAACCATTGAAAAACTTAAAAATAAAAATATTTGGGTTTATTCGCTAGAAGCCGGCAATCAATCTATGTATGATACCGACCTTACCGGTGCAATAGCATTGGTGGTGGGCAGCGAAGGTGCGGGCGTTAGCAGATTGGTAAACAAAACTTGTGATGGAACAATATCAATACCACTAAAAGGTGAAGTAAATAGCTTAAATGCATCAAATGCAGGAGCTATTGCAATGTATGAGGTTTTAAGGCAAAGAGGGATATGTCACAAATAAATGAAGTTGTAGCTAGGGCTAAAAATGGTGATATGGAAAGTATGGAAAACATACTTACATATTTTAAGCCCAAAGTTACAGCAATTTGTCGTGAATATTTCTTGTGCGGGGCAGATTTTGACGATTTGTTGCAAGAAGGAATGATAGGTGTATATAAGGCAGTTGGTGGATATAATAGTGACAAAAATGATAATTTTAGCAGATTTGTTACAATGTGTATTCATCATCAAGTGCAAAATGCAGTTAGGATTGCAAACAGCAAAAAGAATCAACCATTAAACGACTATATATCAATTAGCATTGAAGGCAGAGTAAGCGAAACTGATGATGATAGCCCAAAACTTATACTGCAAGCTAACGATAAAGGTGCCGAGCAATTAAGTTTAGATAAAGAAAGAGTAACCCAATTGTATCAAAAGATTAGAAAAGAGCTTACGGAAGAACAATATGGCGTGCTGTTGATGTATTTAAATGGTTATAGCTATACTGAAATGGCAAGCAGGTATCAAGCAACCAACAAAAAAATAGATAATATTATTCAGGCAATTAAGCGCAAGCTTAGAGTTTTGTTAAAAGGAGAGTAGCAATGAACTTAGCATTATATAGAGAATTTAGGCCAACAACATTTAAGGAAGTCATAGGTCAAAATCATATTACCAGAACCTTGGCAAATCAGGTAAAGAATGGCGAATTAACTCATGCTTATTTGTTTACCGGCACACGAGGAACAGGTAAAACAAGTTGTGCTAAAATATTTAGTAAAGCCATAAATTGTTTAAATCCTGAAGACGGCTCGCCATGTGGCGAATGTGAAGTTTGTAAGGCACTAAATTTGCCTAATACGGATGTGTTGGAAATTGACGCTGCAAGTAACAACCGTGTTGACGAAATACGTGATTTGCGTGAACGTGTAAAATATCCACCAACAGTTGCAAGTAAAAAGGTGTATATAATCGACGAAGTGCATATGCTTACCGAAAGCGCATTTAATGCATTGTTAAAAACACTTGAAGAACCACCTGAATACGTTGTGTTTATTCTTGCAACAACCGAAGTACACAAAATTCCTGCAACAATACTTTCTAGATGTACACGATTTGATTTTAGGTTGCTTACAACGGAAGAGTTGGTGCAGCACTTGAAAAATGTGTTTGTTAAAAAAGATATTAAATGTGATGAAAATAGTTTATATCTAATAGCTTCACAAGGTGCGGGCAGTGTGCGCGACACTTTGTCAATAGCTGACAGCGTATCTGCATTTTGTGAAAAGAATATAACCTATGATAGATGCTTGGAAGTTTTGGGGTTAACTTCAAACGCAGGAATAACTAAAATTGTAAATCATATAATAAATAATGATGTAAAACAAATATTTACCGAAGTTAAAAATGTTTTAAATCGCGGAAAAAACATAACCTTATTATGCAAAGAAACTACTGAATATTTTAAAAATTTGTTATTAATCAAATCCGGTGTAACAGATTTAAACACATTAAATGTTATGCCAAACGAATTAGAACTATTAAAAACTCAAGCGGAAAGTTTGGGTGAAGACTTATTAAAAGTGGCTTTTGATAAATTTGCACGTATCGAATTGGATTTAAAATATAGCGCAAATCCACAAAATTTGTTTGAAGCTGTATGTGTGTCGCTTGTAAATTATGGTGTGCAAAAAGTATATAGTCAGCCAGTTGTAAATAAAGTTCTTAGTGCTGAAGTAAAGACATCCGTTGTGCAAAACACACAAGCTAATGACACATCAGCTAATAATAGTAACAAAATTTTAGAACAAGTGAATATAAATAATAATCAACCAACATCAACCTTTAGTGAGGATATAAATAAACTTTGGGGAAGCGTATTGCTAAAAATTAAGCAAAGAAATATGTTTGCTTTAAGTGCATCACTTAGAGATGTCTATGGTGTGCATATGGTGGGCAACTGCTTGGTTTTAAAAACAAATGACCAAAGTGTGTTAAAAACAATTGACGAACCAAGTCGACTTGATGTAATATTAAGTATAGCTTCTGAATTTAACAATAATATTAAAAAGGTTGAAATTCAGTATGACGAGGCAAACAAAAGTAGTAAAGACGTTGTTGCCGAATTAAAAAATATTTTTATGGACAAATTAAAGATTAAGGAGTAAAATTATGGCTAATTTTAGAGGTGGAATGGGAGGCTTTGGCGGAATGAATATGCAAAATCTTATGCGCCAAGCTCAAAAAATGCAAGAGGATATGTTAAAAGCACAAGAAGAGCTTGAATCAGCTCAAGTTGAAGGTGTAAGCGGTGGCGGCATGGTTACTGTTACTATGACTGGCAAAAAGGAAATTGTGGGCATTAAGTTAAAGCGTGAAGCGGTTGACCCTGATGACATCGAAATGTTGGAAGATTTGATTGTTGCGGCAATTAATGATGCAAGCTCAAAGGCTCAAGCATTAAGCGACGACAAGATGGGTGGCTTTGGCGCTATGGGCGGATTGATGTAAGGTGAGGTATGTCTAATATTATCGAATCGATGGAAAGGCTGGTTAACGAACTTTCTAAATTGCCAAGCTGTGGCAAAAAAACTGCACAACGCTATGCATATTATTTGATTAATGCAGATGAAAGTGTGGTTGAAAGTTTGCAAACAGCAATAACCGAAGCAAAGCAAAAAATACATTATTGTGCAAAATGTGGAAATTTTACAGACAAAGAATTGTGTGACAATTGTGCAAAAGTAAATGTTGACCCAATAATTTGTGTTGTAAAAGAACCTAAAGATGTGTCGGCGCTTGAAAAGGTATTGCATTTTAATGGCACATATCACGTATTGCATGGTGTAATTAGTCCGCTTGAAAACAAAGGGCCAAATGATATTAACTTAAAAAGTTTGCTTACTCGTGTAAACGAAGAACAGATTGAAGAAGTTATTATTGCAACCAATCCTGATGTTGAGGGCGAAGCAACAGCAATGTATATTGCCAACATCTTAAAACCTCTTGGCGTAAAAGTAAGTCGTATAGCGCAAGGAGTGGCAATGGGTAGCGAACTTGAATATGCTGATGCTGTAACTTTAGGCAAAGCTATTGAAAATAGAAGATTAATGTAACAAAAATTCACAGGACAGCCTGTGAATTTTTTATGTAAACTATTTATTAGCAGCAACCGCCGTCACGCTTGTTTCCGCATCCGCAACCACAAAGAATTAAAAGGATTAAGATTATAAAGCAAGGGTCTGCATTGCATCCGCAGTTGCAAAGGATTAATAACAATACGATTATCCAGCAGCAGTCAAATCCGCCACCGCATTTATCGTAGTCGTCACGGCCACATCCACAGCCGCCACCAAACATTTTGTTGAACATAGAATTTTCCTCCTAAAGTTTATTTATTTTTAATGAGTGTAGTGTGTGCAATTAATAAAACTATACAAGTTTCATAGTCGACATTATAAAAGGATTTAGATTTTGTTAAATGTTTTTTATGTTGTAAAAGTTAGTTGGATACAACTAAGGTTATGTAATTTATCTTTAGTATTTTTTCTAATTCCTTTGTATACTCCATAGTATGTAAAAACATAAAAAGTGTTACAATTATAAAATATTTTTTATTGTAAAAATTTTAATATGGCGGCCCGCTAGACATAAAACAAAAAAAGGCCTTTGTTAAAGACCTTTTGTTTATTTAAATCCAATTTCATTTCTACTGTATCGATTGTTAGAAGTTTTGTTGTCTTCAATGTTATTTCTAGTATAATTTTCAAAGTTTTCTCGATGCTCATTATTTTGTCGCAGCAACTTTGTGATTTCTCCCATGCAGTTATCGATGTTGGATTTCTCATCTTCAGATAGATTTAGGCGATTAGAGAATGTATCAAATACTTGGTGCAATAGTATAATTATTTTTTCGTCATTACTTTTTAAGTCATCTAAAATTCTAGTTGAGTGTATAAAATCAAAAACCTCATCAATAACTTGTTTTTTGCATGCTAATTCTAGCTTTTTGGATACGGCTATATTATGATATCTTCTTAAAATTGACGACGCCAAACTTTCTAATTCATCTTTTGGCATATGTTTATAATCGTCATAATTAATTTGAATTATACGCATTGTACTTAGCTCTAGTAAATACACCAAATCATTTTGATTGTAACCAACATCTAAATTGTTTATTACATCAACTATAAAACCCTCATCATTAATTAATCCGTTAATATCTAAATTAATAGGGGATTTACTGTTTAAATCCAACAAGCTATTGGAAGAATGTGCCCGCATATATGCGCGCACTACATCTTTATTTTTTAACAAAAACTTATCAATATTTCTATAATCTGGTTGGGCTTTTTTAACCTCAATTATAGCTTCTTCTTTAGTAGTTATCATACAAACCTCAAGCGTATAATACCACACAAACAATAATATGTCAATACTTAATTTTTTATAAGCGTTTTTTGGGTAATATATATAATAAAAAGTCTTTAATAACTCAATATTAAAGACTTACAAGATTAGTTTAATTTTTCGCGTATTAGTGCTTTTAATTCGCCAACGCCTTGATTGTGTTTTGCTTGAATTTTGCAACAAGTGTAATCAAAATCTTCCAGAACGCTTAACTCCATACGGTTTAGCAAATCACATTTGTTATAAACCAGTATACATTTGCTTTTATCAACCTGTTGTTTTTCAAGTTCAAGTTCAACAACCTTTAGTTGCTCGTATTTGTTTTTATCGCTTGCGTCTAGTATTATTAAGCATAAATCAGCATCTCTAACTTCTTCAAGTGTTGCTGAAAATGCGTTCATAAGCTCGTGTGGCAAATTTGATACAAATCCAACAGTATCGCAAAGCACATAACTTGTGCCTTCGTCCCAAACACGTTTGGTTAAAACGTCTAGGGTTGCAAACAATCTATTGTCAGCATATGTGTCCGCCTTGGTAATGGTGTTCATAAGTGTTGATTTTCCAGCATTGCTGTATCCAACAAGCGACACCATATATTCGTTATTTTTACGTTGTTTGCGTGTAAGTTGACGTTTTTCGTTTACTTCTTTTAGCTCTTTTTCTTTTTTCTTAATATTGTCTTGAATTTTACGTTTGTCTAACTCAAGCTTAGTTTCACCAGGTCCACGCATGCCAACACCACCACCAAAACGACCAGCAGTGCCAGAAATTCCGCTAAGGCGAGGTAGTGTGTATTTAAGTTGGGCAAGTTCTACTTGAAGTTTACCCTCGTTTGATTTTGCACGACCCGCAAAAATATCAAGTATTAGCATTGTGCGGTCAATAACCTTTACACCAAGCTCTGCTTGAAGATTGCGTAGTTGAGAGCCAGTAAGAGACACATCAAAAACAACCACATCCACGCCAAGTTCATTAATTTTGTATGCCAATTCTTCAACTTTGCCACTTCCTATATATGAATGTGGATTAATTTCACGCAATGTAACACATTCGCTACCAACAAAGTCAAGCATTGCAGAGCGTATAAGTTCTTTCATTTCGGCAAGTTCATGCTTGCTATCATCGCTTGCAAAATATACCAAAAATGCTTTTTCGATTTCCTCTTGTTGTAAATTGTATGCCATAAATCCTCCTGTTAAAAAGCTCTATACACAACTAAATTTTAATATATATGTTGTGGGTATTTGCCTTCATTTTTCATATTTATAATTGCTTGTTTAAATGCTTCCAAATCTTCTTTATAGGTAATTCCATACCACTTTGCAGATGTTGTTTCAACAATCAATTCTACTTGATTTGCTTTTATCATTTTGTTTACTTCCATAGGTAGTAAAAATTCATCTTTTAACAAAATGTTTGTTGGTTGGTTAAAGAAAGATGTAAAGTCACTGGTAATTCTGTCCATTAGTTTGCATGTAAAACCAAACATTGTCATGGAAACTAACGTGTCAGGGTGGATTTCACTCCAATTACCTTGATTTAAAGGGGTTGCCATTACTTTTCCATCTTTTAATTCAACTTCGCTTTCAATTAAGTCGGTTGCGACATTTTCGTTTAAGGTAAATACTCCGCGCTTAACGCTACCTTTATCACTTAAAGTATTTTTTACCATAAAGCCTGCGCTAATAAATTTAGTATAATCAGTTGAAGTTTTTAAAAAGTTTGCAATAAGTTCAAATGATTCAAATCCATAAAAATCATCTGCGTTGATAACTGCAAATTTGTCGGACACCACATCTTTACAACAATATAGTGCATGAGCTGTTCCCCAAGGCTTAACGCGACCTTCGGGGATAACAAAACCAGCCGGAACATTATCTAAACTTTGAAAAACATATTCAACAGGAACAATGCTAGCAAGTCTTTTTCCAATAGTTGATTTAAAAAGGTCGTAATTTTCTTCTTTGATAATAAGAATTACACGGTCGAATCCGGCTCTAACAGCATCGTATATAGAATAATCCAATATAAAATTACCATCACCATCGATTGGGGCAATTTGCTTTAATCCTCCAAACCTACTGCCCATACCGGCAGCCATAACAACTAAATCCATAAAAACACCTCCATAATATATCTTAATTATATGCAACTAAATATTTGTTGTCAAATCAATTGTGCAAATTGATTAATTTTGCATAAAAAAACCCTGCGTGAAGCAGGGCGTTACCTTGTTTAAGCAAGAATAGTTAAGTCTTTATGCATGATGATTGTAACAAGGTCGATAATGTAGAATACTGGGAATAGGATAATGTTTAAAATTAATCCTAACCAATTTCCACGCATAGCTCTGGTTACAATGCCTAAAATGATGTTTGTAACTGGGAATATAGCCAAAATTAAGCTAATAATCCAATCTAAACCAAAGTATGCTTTTTGAGAAGATTTTCTACTTGCCATAATTACACTCCTTTCATATTAGTAATATATCAAAGCGGATAAAATTATGTCAATTAAATTTTAGAAATTTTATATTTTTTTGTCAAAAAAAATATTGGATAATATGCACAAGTTTAAAAAGTCAAAATAAATTGTGAATTGTTTTAAAATACCATTGACAAAATGACAAAAAACATTTAAAATATAAATATTCAAAATTTATACAAGTATTTACCATGGGGAATACTTAATTTTATTTTTAGGAGAAAATTATGTGGGCAAAAGAAATTGCAGAACGTATTATTAATGAAAGACCAAATGAAGAAGTATACACAATCGCCTCAGGCGTCAGTCCTTCTGGTTTCGTGCATATTGGTAATTTTAGAGAAATTGTTACACCATACTTTGTGGCAAAGGCTTTGGCTGGTATGGGCAAAAAGGTGAGATTTATTTTATCGCTTGATGAATTTGATAGATTTAGAAAGGTTCCTGGCAACATTCCTAGCGAATATGCACAGTATATTGGTAAACCTTATGTTGATATTCCAAGCCCATTTAGTGAAGGTGAAAGCTATGCTGAGTATTTTGAAAAACGCTTTTTAGGTGAATTAGCACAAATGGGTATTGAGGTTGAGCCAATTTATCAAGCTAAGGAATATCGCAGTGGTAGATATGCAAGCGAAGTAAAGTATTGTATGGATAACCGTAAAAAGATATTTGATATTATTGACAGTTTCCGCACGCAAGATGCTGAAGAAGGTGAACGTGATAACTATTATCCAATAAGTGTTTATTGCGATGCTTGCGGTAAGGAAACCAAAAATATTACAAGTTATGATGAAGCAAGTGGAGATTTTACATATACATGTGAATGTGGACATACACATACAGCCAATATCTTAACAGCAACCAACGTTAAACTTCAATGGAAGGTTGACTGGCCAATGCGCTGGAAACAAGAAAATGTTATATTTGAATCAGGCGGTATGGATCACTCTACTGTAAATGGCAGCCATGATGTGGCAGAACGTATTTCACGTGAAATATTTGGTTTTGAACCACCAATCTATGAGCCATATAACTTTATTGGTATTAAGGGTGGCGGAGCAAAGATGAGCTCATCTACAGGTAATGTATTAACACTTACTAATCTTTTAAGCGTGTACGACCGTCATCAAATTTTATGGTTCTATGCTAAATACAAGCCAATGCAAAACTTTAATCTTGCACTAGACAATGATGTTATTAGATATTATAGCGAGTATGACCGTTTTGTTAAAATGTATTTTAATGGCAACATTGATGAAGGTAATAAAGAAATTCTAGATTTAACTAATGTTAAGGAAGATTATTTAAATTATCCAAACTTTAGTTACATTGCAACATTCTTACCATTTGTAAACTTTAATGAAGGCTTGCTTGCAAACTTAATGCATAAGGAAAATATTGATACAACAACCACATATTATGCCGAACGTTTAAGCCGCGCAAAATATTGGGTTGAAAACTATGGTGCAGAATATCAAGTAAATTTGTTAAAGGAAAAGAATGTTGAATATTTCAACACTTTAACCGATGAAGAAAAGTCTTGGATTGCTAAAACTTTGGATATTGTAGCAAAGGATTATGCAACCAGTGATGAACTTCAAACCGAACTTTATGCAGTGGTAAAATATTTAAATCTTGAACCTCAAGACCTAAAGAAAACTCAAAAACGTTATTTTGAAATGTTGTATAATTTATTGCTAGGCGAAAAGCAAGGTCCAAAACTAGGAATCTTTTTGCAAGCAATAGATAAGGAAAAATTAAACAACCTTTTACAATTTTAAGGAGCAATAATGAAAAGAATAGAAATTAGGGATTTACACAAAAGTTTTAAGTCCTATGAAAATCAAACTATAACACTTTGTGGCTGGGCGCGTACAGTGCGTGACTCTAAAAACATCGCATTTATCGAACTTAATGATGGTGCGTTCAAAAGTGTACAAATTGTAGTTGAGCGTGATAAAGTTGCCAACTACGACGAAATTGTCAAGCAAAATGTAGGTTCGTCATTTATGGTGGAAGGTACATTGCTTGTAACGCCGGAAGCTCAACAACCATTTGAAATTAGTGCAACAAGTGTTAAGGTGCTTGGCGAATGTGCAAGTGATTATCCTTTGCAAAAGAAGCGTCATACAATCGAATTTTTGCGTAGTATACCAACAATTCGTGCAAGAGGTAATTTGTTTAATGCAGTATTCCGTATCCGTTCGGTAAGTGCATTTGCAATACACAAATTCTTTAACGAACGCAATTTTGTATATATTCATACACCAATTATCACCGCAAACGACTGTGAAGGTGCGGGTGAAATGTTCCAAGTTACCACACTTGATCTTGATAGGGTTGCTAGTAGCGGTAAGGTGGATTATGACAAAGATTTCTTTGGTAAAAAAGTGTCATTGACAGTATCTGGTCAATTGCACGAAGAAACACTTACTCATGCATTTGGAAAAACATATACTTTTGGTCCTACATTCCGTGCGGAAAATTCAAATACTAGCCGTCATGCAGCAGAATTCTGGATGATGGAACCTGAAATTTGTTTCTGTGATATCAACGAATTGATGGATAACGAAGAAGAAATGATTAAGTATGTAATCAACTATGTTATGACCGAATGCAAAGATGAATTAGAATTTTTAAATAAGTTTGTAGACCAGGGCTTGATTGAAAGATTAAGCAATATTGTAAACAACGACTTTGTTCGTTTGGATTATACCGAAGCTATTTCAATTTTGGAAAAGGTTAAAGACCGTTTCCAATTCCCTGTTAAGTGGGGTATTGACCTTCAAAGCGAACATGAACGTTATATTACCGAAGAAGTTTATAAAAAGCCAGTGTTCTTAAAGAACTATCCAAAGGATATCAAAGCTTTCTATATGCGTCAAAACGAAGATGGTAAAACTGTTGCGGCAGTTGACCTTCTTGTTCCTGGTATTGGCGAACTTATTGGTGGTAGTCAACGTGAGGAACGTCTAGATAAACTTACATCTCGTATGGCAGAGCTAGGATTAAGTGCCGAAGATTATGCATGGTATCTTGATACTAGAAGATTTGGTACCAACGTACATTCTGGTTATGGTCTAGGCTTCGAACGTCTTGTTATGTATCTAACAGGTATTTCAAATATCCGTGATGTGGAAATCTTCCCACGTACCGTTGGCTCAATCCAAGGTTAATAATTGTAAACATAAAATTTTAGATAATAGAAATTCAAGGCGTTTGCTTTGGATTTTTTTTTGACACACTACATTACGATAACGAGTTTTATGTGATATAATTGGGCATAAGGAGATATTATGTTTAAAGAAAGTGAAAATATGCTTAAAGAGATGAGAGAGAATGCTATTAAGAGACAAATAGAAATAAAACAACATAATGATGAGGTTTTGCAAATTCCAAATAATCTTACAAATGAAGAAAAACAAGAATATGAACAAATTGTTGAAGACTTTAAGGAAGAAATTAGTTATAGATTATCAAAAGTTGATGTTGAATTGATTTGGCAATATTGTCAACTTAAAGTAATGCGTAATCGTGCATGGCGAGAGTATAGCAAAAATCCAGATAGATACATTAGGATTGTAACGGGTATGAGTAGCGATGGTAAAACACCAAAAGTAATGGTTAAAGAAAATGAGCACTACAAGACTTTGATTGATTGCAACAAACATATTGAAAAAATACTAAAGGATTTAAGACTTACACCAGAAATGAGAAATAAAAAATAGGAACACAAGCAAATTTTGTTTGTGTTCTTTTAAAAGGAGATTTTATATGAAAGAATTAAAAATTGAATATATTGAAATAGAAAAATTAAATCATTATGAGAATAATTCAAAAATTCATACAAAAGAACAAATTGAACATATTGCAAACTCAATTAAAGAATTTGGATTTAATGACCCTTTAGGTGTGGCGGGTGAGGATAATATTGTGCTTGAAGGGAATGGTCGTGTTGAAGCAGCAAAGTTAATAGGGTTAGATAAGCTGCCTTGTGTGCGACTTGATCATATGACAAAAGAAGAGCAACAAGCATATGTGATTGCTCACAACTCAATCAATCTTGAAACTGGATTTAATAATGAAGTGCTACTTAAAGAATTGGACAAACTAAAAGAGTTTGATTTTAAAGATTTTGGGTTAGATAAGCAAGTGTTGGAACTACAAAATATAAATGATGATTTTTATAAAACATTTTTGCAAACTCAAACCAAAAAGTTGGTGCGTAATGAATTTGTGACTCAAGGTAAGTATGATTTCCCAATAATACGCAAACAAGAGATAGAGTTAGATAAAATCAAACTTATGACATTTAGCAACATAAAGTATGAAGATAAAAGGAATAAGCACAAGACAATTCATTTCTTTATCCATGATTATAGGTTTGAAAATACATATTCAAATCCAGAACTAGTAGTTGAGAAGTTACAACAATATTACGCATTGCTTACACCAGATTTTAGTTTGTATACCGATATGCCGCTAATGTTGCAAATGTACAACACATTTAAAAATCGTTGGTGTGGAGCATATTGGCAAAGTTTAGGATTAAGAGTAATACCTACAATATCATGGAGTGATGAGAGGAGTTTTGACTTTTGTTTTGAAGGGATAGAAGAAAACTCAATTGTAGCAATATCCACACATGGAAATTATAGGGCTAAGGAGGAATTTATGTTAGGATATAATAAGATGTTGCAAAAAGTAAAACCTTGTGCTATTATATGTTATGGAAAGCCATTTAAGGAAATGGAAGGCAACTTACTAGTATTCCCATACAATCACCTAAGGTCAAGAGAGGTGAACTATGATTAAAATAAAAGTTCAACTACTTGGCGGTAGAGGTGTTGGGAGTACTAGAATTAGAATTGTAAGAGGTTTTTCTACTAAAATACATAATGGAAAGCAAGGTAAACATATTCAAGGTCATAACAATTATGTGGAAGGAAAAAGTAGGCTAACAATACCAGTGTCGGAAGCTTAAAAATTAATAAATCAACACGCAGGTAATAAGAAAAATCGATGGATAACACCAAATAAAGAGAAAGTTGATTTTGGTAAACCAATAGGATATTGGTTTAATCCAAATACAGGCAAATATGAAGAAACGCAATACGGGATTCTTCATTATTCAAAAGACGGGGTACATCTAGTACCAACAGGAAAAGATATTTATTAAAGGAGAAAAATTTATGTGGTATAATAAAAATGATGAGATAATATTAGAGCCGTTTTATAAGGAGTTGCATAAACATTTACATCGAAGAGAAAATATTTTTCGTTTTTATTTTGAAAATGAATTAAAGTTAATAGTTAAATATGATTGTGAAGCAGATTCAGACAATGGATTGAGCTTGGAAGATGAAAATTACGAAGAATTTTATGAAATTTATTTTGAGATTTTAAAAGTTGAAAAAAAACCAAAGGAAAGCAAACTTAGAAAAGGTAAATATATAGAAGTAAATTATCACAATTTGCCTATAAAATGGGAAATACTTGAAAATATTGATAAAAAATAGAGGATAAAACCTCTATTTTTTCATGATTATAGATTTGATTATGTTTACTCTCATCCAATGTTGGCAGTCGAGAAATTAAAACAATATTATTGTTTATTATCTCCTGATTATAGTTTATATACTGATATGTCACTTGCATTACAAATAAAAAACACATTCAAAAATCGTTGGTGTGGAGCATATTGGCAAAGTTTAGGATTAAATGTTATTCCAACAATAGAATGGGGAGATGAAAGAAGTTTTGATTTTTGTTTTGATGGAGTTGAAGAGGGTTCTATTGTTGCAGTGTCAACATATGGAAAACAAAAAATTGAGGAGGAATTTATGAAAGGTTATAACGAAATGTTGAAAAGAATTAAACCTTGTGCTATAATATGTTATGAAAAGCCATTTCCAAAGATGAAAGGTAAATTGAAAGTCTTTCTATACAATCATAACGAATGGAGGGACTTGCAATGATAATATATATTCAATTATTTGGTGGTGGTGGCGGAACTAGTGGTGGCAGTTTTAGAGGAACTACAAAAACACCAGATGAATATAAACCTAATTCAACTTACACACAGTACAAGAATGGGAAAAAATATCAAAAAAGATGGTATGATAATCAAGGCAAACCAAAAAGAGATAAAGATTACACAGACCATGGTAATCCCAAGAAGCATCCAGTAACACCGCATTATCATGATTGGGAAGGTGGTAAACATGGAGATGGGTATTATATAGATGAAAATGGAAATAAACATTATTTTGAAAAATAAAGGAGAAACAATAAATGGGAAATATTAAGAAATGTGATGTATGCGGTAATGATGTTACTATAATGCAATACGGAGATAAAAAATGTAAAAATTGTGGTTGGATACAAAGCGAAGAAGCAACACATAACCCAAATAAATTAAAGTATCCTAATATTACATCATTAAATAACGCAAAGGAATTAAATAAAAAAGGTTTAAAAATAAAACCTACATTTGAAGATTTTATAGAAAGTGTTTACTTAAATTTAGAACCTAACTTCAAGTACAGGAAAAAACAATATGGTTCAACGAATTTTTTAGGGTATGAATTTTATGAATGGAATAAAGAAGAGGGATATCAATCATATAAGACAATAGAAGAATTTTCAAAAAATGTGAATATTGATGGAAAGCTTCTTAAAGATATTTGGGACGATATTTATCAATTTGAACTAGGATGTTAAAATGAATTATATAAATATTGAAGATTTAGTAAATAAAATATATAACAAAACAGATATCACTTATGAAGAATTTATACATTTGATTAAATATGGTTATGAAATGCAATTTTATTATGGAAAAAGGAAATTTGGCAGTACTCAATTTGGTGGATATGAGTTTTATGAATGGGACAAAGAAGAAGGGTATCAATCTTACGAAACAATAGAAGAATTTGAACAAAACATTAATATAGATGGAAGACTTGTTAAAAATCTATGGAATAAAATTAAAAAAGTCGATTTTGCAGATTAAGGATGTCAATATGGAAAAGAAGTGTCAAGTTTGTGAGAAGGGTGTTAAGATAAATAAATATAACTTTGGTAAATGTAAAAATTGTGGTTGGATATATGATGAATATAGCATTAAATATCCAAATGCTACTAACCCACCAAATTTTATATCTTTAAATCAAGCAAAAAAATATCTTTTAGAAAATAAAAAATTCACACCAACATATGATGAGTTTATTAAGTTAATCAAAAGAGGTCTTGATATGAGTTTTTCTTATAATGGCAAAAAATATCAGCTTGATAAACATGAAAACTATACATTATGGGAGATAGGAACGGATAATTATCAAGAATATGATGAGGATAATATATATGATAATTTATCAATAAATGGAGTTCCATTAAAAGATATTTGGTTAAAGATTTCAAAATTACAATATGAATGTTAATCATATGCTCAAACGACTTTAAAATAATTTATCATTAATAGATATATTCAAAATTAATGAGAGGTATAGGAAATGGAAATAAATGAATTAAATGAAAAGTGCTTTATGCATGATGAAATTATAAAAGATATAGTATATGACAAAGATAGTAGTATATTAAAAATGGAACTTGAATTTTGCGAATGGCAATTAGAAGAATTGAATAGAGAACACATAGGAGTAAAATTGATATTTAGAGATGTTGAACAAGTTTTATCATATACAAATATAAATCAATTATTAAAAGATAATAATAGCATTCTATTTTTGAATATAAAAAAGAATAGGGGGCAAAAGAAATTTCTTTTAACTTTTGGGTTAGATCATTGGGTGCCAAGAGATAAAAACAAAAATATTGCAGACTGGTTTTTTATAGAGTTTTTGTGCAATGATTGCGAATTTGAGTATATTGATTAAGAAATGGTTTGCGAATTAATAAAAAATTTGGAAAATATTGAATAAAAAGATATGGAAATAAAAGAATTTTTAGAGAATTACAACTTTCACGATTATAAAATTAGTAATATACAATATAATGCAAAGGACTTGATTTTGAGTTGTAATATTAAATCTAGCGATTATTTTGATAAAAATTTACAAAGTAATAAATATGTAAATATAGTTTTTCATAAAGCAACTAATTTAAAATGTGTAAAAAATATTTCAACTATTGATGATTATATACTAAATATATGGAAAACTAAAGGAGGCAATTAAATCATGGGAGCAAAGGAATTAAATGAAAAATTATTAGAAACTTTTCCACAACTAAGGAAATCATTTGATAATGTAACAAGTTGGCAAGAAGGAATAGAAACTGGAAGTATAATTGTTTTTGAAGATGTGTATTTTAAGTATCTTAAAAGATATTTACATAATGAGAAAATTTCAAATAAAAATTTTAAGTTTATAAAATCGCTTTTAAATAGTAGTGATGATTACGTTATTAATGTTGTTACTATTGCGATTATTGAAAATTTAGTTGCTACTACTAAAAGAGAATTATATGTAAAATATTTTGACGATAATATGAAAAAAATTGCAAACGAAATAGGAAGAGAGTATTTTTATAATTGGAAAGACATTGTATAAGGATTAAAAAATATTTATGTCATTGAACGCCATTTAAAGAAATGGAAGGTAACTTGTTAGTATTCCCATACAATCACCTAAGGTCAAGAGAGGTGAACTATGATTAAAATAAAAGTTCAGCTATTTGGCGGTAGAGGTGTTGGAAGTACTAGAATTAGAATTGTAAGAGGATTTTCTACAAAATTACATATGGGAGGTCAAGGTAAACATATTCGTGGGCATAATAATTTTGAGCCAGAAAGGGGAAGAAGCGAATTGACCGTATCTATGTCAGATGCTCAGAAGTTAGTAAATCAATATGCTGGGACAGGTGTAAAAAAGGGACTTAATAAAGAATTAGTAAATTTTGGAAGAATTATTGGAGTATGGATTGATGGTAGGACAGGAGAACGTAAATATACAACTTGGGGGTTGATACATTACGGTAAAAAAGGAACTCATATTATACCAGCGAATCCAAATCAATATTAAAAGGAGAAGATATTATGTTAACAGAGAAAGAAAAGCCAATTATATTGCCATTTATGAGCGTAATTTATAGTAGTTTGGAAAAGGGAAACAACTATTTTAGATTTTATACATTGAATGAGGATGTATTTATTGTTAAATATTTAAGTGATGCAGAATCTGATAATGGATTAGATTTAGAAGATGAGAATTATGAGGAGTTTTATGAATTTTATTTTGAAATAGTTAAAGTAGAAAAAAAATCAAAAGATTCTAAAATTAGAAAGGGAAAATGGCTAGAAATTAATTATCACGATTTACCAACTAAATTAGAGATTGTGCAGAACTTTAATAATTAAGGATATATAAAATGAAATTAAATGAAAATAATGAATGGATTAATAAAAATGGAGAAAAAGTCAAATGGTTAAATAGCAAAGAAGGCGATGTAATAGGTGAATATATTGCTTTTTTAGGCAATAAAGTTTTTGAAAAACATATTCAAAAACTATATTTTAGAGATGAAACAATTATTATTGGGGAATTTGAGGGATATGGAGAATCGGACAATGATAAGGAATTTGAAAGTGAAGAATATGAAGAATTTTTCGAATTCTATTTAAAAATAAAGAAAATATTAAAAAAGGGAAAAGAGTGTAAGTGGAAAAAGAATGAATTAATATATTTTAATTACAAAAATTTTCCTATTAAGTGGGAAATTCTTGAAAATATTGATGAAAAATAGAGGGCTGTCCTCTATTTTTTCATGACGATATATTTGAAAATACATATTCAAATCCAGAACTAGTAGTTGAGAAGTTACAACAATATTACGCATTGCTTATACCAGATTTTAGTTTGTATATCGATATGCCGCTAATGTTGCAAATGTACAACACATTTAAAAATCGTTGGTGTGGAGCATAAAATAAATATATCAAAATCTAAGCTTATGCCTTGGATTTTTTAAATTGCAATACTTAACTTGCAAAAAAATATATTATGGTATATAATATAGTTATGAAGTTAATAGGAACGATTGAAGATATTATATATAGGAATGAAGAAAACAATTACACAGTACTGATTGTTAAAACTAGTGACCAACGCATTACTGCTGTGGGTAAATTTCCGCAAGTAAATGAAGGATTGTCGGTGGAAATGGAAGGTTATACAACCACTAACAGTAAGTATGGCGAGCAGTTTAGCGTGCAGGAAGTAAAGGTGTTGCAACCAAGTTCGTCAATAGCGATTGAAAGATACTTAAGTAGTGGAATTATTAAGGGTGTTGGGCCAGTTACGGCTAAAAAGATTGTTGATAAGTTTAAAGCGGACACACTGGCTATCATTGAATTAAATCCTATGCGACTTGCTGAAATTAAAGGAATAAGCAAGGAAAAGGCGTTTGAAATAGGTAATGCGTATGCAGAGTGTCGTGTTATGCAAGAAGCTGTTATGTTTTTGCAATCACACTCAATTTCTACCAATATGGCACTTAAAATATTTGCAATATATAAGGAAAATACGGTTAACCAAGTAAAAACTAATCCATATAAATTGGTAGAAGATATTGATGGTATTGGTTTTGCAACTGCCGATGCTATTGCTCAAAAAACAGGCGTGGACCCTATGAGTGAGGACCGCATACGTGCTGGCGTGTTGCACACGTTAAAGCAAGCTAGTGAAAAAGAAGGGCACACTTATTTGATTAGGGCAATGCTGTTGGACAACACTTTAAAGTTGTTAAATTTTTTACCACAAGATACCAATAGGGTTGAGCAAGTGCTTGAATTTATGACAATTGAAGGTAGTATCAGATGCTTTCCACATCGTGGAGAAGATATTGTTGTTGCCAACCGCTATTACTATCAAGAATTATATGTTGCTCGCAAGCTTATGTTGCTGGCACAAAATGTGTTTGATGATAGGATTGATTATTTGTCACATATCAGCGAGTATCAAGCGTTAAATAAAATTACATTAAACACCGATCAAATCTCAGCCATCACAACAGCGTTAAGCAACGGGGTTTCGGTAATTACTGGTGGGCCTGGTACAGGTAAAACAACAATTGTTAGATGTGTTTTAAATATATTAGAAGCAACTAGAAAAAAAGTTTTGCTGCTTGCTCCAACTGGGCGAGCTTCAAAGCGATTAAGCGAGTCATGTAGGCAAGAGGCAAAAACCATACATCGCGCGTTGGAAACAAATCCAACCAAAGATGGCGGCAGTATTTTTCATCGCAATGAAAGCAATCCGCTTGATGCAGATGTGATTATTATTGACGAAATGTCGATGGTAGATGTGGGCCTGTTTTGTTCATTGTTAAAGGCGGTGCGTTCAACGGCTCGTGTAATAATGGTGGGGGATAAGGACCAGTTGCAATCGGTTGGAGCTGGTAATGTGTTAAGAGATATTATCGAATCTGGGCAAATTCCAATTTCATTTTTAAATCAAATATATCGTCAAGACCAAGATAGTTTGATTATTGTTAATGCCCACTTAATTAATAATGGTAAAATGCCAACTATTAATAATGCAAGTAAAGACTTCTTTTATGAACAAAATAACAATCCTGAAGATTGTGCAGATAAAATTATTGATATGGTGGCAACTCGTATTCCTAATTATTTTAAGATAGAGAGTGATAGGATTCAGGTATTGGCACCAATGCGTGCAGGCGTGTGTGGAATTGATAATTTAAACAAAAAATTACAACAAGTACTTAATCCATATTTTAAAGGTGTTCAAATTGAGCAGAACTTTACCAAATTTCATCTTGGAGACAAGGTTATGCAAATTGTAAATAATTACGAAATTGAATATTACAAGATTGGCGAACGTGGTGAACGCGTTGATGGCATGGGTGTATATAATGGTGACATTGGTCATATTATTGAAATTTTGCCAAATACTTATGACGTGACCGTAAAGTTTGATGATGGTAAAATTTGCACTTATCCAAGAAGTGAGCTAAGCCAATTAACACTAGCGTATGCTATTACAATTCATAAAAGCCAGGGTAGTGAGTTTGATGCGGTTGTTATTCCGATAGTGTCGGGAGCTCCGATAATTATTACAAGGAATTTGTTGTATACGGCAATCACTCGTGCCAAAAAAGTTGTGGTGTTAATTGGAAGTAAACAGAATATGGCTCGTATGATATACAATAATTATACGGCTAAGCGTTTTACATTGTTAAAAGATTATTTATGTGATGAATGTAAAAAATATAATCCATAATTAAATGTTAAAAAATCAAATAATATTTTTATTAAAATAAAACATTTAATTTAAATAATTGCACCACAAATAGGAATATTAAATAGTTTTATATATTTTAATTAATATTTAAATTATTTTATCTTAAATTTAATTGTTTTATTAGTAGGATAATGTATGGGTGTTATTTCAAGAATAAAAGAAAAGTTAATAAATAATTTCTATCCAAAGCATATCAAATGCATTTGTTGTAAAGATGAACTATTAAACAAAAATGTATATGATATGTGTGAGAAATGCTATTCAAATCTACCATTCATTAAAACTGATTTTTGCCAAAGATGTGGATTCAAATTTGATAATGGCGGCGCAGGGGTTTGTTTAAATTGTAAGGCAAACAATTTTGAATTTGAGCTTGCGCGTTCGGCTGTGGTATTTGATGATATGGTTGTACCAGTTATTCATAAATTCAAATATGCTAGATACAAATTTTTAGCCGAGCCTTTATCATGTTTATTATATGATGTGTTGATGATTCAAAACTGGAAGATAGATTTAATATGTTATGTTCCGCTATATCCAAAACGTGAAAAGGATAGAGGGTATAATCAATCGCGTGAACTTGCAAGATATTTGTCAAGGCTTACCCAAATTTCAATATTTGACGACATTGTTCGTTTGCGTGATACGCCAACACAAACCAAACTTACACGCAAACAGCGCAAGGAAAATGTAAAAGACTGCTTTAAGGTTAACAATCGTAGCATGGTTAAAGGTTTGAATGTGTTGCTGCTTGATGATGTATATACAACTGGAAGCACTAGTAATGAAATAAGTAAGGAGCTTAAGAAAGCTGGAGCCAATAAAGTATATGTATTAACAGTTGCGCACGCTGGCTTTGAACAAAAAATATAATAAAATAAAAATAAAATATTTTACCAATATTTTATTTTTTTATAATTTGTTAAAATATATTATTTATTCTAATATTTATTTTTAATAATTATCCGATTCGATTAACTTGATTGATGTAATTACAACAAATATTATTTAAATATTTTTATAAATTAAAATTAATAATTTAAATTATTATTTAATATTTAACAACCATAATAATTAAATTCATAAAACTCTTGAATTTCTTTTTCGTTTAAGTATTTTTGTTTGGTGGCCATGCCGCCACGAATGTGTTTTTCGTTAAAATTGTTTTGAAGTATGTCTTTAACTTTTAGATACAAATCTTTGTCGTAAAACATTAGTCTGTTTTTTAAATCGTAATGTACGCTACTTTTGGCAACGTTAAATTTTTTTGCGGTTGCTCGTATGGTTGAGTTATTATCAACAATATAGTTAGCATAGTTAATTGTTCTTACATAAATGTCGTCATACATATACACAAAACTCCTTTGTGTATATATATTTTAAACTTCGACAAAATATGACAGATTATTCTTTATCTAGCAGATTGTAACTTTCGGTTGAAATTATTGCGCTTTCAACTCGTTTCTTACTATCAGGTATTAATGCATTGATTTGCTCAATTAATTTTTCAACATCTTGACGTTTTGAGTCCTTGTCTGCTGGGCACTTACTCTTTTTTACGGGGAAGTCCTTGCTAACATTTCTAATGGATTTCTCGTGTGTTAAAAATAATGGACGTATCAATGTTATTTGTGAATTTGACATGTAGGATTTTGGTTTCATTGTGCTTAATCTGCCTTCATATAATAATGACAAAAAGAAGGTTTCAATTACATCTTGCAGGTGATGTCCCAATGCTAATTTATTGCAGCCGTGTTTCGTTGCCACCGAATTTAAAGCCCCTCTACGCATTTTTGCACACAAGGAGCAGGGATTTTTCTCTTTTCGTTCATCAAATACAACTTGGTGTATATCGGTTTTTTCAATAATCAATTCAACGCCCAATTCGTCACAGAATTGTTGTAGGTGTGAATAATCTTCGTTTCCTGAATATATGTCAATTGTTACGGCAACAATATCGTAATTGTATATCCCAAAGCGTTGAAACATTTTTAACGCTTTTAACAATACAAGGCTATCTTTACCTCCGGATAAGCCAACGGCAATTTTGTCGCCGTTTTCAATAAGTTTGTATTTTTCAACAGCTTTACGCATTGTACTTAATATTTTTTGCATAATATTCTCCTATAATATCATATTAGCATTAATTATGGCAAAAATCAACACCCTTTATATATAATGTTGTTTGTAAAAACAAAAAATTAATTCGAACATCAATCAAACACTTTAATTTAAACATTTAAAATGTTGACCAATAGTTTAAAGGTGTGTTATAGTCGGTTTATGGAGAGTGTAAGATGATTGTTTCACAAAGCTTGTTAAATAAATTAATAAAATGTGAGATGGAAAAGTTGGGTATATCAAAAAAGTACACCGGCTTTAAATACTTAGCAGAGTTGTTAGAGTTTTTGCTAAACAATCCATTGCAAAGCTTGACAGATGGGTTCAATGCGGTATCTGAATTAAATGGTGTTTCGGTGGACACGTTAGAGCATGCTGTAAAAAATATGTTGTTTACTTGTTTAAAACAAAATTTGTGGCTACAAGAAATTATTCCAGAAGGTTCAAATAGTAGAGGCTTTAAACTAGTTATAATGTTGATAAAAGATAATGTTTACAAATCTATTGCCTAGAGTTAAGTTTGTTGTCAACAAATTTGTGTAATTTTAAAATTAGGTAAGCGTCTATTATTAATAGGTTGGCAATTATTATCCAATCCAAAATAGTGAGTGATGAAAAATCTATTAATCCACAACCCAAAAAGCAAATGCAGGCGATTTCAATAGAACGCATGAATAGTGTAATAGGGGCAAAGTACCAATATTTCATTTTGCTTAAGCCTGCCAAAATGCACAGACTGTCGTGTGGAAATAGCGGGATTGCGTATAAAATGGGCAACATTATTTCGCCTTTGATGGATAAATAATTTTGATATTTTTTAATGCTGTCTTCGCCTATTATTTTTTCAACCAAACTTTTGCAAAATTTTCGCCCTATAAAAAACTGAATACTAGACGTTGCAAACATATTAAAAGATGCCACAAAAAATCCTTTAAGCGGGCCAAATAGTAAAATTGCCGATGCGGTCAAAATTTCATCTTCAAAGGGTATTATGCATATGAATGTGGAAATTGATATTTGAAATATAAAATAGATTAAATAACTCCATAACCCATATTTTTGTATAAGATTTCGAATATTGTTTACATTAAGTAGACCAAAATATTTTAATATAAAATATATTACAACTGACATTGCAACATATATTAATATAAGCAATAGGATTTTTAATATTTTGTTTTTCATATGCATCTTACATCATAGTATGAAAAAAGTTGCCATTTGATACAAAAATGTAATATTGAAGTTTGCTAAAAATGACAATTAAAATATTATATAGGTAAATTATTGTTTGGTTCTTGACAAAATAATATTTAATGATAATATATAATAGATATGGTTAAAATTGATTATAATGCAAAAATGAAACAGCAAATATCAAAATTGAGTAGCAAACCAAAGCTTTTGCTGCATGTTTGTTGCGCGCCTTGTTGTTCGGGAGTGTTGCCTAAATTGAAAGAGTTTTTTGACATTACATTATATTATTATAACCCAAACACTTATCCCGAAGATGAATATTTGTTAAGAGCTGAACAGTTTGCAAAGCTTTCAAATCTTCCGCTGATTGTTGAAGAATATAATCACAACGAGTTTTTAAATGTTGTAAAGGATTTGGCGCTGATGCTTGAAGGTGGGGAGAGGTGTCAACAATGCATAAAGTTAAGAATGGAAAAGTCTTTTGATTATGCTAAAATCAATAATTTTGATTACGTGACAACATCTCTATCAATTAGTCCACATAAAGATGCTAAATTTATTAATGAGAGTGGAGAACGGTTACAAGAGGTGTATGGTATTAAGTACTTATACGCGGATTTTAAAAAAGAAAATGGATATTTAAATAGTATTAACGAAAGCAAGAAACATGATTTGTACCGACAAGATTATTGCGGTTGTGAGTTTTCGTTTAGAAATATCAACAATAATTAATAATTTGATTTAAAATGTTTTGATGGCTGTCAACAATTTTATAATAGAATATTTAAATTTTTTTGTCTAAAAATACTTAAAAATTGATTAAGTGTGTACACCATAAAAATAGTGTTAAGAAAATTTTTAAAAAATTTGTAAAAAAGCGTTGACATTTGATTTTGAATATGCTATTATTAATTTGCGTTTGATGTATGGGGGTATAGCTCAGTTGGCTAGAGCACCTGCCTTGCAAGCAGGGGGTCAGCGGTTCGAATCCGCTTATCTCCACCAACTAAAACGCCTTGATATAACTTATATCAAGTTTAATATAGGAGTGTAGCTCAGCAGGTTAGAGCACCACCCTGATAAGGTGGGGGTCGGTGGTTCGAGTCCACTCATTCCTACCAGACAAGTCACTCTTAATGAGTGATTTTTTTGTTTTTTATGTGTTCTATAAAATTTTAGCAATCTGTTGACAAGTGTGGAATTTGTGATATAATGTAGATAAATTCAAGTTTTAGGAGAAAATTATGTTAAATCCAAAGCTGGCGAGTTATGTTAATTTAGGATTAAAGGATTGGAGTAAGGGTATTTATTATACTGGTGGAGAAGTGTTAAATCTTGTTTATATCGACACTTCTAGATTGAAAACAACTCCTGTGTGTTGCATTAAATTTGAAAATGCAGAAAGAGCAAAATATTTTGCTGAAGATTACATAACTTATGATAAATCTTATTTTGATGTGTTTGTACACAATGATGAAATTATAATCGAATCAAGAAGGGTTGATGGTAGACTTAAAATTAATTGTGGTGAAAATGAAGAAATGGCTAAAAAACTGGTTAAAAGATTAAAAACTCAATATATTGAGCGATTGAGCAGGGAAAAACAAGATGCTAAGAGTGATAATAAGGCGCGCAAAAACGATTTTAAAGGTATGCAACTATAAAAAAGAGGGGGTTAAGCCCTCTTTTTTGTTTTATGTGCGTTAAAACATGTAAAAGTGGCAATAAAATTAATTATATAATATAATACGTAAGTAAATTAACAAATTCCTAAACTTTTTACAAAAAATCTCTTGACACATCTAGCAAATTATGTTATAGTTGTATAGCATGAATAATTATCTCAAAAAGAAGGCGTGGATGTAATATACTAAAGTATATTAACCTTGCCGGTTTTGAGAGAAATAGCAACTGAATAAAATTTTAAGGAGTTATGAATGAATTCTAACACACTCAACATCAAGATGGTAAATTATGGCAACAAGGCTAAAAGACAAACCTTTGGTAAAATTAATATTCCATTGGAAATGTCTTATTTGATGGATGTGCAAAAAACATCTTTTCAAACTTTTCTTAAAGAAGGCATTTGGGAAGTGTTGAATGAATTTAATCCAATCGTAGACTACTCAAACAAGGCTGAGTTGTCTTTTTTGGACTATTCAATCGACTTTACACCAAAGTATTCTTGGGCGGAATGTAAGCGCCGCCAATCTAGCTACACGGTAGCATTAAAGGTTAAAGTTCGCTTGCTTATTAAGGAAACTGGACAAGTTATGGAACAAGAAGTGTTCTTGGGCGATATTCCATATATGTCAGAAGATGGTGGTTTTCTATGCAATGGCGTTGAAAGAGTAATTCTTAACCAATTAATTAAATCACCTGGTATTGTATTTGATGGTGAAATGAACAAGTATGGTAAGATGGATTACACGGGTTCAATTGCTCCATCACATGGTATGTGGGTAACAACTGAACAAGTTACTGGCGACAGTTTGCGTGTTATTGTTGAACGTAAATACAAAATGTCACTTGGCGTGTTGTTAAAGTGTTTTGGTTATACTAACGAACAATTGTTAGATATTTTTGGTAACCATCCATTTATTGTAAACACTTTGGAAAAGGAAACTCAAATTACACAGGAAGATGCGTTGATTGAATTTAGCCGTCGTACACGTCCTGGCGAAATTCCTAGCCCTTCAAACACAATGTCATATATCAACGACCGTTTCTTTAATCATCAACACTATAGCATGGGTAAGGTTGGTCGTTATAAGACTAACAAGAAGTTAAGCTTGGCTAACCGTATTGTAGACCACATTAGTGCTGAAGATGTTAAAGTTGGTCGTAAAGTGCTTGTAAGCGAAGGTGAAGTAATCACTCGCGAAATTGCAAATGCAATCCAAAATGCTGGTATCAATAGCGCAAACATCATATTCAACGATAAGGTTATTAAGGTTGTTGGTAACAAGCGTGTTGACCTAACAGCATATATCGATTGCGAACCAAGAGATTATGGTATTACAGATTTGGTTTACGAACCACTTCTTACTGAAATATTAAAGAACAACAAAACTCGTGAAGCTCAACTTGAGGCTATACGTGAAAATGCAAGAGCATTACAAAACTATGAAATCACATTAGATGATATGATTGCTACAGTAAGCTATCACTTGAACCTAATTGATGGTATTGGTTATTTAGATGAACGTGACCACTTGGCTAACCGCCGTGTTGCTGGTTGTGGAGAATTGTTAACTCAAGAATTTAGAAAGGGTATGACAAAACTTCAAGCACAAGTGCGTGAAACATTGCAAAGTAGAGATTTGACTGATATTACTCCTGCACAAGTTGTAAATGCAAGATATATCAACAAGGCATTTAAGGAATTTATGAGCACATCTCAACTTTCAGCTTTAATGGACCAAGTTAACCCAATTTCAAGTTTGAGAAACAAACGTCGTTTAAGCTCATTTGGTCCTGGTGGTGTTAAGAAAGAACGTGCTACTGCTGAAGTTCGTGATATTAACCATTCACACTACGGCCGTATATGTGTGGTTAACACTCCAGAAGGTCAACCAATCGGTTTGATGACAAGTATTGCTGGCTATGCTCGTATTAACGAATATGGTTTCTTAGAAACTCCTTATCGTAAAATAGATGAAAATGGTAAAGTTACTGATGAAGTTGTATTTATGATGGCAGATGAAGACATTAATGAATACATTGCAACTGCTAAAGAACCATTAGATGAAAATGGCAGACTTGCAAATGAACAAGTAGTGTGTCGTCACAATGGAACGGTAGAATCAGTAAGCCGTGATATGATAACATATATCGACTTATCACCAAGTCAGTTAATTTCTGAAACTGCTAGTTTGATTCCATTTATTGAACACTGTGCGGCTAACCGTGCATTGATGGGCACAAACATGCAATGTCAAGCAGTTCCACTAATCAAGGCTGATTCGCCAGTGGTTGGTACAGGTATTGAACACAAGTTAGCTAAAGATAGCGGTGCTATGATTTTGGCTGATGGTGATGGTGTTGTAACATACGTATGTGCTGATTATATTACTGTAGAATATGATGATGGTCGTGTGGTAAATCATTATTTAAGAAAATTTGAACGTACAAATGACAAAACTTGCTTTAACCAAAAGCCTATTGTAAACACTGGCGAACATGTAAGTTTTGGCGATGTGCTTGCCGATGGTGCTTCTACACAAAACGGTGAAGCTGCACTTGGTAAGAATATGACAATTGCTTTCATGAACTGGGAAGGTTATAACTTTGAAGATGCTATACTTGTAAATGAAAGAATTGTACGTGAAGATGCATTTACATCAATCTCAATCCAACAAGTTAAAACTGAAGCTCGTACAACTAAACTTGGCGATGAAGAAATTACAAGAGATATCGCTGGTGTTGGTGAAGAAGCGCTTAAGAACCTAGATGAAAATGGTATTGTTCGTATTGGTACTGAAGTTAAGGTTGGTGATATCCTTGTTGGTAAGGTAACACCTAAGGGTGAAACAGATTTAACTCCTGAAGAAAGATTATTAAAGTCTATCTTTGGTGAAAAGACTAAAGAAGTTAAAAACACATCATTAAAAGTTAAGCATGGCGAAGCTGGTGTGGTTGTTGGTGTTGAAATCTTGTCACGTAAAAACAAAGATGAGCTAGATGCTGGTGTAAATATGATGGTTAAAGTATACATTGCACAAAAACGTGTACTTCAACCTGGTGATAAACTTGCTGGTCGTTATGGTAACAAGGGTGTTGTATCAATTGTGTTACCTGAAAGTGATATGCCATTTATGGCAAACGGACAAACTGTTGATATTATCTTAAACCCAATGGGTATCCCATCTCGTATGAACTTGGGACAATTGTTGGAAATGCACCTAGGTCTTGCTGCAAAGCATCTTGACTGGAAGGTTGCAACTCCAAGCTTTGATAGCGCAACAGAAGAACAAATTCAAGAATTACTTCGTCAAAACAACTTGCCAGAAGACGGTAAGATGCAATTATATGATGGACGCACAGGTCTTCCATTTGAAAACAAGACCAACGTTGGTGTGATGTATATGCTAAAACTTAACCACATGGTTGAAGACAAGCTGCATGCTCGTAGTATTGGTACTTATGCATTGATTACACAACAACCTCTAAGTGGTAAATCACAACTTGGTGGACAACGTTTTGGTGAAATGGAAGTGTGGGCATTGGAAGCATATGGTGCAAGTAGATTGCTACAAGAAATGCTAACAATTAAGTCGGACGACGTTGAAGGACGTATTAAAACTTACGAAGCTATCGTTAAGGGTGAACCTATTCCAGAACCTGGAATGCCTGAAGCATTTAAAGTTTTGGTTAAGGAAATGCAAGGTCTTGGTCTAGATGTTAAGATTTTAACAGCTGACCAACACGAATTGTCAATCAATGAAGTGGCTGACCAAGAAGTTGAATTTGATGCAGTTCAACCAGTTAACAAGGTTGGGCTTGAAGATATTACTCTTGAATTTGATAAGATTCAAGAAAGTTATGAATCACAAGTGTCTGAACAGACTTTTGATGAATCGGCATTATTTGACGATTTAGATGACTAGAAAAAAGTATAGGAGAAATATATGTTTGAATTAAACAATTTTGACTCAATAAGAATTAGTATTGCTTCCCCTGAAAAGATCCGTGAGTGGTCTAGAGGGGAGGTTACTAAGCCTGAAACAATTAATTATCGTACTCAAAAGCCTGAAAAAGACGGTTTGTTTTGCGAACGCATTTTTGGACCTAAAAAGGACTGGGAATGTAGTTGTGGTAGATACAAAAGAGTTCGTTACAAAGGCGTAATTTGTGATAAGTGTGGTGTTGAAGTTACACGTTCTAAAGTTCGTCGTGAACGTATGGGACATATTGAACTTGCTTGCCCAGTATCACATATTTGGTTCTTCAAGGGTGTTCCTAGCCGTATTGGCTTGGCCCTTGATATGTCACCAAAGCTTTTAGATGAAGTTTTGTATTATGTAAGCTATGTAGTTCTTGATCCTAAGGACACGGACTTTGAGTATAAGCAAGTTATTCGTGACCGCGAATATCGTGAAGCTCTTGAAAAATATGGCTATAATGGCTTTAGAGTTGGTATGGGAGCTGAAGCTGTTAAGGAATTATTACAAAATATTGATCTTGAAAAAGAAAGAAAAGAATTGACAGATATAATGCACAATTCTAAAGGTCAAAAGAAATTAAAAGCAACCAAAAAGTTGGAGATTATCGAAGACTTTATTAAAAGTGGCAACAAGCCTGAATGGATGATAATGGACGTTGTTCCAGTTATCCCACCAGACATTCGTCCACTTGTTCAAATTGATGGCGGTAAGTTTGCTGCCAGCGACTTAAATGACTTGTATCGTCGTGTTATCAACCGTAACAATCGTTTGAAAAAGCTTATTGATTTGGGCGCGCCTGATATTATCGTTCGTAACGAAAAGCGTATGCTTCAAGAAGCTGTTGACGCATTGTTTGATAATGGTAAACGTGGTCGTCCAGTTCAAGGAAGTCGTCAACGTGATTTAAAATCACTTACTGCAAGCTTGAAGGGCAAACATGGTCGTTTCCGTCAAAACTTGTTAGGTAAACGTGTTGACTATTCAGGTCGTTCAGTTATCGTGGTTGGTCCAGAGTTGAAGATTTATCAAATGGGACTACCTAAGATGATGGCTTTAGAATTGTTCCGTCCATTTATTATCAAACGCTTACTTGAAATGAATCAAACAAACAACCTAAAGAAAGCTACACGTATGATTGACCAAGAACGTCCAGTAGTTTGGGATATCTTGTCAGAAGTTGTTCAAGGCCACCCAGTACTACTAAACCGTGCGCCTACACTACACAAGTTGTCGGTGCAAGCATTTGAGCCATTGCTAATCGAGGGTAAGGCAATCCGTCTTCCACCTTTGGCCTGCGGCGGCTTTAACGCGGACTTTGACGGTGACCAAATGTCAATTCATATTCCATTAAGCGTGGAAGCAAGAACAGAAGCTAGAAACTTGTTGCTAGCATCTAACAATATTTTAAAACCAAGTGATGGTAGCCCTGCGATGGTTCCATCTCAAGATATGATTTTGGGTAACTACTATATCACACTTATCCGTGATGGAGCGAAAGGTGAAGGTATGGTATTTAACAACGAAGATGAAGTAGAACTTGCTTATGCAAATGGAGTGCTTGATCTTCAAGCAAAAATCCAAGTTCGTCGTCAAATGATGTTTGAAGGTGAATTATGTGAAGGAAGAGCAGAAACATCTTTAGGTAGAATTTACTTCAATAGATGTGTTCCTCAAGACTTGGGCTACGTTGATAGAACAGTTAAGGAAAATATCTTCCGTTATGAAATTGAAAAAGAAGTTGGTAAAAAAGAATATGGTAAGTTGATTGATTTGGCTTATCGTAAACACGGTACTAATGTTACAGTTACTATGATTGATGACATTAAAAACCTTGGTTTCAAATACTCAACTATAGCAAGTATTTCATTATCACTATTTGATATGACTGAAAGTGATAAGAAAGTTCAAATCCTAAAAGAAGCTGATGCGCAAGTAGCTCAAAATAATGACTTGTATTTACAAGGATTTATGAGTGAAAATGATAAGCGTGAACGTAACATTAAGATTTGGAACGAGGCTACTGGTAAGGTTATGGACGCCGTGGTTGGCGCGTTAGATAAATTTAACCCATTAAAGATGATGGCTGACTCTAAAGCCCGTGGTAATAACGACCAAATTAAGCAGTTGTCAGGTATGCAAGGTATTACAGCGGTTGCATCTGGTGTTCGTTCAGAAATTCCAGTTAAATCAAGCTTTAGACGTGGTCTAAGCCCAATCGAATACTTTAGCGCATCTCGTGGTTCTCGTAAACAATTGATGGATACAGCTATGAAGACAGCTGACTCAGGTTACTTAACACGTAGATTAGTAGACGTATCACAAGATACAGTTATTACTGAAATTGACTGTTTTGAAACACTTGAAGAAAGTGTAAAGGGTATGGAAGTTACCGAAATTGTAAAAGACGGCACATTGGTTGAAAATCTTGAAAACCGTATAGTTGGTCGTTACAGCGTTGGTGCTATTGTTAACCCTAAAACCAAGGAAGAAATTTGCCCAGCAAACGAATATATTACAGCTGATATGGCAAGTCAGATTGTTGAGGCTGGTATCACAAAAGTTAACATTCGTACATTGTTAACATGTAAAGCTAAACATGGCGTTTGTGCTAAGTGTTATGGCCGCAACATGAGCAAGAACGAACTTGTTGATATTGGTGAAGCAGTTGGTGTTATCGCTGCTCAATCAATTGGTGAACCAGGTACACAGTTGACAATGCGTACCTTCCACTCGGGTGGTGCTGCTACTGCCGATATTACTCAAGGTTTGCCTCGTGTTGAAGAAATCTTTGAAGCACGTAACCCTAAGGGTGCGGCATTTGTTAGTGAAATCGCTGGTAAGGTTGAAATTAACAATGTTGACAAGCGTTATGAAGTTGTGGTTAAGGGTGATACTGAAGAATCATATATGTTGCCATATGGTGTAACATTAAAGGTTAAGCCAGGCGATATGGTTCAACCAGGTACAACTTTAACTGAAGGTCCAGTTAACCCTCGTGATATCTTAAGAACACGTGGTGTTAAGGCTGTTCAAGAATATTTGTTAAACGAAGTACTAAGCGTTTACAAATCTCAATCAGTTGATATCAACGCTAAACACTTGGAAATTATTATTCGTCAAATGCTACGTAAGGTTAAGATTGAAAATGCAGGCGATACAAAATTGTTGCCAGGAGACAGCATTGATATTAGCCTATACGAAGAAGAAAACAATCGCGTACTAAGTGAAGGTGGCGTACCTGCGACAGCTAAACGTGAATTGCAAGGTATTACAAAAGCTTCACTTACAACCGAAAGCTTCTTGTCGGCGTCTTCATTCCAAGAAACAAGTAGCGTGCTAACCGAAGCTTCATTAAAGGGCAAGGTTGACCACTTGTTAGGATTGAAGGAAAATGTTATTATTGGTAAACTTATTCCTGCTGGTACAGGTTGTGCGCAATATCGCAACACTCTTCCTAAAGAAGTTGACCAAAACGGAATATATAATATTAATGATGACGTTGATATCACATTTGCCGATATTGAGCTTATGGATTAATGTTGATAATAAGAGTAACTTTAATAGTTGCTCTTATTTTTTATTAAAAATCTTGGTTGCTTATAGCAAGAAGGGTAGATTTGATTGTTGTTTTATTAAATTGCCAATTATTTGTAAATCATAAAAATAATTATTAATTAATTGCAGCAATATACTATAAAATAGTATTTTATCGACATTTTAAATAATTTTTATTTTTTTAAAAAAAGTTGCTGAAAACTATTTACAAATCAAAATATTTGTGCTATAGTATCAGTATATTTAAAGGAGGTATGTATATGGAAAAGACATACAACGTTTGGGTATTAGGGGAAAATGGAAAAGTTACAAAAGGTACACATACAGTAAATAGCGATGTGTTTGCAAACGTGGCTGCAACTCTTAAGGAAAAGGTGCAAGCTAAAGAAGAAGGTTTGTCTTTATAAGTTTTATCAACTTACAATATATATTTGCCCTAAAAAATATTTAGGCCTAACCAATTAAACGACTTACAATGTTATGCAATGAAACTTGCATAGGTTTGTTACCCACTAAAATAAAATGACTTAAGGTCTGACAACTTTTTACACAAATTTTAAAATGTGTATTAATTTGTTGGACTTTTTTGTTTTTGTGTGGTACACTAAAGTTAGTAGATTAGCGAAAAGAGGTTTTTAGTATGAAAGAATTAGTTTATCCTGCAGTGTTGTATAAAGATAAGGAAACAGATGCTTTTACAATTGCAATCCATGATTTGGGTATTGTTACCGAAGGTAAAACGGTCGAAGATGCGTTTGTTAATGCGCGTGACCATTTAACAGCGATGTTTGAATGTGCTGTTAAGCTTGATTGTGAAATTGATGCACCATCACCATTTATTAAAATTTGGAAGGAAAACAAGGAAAATATTGTTATATTGGTTGATGCGTTGGCGTAAAAGGAGGGCTTATGGAAGTTAAGGTTAATGCTCAAAATTGGGCAGAACTGGATTTTTTGATAAACAACTTCTATGAAATAGTTGAATATAAACGTGGTCGTGGTATTTACGGGGATAGAGTTATTTTAAAGCGTAGCAAACGTCCTGAATGTATTTTTGGGGATAAAGACAAGTATTATGAGTTTTATTATCTAAATGCAAATGCAGTTAAGGAATTGCCACGTACTATATATGAAAAAATTAAAATTGTTGAACGCATAGTTGTATCGCCTGAAAATATGAACTTGCTATGCGATTTTAATGAAGAAGGGAATCAAACAATTGTTGACTGGGCAACCCAAACGGCAATTGAATTAAATAATGCCGCAACATTGGATTTCGAGGTTTTAAACAAGATATTGATTAAAAGATATAGTTTGCTTGGTAAAACGTTTATCGACAAATTAAATGAACATCGTAAACTTCAATATTTTTTGGCAACCAGCCCTACACTTAATTTAATTCCAGAGCAGCATGCAACAGATGAATTGAATAAGCTATAAAGCACCCAACCGTTGGGTGTTTTTTGTATTTGAACATAAAATACAAGTTTGATTAAAATAAAATTTTAAAACATTTGCATATATGGCTAATATGTGATAGTATATTAATAATAATTATACAAAGGAGGGATGTTATGTATAAGAAGGGTTATAAAACTATGGCAGGCATTAATTTGTTGCTGGGGCTATGTGCAATATTTTTATATATGCCGTATATGTTGCAAGCATTTGATGTTAATGTAACCAAATGGATTGAATTTGGGACTGATTTGTTTAAAAAGAACTATATCAATGTGTTGATAGTTTTTGGAATAATTTTATTGATTTGGGTTGTTGGGTTAACAATCGCGTCGTTACTTTGCAGGCCAAATATTCCAAAGTTGATACTTAAGGTTGCAGTGATGGCAGCATTAGCATTGCCGTTAATGTACGTGTTGGCGCTAAAGTATGAATGGGCGGCAGAATTTTGGATTAAAAATATTGTAAAAAACATTAAAACAATAAGCTATGTGCTAATCATTGTATCTTGCGGAAGTTTTATTTTAGGAGTGTTGTTTAATTTTAGCAAAAGACACAAGGCAAATTTACACCACATTACACAAGCATTGGTTATGTGCGTATTGTTGGTATTGTTTGTTGCTGTATATGGCATGTGTGGCTGGGAAATAAAACTTGACCTTGCAATGAAATTGTATGGTGTTTTGATGGGGTTGTTTGCAATATATTTACCACTGTCAACAATATTTATATTGCAAAGCGCAAACAAGAGATTATAACTATGATAGAAAATTTGTTTGTGTAGATACAATTACGGTTAAATGCATGCTATACACAAATAAAAACACTAAAAGTTGCTTAAAATATAATAAAAATGCAACTTTTTTTAATATCTTGACAAAAATTGTCAAAAATTATTTGTGTTTTGATTTAAAAAATGTTAAGATTAAGTATATAACAATTTTTAAGGGGTAAATATGTTAAGAGTTTTTATTGCATTAGGCAAACAATTGCCTAAAAATCAAGCAATTATTGAAGACACTGAAATGGTTGCAAAATTGCTTGCTAAGTACAATTGCACAATGGTGCAAGGCGGCGCCAAGATTGGGCTTATGGGCGTGGCTGTAAAAGAGTTCCAAAAATATAGCGATGAAGTTGTTATGATTGTGCCTGAAGTGCACAAAAGTGACCTTGTTGGCGCTAAATGTAAAGAACACTACATCGTAGAAGGTGAAAGTGATAGAATGCGCATCACTATTCATACTTGCGACATGATGATTGTTATGCCTGGCGGTTCAGGCACGCTTGCAGAGCTTGCATACTATGCAGAAACTTGTAAGAGTGGCGAGCATAAGGCTAAAGTTGTTGTGGTTAATACTAAAGGATACTACAATAAGCTATTTAAGTTCCATAGACATCAAATTAAAAATGGCTTTATGAAAGAAGAAGACTGCAAGTACGAGGTTGTTGATAGTGCTAAAGACCTTGAACCAATTATTCAAGAGTTGATTACTAAAAAACAAGCTGAAATTCAACAAAAAGAAGTTGAAGCGAAGAAAAAAGCAGAAGCTGAAAAGAAAGCCGCTGCTAAAAAAGCTCCAGCTAAAAAGGTTGTGGCTCAAAAGGTTGAAAAGAAGGTAGAGGCAAAGCCGGTGGCAAAAACTCAAGCTAAGAAGGCTGCACCTGCAAAAAAAGAAGCTGCTAAGGCTGAAAAACCCGTAGCTAAAACAGCTCCAGAAAAAGTTGAACAAGTAAAGCCAGTGGTTGAAGCTCCAGTAAAAGTAGAAGTAAAGAAAGCTCCAGCCAAGAAAGTGGTAGCAAAAGCAGAACCTAAAAAGGCTGAAGCTAAACCAGCTGCAAAGGCGCCAGCTAAAAAGACTGAAGCTCCAAAAGCTGAAAAGAAAGTAGAGGCAAAGCCGGTGGCAAAAACTGAAGCAAAGAAGGTTGTACCTGCAAAGAAAGAAACTACTAAGGCTGAAAAACCCGTAGCTAAAACAGCTCCAGAAAAAGTTGAACAAGTAAAGCCAGTGGTTGAAGCTCCAGTAAAAGTAGAAGCAAAGAAAGCTCCAGCCAAGAAAGTGGTAGCAAAAGCAGAACCTAAAAAGGATGAAGCTAAACCAGCTGCAAAGGCGCCAGCTAAAAAGACTGAAGCTCCAAAAGCTGAAAAGAAGGTAGAGGCAAAGCCGGTGGCAAAAACTCAAGCTAAGAAGGCTGCACCTGCAAAGAAAGAAACTACTAAGGTTGAAAAGCCTGTTGCTAAAAAGCCAGCAGTAAAGACTGCTGCAAAACCAGCTGCTAAGAAAGCTCCTGCTAAGAAGGCAAAGTAATAGAAGATAACAATAAAAAATCCACCTAGTGTGGATTTTTTTTATAATTTGCCTTAAATATATTATTAATATATTTATAATAAAAATCACCAACAACCAGTTGGTGATTTTTTAAATACCTATTTCTTTTTTGTTGCATGCCATTTCCAGTTTCTAACCTCTGGAATGTCTTGACCGTATTTGCGAACATATTCGTTATGCTTTGCCAATATTTCATTCATCTTCCTGTCAAGGTCAGAATATTTCTTTTCGCCCTTACTTATCTTGGCAATAATGGATTTAACAATGTGGAAACGGTCGATTTGGTTTTGAACTCTTACATCAAATGGAGTTGTGATGGTGCCTTCTTCACGATATCCAAATACATTTATATCTCGGTTTTTACGAGACCATGTTAGCTCGTGGATTAAGGTTGGATAACCATGATACACAAAGAATATTGGTTTGTTAGTTGTAAACAATTTGTTATATTCAGTATCAGTTAATCCATGAGAATGGTTTTCGTCTGTTCCAATTTTCATAAGGTCCACAACGTTGATAAATCTAACCTTTAAATCAGGAAGATATTCATTTAAGATTGTGGTGGCAGCCAATGCTTCAAGGGTAGGGGTGTCGCCACAACAAGCAAGCACTATGTCAGGATTCTTGTCACAGTTTGAAGCCCAATCCCAAATACTTAAGCCGGCTGTGCAATGCTTGATTGCCTCAGGCATGCTTAACCATTGATGTGATGGGTGTTTGCTGGCAACGATTGTATTAACATAATTTTTACTTCTTATGCAGTGGTCATAGCAAGACAATAAACAGTTGGTGTCAGGTGGAAGATACATTCGGATAACATCTGCTTTTTTGTTGGCGATGTGGTCCAAGAATCCTGGATCTTGGTGGGTGTATCCATTATGGTCTTGTTGCCATACGTTTGATGTTAACAAAATATTTAGTGATGCAATGTCTTGACGCCAAGGCAATTCGTTACAAACCTTTAACCATTTTGCATGCTGACTAACCATCGAGTCAACAACTCTTATAAACGATTCGTAACTTGCAAATGTGCCGTGTCGACCAGTAAGAAGATAACCCTCAAGCCAACCTTCACATACATTTTCACTTAAGAAACAATCCATAACTCTGCCATCTGGAGCAATATTATCATCAGTCTTTAAAATACTTGCATTAAATGTTTTAGGAGATGCGTCAAAGGCTTTATACAGCCTATTTGATTTAACTTCATCAGGGCAGAACAATCGATAGTTGTTCGGGTTTAGTGCGATTATATCTCGTATAAATTTGCCAAGCTCTAACATATCTTGTGCTTTAACTTCGCCATGCTTTGGAACATCAACTGCATACTCAGCAAAGTCTGGCACGCGTAGTTCTTTAAACAATAAGCCCCCATTCGTATGTGGGTTGGCGCTCATGCGTGCAAATCCTTTAGGGCACAATTCTTTTAGTTCTGGTTTTAATTGATAACCTTTTGTAAACAATTCATGTGGCTTATAACTCATCAGCCAATCGCGCAACAACAATATATGCTCTGGTTTTGACATATCAATTGGAATTTGGTGCGCGCGGTGAGAATTTTCAATGGTTTGACCATCGACTTCCTTTGGCCCCGTCCAACCCTTTGGGGTATTGAGAACAATCATTGGCCATAAAGGTCTTGATGAGTCATTATTTGTACGTGCGTTTGCTTGAATTTGTTTAATTTCTTTAATAACTTCGTCTACAACAATAGCCATTGTTTTATGCATCGTTGCAGGGTTGCTGCCAGAAACAAAATATGGTTTCCATCCATAACCTTTTAACAGACTTTCAAGCTCGTTATGTGTTATGCGCGCCAAAACTGTCGGGTTATTTATTTTGTAGCCATTTAGATGAAGTATTGGTAATACTGCACCGTCAGTAATTGGATTTAGAAATTTGTTGCTATGCCAAGAAGTGGCAAGAGTGCCAGTTTCGGCTTCGCCATCACCTACAATACACGCTGCAATTAGATTTGGATTGTCAAACACTGCACCAAACGCGTGAGCAAGCGAATATCCAAGCTCACCGCCTTCGTGTATTGAACCTGGAGTTTCGGGAGCGACGTGGCTAGAAACGCCTCCAGGGAATGAAAACTGTTTGCACAATTTTTTCATACCCTTATAATCTTGACTTACAGTTGGGTAAACTTCACTATATGTTCCTTCCAAATATGCGTTGCTTACAAATGCATTTCCGCCGTGGCCAGGGCCGACAAGCATTATCATATTAAGGTCAAATTTGTTTATAGCGCGATTTAGGTGTGCATATATAAAGTTTTGGCCAGGAATTGTGCCCCAATGACCAACTATCTTTTTCTTAATATCGGTAACTTTAAGTGGCTCATACAATAATGGGTTATCCATCAAATATAGTTGAGCTACGGACAAATAATTGGCTGCACGCCAATAAGCATCAACCTTTTTTAAATATCCTGCTGATAGGAAATTGTCTTTTTCTTTTTTCATTTTTTACCCCTTTATATTTATATGATAATATTTTTAATGTTAGTTTGTCAACTTAACTTAAAAAATAATTACAAAATTTGTAAATATTTGAATAATATATTAAATATTATGCGAATGGTTAATTTCAATAAATTCAAGGTAATTAAAAGTGTAAATATTAGTCAATTTAGAACATAAAAAGTAGACGATAGTCTACTTTTCTTCTTTTTTATTTCTAGTAATTTTGCCTGATAGGGAAGTTGCAAATTGGGCAGGAACGCCAAATAGGAATAACGACCATAAATTATATTCCAACATTTGAAGGTAAACGCATAGAATCAATGTCCAAATAAATAAAGACACCGCGCCTATTACCATAGGTTTTTTGCCCCAAATGCCACTAAACACAATTAGCACAAGGCTTGAAACGGGTAAAGCCCATATCCAAATCATCCAATAATGCTTATTAAGTATTATTTTAAAGTTCACATATAAAATTGCGGCTAAAATCCAAACCGATAACCACGCAAGCAACGTAATAATTAACTTGTTATTAAGCTCGGGGCGAGGTATGCGATATTTAGTTTTTTCTTCCTCAACGTGCTTACAAACAATATAGTCAATACCCACACCATACATGTCGGCAAGCTGTTTAAGGATTGCAATATCCGGCAAGCTTTCTCCACGCTCCCATTTGGAAATCGCTTTATCTGAGTAGTTTAATTTTTCAGCAAGTTCCAGTTGGGTTAATTTGTTTGCTTTGCGTAAATCTATTAAATTTTCTGCAATTATATTTTTCAATTCTTCCATATTAGTATTATACTACATAAAACGGCTAAAATCAACCATTTTTTGCAAAAATTCTACTGTCGGTAGAGTAAATTTGTGACTCTACTAAGCCTTTTGTAGAATTCTACTTTAAGTAATTTAGGTTTAGAGCAAAAAAGTGCAAAAATACTTGGTTTTTTTAATATAAATGTGTATAATGACCTTGTCGAAAATATGGATTAGGAGTACAAATTGATGGAACAGACAAAAAGGGTAATATATTATAATGACGAACTTAATGATGAATTTTCGGGTTCTGGTGTAAAGCCAAAGGTTATAAGTTCAAAGTATAAGTATATTAGTAAAAACCCAATATTCCACTTTTTTAGTTTTATTGCTTATCGTATTATTGCAACGCCAATTGCATTTATGTACAAATGGATAAAAGGTATTAAAATTGAAAACAAGCAAGTGCTAAAAAAGTGTAAAGGTAAAGGCTTTTTTGTGTATGCTAATCATACTAACAGGGCAAGTGACGTATTACTTCCACATATTATCAGCTTTCCAACTAAGACTTATACGGTTGTAGCCAGTGAAAATATGAATATTCCTGGTTTGTGGGGAGCTACAAAGTTGTTGGGGGCGCTACCGCTGCCAAGCACACTTGATGGTATGAGAAACTTTGTAAATGCTATGGAAAAGCGGGTTGTGCAAGGTCACCCAGTGCTGATTTATCCGGAGGCGCATATTTGGCCATATTATACAGGTATTAGACCTTATAAATCAACTTCGTTTAGATATCCAGTAAAATTTCAGGATCCATCATACTGTTATACTACCACATATCAGCAAAACGGCAAAAAGAAAAAACCAAAAATAGTTATATATGTAGATGGACCATTTTATCCAGACAAGAAACTGGATTTAAAGGCTCAACAAGAAGATTTGCGTAATCAAATATATAACTGTATGGTCGAGCGAAGTAAAAATAGCAATTTTCAAATGATTAAATATATTAAAAGGGGAGAAAACTAATGATAAATATTTTATTTAGCGGAAATTCGTATGTGTTTGACGGAGTGATGACAACATTATTGTCAATTGAAAAGTATTGTAAGGAGCCTATTAAGGCATATGTGTTTACGATGGATGTAAGTTATTTAAATCCTAAATTTACACCTATACAAGATGATATGGTTGAATTTATTGACAAAATGCTAAAGGACACAAATCCTGAAAGTCAATGTATTAAGGTTGATGTTACTGAACTGTATCAAAAAGAAATGGGCGGCTCGCCAAACGAGGGCAGCTACTGTACGCCATTTACATTATTGAGATTGTTGGCAGATAAAGTTGATGGTATGCCAGAAGATAAATTGTTATATCTAGACATTGACTTGATGGTAAATGATGATATTCGTAAACTTTATGATATTGACATCACGGATTATGAATACGCAGCAGCAAAAGACCATTATGGTAAAAAGTTTTTGCATTCAGATTATATCAATGCGGGTGTATTGCTGTTTAATATGAAAAAGATTAGAGAAACTGGTCTACTGGAAAAGGCAAGAAAAATGATTAATGAGAAACATATGGTTTTCTCGGACCAAAGCGCGATATATAATTGCACCACTAAAAAATTATTATTATCACAACGATTTAATGACCAAAAGTGGTTAAAGAAAGATACGATTATTAGACATTTCTGTAAAACATTAAAATTGTTACCTTATCCAAGAACTGTAAATATTAAACCTTGGAAGGTTAGCGATATTCATAAGGTGTTTGGATGTTATCATTTTGATGACGTGCTATACGAATATGTGTATTACAAAAAATTGTATGAAAAACAAAAAACATTAAAAGAGGCAAAAGATGAAAAATAGAAAAATTATTAAAAAAGGTTATGTTTTTATTAACAATAAAGGAAGCAATATGAATAAGAAATTAAAAGAAGTTCCAATATTTACGGCAACAGATGACAACTATATTCCATTTTTGGCAGTAACTTTACAGTCTATGCTAGATAATTCATCAAAAAACTATCTTTATTCTGTAAAAGTTTTAAATAGCGGAATAAGCGAAGAAAACGTCGCAAAAATTAAAAAGTTTGAAACAGATAATTTAAAGGTTGAATTTGTAGATGTTCGCAAACCATTGGAAGAATTGAATTCGCGCTTGCATACTTGCATTTATTATACACAGGCAACATATTATAGATTGTTTATTCCTTCAATGTATCCTCAATATAACAAGGCTTTGTATATTGACTGTGATATTGTAATACGCGCAGATATAGCAAAATTATATAATATCAACATTGGCAACAAATTAGTTGGTGCAACTACTGATGAATTTGTTATGAATTATCCAAGCATTCAACCATATTTTACTCAATGTTTGGGATTGAACAAGGTTAGCGATTATTTTAATGCTGGCGTATTGGTTATGAATTTAAAACAAATGCGTGAACAAAAGTTTGAAGAAACGTTTGTTGACTTACTAACAAAGTATAAGTTTGTGGTTCAGGACCAAGACTACCTAAACGTGATTTGTAAGAATAAGGTGCACTACATTAGCGGCATGTGGGATAAAATGCCTTGTGTTGAAGACGTTGATGTAAGCAAGATTAATTTAATACACTACAATTTGATTTGGAAGCCACATAAAGCGGATATTCCTTATGGTGATGAATTTTGGAAATATGCTGATAAGACCGAATATGCACAAGAGATTCGTAATATGAGAAAAAATTATACTGCTGAAAAATATCAACACGAAGTAGATAATTTCCATATGTTTATGGGCAAGATTATAGAAGAAATTGATAATCCTAATAATTACTATAATATGTATGTAAAATCTGAAGAAGATGGAGACGAAGAGTTTGCGCTTGCTGAAGTTGCAATGGCATAACTAAATAATGCAGTGAATAGTGGGACTGGTCCAATATTTATTGCACAATCCGAATTTATGGATTAATTGTATAAATGATATATTTTTAAACAAAAGGGAAAATAATGAAACAAAATAATAAGGTGGTATTTGATGAAAATGCTGAATGGAAGGAGAGTGTTGGCTGGTCAAAACTTTCACCACAGCAACGAATTGAATTGTTGGAGAGGGAAGGCAAGTTTGATATAGACGTGTTTGATGATCCTCCAACAATAGAATTGTTACCACATCAGGTAGATTATGAGCAAAAAAAGTTGTTTACACGCATAAAATCACGTGTTGCAAACTGGGCTTCGCAAATTGGTATAAATGGGTTTATCAAAAAAGGAATGTTTAAAATAAAAGAGATTAAAGGTCTTGAAAATTGGCAAAGGGTATCTACTGGAGCAATTTTAACCTGTAATCATTTTAGCCCCAATGATACATTTGTTACCCAAAAAATGTTTAAGGCAAGCCAAAAGAAGAAGTTGTTTAGGGTTATTAGAGAGGGTAATTATACTAATCCTCCAACATTAAAGTTTTTTATGCGCAACTGCGATGTATTGCCGCTTAGCTCAAATAGGCAAACTATGAAAAACTTTTTGCGTGCGGTAGATAACATTTTAAAACGTGGTGACAACATTTTAATATACCCAGAAGAAAGTTTATGGCCAGATTACCGCAAACCAAAACCATTAAAAGATGGCGGATTTAGGTTTGCGGCAAAAAATAATGTTCCAGTGGTACCGATATTTATAACGATGGAAGATGGTGAGTTTTTTAACAAAAAAACAAAATCTACCCAGCCAATGCCAATATATACGATAAATATATTGGAGCCTATATATCCAAAACAAGAGTTAAGCCTAAAAGAAAATATAGAATATATGAAAAATATTAATTACGATATGTGGGTTAAGGTGTATGAAGACTTTTATGGTAAAAAGTTGGAGTATACCACAATTTGTAAGGATGATTTAAAAAATTAGCATAAGGAAATATTATGAATAAAATAAGTTTTGTGGTTCCGGTATATAATGAAGAGAAAGAATTAGAGATGTTTTATCAACGACTATTAGAGACTGTTAAAACCGTTGATATGGACTATGAAATTGTTTTTATAGATGATGGAAGTAAGGACAATTCGTCAGATATTTTAAAGCAAATTGCAACTAATAATCAAAAGGTCAAAGTGGTAACGCTTAGCCGTAATTTTGGGCAGCAATCTGCCATTATTTGTGGGTTTAAACAATCTAATGGAGATTGCGTAATCGAGTTAGATGTTAAGCCAGATTTGCCTTTTGACATTATTCCGCAAATGATAGAAAAATGGCGATCGGGAATTGAGGTTGTGCACACTCAAAACAAAAACAAGGGCAATGGTTTTACTAGGTTTTTTAAGCGTATATACTTGAAATTTTTGAGTTGGGTTGCAAAGATTAATATCCCTCTAGACACTGATGAATTTAAGTTGTATGATAAAAAGGTTATTAATGAAATTTGTGCGTTGACCGAACAAGATAAATATGTAATGGCCATTACCTCTTGGGTGGGATTTAAACAAACAACAATTACATATTCAAATAAGATAAAATCAAAAAACAGGAAAAATATATTTAGAAAAGCAATGGGAGTTGCTAGCGCAGGCATTATTGGAAATTCTACTTGGCCGTTATGTTTAGCATTTTGGTTTGGCACGTTGGTTAGTATTGCGTCCACAATTTGTATGACAATATTTACCACTTGTGCTATGTTTAAAGTTTACTTCCCATTAACTGCTTGGCTGTTTCCAACAATTGGAACATTATTTAGTTTTTTGTTTATGATACAATCTTTTTCTAACACATATCTAGGTAGAATATACAATGAGGTTAAGGGTAGACCAGATTATATCATTTCCAACACAATAAATATTGATGAAAACAAATAGAATAATGCTAAAACAAAAATTGGTAATAATGTGTTATAAAGCAATTTTTGCAACTTAAATAAAATTTGTTTCGCTGCTTAAATACAAGAATTTATCTTGTATTTTTTGTTGTTTTATGCCGTTTGAGGGCTATTTTATTTGTCAAAAAGCAATATATTTGATATAATGTAATCACCAAACTTAAAAGGAAACTATTATGGAAATTAATCAACAACTAAGTTTAGAACTTAATTTAAAACAACATCATGTAGATAATATTATTTCTTTGTTAGATGAGGGTTGTACAATACCATTTATTGCACGTTATCGTAAGGAACTTACTGGTAGCTGCGATGACCAAACCTTGCGTACATTTGCTGATAGATTAAACTATTTGCGTAATTTAAACAAGCGCCGTGAAGAAGTGTTTAACCTTATTAGTGAACAAGGTAATATGACCGATGAAATTAAAAAGGCATTAGACGATGCAAATACAATTACCGAAATTGATGATATTTATCGTCCGTTCAGACCAAAGCGTAAAACACGTGCCAGCGTGGCTATTGCACGAGGCTTGCAACCACTAGCTGACTTTATATTAGCTCAAGGTGGCGGAATGATTGAGATTGAGGCCGAAAAGTATTTAACGGAAGAAGTTGTTTCGATTGCTGATGCAATACAAGGTGCTAGCGACATTGTGGCTGAAATGATAAGCGACGATGCTGAAATACGTAAAAGTTTGCGTAACTATCTTGTACATCGTGGCGATGTGGAATGTGAACTTCAAGAAGGTGAAGAGGCATACGTTTATCAAATGTATGATAACTATAAGTCGCCTATTAAAAATCTTCCAAGCCACCGCGTACTTGCAATTAATCGTGGCGAAAAGGAAAAGTATTTAAAAGTATCATTAGTGCTTAAAACTCAAATAGCGCTTGATGTTATTGCTAAAAAGTATGTTAAAGAGAACAGTCCTTACGAAGAATTGTTAACGACTATTGCTGAAGACAGTTATGACCGTTTGATTTTCCCATCGCTTGAACGTGAAGTGCGCAACGAACTTACTGATACCGCAAGTGAGCAAGCTATTAAGATGTTTGAAGTAAACTTAAAGCCACTACTTATGCAACCACCTCTTAAAAATCGTGTAATTTTAGGATTGGACCCAGCGTATAGAACTGGTTGTAAAATTGCGGTTATCGACCAATATGGCAGTGTGTTAGATACAACAGTTGTATATCCAACACCACCACAAAGCAAAATTGAAGAGGCTGAAGCAAAACTTGGTGCATTAATAGAAAAGCATAATGTAGATGTTATTAGTATTGGTAATGGTACTGCCACTAAGGAAAGTGAAATATTTGTAGCCAATATGATTAAGAAGTTGCCACGCAAGGTTGAATATGCTGTTGTTAACGAGGCGGGTGCCAGCGTGTATAGTGCAAGTAAGTTGGGGGCTGAAGAATTCCCAGATTATGACGTTGCGCTTAGAAGCGCAGTTTCTATTGCGAGAAGATTGCAAGACCCACTAGCCGAACTAATTAAGATTGATGTAAAAAGTATTGGCGTAGGCCAATATCAACACGATATGCCACAAAACAGGCTTACCGAAGTGCTTGAAGGCGTGGTGGAAGACTGTGTTAACAGCGTAGGCGTTGATGTGAATACCGCAAGCCCAAGCCTGCTAAGTTATGTTGCAGGTTTAAACAAAACTGTTGCAAAAAATATCGAAAAGTATCGTCAAGAAAATGGCAAGATTGAAAAGATTGAACAAATCAAAAAAGTTCCAAAACTTGGAGATAAAGCTTTTGAGCAATGCGCAGGTTTCTTACGTATTACTGATGGAACAAATATTTTGGATAATACCGGTGTTCACCCAGAAAGTTATGACGTGTGTAAGCGTTTGTTACAATATTTTGGTTTGACATTAAATGATGTTAATACTGAAAAAATGCAAAATTTTGCTAACGTTGTTGCAAGTGAAGGCATAACAAAAATTGCAAAAACAATTAATTGTGGCGAGCCTACACTGGAAGATATTGTTAAAGAATTGTCAAAGCCTGGTCGTGATATTCGTGAAGACTTGCCTAAGCCAATACTTAAGAGCGAACTTTTAGATGTTAAAGACCTAAAGTGTGGAATGGTGCTTGATGGCGTTGTGCGTAATGTTATTGACTTTGGTGTATTTGTGGATATCTCAGTTCACCAAGATGGCCTTGTGCATATTAGCGAAATTAGTAAGGATTATATTAAGCATCCAAGCGAAGTGTTAAAGGTTGGCGATAAAGTGATTGTTAAAATTATCGGTGTAGAACCTGAGAAAAAACGTATATCTTTAACCATTAAAGGTGTAACCGAAGAAGACATGGCAAAATACAACGAAAAGGTTTTAGGTAAGGTATAACAAAGCACAATAAATGTATTGTGTGGAGATTGGTATGAAGATTGAAGAAAGAAAAAAATGTATGTATGTAATTGAACGCTTAAATTCGGAGTTTGTTGCCAATGGCGTGAGTAACACATACATAAAAATTTAGAACAGTATTTTCAACTTTATGGTCATGATGGCGATGCGTTAATGTTGTTAGTAAAAAACATCAAATGCAGCGAAGAGCAAAAACAACATATAGTGTCAAGGGTTCAAGACAAAATTATCGATAATGTAAAATTTAATCAAGACGATGTTGAGCGCAAAGATGTTGTACAATATGTATACCAAATAGCAAGATTTGGTGCTTGTGTTGATTATGCAAGGCTAACTTCACAAATGCTAGCAGTTGCCACGGAGAGCGAATTAATAAAATTGGCTCAAATTAAAGGCGTTGATGTTATGGCGATTTGCAATAAATTTACTGATGATGAAAAACTTAAATTTTTACAAGAGTTGCATAAGGTTGCCCCTTTAAAGTTTAAAAAGATGATAGCTGAAGATATAAAGTATTTAAAGGAAGAAGGCGTTATAATAAGTACATATTAAAATAAAAAAAATGACACGTGGTGTGTCGTTTTTTAATTTTCCAAACCTAACAAATAATCAGTAGATACTTTAAAATAATTCGCCAATAATTTTAATTGACTGGCTTTAATATCTACTTGGGCGTTTTCCCAACGAAAAATGGAAGCAGAACTAACTTTTAGTTCCCTTGCTAATGCCTGAATAGATAAATTTTTATCTTCTCTTAATTCTTTAAGTCTTTCAGCTAATATTTCCATAATAGTATTATATACAAAAATTTTTATAAAACCATTGACATTTCATGCGTGAAACGCTATTATATTTCGTGTAAGGAATGAAAAATAAGAGGATATTAAATGAAAAATTTTGGTATAAGATTAAAAAGGTTAAGAGAAGAAAAGGGGTTATCGGTTGAAGAATTGGCTGAAAAATTTGGATTAAAAGGTACACCGTTAATATTGTGGGAGCAGGGAAAAATAGCAATAACCATTAAAACTATCATTAAATTGGCAAAATATTTTAATGTTAGTGTTGATTATTTGTTGGGGCTGTGATTTGCTATTATTTTAACATAAAGTGGTTTTTGGTAAAGTCTAGGATTCCTTTATCACGCAGTTTGCAAAGTTCGTAACTTAGGGCGCTGCGGTCAACCGATAGATAGTCCGCAAGTTCTTGGCGATTGAATGGAATATCAAAGTATTTAGAATTTTGCTTTTTGCTAACATATTGAAGATATGCTAAAACTTTGTCCTTTGTGGAAGGCTTGGTGATGTGGTTAAACTTTTGCATAAGTTCGATATTTTTTTGTGAAATTATTTTAACCAGATTATTTTGTAGTTGAGTGTGTCGTGGGCACATATTTTCGCATGGCTGGACCACACGATATTTGTTCATCAGCAAAACTTGAGTGTCTTCAATGGCGGTTAGGGTGTATTTTGCATTGGTTTCGCCACTGTAAGCTTCTTCAATGCCAACAGCGTCCCCAGTAAAGTAATCGGCAAGGATGGAACTGCCTCCATAGATGTCGGAAATGACGGTTCTAAGGTGGCCGTCAAGCACTAAAACGATACTTTCAAAAGGTTGGTCCTCATCGATTAAAATATCGCCTTTTTTGACCTCTAAAACCCTAGTTTTAAAGCAAAAATGAAGCGCTTTTATGTCAGAATTGCTGATATTTTCAAAAATTTTTGATTTTTTCATTTTTTGTAAAATTTCCATAAAAAGACCTCATTTTGTTGGAAAAACAACGTAATTTATACAAATAATGTACTATAATGGCGGTGTAAAGTCAAGATTTTGAATGACTTTAAACAAAAAAGGAGAAAAATTTTATGAGGATTATTAAGCGTAGTGGGCAAGAAGTGCAATTTGATGAAGAAAAAATCAAAAATGCAATTAGCAAGGCTAATTTATCGGTTGATGAGGTTAGCAAGCGTTTAACTGAGGAGCAAATTGACGCAATTGTAAAAGGGGTTGTGTCAGAGTGTGAAAATGTTGGACGTGCGGTTCATGTTGAAGAGGTTCAAGACCTTGTTGAGCATGAAATTATGAAGACCGGTAGCTTTGATGTGGCTAAAAACTACATTACTTATAGATATAAGCGTGCATTGGTGCGTAAGGCTAATAGTACCGATAAGCAAATTTTATCGTTGATTGAAACAAACAACGAGGAAGTTAAGCAAGAAAACTCTAACAAAAATCCAGCCGTAAATAGCGTTCAACGTGACTATATGGCAGGCGAAGTTAGTAAAGACATTACAAAAAGATTTTTACTTCCAGCCGACATTGTTGATGCGCACGAGCAAGGTATAATACATTTCCACGATATGGATTATTTTGCACAACATATGCACAACTGTTGCTTGGTAAACCTTGAAGATATGTTACAAAACGGAACCGTTATTAGCGGAACCAAAATTGACAAGCCAAATTCATTTAGTACGGCTTGTAATATTGCTACTCAAATTGTAGCGCAAGTAGCAAGTTCACAGTATGGTGGACAAAGTATCAGTATTGCTCACCTAGCACCATTTGTTGATGTTAGTAGACAAAAAATCAAAGCGCAAGTAAGTGAAGAACTTATGGAAGCGTGTGGACACGTTGATGAAAAACTATTAAACAAGATTGTTGAAAAGCGCCTTGATAAGGAAATTCAAAACGGTGTGCAAACAATACAATATCAAGTGGTAACGCTTATGACCACAAATGGGCAAGCCCCATTTATAACCGAATTCTTGTATTTAGGTGAAGCAAAGTCAGAGCAAGAAAAGGCTGATATTGCAAAACTTATTGAAGAAACTTTAAGACAACGTCATAAGGGTATTAAAAACGAAGATGGTGTGTATGTGACACCTGCTTTCCCAAAACTTATTTATGTATTGGAAGAGGATAATATAAACAAAGATAGCAAGTATTGGTATTTAACCGAACTTGCTGCAAAGTGTACAGCTAAGCGCATGGTTCCGGACTATATTTCGGAAAAGAAGATGTTGGAACTTAAGATTGATGCAAATGGCGAAGGGCATTGTTATACCTGTATGGGTTGCAGAAGCTTCTTAACACCTTATGTTGACGAACAAGGCAAGCCAAAGTATTATGGCAGATTTAACCAAGGTGTGGTAACGGTCAACCTAATTGATATTGCGCTTTCTGCTGAAAAAGATATAAACAAGTTCTGGGAAATATTTGACGAACGTATGGAGCTTTGCCATCGCGCGCTTCAATGCCGTCACGACCGCTTGACTGGCACAGTAACCGATGTTGCGCCAATATTGTGGCAACATGGCGCATTGGCAAGATTAAAGTCTGGCGATGTGATTGATAGCTTGCTTCATGGTGGATATTCTACAATCTCGCTAGGCTATGCGGGACTTTGGGAAACTGTGTATGCGTTGATTGGTAAAAAGCTGACTGAGCAAGAGGGTAAAGAACTTGGCATTAAGATACTTGAAAAGTTAAATTACTATACCAAGAAATGGAAGATGGCTGAAAATATTGATTATTCGTTATACGGCACGCCACTTGAAAGTACAACCTACAAATTTGCAAAAAGTTTACAAAAACGTTTTGGTATTATCGAAGGTGTTACTGACAAAAATTATATTACCAACTCTTATCACGTACACGTAACTGAACCAATTGATGCGTTTAGCAAGCTTGCGCTTGAAAGCGAATTCCAAGCGCTTAGCCCAGGTGGGGCAATTAGTTATGTTGAAGTGCCTAATATGCAAAACAATATTGAAGCAGTACTTCAAGTTATGCGATTTATATACGACAACATTATGTATGCCGAGCTTAACACAAAAAGCGATTATTGCCACGTATGTAGTTATGATGGCGAAATTCAGGTTGTTGAAGATGATGGCAAACTTGTGTGGGAGTGCCCACATTGTAAAAATCGCGACCAAACCAAGATGAATGTGGCGCGCCGTACCTGTGGATACATAGGCTCGCAGTATTGGAATCAAGGAAGAACACAAGAAATTAAGGATAGGGTATTACATTTATAATGCATTACGGAAATATTAAACTTAATGATATTGCAAATGGCGAGGGTATAAGAGTTAGCCTGTTTGTTTCAGGGTGCACAAATCATTGTAAGGAATGCTTTAATCCTGAAACATGGAATTTTGAATATGGCAAGCCTTTTACTAGTGAAACCGAACAATTTATTTTAGATAATTTAAAATCGGATTTTGTTAATGGCTTGACATTGCTTGGGGGAGAACCTTTTGAACCGAGAAATCAAGAAGTTTTACTTAATCTTGTAAAAAGGGTGCGACAAATTTATCCAAACAAAACAATATGGGCATATTCGGGCTTTAGATTTGATGATGAATTGTTAAAGGCTGGAGCGTACCCAAACTGTAAGTTTACGCTGGAACTTTTGCAAAACATTGATATTTTAGTGGATGGTAGGTTTGATAGAGATTTGCGTGATATACGTTTAAACTTTAGAGGTTCTAGCAATCAACGTATTATCGATGTAAAAAAATCGTTAAAAGAAAATAAAATTATATTATCGGCATTAAATAATTAAAAAAATAATATAAAAACATAAAATATTTACAAAAAACGTTAAAATAATCAATAGAATGTTTAAAAATAGGAAAAGGATTAATATTTTTCCTATTTTTTATTTTTAAATAATGTAATAAATACAAATAAAAAATAATTATAGGAATGTTTAAATATTTATATTTAAATTATTTTCTAAAAGTTGATGTTTTTATGTGAAAGTGATATACTTAAAGTAAGGTGGAGTATGGAAGTAACAAAGGACAAAAGTTGTATTAAATATTTTATTGTTGCAGGCATAATTTTGTTATGTCTTTATTCTAATGTTATTGCTAAATTGTTTGAATCGATTTTTGATAATATCTATTATGGAAATTTGGTGGATATGTTTAGCGCAATTATTAGTGCACTTGTTTGGGGTGTTGAAATAGTTGCCTTGATTTTTGTGTGTAGAAAAATAGGGGTTAAATTATTTACAATTAGACAAAACAGGGGCAAAGAATTAAAGCTGTGGAAAGTGATAGTGCTGTTTGTTTTAACAGTATTGCCTATGATTGTGATTAGTGCATGTCTTAGCTGGAAAGTGAAAATTGTGTATGCATTGGGAGAAAGGGTTACAACGGTTGGGCTTGTGTGCAATGTGTGCGAAATTTTGGCGTATGCGGTTCGTATGCTTTTGATGATTATGTTTATAGCCTGTGTTCAAAAAGGCTTTGAAATGTTGTTTAAAACAAAATGCGTTATTCCTTATGGCGCAATTTTTGCACTACTTACATTTGGATTAATTGACTTTTTTGTTCTTGCTATGGACCTGAGGGTATTTTATTTAATTGTTAGCTTTTTGTATGGTGTTATATATTTGGTTGCGGACAAAAAATTTGCCGTGAGCTGGATATTGTGTTATTTAATATATTTATTGTAGGTGAAGTATGAAAAAATTCTTAAAATCAAATTGTTTAATATGGATTTATTTTGGGTTGGTGACATTAATAGAGTTGTTGGCCGTGTTTGTAACTAGCGACAAATTTTATATTCGTTCACCTTTAATATTTTTGCTTGTGCAACTATTTATTATGCTATTGCTTTTAGCTGTTCCAAACAATAAGGCAAGGCACAGAATATCATACTTACTATTAATATTCTTTATGGTTGTAAACCTTGTGTTTATAGTTATATTTGAAATGACTGAAACGATATTTGATTATGGTATGTTTAACTTGCGTAATGATGGAATGGCGATACTTGAATCGGTGCCAATTAATTTTACATTTTTTGCAATATCGATGCTTGCAATTGCCTTGTATATTGTATTTGGTGGCAGATACGCTAGACATGCTGAAAAACCTGTTAGTATTAAGTGGTGGGCGATACCAAGCGTTATTATTACAATAACCAGTTTGGGGGTTACGTTGTGGGCGAACAACCGAAATTTTGAAAGCGATGTAACAGACAAATTGTATCGTACTAGTGAGGCTAGTTATGCTGAATATGGTGTGGTTGGAAACTTTTTAAATGAGTTTGTAAAAGGAAGTTTCTTTAGCAAGGTCAAATTGGGTGATGAACAACAGATAGAGGACTTTATATACGATGCCGACAGCGTTTATAAAACCAATTTTGAAACAACAGAAGAATATAATGTGATTACAATATTGTCCGAGTCGCTTGAATGGCACGGATTTATGCAGGATTTTAAATTGTTTGTAAATGGTTATAATATAAACTATTCTCAATATAATGATGAATACGGCAATCCTTATACCAGCGCAGAGCAAATTTTAAGAGAATTGTATCCAAATCTTTATAATTTTTATGATACAAGCATTGTTATGACCAACTTTTATTCACGAGAAAAAACAGATATTTCTGAAAATATAAGCTTTTTGGGAGCGTATCCAACAAATGTATATATAAATTATGATTTTCCTAGCAATACAATGAGCACGACTTTGCCAAATGTGTTAAAGGCTTTGGATGAAGATATAACCTGCAATTCGTTCCATAATGGTAGCTATACATATTATAATAGAAATAAAGAACTGATATCTGCTGGTTTTGATAGCTATACTGCTACAGAACAAATGAAAAAAATGGGTATGACTGATTATAGTGCCAAGGGTGAACGCAATTTGGATGCTGAAATGATTGAAGTTTGTGCAGATAAAATGTTTCCTGCGGACCAACGCTTTTATACTTATATAACCAGTATTACAATGCATGGTCAATATACATATCGTAAAAATTTGGCCGAAAGGGGCTATTATGACAAGCTTGCGAAGTTTGGAATAAAGGCAAGAGCTGGTAAAAGTTTTGATGCGTTTAATCATAACAATTTTTATTATTACACAGCATGTGTTATGGAGTTTGATAGGGCTTTGGGCGTTATTATGGACGAGCTTGAAACTCGCGGATTAAAAGAAAACACTGTTATATGCTTGTTTGGCGACCATAATACTTACTATTCAAGCCTTTCAAATTATGTAAAAGATATTAAAGATGTTAAAGATGACAACTACACTAATTTATTTAGAGTGCCTTGTATGATAAATGTGCCAAGTGTTTTGAGTGGTAAAATTGAAACGTATTTAAGCTCAACAATTGTTGATAGGCTGGCAAATCAATTGATTGAACAAAATAATTCGTTGAATAATGCGCAGGCGCGTGAAGTTGCACAACAACAAATCAACAATAGGTATATTGTAAATAAAAACAATGCTGGCACACAAATTATTGTTAAAAAATTTATGTGTACGGCGGATATGTTACCAACATTATTCGACTTATGTGGCATAAATGTTTATGGTAATTTATATTTTGGGCATTCGGCATTTGATTTGACCAGTAGTGTATTGTATTCTCGAGCGTATGATATGTTTATAACCGACAATATGTATTTTGTAAGTTTAAACAATATCAAGTATATTCGTAAAGATAATCCGGATGCTAATAATGACCCGGCACGTGCTTATGCTGATTTATCAAACTATGACAGCGAAGAGCATATTGCTGAAGTTGAAATAGAGGCTAAAAAACTTTTGCAAAAATTAAGTGTGTGTAATCGTATCTTTTATAACGATTATTTTGGGAGAAAAAATATTAACAATAATTTAAAAACGAATAATGAAATATTTAAAGAAAAATTATTAGAAATTAATTATAAATAATTTTTAATCAATTAAATTATTTATAAATACCTAATTTAGGCGTATTTAGTTAAATTAAAATAAACTGTTATAATATTAATTTTATTAAAATGTAAGGAGAAAAAATAATATGTGGTTTGTGTTTGTAATACCATTTGTGATATTTTTTATAATATTTTTATTAGTTGCAAAAAGTATATTTAAATCACACAAAAAATTAGATGATTTGGCATCTAAAGCTATTGGAGAGGAGAGAGCCGAATCTTCGCCAGAAATCCTTGAGGTGTTTATACCAGTGCAGCCGACTGAGCCTGCAAAGCCAAAGGAAGTGTATGTTGAATGCGAGTATTGTGGAGAGAGTGTACAGCTAGGACAAAGAGAATGCCCATCGTGTGGCGCGCGATTAAAAGTTAAAAAGTAAATAGCAAAAAGCAAAACCTTGTCAGTGTTGGGCTGGTAGTAAGGTTTTGTTTTTGCAAAGGTAAGGTTATTTTATTAATCGTATAAAAAAGATTGAATGTCATATGTGCGTTATTTTTCTTGGAAGCTATTGCATGGTGCGTTGAGTTTTGCAGAGCCAACAAAAATGCCATTAGACATACATTCTTGATTTTTGTTAAACAAACAATTTATAGCGCTACATTTTATATCAATGCATTTACAATGCCTAAATGGTGCAATCTCGGGTTCGTGGTCAAACATATCTTTTGAAACATCTTCAACAGGCTTCGATTTGTCAATTGCAATATCTGCACAACTTGCCTTTTTAGTAACTTCTAAATGTTTTCGATCACATTTCATATTGTTATTATATGTGCAACTATATTTTCTACATACTATATCCATAATTTACCTCTAGATGTAGTATTGTCAATATGGGGACTATTTATTAATATAATTTCACAATTGTTTGATATTATAAAATTTACAAGAGAATAAATTATCAAAGGGACAACAAATAAAAAAAGTCGAAACATTTGTTTCGACTTGCTTTTTTGGTAGCCCCTACGGGAATCGAACCCGTGATACCGCCGTGAAAGGGCGGTGTCTTAACCGCTTGACCAAGGGACCATATATAGTGGTAGCGGTAGAAAGATTTGAACTTTCGACCTATCGGGTATGAACCGATCGCTCTAACCCCTGAGCCATACCGCCACAATATCTTTCGCACGCGTCAAGATATTTGTAGTATACAACAAAAAAAAGTGTATGTCAAGCCAATTTTCAAAAAAAATTGCAAAATTTTAAAAATTTTTTAAAAATTTGCCGCTTTGTGTTGTGTTTTGTTCAAGATTAAGTGATGAAAACAAAAAAATATAGTAAAGGCTGATACGTTTTAGATGGATTTAATTATTTGGATTATTATCTGTTGGGCCAATAGTAGTATTGTTGGACTGTTTTAAAATTAAAAATCAATATTTGCGCACAATATTTTAAAACAGGCCTTGACTTAAATAAGAAAAAGTGTTATTATATAAATAATATGGGAAGTTTTTGTTAGATTGATGTTGTTTGCAGAAGACGCTTTCTTAAAATTATGGTAACGATTGTTGCCAATAAAGATTAGGAGATAAGTATGGAAGAAGTAAAAAGTAAAATTGTGGTTGGCGGAGAAACTACTAAAAAGGGGATTAAAAGTAGTGCATATCAACAAATAAAAGCTGATAATGCCACACATATTAAGGCAGTTACTAAAACTGTAGTTGATAAAGAAACCGGCAAGCCTAAATCTATTGTAACAAATGAATTTATTGAAATAAAAGATACTATGCGATTTATTAGAGTAAGGATAAACTCAGAAACAGGCTCTCCTGTTGGTAAGGGCGAACTTATTCATTATACAGAAATTAAGCCAGATAAAAACTACAAATATCAATGCGTTGATGGTGAAATTTTGTATATGATTGAATCTTTGATGTTTAGCAAAGTGTCTTTTATGCGCAATGATCCAAGCCCCAAATCAACACATTATAAGTGTGCTGATGGTGTGTATGTTAGAAAAGACGAAGTCCAAGTTCCAGCATACAAGATTGTGGATATGCCTATTGGGCACAACCTAATCCAAGACACAATTCATAATAATAAGCATTACGTAGAAATGGCTAAAATAGAAGTTGATGGTAAGGTGATGGAGGTTGCAAGCGATTTTGTCAAATCCCAAGGCGACAAGCATTATTGGTATCACAAGGACAAGCATGGTAAGGAAGTAAGGCAGGAATGCGACCGCATTGGTGTAGAGAAGAAGTATGTAAACTATGTTATGGTTGATGGTAAAACTGTTGTTAAATTAGATAAGTTAACTGCTGATTCAAATGGTGAATATGTTGTTGATTTAGGTGAAAAGGGCAAGGTTTCGGTTGCAAAAACTGAAATTGATGTTAAGGGCTTGTTTGTTGAGGGAGCTGCAGTTGGTGCAACTAGAGAAATAAAGGCAAATCCTACTAATAAAGATGTCGCAACGGATATAAACAACGCTACATTTGTTTTTGATAAAAAGAAAGGCATAACAAGGATAATTGCCAACAAAAATGATGGCTATGCGGTTGTTGTTACTGGTTTAGGTAAGGATTCGCATTATGAGATTATACTTAAGCACAACACAATTAGGTTGGAAGATGTTTTAGCAAGGTTAGAAGCTTGGTCAAAATCCAACAAAGACTATCAATTTAATCGTCACACTAAAGACAGCTTTAATGTTAGAAGAGTTGAAAAGTTTGAAATAATTGATGCCGCGGAAGAAGGTATAAAGATTGTTTATCCTGAAATGGGTGAAAAGGCATTGGCTGAAGATGTTAAAGTTAAAGATGGTCAAGTTATTGCTTGTACTTTAAGTGGCAAACAGTTAACAGATATTAAGTGGTCTGATGACCTAGACTTCCCACGCATAGAGGAATATACGATAGATGGGGTGACCATATCTAATATTGAGTGGACAGGAGAAAAGATTGGCAGTTGTGTGGTTTCATTTAAAGATGAAAATGGAGAATCGAGAATTGTTAATCTTAAGGGAACTGAACTTGAAAAGTCAGCCTACAATGCATATGCTATTAGAAATAGTAAAAACGTACAGGTTAGAGATTTAAAAATTGATTCTACCGAAACTGAGCAAACCACACTTTCATTTAAAATTGGTGATTACACAATTACCAAAGCTGAATATGATATTACCAATAAAAATATAGGCAAATGCGTGGTTCAACATAAGAATGGGCCTGAGCAGGTTATTGATTTAAGTGTAGACCCAAGATTCAAGCATTTGCAAATGGCTATTCAAGTTTCGCTTGATGCTGACAGAGTTAAACCATTGTTGGAATCAAGATTGGTTGAAAAGAAAGATGGCAAGTATGAAAAGGTGGCAGACGTTGTTCAAACCGGTCCAATAGAAAGTAATGGCACTGCTAGTGCAGAAAAATTGGATAGTCTTGAACAGGCTGTTAAAGCGCAAGAGGAATTTACGGAGAAGCCTTACCCAACCTGGACTATAGATTCCAAAGGCAAAATTCATCAAGTTGATGATGTTAAAAATTCTTATAGTGGCGAATCTGAGTTTGAGTGTGAAGTTGATTATTTTAAAAACCTAATCGGTAAGGACAAGATAGAAGTTAAAAAGGGTAAAATAGTAATTGACCCTAAAGCTGGAAATGAGCGTAGGAACAATCAATTATTTGTGGGTCTTGCATTATGTTCAAACTTTTTAACAATGCCAATAGGATTATGTATTTTAGGTGCTGGCATTGTAACAGCAATAGCTGAACCCATCAGAAGGGCAATAAAAGAAAGAAGGCTTAACAATTTGACTGTTGAAAAAGTTATGGCAAAAACTAGAGAAAAAGTTAAAGCTCAATGCCAAAAGAATATTAAGAAGCTAGAAAAAGAATTTCGAAGAAAGGTGGCTTGGGGCAAAAAGAATATGAGCTCGGAAGCCTTCAGGGAATACCAAGAAAGGGCAAGCGCGGAATTTATGACCAAAATGTCGGCAGAGGCTACTAAGATGAGTATTTATGGCGAAGGGGCTTTGGCATGCAATTTTGATTTAGGAAAGAAAACTAAGTTAACCTCTGAAAATATGCTTGGTTGGATTGCTGGCAATAATAAAAAGAGAGAGCTTGTTGAAGGTAAAAAGCCTAGTTCAAAATTTAAGTCTGCATGGAAAACTAGAGTCATTTCTGCAGAAACTGGAAAACATACTGAAAAAATAACTGCTGAGAATGTGCAAGAAGCGGTTGCTGTGTTAGAGTCGCTTGGAGGTAGAAAAGAACATATTAAGGCATATAAGTTGCGAATGAAACATGCTGATGTTTTTAGAATGAGTGACAAGAACTTTACAGATGCAAACCGCCCAGATTTGGAAGCTTATAAAATGGAGATGAGGGCTGATTATTATAGAAGTGTGGCAGAAGACGGATGGGCAAGCATTGATGACAAGGTTGATGCATTTAAGAGAAGTGAGGAATTTACACAATATACAACAGCTAAGGAACGCAAGGAAGCCATAGAAGGCAAAAGGTCAGAATTGACCAAGAAAGCAAATTCTACCAAAGTTACTGGAGCTGAATTTGGGGAGGTTGAAGACAAAAATGGTAATTTGATGTCTGATGTATATGGCCAAAAAATTATGAATAAAGCAGCTCAAACTGTTAGCAAAGTTCTTAATACAGAATTAAATGCAGAAGAAGAGGTTTATGGCACCACATTGGCAGAACAAGTTTGTCATGTGGCTGGTGGCTCAAATGTGCGTAGATTGCGTCATGATGCAATGATTGCGCAATCTGAATTTGAACAAGTTAAAGACCAACAGCAAAATATTGACAATGAAATTATGTCAATAAAGGATAGATCGGCGATTGCTATAAAGCAAGGAAATTATGAATTGGCATATATGTTACAAACAGAAATTAAGTCTAAAGAGCAACAATATAAAGATGAGCTTGCTAGAAGCAAAAAGAATATTGAGGGAAGACTTTATGGAGAATTGACTTCAGGGCAGGGCGGAGATTTGTCAAAACGTTTGGATAAGTTAATGGTCGTTAGCAGGACAATTGACAAGAGATTGCAGACTGCAAAAGAAGTGGCGCAAAGAGAGCATGAAAGAAGAGTTAAATTGTGGGCGAGTGAGGAATTTGTGTCAAAACACTCAAAAGAATTTAACGATTATGTAGACGATTTGCGCAAAAAGGCTCCAAATTTAAATTTTGATAATGAAAATGTTGTTCGTGGGGTGGTGGCATCATTTACTTCAAATATGTTAAGTAAAGAAATTAATGCAAATGACGACCAAAGAGAAATTTATCAAGAACAAATGGATATGCTCATGGTTAAGCATAACATTGAGGAAAATGTAGCAGCGCAAGCCTACTGTGAAGATGCTGATGTTAAGGCTAAATATGAAGAATATTGTGCAAAAAACCCAAGCTTAAAGCCTGAAGAGGCTAGATTGTGGTTCTATGCAAAGCGCAAGCGTGAAGATGCCGTGGCTGTTGATAAATTTAAAAAGGCCAATAAGGACAAGCTTGAAGAATGTGCTGTTAAGCGCCTTGAAGAAGGTAAGCTTAAAGAGCATCAAAAGAAAGATAGAAAACTTAAATTGATTAAGGGGAAAAGCAAAGAAACAAATGCAACGGCTAAAGTGTCAGCAACTGCTGCTCCCGTCGCAGCTCCTGCACATGAAATTGGTCACACTGCATAACTGAATAAATAAAAGGGTTTGATTACAAAATAATAATCAAATCCTTTATTTTTATTTAAAATACTTGACTTTTAAGCTTTTAGGATTGTAATATAATTAAGTAAGGAGATAATTTATGAAAAATATTTTTCGTAAACTTTTAGTTTTGGGGTTGGTAACTGTATCAGTTGTTGGTTTGAATGCATGTGGAGCAAATAAAGATGATGAAAATAAGTTTTATATAGACGGACTTGAAACCGCATATGAACTGGCTGAAGAGTTTGTTGTAGTTGGTAAAACTTTGAATATTACACTCAAAGATGGGACAACCAAAGAAGTTGTGGTAACCGAAGAAATGGTTAAACAAACCATCGATATGTTAAGTATTGGCGAACAAACGCTTATTATTGAATATGAAGGTGTTGAATATAGATTTGTGGTTGAAATTGTAGATACTGTTGTTAGCTATAGTTTTGATGGTCAGATGGAGTATTTTGTTGACGATAAATTTGATATCAGTATGATTTATATGAATGTTGAATGGAAAGGCGGCTTAAGTGAGATAATACAACTTAAAGAGAGTATGTTAGTTGTTGCTCCTGACATGAGATATGCTGGAAACAAGACAATAACAATTGAATTTAAAGGAAAAGAATATCAGTTTTCGATAAGGGTTAATTCAAATAATTAATTTGTAGAATAGGTCTTAAGTTTTATGGCTTAAGCCTTTTTTATATTAAATATTTTAAATTTTAATAGTAGTTTCATCTATAAAATTTGAAACAGTATTGACAATAACGGATTAGTGTGATAAACTCCCTCTAGATAGGAGAGAGATATGAAGACCAAGCTTGCAAAGCAATTTAAATCCCCAACAACAGATTTTGGAAAATGTCAAAGATTGATAGATAAAATGTTAAGAGAATACAATATTGATATACAAACCTATAAATTGGGAGATTTGTATTGTGGAGAGTTATGTTGGGTTTTGGACAAACAGATAAATGCATATGTAGAAGGCGGAACTAGTGATATCACTTTTTGTTTAAAGCCATTAGCAATAGGGATATTTGAATATCAACCAGCACACTTTTATAAATATATGTTTGTTGGCGGGGATTATTATTTAAACGTTGCAAGGGGACATAGATTTGTTTCAGATAAGTATAGCGATAATATTAAAATAATGAGAAGGGATATTATTGTTAACAGTAGCACTTGTAAAAAGCTAATGGATAAATTTGGGAAAGATATTATAGAGTTTGGATATAATGAAAACAGTACGTTAACAAAAGAAGAAATTAGAAAACTTGAAAATATGTTAACCGGCAAATACGCAGATTACATGCATGGCACAAGGCTTGTAAGATAGAGGAGTATAATATTTAAAGTTTAGTTTGATTGGGTAAATTAAAGTTTTAAACTAAGTTGTAAAAAGATATATAAAAATTTTGATTTTTAAATAAATATATGATATACTGAAGACAAGCGGAGGAAGATTATGAAAGTTATTTTAATTAAAGACCTTAAAGGTAAAGGCAAAAAGGGTGATGTGATTGAAGTTAATCCTACCTATGCACTTAATGTGTTAATTAAGCAAGGCATTGCAAAAGAAGCAACTGCTAACAATTTAAATGAAAATAGAGGACAAAAAAATGCACAAGCATTTCATCATGGCGAAGAAGTAAAAAAATATCAAGCCATTGCTGATAGTTTGAAAGACAAGGTACTAACAATCGGTTTGAAATTTGGCGCAAATGGCAAAGCTTTTGGTTCAATTACAAAACAAGAAGTATTTAATAAACTTGTTGAACTTAAAGTTCCGGCAGAAAAAAAGATGATATTGGATTTTGAGCCTATTAAAACTGTGGGCGAGTATAAAGTTACAATCCAATTTATGAAAGAAGTTAAATGTGAAATTGCTGTTAAGGTTGAAGCAATTAAATAAAATAAAAAAACTTAACCAAATTTAAATGGTTAAGTTTTTTTTAATATTAAAAATGAAATAAAAAAATAGACCGCTTATGCGATCTATATGGCGCCTCAAGTAGGGCTCGAACCTACAACCTATCGGTTAACAGCCGAGTGCTCCACCATTGAGCTATTGAGGCATGTAATCAATGATTACTTTGATATTTTAGCACGCAAAAGATAATATGTCAACAGTTTTTGTAAAGTTTTTTAAAATTTTTGAATTATTTTTTGTGGTTTTGTGGTTTTAACTGCGAATTATAAGCTTTACAGTATTTTAATTTTAAACAAATAGTAGGGGTTTTATAAAACGGCCAGATGTTTGGTTTGTTATAAGATTAACCATAAATACAAAATTTTCATACAACATAACGTATAATAAAGGAGAGGTTGATGGATAATAACCCTATTGATTTTAAAGATTTATTTAATCGAATGCCGCAAGCCAGAGCAAGGCTAAACGGGAGTATTTTATATCCGGATATACAAGGAGATATATGGTTTTACCAAGCCAATGAAGGTGTATTTGTGGTGGCAGACATTAAAGGCTTACCAAACAATAAAGGCAAGTGTGTAGAGTCTATTTTTGGATTTCATATACACGAAGGAGATAGTTGTAGTGGAAATGCAACCGACCCATTTGCTAACACTGGAGAGCATTATAATCCAAGCAGGTGTATGCACCCTCAACACGCTGGTGATTTGCCTCCGTTGTTTGGTGTAAATGGATATGCGTTTTTAGCCGCACTAACTAATAGATTTAAAATTGAGGAGATTGTTGGGAAAATGGTGGTTGTGCATTCAAAAGCTGATGATTTTACTTCGCAACCAGCGGGGAATGCAGGCATTAAGTTAGCCTGTGGTGAAATTAAGTGGTATAAATAAAGTTGAGGATAAAAATAAAATACGTGATAAAAAGCACACAATTATTGCAGGATATTATATTTGCTTTGTGAATTACGTGTTTTTAATTCGTGCGAAATTTGTCGAAAATAGTTTACTTTTAAGTATACGTTGTGTATAATATGGTTATGAAGAAGAGTAATAACCGCAACTTGAAAAGTTTAAAAAATATTAATAAGGTTAGGCAGATTGATGGATTTAGTCTATATCCTTTTTCGGTTGGAGATGTTTCAGATAAACGTAAATTTACTGATAAAGATTTAGAGGGTATACAACTTTTAACAGACCAAGAGGTTATTAATGCTAGTTTATTTGATTATTCGCTAGAAGAAAGTTTGGGCAATGAATATGCTTTGATGGATAGTGGAGTGTTAAGAAATGTTCTTACTGGAGAAGATTTAGGTATTTATAATTATGGTGCTATAACTTCACAAGTTGACAAGGATGATATATTTGATACTAAATATGAGGGCGAGATTGATGAGTGCTGCATGTTGGCAGAAGACGACCCATTGATGGGGACGGAGACGGAAATTATTCATACTATTAGAGGATATTTGGAAGTTTGTTTACCCAGCAGTGAATTTAGTATTATTCGCAAAAATGTATTTGATAGCAAAGATGAAAATTGCGTTGTTTTTATTCCTCAAGGGTATGTAAAAAAATACCAGTTACGTAACGGTGATGAGATTGTTTGCAGTTATATAAAAGATAATGACAAATTTTTATTGGATTCATTGTTTACAATCAATGGAGTATATTATAAAGAATGGGAGTGTAATCGTCCATTTATTTACGAATTAAGTGCAGAGCATAAACCAGATTTGATTCCTGCGGAAGGGCGTTATTTGGGGGTTGTTGCTAAAAAATATGGTTTATACCAAGGCGATGGTGTATTTGTGTATATCAATAAAAATACATTAAAAGCAACAGTTGCCAATAATTTAATACAAGAGCTTGCTCAACTGTGTGACAAGGTGGTATATATAAATCCTCAAGCAAGACCTTCTGATTGTATTGATGAAGGATATAATATTGCAAAGTTTTGTATTTCGGCAAGTGAGAGCTCAAGAAATCAGAGACTTATTGCCTTGCTTGGCGCAAATTATGCTAAAAGAATGGTGGAGTTAGGACACAGCGTGATGTTGATTGTTGATGACATTAACAACATCTTGGCTCTTGATGAAAAGTTTGATGGAGAAATACCAACTTGCAAGACAATATTATCTACAGCTTTGGCAACTAACCATGGTTCGGCAACATCGTTTGCATTGTCTCCTTTGCGTTTTGATACAATTAAGGAAAATCCATTGCAAAACATATTAGGTTGCTTTGAAGATTTGGGGATAGTTATTGATAATGGTGAAGTTGATTTATACAATAGTTACCGAGCATAAAATTAAATAAAAGATGTAAAAGATTAAGGTGGCGACATCTTAATTTTTTGTCAAATTATATGTTTTTATAATTTTAATGACTACTTAGATATGCTAAAGTGAGAGAATTGTGGGATTTGTTTGAGTTTAGTTATTAAAATTTCTTTACTAAAATTTAATTTAGTGGTATACTATACTGGTAGAGAGGTATATTATGAAATTAACAATGGACAAAATTGTAAATTTATGTAAAACTAGGGGTTTTGTTTTCCCTGGTAGTGACGTTTATGGCGGATTTGCCAACACTTGGGATTTTGGCCCTATTGGTGTAGAACTTAAGAACAATATTAAGCGCGCTTGGTGGAAGCGTTTTGTGCAAGAAGCGGACAATAGCTTTGGTGTTGATGCCGCAATACTTATGAATCCGCGTGTATGGGATGCAAGCGGGCACACGGCTAGTTTTAGCGACCCTAAAATGGATTGTAAAAATTGTAAAACTCGTCATCGTGCCGATAATATTATTGAAAATTATAAGGGTTGTGATGTTGTGCCAGACCAAATGACAAACGAAGAAATGGAACAATACATTGCAAAGCATGAAATTAAGTGTCCAAATTGTGGTAAGTGTGATTGGACGCCAATTAGAACATTTAATTTAATGTTTGAAACAAGTAGAGGAACGGTGGCTGGCGAAAAAGATGTGGTTTATCTTCGTCCTGAAACTGCGCAAGGTGAGTATGTAAACTTCCTTAATGTTCAACGTACAGCTAGAGCAAAGGTGCCATTTGGTATTGCTCAAATTGGTAAAAGCTTTAGAAATGAGATTACTCCAGGCAACTTCTTGTTTAGAACTGTAGAATTTGAACAAATGGAACATCAACTTTTCTGTAAAGCTGAAAATGCTTTTGAACATTATGATGAATATAAAAAATTTGCATGGGATTTTGTAGTAGAGCTAGGATTAAACCCAGAACACTTACGTTTCCATGACCATGATAAGCTTGCACACTATGCAAAGGCAGCGTGTGACATTCAATACTTATTTCCAATCGGTTGGCAAGAGCTTAATGGCATTCATCATCGTTCTGACTGGGATTTATCTCGCCATGAAGAGTTTAGTGGTAAGAGTATGCAATATCTTGACCCTGTTACCAATGAAAAGTACACCCCGAATGTTGTAGAATATTCAATTGGTGCAGACCGACTAACTTTGGCTTTGATGTGTGAAGCTTATGATGAAGAAGAATTAGAAGGCGGCGACACACGTGTTGTAATGCACTTGCATCCTGCAATTGCGCCATACAAGGTGGCGGTGTTACCACTTCAAAAGAATTTAAATGAAAAAGCTAAGGAAGTATTAAAGAAGTTGAACAAATATTTTATGTGTAGTTATGATGAGGCTGGTAGTATTGGTAAACGCTATCGTCGTCAAGATGAAATTGGTACACCTTTCTGTGTAACAATTGACTTTGATACTTTGGAAGACAACACTGTTACAATTCGTGATAGGGATAGTATGGAGCAGATTAGACTTCCAATTGATAAACTTGTTGAATATGTGTCTGAAAAGGTAATGTTTTAATGAATGATACTAAAAAGATACTTGTTTTCCAGTTTGGCAAATGCTTTAGAAGAGATGAATTAAAAATATACTCAAAAAAATAAAGGAGGTAATTTATGGGTTTATTTGGATTTGTAAAAAAACAAATGTTGGAGGTTTTGGAATGGAAAGATGATTCTAAAGACATTTTAGTTTATCGTCACCCAATGCAAAATCGTGAAGAGATTATGAACAGTTCTACACTTGTAGTACGAGAATCTCAAGTTGCATTATTTGTGCATAAGGGGCAAATTGCAGATGTGTTTGGACCTGGCACATATAAGCTAAACACTGAAAATATTCCGTTCTTGACAAAATTATTGTCATTGCCTACGGGATTTAATAGTAGAATTAAAGCCGAAGTATATTTTATTAACACTAAACAATTTATGGGACAAAAGTGGGGAACTCAAAATCCTATTATGATGAGAGATGCGGATTTTGGTTCTATCCGTCTTCGTGGGTTTGGTACGTTTAGTTATAAGGTTAATGATGCCAAGATATTTATGAAGGAAGTTTTTGGAACAAACCCTGTTTATAGAGTAGAAGATTTGACAATTCAATGTAGGGCCATTTTACTATCTAATATAAGTGATGCAATTGCAGAAGCCAAGCTTCCAGCTTTGGATTTGGCGGCAAACTATAAGGAAATCGGCCAACAAATTGTTAGTGTATCGCAAGATGAATTTAATAAGATTGGTTTAAAGTTATGCAAAGTTACGGTTGAAAACTTATCTCTTCCTGAAGAAGTTGAAAAGGCTCTTGATGAACGTAGTAAACTTGGAATTCTTGGTGATAAAATGGGAACATATGCTCAATATCAGGCGGCAACAGCAATGCGTGATGCGGCCAACAATCCAAATGGAGGGAATATGGCTGGCATTGGTGTTGGTCTTGGTGCTGGTGCGACCATGGGCAATTTGTTTTCAAATAGCATTGCAAATGTTAAAGATGAGGCGCCAAAACGCACATGTATAAAATGCGGCGCTGGAATTTCCCCAAGAGTTAAGTTCTGTCCTGAATGTGGTTCTAGCCAAACCGAAACATGTCCTAAGTGTGGAGAAGCTGTGCACAAAGGAAGCAAGTTCTGTACTAATTGTGGTGAAAAGTTAGTAAAGGAAAAGACATGTCCTAAATGTGAAAAAGTTCTTAAAGCTTCATCAAAGTTCTGCCCTGATTGTGGAGAAAAAGTTTAATAAAATAGATGATTATTATATAGTTACAATCATCTATTGGAAGATATGTAAAGGAGAAAGTTATGAAAAAAATTGATAAAAATGCTTATCAAGAAAAAAGATATGATAAAGGACATTTGATGATTGTTGGGCTAGTTGTTGCGGTGTTGGCATTAGCCTTGATAATTGGTGGAGTTGTTTTATTTATTAAAGGAATTAAGGTTGATGGTGTTTGGTCAACAATTTGGCGCATTATGCTAAGTGCCGTTATGTTATTGTTAGGTTTACCATTTGCATATGTTGCCTTTATGATGATGGTAACTGCAAATTCTATGATTAGTGTTAAAGATGGTAATGTGAGTGACGTTGGCAATAGCGCTGTTGGAACAGTTAATATCAACAAATGTCCTAAATGTGGTGAAAAGCTTGAAGATGCGGCGGAGTTTTGCCACAAGTGCGGAGCAGAAGTTGAAAGTGTAATTAAATGCTCTTGTGGATATAAAAACAAGGCTGATGCAGAGCACTGCATAAAATGTGGCAAAAATTTGAAATAATACTTAAGTATAGTAATTAAAAAATATATTAGAGCAATTTTCTAATATATTTTTTTATAAATTATTACAAGTGTTTGTGGTGGGTTATTTAAAAACCAAAACTATCTTCATTATCAATCATGTCTAAATCCTCGTCATAATCTTCAAAATCTTCTTCATCATAATCCACATCTTCAAAATCGTATAGACCTTGAAGTTCTTCAATTTGTTCGATTTCATCTTCTTCAAGTTGTTTTGTTTGGTCTATGAACGATGCGGGATTATTATTTGACAATAGATACTGGAAATGATGTGGCAATTTATTAAAAATTGATACAGAATTTATTTCGAAGTTGTTTTTGATTGATGGTTTTATATTGTTTATTTGTGTTTCCAAAAAGTATTCATTCTTTTTATTTTTGCGCAAAAAATAGCCATTGCAATATGTTTGGTTTGAATGCACTTGATTGTAATCAATTGGGTCTCGCTTTAAATCAAATCCTGTGACAATCATACACAGTTGACTGCAACAAATATCATCACTTATAGTGGTTGGATGGTCAACTTCCATCATTGCAAGGTCTTCAAGTATATGTGACACAAATTCTATTTCAATTTTCTTCTTACAAGATTTGATAGAGCCTTTACCTTCATAAAAATATTCTAATTTAACACAATCCAAATCCTCATCTTTGTACACACTGATAAAACGAGTATCATCAATTCTGTTGGTGATTCGTGTATCGCTTAATTTAGAGCTATCAACAAAATATTGAGTAGGCACGTCAGTAAATAAAGGCACAAGGTCTTTAGTGGTTGTTTTGTCGGTATCGCATACCATTGATAAAATGTTTACATATTCCATATTTGGATTGTAGCATAAATTTTTGATTTGTCAATAGATGTTTAAAAAATTGTCTAATTTTGACGATTGGATTGTTTGGATATGGATTCAGTTGTTTTTGAATTGAAATTTATATTAGAGGTCTTCCGCCACCTATTGTATCTAATATTCGCCAAGTGGCTGGGCCGACAATGCCATCGACAGTTAAACCATTTTCACTTTGAAAATCTCGTACAGCTTGGAGTGTTGCTGGGCCGAATGAGCCATCAATTTCACCAATAGGATAAAGTTTGCTAAGTAGCATTTGCTGTAAGTACCATGTTGCTCCACTACGGTCACCTTGGCGTATTGTCTTGCCTTGAGGATTAAGAAGTGCATTCCAAGTGTTACGCCCAACAACACCATCAACGCTTAATCCATTTTTACGCTGAAAATCAAGCACTGCATTATAACTACGCGTACCAAAAATCCCATCAGGTGTTAAGTTATAGCCATATTTATTTAATAGGTATTGTAGCAATATCACTTTGTTTCCTTGATTGCCACGTCGCAAAGTTGGGTATGCGCTAAAATCTTCACGCGGAATATATTGAACATCTAAATATTGGCATACTCCTTGACATACCCCTTCGGCAACTTGGGTTATGTAAATAGGATTGAGCATAAGTTTTGCTTCTTCAAAGTTAGTCATAAAGCCTGCCTCGATTAATGATGCGGGGCAATTTACTGAAATTAACATACTTACGTTTAATGCTCCAAGTCCGCGACCATTGTTAGATACATTGTTGATAAGTTGTTGATAAATATCTTCGCTTAATTCCTGACTTTGGCTTGCGAATTGATTAAGGCGAGAGTAATATACTTCAAAACCATTTGCGTTGTTAAAAGTTGTTCCGTCACCAGAGGCATTGTAGGCAAAAGTTACAACAATAGTAGGACGTGCGTTATTTGTACGCCTTACACGTGTTGTAATTGATATATCTTGAATTTCGGGCTTTATATCAATAATATTAAATCCGCACCTCAAACACGCCTCAATAAAAGCATTTTTACATCGCCTATTAAACTCATTTTCATAAAAACTACGATTGATGTAAGGCATTATCGGTGTGCGTTTACCCGCGGTTGGTGGGTTAAGTCCATGCTCATCATTTGCGGCTATTAAAAAACTACTAGCAAGTGCCATAATTATCTCCTTTAAACTAATACATTATTTGTTTATATGTAAAAACACTTGAATTTGATAATTTATGCTAGACAAAATATAAAATGTGTGGTATTATGCAACTAGGAGAAAATGTTATGAGGTTATTTGATAAATTGCTAAAAAGAAATCAACAAGAAGAACAACAAACTGAACAAACACAAGAGAAAGAAAGACCTCTTGGGCAGGGGTTGCCAATAAATATTAGAACAAAAACGGTTAAAGAACGTTATCCAGATGGTTTGCCATTAGAGGTGTTAAAACAAATAGATTATTCAAAGTATGGTACAATATTAAAGCAACAACAACTTTTGCCACCATCTTATGATAGAAATCCAGTGGGTGTTGAAATAAGACCTAGTGAACATGGAGACCATAATATTGGATTAATTTTTAAATCCAAGACATCTGAATCATATAGAATTATAAGTATTTGCAGATATAATGTTACGATGGCTGTAAATGATTCGTTTTTATATGATTATTTGCCTATTATGAGTAGAGAGTGGGAAAACTTTTGCGAAAGAATAATGTGGCTTTATGAAAAAGGATATAAACTTTCTCTTGTTAATCATGTAAAATAAAAGATGAAGAATTAGACTTGTAAAAGTCTTTTTTTCTTTACTTTATAGACATTTGCAAATATTTAAATTATATAGTATAATAAACTTATAGGAGAAAATATGATAGATAAAAATTCACAATTTTATATTAAAGCAAAAAAGATGTTGGATGATTATGTTGCAAGTGGTGGCAAAGTAGAGGATTTGGGCGTTAATGATGATATTTATAAGTTTATTAAAAACGGAAAAGTAGCAGATGAAACTGGTAAATATTTAAATTTAGAAGCAAAGTTTGACAAATTAGGACATCCACGAAACGCAAAATATAAAGAGAGTAAGCAAGCCCTTATTGATGAAGTCAATGCATACAAGCAAGCGGGTAAAAGTTTTCATATTACAAGAAAAAAGTTGCCATTTTATCCTCAACTATACACTTATGCATCAAAACTGCAAAGGCAAGGATTAGATATGACTTATGAACAAATTATGAAAGGGCTAGGCTATAAGGATTACTCTGATACATATTTTAGATGTATGGGGATTTTTGAACTTGAAAAGTATCGTGATAGCGAGGGCTTTGTGGATGCTTATCGTAAAAGTGCTAAACTAAAGGGATACATTTCAGGGCTTGCAAAAAGTTTGGATTTGCCGTATTATTTGGTGGTTACTTTGCTTGCGGATGAACAACTTGAAAAGTGTTATATTGACACTGAATATATACAGTATGTAAAAACACAACTTCAACAATATGCAGCAGAAAATGGTTCACTGAAAGGACTAAAGACTAGAAATAAAGGTTTGTATCATAAATTCAGGACTTTAATGAAATATTATGGTGATGGCGGAGAGGTTGAGTTGAGTGCTGAAGATTGGCTAGAAATTTTTGACTTGGGAGATGTGGAAAATAATTTTAGACAAGTATCAAATAATGAAATAGATATAGAGTCAATTATGAACAACCTTAAGCAAAAGTTTGGCAATAGTATTATAAGGTTAAGCGACATTAGTGATAAAGCTTATCGTCTAATTTTAAAGAAGGCGATTAAGCTTGGGATACCTCTAAAAGAATTGTTTAGAAATTATGGCTTGAATTATGATGGTAATACGGTTAACCGATTGTCTTCAATGCAAGTAAATGAAATACCTTATTTAAAGCAAATGCGTGCTTTACGCGACAATTTATTAGAGGTGCAGGGCATTATGGCAGAAAATGGTTATTGCAAAGAAGAGATTTTTGAGGCAAGAGTTAAGGCGTGTCAATATGCATACAACAAATTTAAAGATAAAATGTTTAACTTTGCGATAGATGAAACAAATAATTTGGAAGATGTGACTAACTTTTAGTCATATCTTTTTTCTTTACTTTATTAAAGTTGCAAATGTAAAAATTATATGATATAATCAAAACATAGGAGATGTTATGAAAGATTTGATGAAAAGCAATATTTATGACTGCGGTGAAGAGATTATTATTGTTGGCAGTTGCCTAAAAGCGATGCAACCAAAAGCATTTAAACAATTGGAAAAGTTTGATTTGCCTATTTTTGATTTGTGTTTGGAACACACTCATATTAATATGGCGATAACAAAAATTCTTGGTATGATTAGGGCAAAAAAAATTAAAAAGATTGTTTTTGCTAGTGTGGATAAATCGCCACACTGTGTTCAAATACATTACATACAAGATGAAATTAGTAAGTTGGGATTTAAGGTTGAGTTTGTAAACTATGTTGCTGTGGATAATGCTCTTGTTCAAATATCAAAAGATACGATTTCGCTATCAAAGAATTTATCTAAATTACAACAAGTTATAGGGAATAAATAGGATTATTATGAAATATTTATTAGTAGTAAGTTACAATGGTACAAATTTTGCGGGATTTCAGCGTCAAAAAAAAGGTGAACGCACCATTCAAGAGGAACTTGAAAAGGCGTTAAAAATCTTGCTAAAGCAAGATATTAATGTGGTTGCAAGTGGGCGTACTGATAGTGGTGTGCATGCCTATAATCAAGTATGCCATATTGAATGTGACGAAATAAAAGATTTTTATAAGTTTGTGCGTAGCATGAACGGGATTTTGCCTGCGGATGTTAAGGTAAAAAGTATTAAGGAAACCAAACTTCATGCTCGCTTTTCGGCAAAGCGTAAAACATATTTATACAAAATGTATGTAAGCGATATAGATTTACCATTATACGATAATTTTTTGCGTATTCCAACCAACATTAACTTTGAATATATGAAAGAAGCTGGCGAATTGCTTGTTGGCGAACATGATTTTGCCAACTTTTGTGCAAGTGGAAGTGAAGTGCAATCAACTATTCGTACAATTTATGATATCAAATGGAAAAAAGTTGGCGAAGAATTACATTTTTATATAACCGGTAATGGATTTTTGTACAAAATGGTACGAAACATTGTAGGATTATTGGTTGAGCTGGGTAAAGGAAAAATCAACTATCAACAATTTAAAGATTATGCATTTGGTTCTCTAAACAAGAAGTTTACCGCACCAGCGAAGGCACTATATTTGTATAATGTAAAGTATTAAGTTAGATAAAAAATCAGCATACAAAAAATGTTGATTTTTTTCAAAATAATATTAAAAATTACCTTGACAAAGTGCAAGTTTGTGATATACTAATGGCATCTATAAGTTTTGAGGAGAGAGTTATGTTTGTTGAAGAATTGTATGAAAAAAATCCAGAATCTATAAAAAGGGAATTGAGCATAATTTTGCGCAATCGACCTCAACATGCAGATTGTTTTGAAGTTGCTCAAACCAATGCAGATGGAATAGTGTTTAAAAGTATACGTACTTGCGATTATGATTACATACTTGTTGGCGATTTTCAAATTTCGAATATTACAGGAACAGATGTTTCAAATCCAAGTGTTCAAAATAAAGAATGGCGTAGATTTATGGTCAAGATGTGTGGTCAAGAATACTTTGATGCGCTTATGCGAGAAAGAGCAAGACAAAAGAAAAGCTTTAATGAAAAGCATGATAAAGAAACAAAAGAGATGTTGTATGATTTAAGCAGGTATTCCAATTGTGATATTGGCCATAACAGATAGGAGAAAATATGTTTATTGAAAAGTTGTGGGAAGAAAATCCCGAATTAGTTATAAAAGCGGTTAAAAAGATTTTTGATGTGAGGGAAGAAAAGGGTGATAGGCTTGAATTTGTAGAGGCCGGGAATGGTGCGTTAAGATTTAAAAAATACGGACATTGTTCATTTGGTATAGTATTAACGGATTTTGAAGTGTATGGTCAAAATATTAACAGTGGATACAATGTTAAATGGATGAAATTTATATATAATGAATTTGGTGACGTATATATTTATCAATACATTGCTTATCGAAACAGCAAATTGGACAAGTTTATGGCTGAATATGAGAATAAGTTTAATGATGAAACCGTTAAGACAATAAATCAACTTGGTTTTGAAATGAATAATGGGAAAACAAAATAGGGCGCAATGCCTTATTTTTTATCAACCAAAGCATAAATTATTATTTATGATAAAAATTTTTAAAAAACTATTGACAATCTCAGTGTAATTATGTATAATTAATCAGTACTAGAAGATTGCACCGCTAATCCACACTAGCCCTAGGTGCAAGGGATAGTAGAATATTTTGGAGGAAAATTATAATGAACACATATATGGCTAAGCCTGCCACTGTAGAAAAGAAGTGGTATGTTATAGATGCGTCTGGTCTTGCTTTAGGTAGATGTGCAGCTGAAGTTGCTAAAATCCTTCGTGGCAAGCACAAGACAACATTTACTCCACATGTTGATTGTGGTGATTATGTTATTGTTATCAATAGCGATAAGTTGGTTTTAACTGGTAAGAAGTTGGAACAAAAGTATTTTAAAAGATATTCTGGTTATACAAGCGGTTTGAAGGAAACTCAATATAGCAAGATGATGGAAGAAAAGTCTGACGTTGCTTTAATGCGCGCAGTTAAGGGTATGTTGCCTAAAAACAGCTTAGGCCGTACAATGCTTACACATTGCCACATCTTCAAGGGTGACCACAATATGCAAGCTCAACAACCAGTTGAATACAAAGTAGGAGGTAATAACTAATGGCTGAAGAAGTTAAGGAAGTTGTAGAAGTAGTTGAAGCAGTTGAAGTTGCTGAAAAGCCAAAGCGCACACGTGCTAAAAAGGCTGAAGTTGCTGAAGGTGAAGCTACTGAAAAGAAAACTACAAAGAGAACAACAAAGAAAGCAGAAGATGCTGAAGTTAAAGCTCCTGCTAAAAAGGCTACAAAGAAAGCTAGTGCCGTTCAAGAATTTTTAGGTACTGGTAAGCGTAAAACATCAGTTGCTCGTATCAGACTAAGTGTTGGTACTGGTAATATCACAGTTAACGGCAAAGATGTTAAAGAATATTTTGTTCTTGAATCATTAATTGGTATTGCTAAACAAGCTTTGGTTTTAACTGAACTTGAAAACACTGTTGACATCCGCGCTAATATCTATGGTGGTGGAATTGCTGGTCAAGCTGGCGCTATGCGTCATGGCGTTGCTAAAGCTTTGGTTGAATTTAAACCAGAACTTCGTACAGAGCTTAAGAAAGCTGGCTTAATTACTCGTGATGCTCGTAAGAAAGAACGTAAGAAGTACGGATTGAAGAAAGCTCGTAAAGCTCCACAATTCAGTAAGAGATAATATGTACAAAAAATGGCACAATTTATGTGTCATTTTTTGTAAATTAAGAATGAAAAGTGAAAAGTTAAAAATTGTAGAAACTTTCAGTTCTTATTAAGCATATAACACATAAATTTTGTACTTTTTTCAAAAAATATTATAAAAGCTTTGACATTTTTTGTAATTAAATGGTAAAATTAGTATGAATAATTGTATAAAGGGGAGTATTATGCGTAAAAGTAAAAAAGTTGTGTTTTATAGCATGTTGGTTTGCTTTGCGTTTTTGATTGCCGTTGTTGTAGCACTGGCTAATGCTAAACCTAAAGTGGAAGAGGAACCTGTATATTATACTGTGGCTGTGGAGGGTCCTGGCCGTATACAGTTTGAATATGTGCCAGATGTTAACGCTGGTGCTAGCTTATATAAGGTGTATGAATATGGCTTTGGTAACGAAATGGAGCAGCCTTTGCGAGTAATGCTAGCTAAAGATACCAATGTGGTTGCTGAAAATGTTACCATTGGTTACCACATTGCTGGTCAAAAGACTATTATTAATGACGGTTTTAAATTTTCGCCAACTTTGTCTGCGGTTGATATCGTTGCAGGTGGTCAAAAATGGGTGTATATCAAAATTACTGCAGAAAATAAAGATGAACTAGCAACATTCACTAAAGATATAACTTGGGTTGCCGGTAAGCCAGTTGATAGCTATATTAAGGTTAATGGTACCAGCACCACACTTCCATCAATTAACGCGGGCGCAAGTGTCAATGCAACAATTGATTATAGTCAAGTACTTGCAACTCCAACACTTAACGAGGGTGAAGTGTTTGGTGGGTGGTATAGTGATATATTTTGCTCTCAGCCAATTAATATGGAAGATGTAAGCTCTGGTGCTGAAATATATGCTAATATTTATGTGCCAAGCACGGTAACTGAAGATGATTGGAATGCTCCAGAGGTGTGTAAACTTCCTAGTTGGGAGACTGGGGGGTATCATCAAGTGTTAAAAATCAATGGCACAACTGCTATAATGAGTGATGGGGGGACTTATGGTTGCTTTTATGATGAAGAGACTGATCAATTTACGGAAAGCAAGCTATATATACCAGCATATTACAAAGGCTTACCTGTTACAACTGTAAATTTATTAGGGATGAGTTATTATGACTATGTGTACATTCCTGAAACTTGTTCAGCTTTGTATTTAGCTTCAACAGCTGGAATAGACTGTGAAATTGAGATTGATCCAAACAATCCTTATTATGTGGTTATTGATAAAATATATATTATTGAACGTGCAACTAAAAAATTAATAAATATGACAAAATATACTTTAAGTTCCGAATTTTATATCCCAGTGGGGGTAGAGATTATTGGGGATGATTTAAATCAGGGTGATTCTTATTATGGTAAAACGATTATCATTCCATCAACGGTGCACCAAATATATCCTGATGCTTTTGATAGAATGGATATTAAAAATGGTAATATAATAATTAAAGACACCTCTACATGGTATATAACACAAGATTATGAGGAATTTAATAATCATATAGGAGGAGTTAAAATTAGTGTGACTGATAGCTCAACAAATGCAATAAATTTGGGGGATACTTATGTTAACTATTATTGGTATAAGGTAAATTAACATATTAACTTTATTTAAATAATATTTTTATAATTAATATTAACACAAAGTACATATCAGCTGAGGCTGGTATGTATTTTTTGTATAAAAATGCGTTAAATATGGAAGGAATGAAAATATAATAAAAGCTAACGTGGTTATAAATACTGAAAAGTTGGTGCAAAATTGCGCTAAATTATCAGTGGGGATGAAAAGCATACGAGAGGAATGTTTGTATGCTTTTTCTTGTATCACGATTGATAATAATATTAGTTATGTAAAAATTTTGACTTATGTTTATGATATGGGGATATGTAAAGGCGGGGAAATTAGTATTAAATTTAAAATAAATTTGCAATTAGTTGCATTTTGGGTTGTATAATGTTAAAATGTATGTAAGGAGATAGGATATGATTGAAAGTAATTTTGAATACACACAAAATTTATTAAAAAAAATTAATACGAATGCAACTGCTAAAAGTAATTTGATTAATGAAATTGCGATGGTAGTGATTGCTGTTGGAGAGTTGGTTGCATTTATTATGGACAATATATTTGTTGCAATTACATTGATGCTTATATTTTTTGCGTTGGGAATTGCATCATTTTTTACCGCTAAGTCAATAGAGGCTTCTAATAGCAAGTTGCAAGGGCAAAGTGTTAAGGTTTTGTTTGATAAGGAAAGTATGCACGTTACTGGGCTAGATGGAAAAAAGGAAATTTATAATGCTGTGTTTGAATATAAGGCTATTAAGAAAACTGAAATAAAAAAAGACTTGATATACATATATTTTAGTAGTACATCTGTGGTGATTGTGCCAAAGAGTAGTTTTAAAACAGCTGAAGATTGTCAAAAAGCTATTGAACTTGTTAGTAATAATTATGTTGTATAAGGGGTTGTATGGAGATATTGTTTGTAATAGACAGCATTGATGAGTTGGACCATAAAATTGCATTGTTGGAGCCATTAAGTTCGGATATTAAATTTTTTGTACATACTGATATTGTGCCTAAACTGATTAGAAAAAAGAAGATTGTAAAACAGATTGTTGCAATGTATAGCAAAAATGTAAACATATCGATTGACAAATATTTGAGGCAAGAAAAATATAATCCTACCGAAACTTTGGTATATTATGCTAGCGCAAAACTTACAGCCGAAATGGTTAATGCTATTAGAGAACGTTTGGAATTTAAGCCAGATATAATCAGTGTTAAGAAAAAATTAAATTGGTGGGGACGTACAAAACTTTGGTTTTATAACACATTGGTTAAAATATTGTTCGGGGCTGAAGATAGTTATGCAAGCTTAAAGTTACAATATTTTAGCGCTGATATGATGGAAATGTTTAAGGAAACCAGTTTTAAAAACCACATTTTCAAGTGGCCAAATGAAATTGTAATTGAGTTGGAACGTGGCAAAGAAGAATCGTATTACACAAAACCAAAATTTAACAAAAACTATTTGTTTAACCCGATGGCATTTTGTTTTGTGTTAATCTGTTATGTATTGGTTGAAAAATTCTTTAACTTGCCATTTTGGACGTATTTATTATTTGTGCTATTGCTGATAACTATAATTATTAATACATTTGTAATGATTATAAAAGATGTGTTAGACACAAGGTACAAAAAATAATAGGCGATTTGTAAATCGCCTATTATTTTTTACTTAATTATTTAGACTTTTTAGCTGCAGTCTTTTTACTTACTGCACTTTTGGTTGTTGATTTTTTAGCCGTGGTTTTAGTTGCAGGTTTTTCTGTTTTAACTAGTTTTTTTTCAGATTTTGTTTTAGCTGCTTTTGATTTAGTAACAGCCTTTTCTTTAGCTGGCTTTACTTTTTTTGCAATTGATTTAACGGCTGATGCAATTTTTGATTCCTTTTTAATTTTTGCATTTTCTGCTTTAATTTGTTTTGCATGGTCTTTAGCATACATTGCACCAATTAGGTCTAACAATTTAGAGCTGTAACCATATTCGTTATCATACCAAGCAACAAGTTTTACAAACTTAGGGCTAAGCATAATGCCGGCTTTTTCATCAAATATACAAGTATGAGGGTTACCCACAAAATCGCTGCTAACCAATGGTTGGTCACACACATCAACAACGCCTTTTAAGTCGGTGTTGGCACGACGGCGGACTTCGGCACAAATTTCCTCATAAGTTGCTTTTTTCTTTAACTTAACAGTAAAGTCAACCACACTTACGTTGATTGTTGGCACGCGGAAACTCATACCTGTAAGCTTGCCTTTTAGGCTAGGGATAACTTCGCCAACAGCCTTTGCAGCACCAGTAGAACTTGGTATAATATTGTCACTTGCAGCACGACCGCCACGCCAGTCTTTCTTAGACACACCATCAACAGTAAGCTGAGTTGCGGTGGTAGAGTGGATTGTGCTCATCAAACCTTCTTCAACTCCAAACGCATCATCGATAATTTTAACTAGTGGAGCAAAGCAGTTGGTTGTACAACTTGCATCGCTAACCACGTCCATACTTGGTTGATATTCGGTATGGTTTACACCATATACAAATGTAGGCATTTCTTTGCCGGGCGCACTAACAACAACTTTTTTAGCACCAGCGGTTAAGTGGCGCTTTGCATCTGCGCATTTGGTAAACTTACCAGTAGCTTCTACAATATATTCAGCACCACATTTGCTCCAACCAATATTTTCAGGCTCATATTCAGCATGGAACATAATATGCATACCACCAACATCAACATGGTTGCCATTTGCGGTCATTGTGTGTTTTGCTCTGCCATGAACGGTATCAAAGTTGTACAAATAGCAAGCGTACTCAGGTGTGATAAATGGGTCGTTAATGCCCACCACTTCAATATCATCGCGCTCCAACGCGGCACGCAAAATGACACGGCCAATACGGCCAAAGCCGTTAATACCAATTTTTATTTTATTCATAATTTCCCCTTTTAAAACTTTTAGATACTAAAAGTATATTAAATATACCATTATTTTGTCAATTAAATTTAAAATTATGTAAAATAAAATTTAAATTATTCAAATTTATAATCCTTATTAAACATATCTTTTAGTTCAACCTTTAAAGCTCTTGCAACACTATAAATAAACCCCATATCAACATCTAAGTCATCGATTAATATTTTTTCAAACTCATCTCGATTAAGTTTGAAAATTTTACAAAATAACTTTACACTTAGTCCAGTGTGTTTAAAGTAACTTATTATCATTTCTAAATTAAAAACTGTATTCATATTTCCTCCTATCCACATGTGTGGTTGGAAAGATTATAATTCCACATATGTGGAAAGTCAAGCATTTTAACCACAATTGTGGTATTTTAATATTGAGAGGAAAAAGGTATGTCAAAGTTTGCTGAAAAATTAAAAGAATTAAGAATTGAAAATGATCTAACATTAAAACAACTTTCCAAAGAATTGGGTGGAAAAATTAGTTCTTCAGCGCTTCAATATTGGGAAACAAATCAAAGAATTCCTAATTTTGATATGGTTATAATAATTGCTCAATATTTTGGCGTGAGTACAGACTATTTAGCGGGGTTGGAAGATTAGAAAGGTTATAAACAACTTTTCTTTTTTATTAACTTTGTTAAAAACTATTTTCAAATTTGTTGATATATGGTATAATATGGGTATGAATATATTTGATATTAATAAGAACAATGCTCCACTTGCGGAACGAATGAGACCTACAACCCTTGATGAATTTGTTGGGCAAAAACATATTGTAGGCGAGGACACATTATTAAGACGTGCTATTAAGATTAACAGGCTGGGTAGTTGTATTTTTTATGGGCCTCCAGGAGTGGGGAAGACTACGCTAGCGTTTATTATTGCCAATGCAATGCATGAGGATTTTAGAAAGCTTAATGCTGTGTCATCCGGTGTGGCTGATGCAAAGAAGATTATTGATGAGGCTAAAACAAATTTTGAGTTGTATGGCAAGTCTACGATATTAATACTGGACGAATGTCATCGATGGAGCAAAGCGCAAAGTGATTGTGTGCTTGAGGCGGTGGAAAAGGGATATATTACATTTATTGGTTCTACCACCGAAAATCCACACGTGAGTATGACACCAGCTATTGTTAGCCGATGTCGAGTGTTTAAATTTTTGCCACTAGAACTTGCCGATATTAAAGATGCACTGCTTAATGCAATCAATGATAAGGAACGTGGTTTTGGGCGTATTAAAATCGAAATTGAACCCAAAGCATTGAACCATATTGCGTATGCAAGCAGTGGTGATTTGCGTAATGCTATGAATGCTTTAGAACTTGCAGTGCTTACAACTGGGATTAATGGCGACAGAATTGTTATTGATGAAAAAGTAGCTGAACAATGCATACAACAAAAAGCAATTAGTGTTGATGAAAATATGTATTATGATCTACTTAGTTGTTTTTGCAAAAGTATTAGAGGAAGTGATACTGAAGCGGCACTTTATTATAGTCAACGTTTGATTAATGCGGGTTGTGACCCCTTGCTAATTGCTCGAAGATTGATTGCGCATGCCAGCGAAGATATAGGTATGGCAGATAGCAATGCATTGCTGCTTGCGGTATCAGCACATTACACACTTAAAAACTTAGGCATACCTGAAGGTAATCTTGCGCTAAGCCATGCGATTATTTATGCTTGTGAGGCTGAAAAATCTAATAGTGTGTATGTTGCAATGGGCAAGGCAAATACAGATGCGACAATGTTTGCAGATGATAAAATACCAGAATATCTTAAAAATCATCATTATGATACTGAAAATCCAACACCATACAAGTATCCTCACGATTATGGCGGTTATGTTGAACAACAATATATGCCCAATAGCTTAAAAGATAGAGTGTATTATACTCCTAGCCAAAATGGACGAGAGAAAAACTTAGCGCGTAAAAAGGATAAGTTTAAAAAGAAATAACATAACTAAAAAATTATTATTATAAATATTGATTAAATACTTAAAACAAGCATTTTAACAGATTTATAAAAAAAATTAAAATATTTTTAAAAAAGGCGTTAAAATTATTTGCCTTTTTTTTAATTTTACATTATTATGTAAGTATCAACTAGCGGGAGGAAAAAGTTTATGGAACTTAAAGGAACACAAACTGAACAAAATTTAAAAATTGCTTTTGCTGGCGAAAGTGAAGCTCGTAACAAATACACATTCTTTGCTTCTCAAGCTAAGAAGGACGGATTTGTTCAAATTGCTAACATTTTTGAAGAAACGGCTAACAATGAAAAAGAACACGCTAAGATGTGGTTCAAGTTGTTGAACGGCGGTAGTGTAAGTGATACGCTTACCAATCTTTTAGAGGCTGCTAAAGGTGAAGCTTATGAATGGACAGAAATGTACAAGAGTTTTGCTAAAACTGCTAAAAAAGAAGGTTTTGCAGATATTGCTAAAATGTTTGAAGGTGTGGCAGCAATTGAAAAAGAGCATGAAGAACGTTATAAGGCTTTGGCGGAAAACGTTAAGAAGAAGAAAGCTTTTGCAAAACAAACTGCTGTTGTTTGGGTATGTTTAAATTGCGGACATAAACACGTTGGAAAAACTGCACCTAAGATATGTCCTGTATGTGCTCATCCACAAGCATACTTCCAAGTTGATGGAAAAAATTATTAGGATTTAGGTGAGCAGTTTGACTGTTATAGAAAAAGGGGCCAGATAAGCTCCTTTTTCGTTAAATAAATAAAAAAGTTGCTAAAAGAATATATAAAATTTAATTTAGATGTTATAATACATTTATCAAAACAAAAGAGGAGAAACATATGCAAAAAGTTAAAGATTTCTTTTTAGACCTAGTGCTTAACAAGAGTGTGCAATTATTATGGGGTTTATTTTTAATTTTAGTTTGCTACATTGCGACAAAAATTATACTAAAGGTTGTAAAACGAGTGTTGATTAAATCTAGAATGGAAAAAATAACGGTTTCGTTCTTGATGTCAATTGTTAAATTTGTGGTATATATGACACTGCTAATAATCATTGCACAAGTATTTGGCATTCCAATGACTGGGCTTGTAGCGCTACTTAGTACTGCAGGACTTGCAGTTAGCCTTGCCTTACAAGATAGTTTAAGCAACCTTGCCAATGGTATTGTGATTATTACAACAAAACCTTTCCATGAGGGAGATTTTGTAAAGATTGGAGGAGTTGAAGGTAGAGTTAAAAATATTAGGATGTTGACAACCGCTTTGATTACAAGTGATGGTAAGCTGGCAATTCTTCCTAATAGCCAAATTGTTACTAGTGAAATTATCAACTATAGTGTTTTAGGCCGTCGTCGTGTAGATTTTATATTTGGTGTGGCGTATGAGACTGATATCAAACAAGTTCGTGATATAGTTATGAATGTAATTATAAGCAATGGAAAAGTATTAATGGAACCAGCACCGCTTGTGAGTTTAAAAACGTTAAACTCAAGCTCCATTGATTTCTTTGCAAGTTGCTGGGTAGATGCCGAAGATTATTGGAGTGTGTATTATTATGTAATAGAACACGTATTTAACGAATTTAAAAAGAACAATATCACTATTCCTTACAATCAAGTGGAAGTTCGTTTGCGCGATGATGAAGTGGTTATGCCTGTAAACAATGAATCACTTCCTATACGAGAGGAAAAAGTGCGCATTCAAAAGTTTAAAGGCGATATCTTAGAGCAAATCATTCATGAAAAGAAAGAAAAAATTCTTTCTAAAAAAGAAGAAAAAGCAAAACGCAAAGCTGAAAAGCAAGAAAACGAAAATAACCAAGATTAATTTGATAAAAAGTCGGGCGTAATTGCTTGGCTTTTTGTGTTTTTAGTGGTAAGATATGTATAGGAAACAAAAGATTATAGGAGAAACAAATGAAAAAGTTCTTTGGAGAATTTAAAAAGTTTATTACACGTGGCAATGTGTTTGACCTTGCCGTGGGTATGATTATTGCTACGGCATTTAATAAAATTGTATCAAGCTTAGTTAATGATATTATTATGCCACTAATTACTTATGCGTTGGGCGCTTCAAGTGTAAAAGATTTAAGTATTCCACTTAGACATGAGTGGGTTGATGGTGTTAAAAAAGTAAGTTTAAGCTGGAATTATGGTACCTTTTTACAATATGTAATTGATTTCTTTATTATTGCGCTATCGGTATTTATTATGGTTAAGGTGGTAACAGCATCTAGAAAACGACTTGAAGAATTTGGAGAAATGATTGAAAAACAAACCAAAAAAGAATTGAGAGTTGCTCGCAAAGAAGTTAAAAAGCTTGCAAAAGAACAAAATCGAAAATTTAAAGACGTTTGGGCTGAGCAGGAGGCTGAAAAGAAACGTTTGGCTGAGGAGAAGGCAAAGTTAGAGGCGGAGGAAAAAGCGAAAAAGGAAGCGGAAGAACGTTTAAACAATCCAACACAAGAAGATTTGCTTAAGGATATTAGAGATTTGTTGAAGCAACAAACATCAAAAACTAAAGCTGTAGACAAAAAGAAAAATTAACACAAATAGGGCATATAAAGCCCTTTTTTGTTATACAAAATAAAATGATAAAAATTTGTTTAGCATAAAAAGCAAAAATTGTTGCAATTTTTAAAGGTTTGATATATAATAAGTTAGAAAAATCAAAAAAGGATGATATATTATGTTTATTACTAAAAATTACAGAGATGTTGATTGTGGTTCGCTTAGAATAAGTGATGTTGGCAAGATTGTTAAAATTGCTGGCTGGGTTGATACTATTCGTAAACTTGGCGGTATTACATTTATTACGCTTCGTGACCAGTATGGTATTACTCAACTTGTAGCAGATGAAAGTAAAGTTTTAAATTTGAACAAAGAAGATGTAATCATGGTTAACGGCAAGGTGCTGGAGCGCTCAAGCAAAAACCCTAATATGCCAACAGGGGATATTGAGATTGACGTGGAAAGTTTTGAAGTTTTGGGTAAGTGTAATAAAGAACTTCCTTTTGAAATTAAAACTAGCAGCACTGTTAATGAGGATTTGCGTTTGAAGTATAGATATTTAGATTTGCGTAGCGACTATAATCAAAAGATGTTAAAACTACGTAGTGATTTAATGTTTTTTGTTCGCACATTCTTTAATAACTATGATTTTACTGAAGTTCAAACACCAATCCTTACAGCATCAAGTCCAGAGGGAGCAAGAGATTTCTTGGTTCCAAGCAGATTAAATCCTGGAAAGTTTTATGCTCTTCCTCAAGCTCCACAACAATTTAAGCAATTACTTATGACAAGCGGGCTAGATAAATATTTCCAAATTGCACCATGTTTTAGAGACGAAGATGCACGTGCAGACCGCAGCCCTACAGAATTCTATCAAATAGATATGGAAATGGCATTTGCAACACAAGAAGATGTTTTTAAAATAATGGAAGAATTAATGAAAGGTATATTTGAAAAATTTGCAGGTGTTAAAGTAATTACTCCATTTAAACGTATTAAGTATGAAGATGCAATACGTGATTATTGTAGTGATAAACCAGATTTGCGTAACCCTTTAATGGTTGTTGATGTGACAGAAATATTTAAAGAAACTGAATTTAATGCATTCAAGGGTACAACGATTAAGGCTATTAAGGCAAATTGTGGTGAAAAGGGACGTAAGTTTTATGATGGGTTAACCGACTTCTTAAAATCTCGTGAAGCAAAAGGTCTTGCGTATATTCATGTAACACAGGAAGGAGAGTTTGAAACTGGAATTACCAAGTTTATTACCGAACAAAACAAGACGGACTTAATGAGAGCTTTGAATTTTGAGCCTAATGACACAATTTTCTTTATCGCAGATGAAACCCCTAAAGCAATTAAGTTTGCAAATGTGTTGCGCAATGAATTGGGTAAGCGTTTAGATTTGATTGATGAAAATGCTTTCGCTTTCTGTTGGGTGGTAGATTTCCCATTCTACGAACTTGACGATGAAGGTAAAATTGAATTTAGCCATAATCCATTTAGCATGCCTCAAGCAGATATTGAAGAAATTGCGAAAAATCCATTAGCTGTTAAAGCCTACCAATACGACCTTGTGATTAATGGTTATGAAAGCTTGTCGGGAGCAGTACGCAACCATGAACCTGAAATGATGGTAGAACTATTTAAGCTTGCGGGCTATGATAAATCCGTAGTTGAAAATAAATTCCCTGCATTATATAATGCATTTAGTTATGGTGCTCCACCTCATGCTGGTTGTGGTGTTGGGTTTGACCGTATTATGATGTTGTTAACTAAAAACGAATTTATACGTGATGTTATTGCATTCCCTATGAATAAAAATGCGTGTGACCCATTAACAAATGCTCCAACAGTGGTAGATGAAAAAGCACTTAGAGATGTACATATTATGATACGTCCTGAAGTTGAAAATAACTAATTAATTAAATCCAAATTTAATAACTGACACAAACACTTGCTTTAAGGCAGGTGTTTTTGTTATAATTTAGGAAGATTACACAAGCGACAATATTTATATTGGCATTTAGTGTAATCTGACGTAATTCAAAACTTGAGAAGTGCGAAATTAATGAGCAAATTGTATAACAATTTAAAATTTTAAACTTGTTTTAAAATTTACTTCTCATAGTTTATAATTTGTATCATTTTTAAATATAAGTTAATAGTAGGGGAAATATGAAATTTAGAAAGTTTGTTAATTTTATTGCCTTTTTAGGTATAATTGTTTTGGTTATAGGTCTTGGGCTGAGTTTAATACCTAACAAGTTTGGTGATTGGTGCAGTATAATCGTAAAAATTGCTATGTGGATTGAGGTGGCGGTTGGAATGGTTTATGCATTCTACTTTGTGCGCAGTAGGGAAGAATCGTGGTTTATGTTTTTATATGGAGTGGCAATAATTGGTTTGCTAGTTATAGCCATAATTAAGTTTACAAGATAAAGGATTGAAATATGAAAAAAATAGCAGGAAATTTAAAACTGGCATCTATAATTATATTGCTTGTCTTAGGCGCTTGTGCAATTGTATTTGGCAATAATATCAAAATTCAATTTGGACTTGGTGGTTTGCTTTGGGGCGCGGCGATGGCAATTGTTTCGCTTATTGCAAAGCAGAAAAGTGAACAAGAACTGATGGATTTTGATGAGGGTGCCAGATTAATACTTAAAGATGTGGCAGAAAATCAAGAAGAAAGTGAATATTTTGGATACAATATTGATATGCTTAACACGGCTAGAAAAAAGATTGAAAAAAAACAACTTAAACAAAATATTGCGTTTTGGGTAATAACTGCCGTATTATTTGTGGTCGCAATAATGTCATTTGTTTAGAAAATGATAAAAATAATTGGATTAAACCTTGCAATTATATAAAATATGTGTTATAATAGTTTCGCTAAAAAAAATATATTAAGGAGAACTTTTAATGAAGTACGATTTACTAAAAAAAGAAAACGGAATAGTAGAGGCAACTATTCAAATGGATGCTCAAGAATGGAGCGATAGCATTGAAAAAGCTTATCAAAAAAATAAGGCTAAATTTTCAGTTCAAGGATTTAGAAAAGGTCATGCACCTCGCAACGTAATCGAAAAAGCTTACGGTCAAGGTGTGTTTGTTCAAGATGCTTTGGACGATGTATTTTATATGGCGTATAGCCAAATTTTAAGAGAGCATGAAGATGTTCAACCATACGAAGCTCCAAAGATGGATATTAAAAAGTTAGATGAAAATGGAATTGAAATTATTCTTGAAATACCTAGCATTCCTGAATTTACTTTGGGCGAATATAAGGGCATGGAATTTAAAAAGACTATAAACGAAGTAACTGACGAACAAGTTAATCAAGCAATCGAACGTGAATTGTTGAGAGGTTCAAGACTTGTGGAAACAAACAAACCAGTTAAAAACGACGACACAGTAACATTAGACTTTGAAGGTTTTATTGATGGTAAGGCTTTTGATGGTGGTAAGGCTGAAAAGTATCAATTAAAAATTGGTTCACATTCATTTATTGATACATTTGAAGACCAACTTGTTGGCTTAAATGTTGGCGACGAAAAAGATGTTAATGTAACATTCCCAACTGAATATCATCAACCAGAATTAGCTGGTAAGCCAGCAGTGTTTAAGGTTAAAATCCACAACATTCGTGAACGCATTATGCCAGAACTTAATGAAGAGTTTGTTCAAAACAGTTCAGAATTTGACACAGTTGATGCATATAAGGCAAGCATTCGTGAACGTTTGGTTAAGCAAGCTGAAGAGCAAGCTGAAATTGAACTTGACAACCGCATTTTAGATACAATTGTGGATAACACAAATCTTATATTACCAGAAGGCATGGTTAATGCAGAAGCTGACCGTATGATTAGAGGTATGGAGCAACAACTTGCATACTATGGTGCAACTATTGAAACATATGCCGAGCAAATTGGTAAAACTGCAGACCAATTAAAGGCAGAACAACGCATGGCAGCTGAACGTCAAGTTAAGGGCCGTTTGGTACTAGAAAAATTGATTAGAAGTGAAAAGCTTGACATTGTGGAAGCTGATGTTGACGCTAAATTAGCAGAATTAGCAGAAGCTCAAGGCGTAAAAGTTGAAGAATATAAAAAGAATGTTGGCAACGATGGTGTAAATCGTATTGCTAATGAATTGTTAATGAAAAAGTTATTAGACTTTATAAGACAAAATAACACAATTAAATAATTTGATTGTTGAAAGAAAAATATTTTAATGGCATAAAATTAATAGGAGGGTAAAATTATGATGATTCCTATGGTGGTTGACCAAGTGGGCAACAACGAACGTAGTTATGACATTTATAGCAGATTGCTTGAAGATAGAATTATATTTTTAAGTGGCGAAATTAATGACCAAGTAGCAAACTCGGTGGTCGCACAACTTATATATTTGGAAGGTAAAAATCCTGATAAAGATATATTTATGTATATCAACAGTCCTGGTGGAAGTGTTAGCGCCGGACTTGCTATTTATGATACAATGAATTATATCAAATGCGATGTATCAACAATTTGTATCGGTATGGCTGCAAGTATGGCTGCGGTATTGCTTTCAAGTGGAGCTAAAGGCAAACGTATATGCTTGCCACACAGCGAGGTTATGATACATCAACCTTTGGGCGGAGCACAAGGCCAACAAAGCGATATTGAAATACAAGCAAAGCATATATTAAAAACTCGTGAATTGTTAAATAAGATTTTGGCAGAAAATACAGGTAAAGATGTTAAAACCTTGCAAAAGGATACTGACCGAGATAATTATATGGATGCTAAAACTGCTGTTAAATATGGCTTGGTTGATAAAATATTTGAAAAAAGAAATTAATTTCAGATTATATAATTAACAAACTAAAGATAGAGATTAGATAAAGATTTACAGCTAAACAACGGTTTGTAAATCTTTATTTAATATTATAAGATTAAAGGAGATAATTGTGAAAGAATTAAATGCTAGTTGTTCGTTTTGCGGAAGATTAATAACTAACTTAAAAGAAATTATTGCAAATCCAGATGGCCAATGCTTTATTTGTAAAGATTGTGTTGATTTATGCCATGAAATTATGACCGAAAACAATAAAGTTAAAGGTTCTAATCAGACTGAAATATTGGATTTGCCAAAGCCTCAAGAAATTAAAGCAAGATTAGATGAGTTTATTGTTGGTCAAGATGAGGCTAAAAAGATTTTGGCAATATCAGTATACAATCACTACAAACGAATTAATTATAATATGCATGCTAAAAGCAAGGCCGGTGTTGATGAAGTGGAGCTTGAAAAAAGCAACGTATTGTTGGTTGGTCCAACAGGCAGTGGAAAAACATTGCTTGCAAAAACTTTGGCAAAAATGTTAAAGGTTCCATTTGCATCAAGCGATGCAACTGCACTTACTGAAGCAGGATATGTTGGTGATGATGTTGAAAATATATTGTTAAAGTTAATTCAAAATGCTGATTATGATATTGAAAAAGCTCAGCGCGGAATTATATATATTGACGAAATTGATAAGATTGCGCGTAAAAGCCAAAATGTATCTATAACTCGTGATGTTTCAGGTGAAGGTGTGCAACAAGCGTTATTAAAAATACTTGAAGGCACAATTGCAAGTGTTCCACCTCAAGGTGGACGCAAGCACCCTCAACAAGAAAATATTAAAATTGATACCACAAACATATTGTTTATTTGCGGTGGAGCGTTTGTTGGTTTGGATAAAATTATTAGCGAACGCAACGGAAACGCTGGGCTTGGCTTTGGTGCAGATGTTATGACACGTAGCGTAAAAAACACACAAAACGAAGTTAAGGGTATTCAGCCACACGACTTAATCAAGTATGGTATGATTCCTGAATTTGTTGGCCGTATACCTGTTGTGGTTGGGCTTGAGGCTTTAGATGAAAAATCACTTGAAAAGATTTTGACCAAACCCAAAAATGCAATAACAAAGCAATATATTCAGCTATTTAAAATGGACGGAATTGAGCTTGAGTTTGAACCAAAAGCAATTAAGGCGGTTGCCCGCAAAGCAATTGAACTTAAAACAGGCGCAAGAGGTTTAAGAACAATACTGGAAGAACGTATGCTTGATGTGATGTACACCAGCCATTTTGATGATAATATCGAAAAGATTATTATTGATGAAAATTATATTTTAGGTTCGGATAAGCCTATTATAATTAAGGCTAACAAACAAGTTTCATAATCAATATTTAATAAAAGTTTGTCGTAAGGCAGACTTTTATTTTTTAATCAACTTTAAAGTTGGGTACGCATATATTAGACTATGAGTTTTAGTGAAGAAATAAAGATTTTGCGCAAAAGATATTTTGATGCGGTAAAGAAGTATTATAACGATAATCGAATTGTTGTGAAAATGATATTGCAACGAAGAAAATATAATGATTTGTATGAGTCCGATTTGGCGTTTAGAACGTGTTTGGTGTCGGGGTTTGGCGACAAGAATATAAACCGATTGTTTGATGTGGATATAGCCGATGCGGTGGAAAGATTAAGGGCGAGAGCAAGAGGTTGTGCATACACAGCATCTACAATGCAAGGTTTGTTGGAAAATCAAATTAGTTTAAACCAGCAATCCGCTTGTGATGAAATAAGAGCAATTAGACAAGAACTGTTAAATATGGCTAGTGTAGACGTGGAATTATCCGATAAATTGGCAAAAGGTATTAATCTTAAAACTTTTGACAAGCATGAATTTGATGAGGTGTATAAAGAGCCGCGTTCAAAATATCTGGGCGAAGATTGGTTTTGTAAATAAAAATAGGTTTTGACCTATTTTTTGTTTTATTAGTTTGACTAATTTGTTGAGTTGGTGTTATCATAATGGTATGAGAATATTATATATAGACGTAAAAAGTGACATGCAAACCTGCCTTATGGCAGTTGCACAACTGGAGATTGAAATTGAAGCATGTAAGTTAGGTGGATTTAACGCGCTGAAGGTTATTCATGGATATGGCAGTCATGGGGTTGGGGGCGAAATAAAAAAGGAAATACATAAGCGTTTAAAACAAATGAAAGCGCAAAAACTTATATTTGATTATTTACCTTGCGAAAAGTGGACGCCAAATAATCCTATACGCAAATTAGCTGTTGAAAGATGTGATGAGTTATTGGCAGATAGCGACTTAAGAATTCTTAATAGCGGAGTAACGATTGTATTAATTTAAATTTAATAAAATCTTAAAATTTAAAAAATTTTAAAATTTGATTGGTTTTTAAGATTGAAATAGTTATAATATTAATAAGGGGACGAATATGAAAAGAGAAAGAATTAGAACACGCAAAAGCGCTGGTATGGGCAAATTTATATTGGGCTGGTTTGTTGGATTTGTTTCTACTATACTTATGCTTGTTGGTGTGGGATATTGGGCATATACTTCAATATCTGTAGGAAGAATCGAAAAATGGACAAAATCAAATATTGCTGGAGATAATGAAGGGTTAAGGAAATTAACTCTTGAAGACGCTGTTGGTATTGCTACTGGGATTGCAAAAGGTTCGGACGATTATACGTTGGCGAAATTTGAAGAAGATTTTGGTGTAAAGTTATTTGGTGATGAGTTATATGGCATCAATCTTGACAAACTAAAGAATTCCCCAATCAAGAATATGAAAACAGCATTTGAGGATACTCTTAATGCGGCAACATTTAACAATATATTAAGTTTGATGGAAGTTGAGTCTGAAGAGTTGGGTTTGTTAAATACAGTGTTAAGTGGTGAAACTACATATTATATAAACAATGGTAAATTATGTACTTTGGAAAACGATGAGTCTTCAGAAGTTGATTTTAAATACGTTATTAATGGTCATGATGTACAATTGGATACCGGGGCAATAGAAACAATTGTTGATGGCAAAGTAAAATTTGCTTTAATTAATTTACCTTTGTCTACGGCAGTAAGTTCACTATCTAAAGCAACATCAAATTTGGAAATATATGAGATAATGGGTTATTATAAAAATCCGAACAATGGTAAGTATTATGAAGAGTATAATAATGGTATTTATGCTACAGAAGTAACAGGAATAATGAGCACTTTGGCCGGCAAGACTATTGATGAATTGACTACAGATGGTGTTGAAACAATCAAGATTTATGAAGTAATGTCGTATTATGAACATAATGGCAATTATTATAAGAATTATGATGGCTTAACATATAGCAATGAAGTTACAGGAGTAATGAAGTCGATAGCTGGCAAAACAATTAAGCAGTTGGCGGAAGATGGCATTGATGAAATGAAGATATATGAAATAATGGGCTATTATAAAAACGGTGACAAATACTACAAAGACTTTGATGGAACAACTTATGCTAATGAAATGACCGGTGTTATGTCTGCAATTTCAGGTAAAACTATTGACGAATTATCACAATCAGGTGCATTTGATGATATATATATTTATGAAGTAATGGGCTACTATAAAAATGGTGACAGGTACTATAAAAATTATGACGGTTCAAATTACACCAACGAAGTAACCGGTGTTATGAGTGCAATTGCCGGCAAGACAATAAATAGGTTATCACAAGCTAATGCATTTGATGACATATACATTTATGATGTAATGGGGTATTATAAAGATGGCGACACATATTATAAGTCATTTGATGGCGAAAATTATAGCAATGAAATAACTGGAGTTATGAAATCAATTGCAGGAAAAACTATAGGCGAGCTTGGATCTGATGATACTGGAATCAACACATTAACATTAGGTGAAGCCTTGGCAATTGAAGAAGGTGAGGCAACAGGAGTTGTTAAAACATTTTATAACACACCAATCAATCAGTTGTCAGCAAAAATAAAAGACATAAAAATTTATGAAGCGTTGGGTTACTACGAGTATGAAGACAATTATTATGAAACCTTTGATGGAATAACATATACAAATCAAGTAACAGGGTTAATTGCTACATTGGCAGGATTTAGAGTTGACCAATTATCTAATGCTAGTACGTTTAATGGAATATATGTTTATGAGGTAATGGGTTATTATAAAGAGGGGAACACATATTATAAGTCATTTGATGGCGAAAATTATGGTGACGAAGTAACTGGCGTTATGAAATCAATTGTTGGTAAAACACTAGACCAACTAGGCTCTGCCGACAATGGAATTGACACATTAACATTAGGCGAGGCTTTAGACATTGCTGAAGATGAAGCAACTGGAGTTGTCAAAACTTTCTATAGCACGCCAATCAATCAATTATCAGCAAAGATTGCAGACATTAAGATTTATGAGGCTTTAGGTTATTACGAAAACGATGGCAAGTATTATGAAACTTTTGATGGAACAACATATAGCAATCAAGTAACTGGATTAATTGCTACCTTGGCAGGTTTTGGTGTTGATGAGTTATCTGATGCAAATACATTCAAGAATGTGCATATATACGAAGTAATGGGCTACTATGAGAATGATGGTAAATATTATAAAGCTTTTGATGGTGAAGTTTATAGTGACGAAGTAACTGGTGTTATGAAATCAATTGCAGGCAAAACATTAGAACAACTTGGTTCAACTGATGGCGGAATTGAAAGTTTGACTTTAGGCGAAGTGTTGGATATTAAGTTTGATGCCGCCACAGGCGTTATTAAAACATTCTATAACGTAAAAATTAATGAACTAGCAAATAATCTTCAAAATATTAAGATTTATCAAGCATTAGGCTATTATGAAAATGACGGAAAATATTATGAATCCTTTGATGGAACCAATTATAGTGATGAAGTTACAGGTATGATGGCCACACTTGCTCCATACTCAATAAATGATTTATCAAATAGCGAAACATTTAACGACCTGTATATTTATGAAGTTAAGGGTTATTATTATGACGATACAACCCGTAAGTATTATCATGATTATGATGGGACAACATATTCAAATGAAGTTACAGGCATTATGGCAATGATGGCTGATGCGCAACTTAAAAATATTGAAGTGAAAGTTGATGAAATTATTAACGAAACCAAATTAAAAACACTATTCGATACAGGCATTATTGATGGATCTAGCCTAAGCGAGAATACTAAAAATATTGTTAATGATATGACCATCCCAGAGCTTATGATATATATTGATGAGTTGGTAGGTTAATATGCTAGAAAGATAGAGATTTACATTACTCTATCTTTTTTTGTCGAATATGTAAAAAGTTGATAAGTTTCAAATATCAAAACTTGGCTTTAATGATAATATAATCCCACTAAAAGGTGGATTATGTTAATTAAGCAACGAATAATTGAAAATTTTGAACAAGAATTAGACAATGTAAAAGAGTGGAGTATAGAGATATTTATAAAAGGCATTAAGCGTTCTGGCGGAATAACTAATGAGCAGAATGAGATATTGCTTAAAAGATATATTGATAAAAAAGTAAAGGGGATTGAAATTGAAAACATTATTGAACGGACTATATTAATATTAGTTAACGATGGATTGATTTGGTATGTGGTAGGTCAGAATTTTGGACAAGATGAAGAATTGTATTCAATTGCCAAATTAGGAATGATTAAAGCTATTGATAATTTTAGTTTTGATAGGGATTGTTCGTTTGCTAGTTTTGCCACCAAGGTTATGATAAATGAAATATTAATGTATAAAAGAAAACAAAGAAGACAGATAGAATCCATCATTGGCGTAAGCTCATTAGATGCTTCAATTGAAGATGATGGATATGAAGGTAGAGTTAAATACGACATTATTCCGTGTGAAGATGACTTTGTTGAAAAAATTGCCGAACAGGAATATTGTAGATATATTGAAAAGTTTTTTGTGTATTTAAGCCCAACAGAACAAAAAGTTATGATACACACATTTGGATTGTTTGGGAATTCACCATTAAACCAAAATGAGGTTTCAGAAATGGTAGGAGTATCTCAATCGTATGTTTCACGATTACTTAATAGTGTGCCGCAAAAGCTAAAGTTTTTAATAAATAATAAAGACAATCTTGAGAGTGAAGAATATAAAAGATTGGTAAGAAAGAGGTATGAATTAGTCAAAAATTAATAAAATTTAAGATTAATCAATATACTTTTACAAAATTTTTAAATGTTTCGTATATATAATATAATAGGTAAAAGGGATTGATTTGGGCTGTTTTTGCTAAATTTTGGTCTAAAACAGCATACAAACACCCTAAAAAGGGATTAAAATCAATAAAAAAGTAAAAAATTTCAAAATTTTTAAATTTTTTTTGAAAAAACTGTTGACATTAAATTTAAAGTGTGGTATATTAACAATGCAATCGCCGAAGAGGAGGTTGCAAAGAACAATTTATCTTAATATAAACTTTAGGTAAGGAAAGAA